>JBDTQH010000064.1:0-29839 GCA_039932335.1 Chloroflexota bacterium
TTGCACTACATATCCCACAAGCGATCAATCCCTAAATAAGATTAGAAGAACGTTTAGTAGAGCTACTGTCCAAGTCGGGGATTGATCGCTTGTGGGATATGTAGTGCAAAATTCTTGGTCAGTACCGTGAACCAATTTGGTAACAATGTCCATAGCAGTGGCTACCATTGCGGAAGCTGCTTGAGCCCTTTGTCTGTGCAAAGGGCTATCACCATACAGCAGTAAGGATTGCGAGAGGGACCTGTTAGCAACAGTGAAGTTACCACATGAAGAAAGTTACCGTCAAAGCTGTGAGGCACATCACCGACGCGTTGGGCATTGAACGCCTGCTAAGCGATGCCCTCCGCTTGTAGAGGTCCTTCAAGGCCACAGTCGAGCGCGCCACGCACGTCTGAAATTATGAGCAATACAGCCGACAAGTGTGCCGGGTCCGATTGCTCAATTGAGACTAGATCTTCGTATGCTTTCGCTAGATGTGGGCGACCGAGGATTATCCGAGCTAATTCCCTGGCGGCTACGTCATGTTGGGTTTGCTCTTCGGGCGTATCACTGAGTAATGCTACAACACTACTGTTAAGTGCAGCCGCTATTTTGCCAAGCTGCTGTATGCCTGGGTTAGTGATCCCTTGCGCTTCAAGCTTTTGGGTATAGCCGTTCGCCAATCCAGCGCACGCGTCTAGACCTCGTTGGCTGAGCCCCTCTGACTTTCGCAGTGCTCGTATTCGACTCGAGAGCAAGCCAGGATCCAAGTGAAATATCCAGATTTCCGACGACAAGCAAAAGAAGGGCAATTAGAATAGGTTCGCCCGTTTGTCACCTTATATACGAGCTTGTGTTCCATTTCCTACATGCCCACAGCCCATTTCTGCTTCTATTTGATGCTATTTAATCCTATTTGTCAAGGTGTTTTGCATACACATAGAGAGAAAGCGCATCGCTAAGTTTTGTAGAATATAATCTGCATAGCAGGGTTCAGTGATGTTGTATGGTGCGTTGCAGTTGCACAGTGGCCACTTCTGGTGTAGACTTATGTATGTAATACTGGTGAGTGCTCAGGATGAGCCACCCAGACGGTTTGTCCGCACCATTAGCAAAAGCTATTACGATCCGGCGAGAGAAAGCAAGGAGGCATATGTGGTAAACAACCCACTAAGCATGCGGGGTCCATATGGTAGGCCCATCGCGGGCTCTTATTCAATCGAGGGTAGAGCGGAACGGAACCAAGCTAAGGTGAGTATCTGCCGGCTTGGCCCTCAAGGCTACGGCGTAAAGGCTGAAGAACTCCTTAACGCTCTCACAGATGTTGAAAGGGCTGTGCTGGAATATAGGGCTGCAGGAAGCGACTATCTCGCGATGGCGGAGTCCCTGGGAATGGAGCCGAGTACGTTGCGAAATCTCGTTCGTGGGCTGGAGCTTACCCTGGCGCCTTTCGGCCACGTAAGCAGGCCATTGCTGGAGCAATACCAGATGCTCGTATCCGCGCCGGGCACTGCGCCAATAGAAGCACTCGTAGATGTACGAGGTTGTGACGAAATGCAGGCGGCTGCAGTAGAGAAGGCAACTGCGCTGGTGGAACGGGGCCTGTTTCAGGACAAAGTTGTAGCCATACAAATTCTTGAGAAGGCGGGGTTCAGGGTGATCGAGCGGGAGTTGCTCATCTCGTCAGACAACAAGCAAGGAAGTAGGCTGGAAGATTTGAACGTATGCAGGACTGTTGAAAAAGTTCCGGGTAGGGTAGTCATCGGGCAGAATCAACCGGGTGTAGCCAATTGGTGGAGAGACGTTGCTATAAAGGCGGGCTTCCAGGTAGCGGGTATAGCTACTAACTCAAGCGAACTTTTGGCCTTCATTCGGAATGAGGAGCCTGATCTCGTTGTTTCCCGAGCTCGATTTCTCACGTCCAGGATCGAACAAGCAAACATATTGAGGATCATGTTAGACGAGCAGCCCGCCTGTCGCGTAGCCATGATAACGGCTCTCGATCACACAGAAAGCCATTTCGCAGTTCATCCAGAGACGCTGTCGCTCATAGGTGCGCTGCTGTCACTTATGGCTGTACCACCAAATCTGGCCGGGCTCTTTGCAGGAATCTTGCGTGGACATCGCTATATGCACTCTACGATGTTCAACGCCTTGTCGAGACGGTTGTCACCGGATGAAATGCAGCGGTGGCTATACAGCAGCAAATCATAGATTGTGGATCACCGCTGCGGAATATCACTGACGAGCCAGATAGGATGGGTCCAACAGCTGGTAGGGCTTGCGCCGTTTTTCAACTAATTAACCAGCAGGTAAGGGTATAGACACCTTACTGGAGGAGATGTTATGGCAAAAGACATACAGCGACAGTTGCTGAAGACATCCGAAGTTGCCCGGCGCCTGCGGGTGAATAGTGCAACTGTCGCACGCTACATCAGGCAAGGGATGCTCGGGGCGATCACTACACAGGGCGGACATTACCGTATAAGTGAAGGGGATCTACTCGCGTTCAGGAACGGCCTAGACCAGGGAGAAGAAAACCGGTTAGGGCACGCGCATGGGGGTGCCTATATAATGTGCATCGCCAACCCAAGATCCGGCAGCGGGAAGACCACCGTGACCTTTGAACTTGGAATGGCACTCTACAACCTGGGCGGAAGAGTCCTGTTCGTAGATATGGATCCCCATGCTGACTTGAGTGCTCGTTTCGGTGTTACACTGGAAGGTGACGCCCCATCCATTGTTGATGCGATGCTGGACCGGACAATCGGGATAAGCGATGTAATTGTGCACACTACGTCCGGTCCTGATCTTGCACCCAATGGCTTAGGGTCATTCATTCAAGCGCAGAAAATGTACCGCATGCGTGCATGGGGAGTATGCCTTCAGCGATTCCTCCAGCGCCTAAGGTCAAATTACGACTACATATTGATTGACGCGCCATCAGACCTAAACACTCTGGCGGTTTGTGCCCTGGGTGGTGCAGATAGCGTGCTGATACCGGCCTCCCTAGAGATTGCTACACCCCTCGAAATTGAGCTTTTGCTAGATTCTTTACAATCAGTGCGTGATGAAGTGCAACCAGGTCTCTTAGTTTTGGGAGCCGTCAGCACATCCAATACAGCTCTTTCTGCATCCTCATCCACAGCAAACAGTGCTGGTGCTGAGACGAACATCATTCAGCATGTATTGACTAAACGCCGCGTACGGCAATTTCAACATGCTGTACCGATCGGCCCACCGAGTCGTGGTATCTCTTCATCACCCTTTGGTTCCGCCTCATCTGCGGAACCCCGCGTCTCCAAGCCTCTCACGGAGCTCACACGAGCTGCACTGCACAGTGCCTTACGGCACCTTGATTTGGCCGAAGGCTATTTGTACTTGCTTAATGATCTCTTCGAGGAGTGCGGGTTGCCCTTACCCGGTGAACGATTCAGCGGTCAGATAACCGCAATACGATTGGGAGAAGGCCAGCGTGAATGGCCCAATATGTGAGACTGATCTTGTGCTGCCGGGTAAGACCGGCCAAGGATAATACAATTATGCACGCCTTGGGCGCGTTATTGTGGCCGCCAATATAGGGACCAATTGACCGAGGGTAATTTGTAACGACAAAGGTACTATTTTGCGCGAGTGACCGTTACGGTGCCCCGGCACCGTAGGATCAAACGAAAAGGTAGGTCTTTATTGCTCAAACACCTGGGCTACTTCTGGGCGGTCCAAATGCGAATGAACTCCGCTATTGTAGCACTGTGAATGCTACCGGCGCTCTGAATAAGCATCCGTGGACTGTAAGAGTGCCAGAGTCCTCCAGTTCACGGCGTGTGCTATGGAAGGAGTAGGAGGTTTACATCGTTCCAGGTAAACAGGACGGATCTATTCTTCGGAGACTAATAGCCTGCATGGCGCAACGCGGCCCACCACCAGACATTAGTTGATTGTTTCAAAAAGACGGTCGCACCTATATTCACATGGTCTCAAAAGTAAGCGACCACGCCACATACTTAAGCTTCCTCCGTGTGAGTCCGCGAGATCCGGAGGGGTGTAGAGAACCAGCCCAGGCTAAAGAGACGCCTAAGGTCGGCTAGCGTGCATGGGGGGCACCGCCCGTGAAAGGCCCCGAGATCAGCAGCGTCAGTATCAAGATCAGCAGCCAGCACACGTGCTACACAACCACACTCGGCGCATCGTGTTCTGGCTACATTGCTCATCCGTGCGTGGAAGGACCAGTCATGTAGACGCACAATCTCACTGAGCTCCCCAGTCTAGTACTTCTCCGTGGCATGGCTCAATACCAAACAATTAGAATGAATGCAGCGTCCTTCACTCGGCATTCTTCTACAAGGAGAAGTATTCTAATTGATCGCGTTTCTTCAGTTCTTTGTGATGTTTGTGATCCCGGCATTCCGGCGTAGCCTTGTAAATGTGCTGTGGCGGAAGCCAACCGGTAATCTTCTTCCCACGAGTATAGTGGCCAGTGCTGTACCTGGAGCAGCGCTGGATGTTTGTCACAGTAAGTCGGAACTGCTCGTGCAGAATGCCTTGCTGCGCCAGCAGTTGATTGTCCTGCGCCGTCAGGTCAGCCGACCACATCTCACCAAGACCGACCGAGCCCCTTTGATGCTGCTCGCAGGTAGGCTGCGAACGTGGAGGAACGCGTTGCTCATCGTCCAGCCTGACACTCTGCTGAGATGGCACAGGGAGGGCTTCCGCCTTTTCTGGAGGAGAAAGTCCAAGACCGCTTCTCGTAAGCCGAGGTTATCTGCCGAAACTGTAGGGTTGATAAAGAGGATGGCTCTCGAAAATCGCCTGTGGGGAGCAGAGCGCATTAGCGGAGAGTTGCTCAAGCTCGACATCCGAGTGGGCAAGCGCACTGTCCAGAAGTACATGCACCAGGCACACGGGCCTGGTCCCACAGAACGCAAGGCCAACCAAAACTGGTGTACTTTCGTGCATAACCACGCTCCCCAGGTCTGGGCTTGCGGTTTCCTACCGGTGTACGATCTGTTCTTCCGGCCTTTGTTCCTGTTCTTCATATTCGAGCTTGGCTCTCGACGGGTGGTCCACTTTAGCGTAACGCGATCCCCAACAGATGAGTGGACGGCGCAGCAACTGAGGGAAGCGACACCCTTCGGGCAAACATCCAGGTTCCTGATAAGGGACAACGACAGCAAATACGCAGAGAGGTTCAAGCGTGTAGTGGCAGGCAGCGGCATCGAGGTGCTGCGCACGCCGTACAAGGCGCCTCGAGCAAACGCATCTTGCGAGCGGTTTGTGGGCAGTGTAAGGCGCGAATGCACGGACCACATATTGATCCTCAGTGAGAAGCGTCTGTACCGAGTGATCAAGGAGTATATGGCCTACTACAACCGGGCCCGCCCACATCAGGGGATTGGTCAAAGGATACCAGAAGCGGCGCGCACACCGGTGGAGGAAGGTACAACAAGTGCAGATCAAGCTGATAGGGCGGAGACAAAGGTAATCAGCTTTCCGGTCCTTGGGGGGTTACACCACGACTACCGGAGAGTAGCGTGAGCGTGGATGTGGCAGGTAGCCAGTACAAGGACAACCGCTCACATGTATCAGTGCAGATGTTGGTGATTACGTTGCTCATTGTGCTATGTGAGGTAGCATGTCGCGATTGTCAAGCTAATCGCTGGTCTCGGATCCTTCAACTTGGCTGTCCACCTCGTTCTGCAGGCTCGCAAGATGATCTCTCAATGCGGCCAGGTCCGATAATAGCTGCACTACCAGGCGGCGGTCCTTCTCTGCCAACGTTTCCCAGAGGCTTAGTACCCTACGTATCGTAGGATCAGCATCGAGTTGTGCCGACAGTTGAGCTAATCGAGGATCGGGCGGAGTGTCCACGGGTGGTGGCTGCACCCCAGCAGCACTATATAGCTCCTCTAGTTCGATGGATAACACACGGCTTAGGCGCTGCAAGATGGGAATGGACGGCAGCCTAATAGCGCCGCGCTCGATGGCCGCTGCGTAAGTAACGCTGATCTCTGCTGCACGAGCCATAGCACTACGTGTCAGACCCTTCTCCTCCCTCTTTTGTCTCACAAAGTTACCCAGGCTCATCTCGTCCTCACCTATTTGTCGGCTTAGCTTGCAGATATGGCTTCGAAATAATGTAAGGGCAGCTGTTGCATATGGCGTATTTGACGTTCTTACATAACTATGTTAGTATTGATTAAGCACAATACTGTTATGGCAGAGGATGGTCAATCGCAGCAACTACCAGATTACTTTAACAGAATCAGTATACATTGCTCGACACGAGTGGGCTACGAATTGCACTCTGATGGCAGTCAGGTAGAGTTCTGCTACGGCTTTCTTCTACGCACAACGTATTGGGTGAGAGAAGGGTTTGCGCGCTACCGCGCCTACCCGCAAGTTCAACGAAAGATAATCACGGGAGATAAGAGAATGAAAGAGATCCTCATGTCAATCGTTGGAGATGGAACCGGCGGCGATGCCGGTACCTGCCTCCGTAACGGAGGAGTGGCCCTAGATGGGCTGCTCGCCACCATCGCACCGCCTCCTCCAACGGTGGAGTGGACATTCGCCCTCAGGATACCCCCGAGTGTCCGCGGAACACGCTGCTACGGCGGCGATATGTGGGCAAAAGCGTTACTGGACGGCCAAGTGATTTACCGCTCTAGCACCCTGGCAGGGAACGTACCAGTATATTGGGGAACATCTGAGCAGGTCGTGGAATGGTGTCGCACTTACTGGGATCTTGTTGTGGCCAACGTCGGTGAGGTACAGGCCGCGCGTGGCGTGCTCCTGGCAACCGTCACGCTGCCGCACGAAGACGGGTACGATCTGTCCGCTGAGACGCAGATCGTTGAGGTGTTCGGCCTCGATTTCTTTGTGAAGCACGCAGGAGTGGCAGAGTGGTTGATCCCGAATGTCCCCGACGAGTCAAGCCAGGTTCAGTGGTACAGAGAGACATGTTGGACCTACGACCTGCCGTGCGCTCTTCTCACTCACGTCTGTGACGCCGCAAACGTCCCAGCAATCCAGATAGCCGATCTTCCTTGGGACTCCATATGGGAACACCCTGAAAGCAGGCAACTCTACTATCTCATGAAATCAACGCCGCTCGTTGATGGTGAGTTAAAGCCATTGGGAGTAACACTAGAGGATGTCTCGCGGTAGATATCGTAACGTTCCGCACGCGGGTGCTATGGCCAGCCAACTTGAACAGCCTTGGCATCCGCGTGCAAGTTCTGTCTTGGGTCAATGATTAGGTGGTAGATACGCTTCGGCAACTGTGCGACGAGCAAGCCAGGGCACACGCAGTCGACCCAGCAGTGGTGCCCTACTACCCGATGCTACTGCTCGATGAAGCCCATCAATACTTGCCTGAGGCCGAGATTAACCAGCTTTGTACGGTAATACGGCACATTGGCGTCACACTTTGGTTCCTCAGCAACACGCCGAGCATGTTACCCAATGCAGTCTTGCGATTGGCTGACAATATTTTCGTTACCCCGATGCCAAGCGACGAGGATATCCACTACGTGGTTGCGTCAGGCCTCGCTGACCGCGAAACAGTTACTGCTTTTGCGCGCAACATGCCGGACCATCACGTACTACTTCTCTCAGCGAAGAGTGGTGCGAGCAGCAATTTTCCGCTAGTAATCAAGGTACCTGACTTTGGCCTCCCTATCTCAGGGCGTACCAGATCACAGTGGGAAGCGCTGCTGCCTGCATCAGCAGCAGAAACGCCAATATAGACATACACTTCGTTCCGGTAAGCCGAACGAGCTGGACCAAGGGGCACGCATAATCCTGCTTCAAACGAAAAAGCCCCAAAGGTACTAACCCGCCGAGGGACAATCTCCTCGGCGGGTTAGTACCTTTGGGGCCTGAGTTTACCGCCTTCTGCCGCGTAGACTCTGCGCGGATAGCTCTGCATCCCTACATATAAAACAAAGCAGACGCCGTGGCGGTGAGTGTAATCTCAAGGCCCATTATTATGTCTTGCCTTTCGGGCTGCTTTCTTATCTGACGGTACGCGCAAAGGAGTATAAGATGAAGGCTTTACAACTGATTGTTCATTTGGCCCTGGTTCTCATGCTGTTCACTGTGAAGGTTGCCACCAGGGCGGCAGTCAACGTAAGTTCGAGAGGAACCCTACCGCCGCCAGGCACGTTAGTGATAATTTATCTGCGGCACTCACCCGGCGATGGACAGAGTATTGATTCACAGGAGGCCGCTGTCCGACAGTTCTGCGATGCGAACGGTTGGATAATCGTCAAGATATACCGGGATATCGGCATATCCGGCAAGTCAACCGAAGAGCGGGCCGGTTTCGAGCGGATGATATGGGAAGCACGCCAGAAGCCCCGCGTGGCCGATCTTCTCATCATCTGGGACTTTTCCCGCTTCGCTCGCAACATGGACCACGCAATGCTTTACACTTCCGAACTGAGAGTGGCCGGCTGGCAGATAGTGTCGATGCAAGACAATATACCTGACGGATCAGTGGGGAGGCTCTACGAGGCACTCATACACTGGAAAAACGAGATGGCACGCATCGATATCCAGCAAAACACGAGGCGCGGCCTACATCACCTTGCCGTGCAGGGTTATCTTCCGGGTGGCACACCCCCTAAGGGTTTTGTCACAGTGGAGGAAAACCTTGGCACCAAACGATTTGACGGTACTCCGCGGATAGCAATGCGCTGTATGGTTGACGAATCAATTGCCCCCTCCATTCAGAGAGCCTTCGAAATGAAGGTGGGCGGCTACACGCTGCGTGAGATTGCAAGGCAAACGGCCATCTTCCCACCTGACGCCAAGGGAAGTTGGAACCATCTCTTTCACAATCCGGCTTACGCGGGTGTCTTGCGCTACGGTGGTGAGGAGTACGAGGGTGTATACCCACCCATCCTTACCCAGGGGCTTTTCAGGCAGGTGCAAGAAGTAATGGCGCGAAACAGGGCGGCATTACCGGAGCACTCTGAATTATTGCATCCGCGCCGGTTGGCTAGCTCGTTTGTGCTCTCTGGGAGGGCACACTGCCAGACGTGCGGTTCGACTGTAGTCGGCTCGCAGGGCAAAGGGCAGTACAGCTACTACAGGTGCAAGGTCTGCAAGCCCGGTTGGAACATTCCCGCCGAAGAACTTGAGCAACTCGTTCTCGATCATCTCGTCAACGTCATCCTCGAAGCGGGCACTATGGACGAGTTGCTAGACTGGACCAACGCCCTGCTATCTGAGGGAGTCACCGAACTGAGCGACAGGTATTTACGTGAAAAGCAGGTGCATGAGCAGCTTGTTCGGCAGGCGGTGCAAATCACGCGCAACCTCCTCCTTATGCCCTCTCCGACGGCTCTCGCCCTACAGGTTCAGCGCGAGCATGAAGAGGCTGTAGCAGCGCAGCAGGAGTTGGTAAGCCAAGTCGAACGTAATCTGGACCATTCGCGAGTAAGGCTGGATAAAGAGGACGTTAAAGCGTTCCTATCTCACAACCGCAGTATGCTGCGTATGGGCGCCTCACAGGAGCGTGATCATGTCATCAGGGAAGTGCTTGACCTGCTTGTGTCAGAGATTACACTTAGCCCAGCCGAGTGCGTAATCCACCTACACGTGCCTGATTACTGGTTGTAGTCCAACCCAAGAGCTCAATGCAGCATGGGGGCTGTGACCCAGTGCAGATAACGAGGGTCGCAGCCTGACAGCTGGATAAACAATAGTTAGTCTATGGTACGGCGCAGGCCCCTCTGCCGTACCATAGACTAACTATTGTACTCTTCATTTATGAAGCACCTCACGTCTGGCTATTCGCCGTCCGCACTTCTCCGATATACGAGCCTGCTGTTTTTATCTCCATAAGCCTCCGGCTATGTGGCGCCGTCTCCACAGCTTCAACACGTCCAGACGTGGCAGATAGAGCAGATAAGCATTTGACAAGATGCGCTCATCGCGAAATAATGGCTAGGACATAAAGGATGCATATTCATATTGTAACAGGTAGCATTTGCCGATGGGCCGCCGAAAACAACACATGCCACACATCGTTCTCGTATCTTCTTCGTCTTCGACCTTGTCGAAGGAAGGAGTGTGGGCTACAGCGGGGCCGAGGCTAGCCGAGTTGGTGGCCGCGATTGCACGTGCCAAGTTGGACGTAGCCGAGACTAATGATGCTTTAGATCTTGCGGGTGAACCAGAACAAGTTGTCGCCCGACGCGATCTGCTTGAGACAGACAGCAAGTAATTTCCTCCACATGCTAGGCTTCGCAATTGCTCAAGTTGTTCTCAACTATCAGTTAGATGTTCGTTTTGAACTACAAACTCCGCGTGCATTGCGATCATCTTCTTTGCACACTGTGAGAGGCGAGGCCATTTGTCGCGCAATATCCTCGCCAGCCCTGGGTACTCCTCCAGCGCCTGTAGCATGCGAGCGGCATCGGCTTGTGTTTGCTCAAGCCAGAGCCCTGGGGGCGGGAGCTCACTATTGCATAGGTCTGCGAAATCTATACGTAATCTAGCCGCTATCGCCTTCAAAGGCACCCGATTATTGGGTGGTTTGCTGCGGTTTTCCCAGTTGCGTATCGTCGTCTGATGCACCCCGGCAACCTCCGCTAGGGCGCGCTGACTAAGACCACGCCGCTTCCTCATCTCCTTCAGCACATCGCCAAAACGCGTCTTTTCCGACATCGTATTACACCTCCGCAGGTCATTATACTGCCATCATACTGCTATCTCCTCGAAAAAGCATCACTTTGATGAAAAATTTCATCAAAGTGATGCTTTTTTGTGATCAGTTCGTCACGATCCGTTTCTTATACTGATCAATAGAACTCGGAAGTGCCGGCTAATCTGCACTACTTCGAGGATGACAACGCTGATGGAGGATACAAGTGGTGGCAAAAAAGCTCGAGAACAGCATGACAATAAGAGTCCTATATACTCTGCCGCCGAGCAGGTCAGCAAGAATAGAGTCGAGAACCAGGCGTGTACCCGCCAACGACGTCTATCCCACCGAGGCCGTAGTGCCACATGGTAAGCGCGATGTTGATGTCAACGAACCGGTCCAGACCGGGCTCACTGACGATGCAAAACTTGACATCTAACCACAGGGTTTCAGGGAAGCCGTGTTTGCGAAGCAGTACTTCCCACTAAACGGAACGCAGAAAGACATATCAGGAGGACTTTGGTAATGACCAAGCAAGATGCTGATGGTGATAACAATAGAAACGAGGCAAGGGATGCAGTCGATATAGTCAGTAACAACATTGTAAGCGCTGTGTTCGAGATGCATGCTCGCATGCTGCATCATCTTACTGACCCGAAGGGCCATTGTAGTATTTATTGTGATAATTACACGCTGGCAAGCAAGGCAACCTGCTTTATGCACGTCCGCACGGAGCAGCCAATAGATGCTATCTCTGCCCAGGTGAGAAAATCCCTCATCGAGGACAACGTCTATTTTGCCCAGGCAGAAGTGTCCCACCTTCTCATGGCACGGGCTACGCATTTCGGTAAGCTGCAGGATGATAGTCAGGCCCCGATGCTTGATCTGGGCCCTCTACCATCAAGTAGCGGAATGATTTGGTTGGAGTATCCACTGTACGTTGATAGGGTGGGTGTCCGCCTGCCCAACGAGGTGATGGGTATGTCGTGGCACTTTGTGTCAGGCGAGATATGCAAAAGCGAGCAACACGACTGCCTGCTTGCGGATAGTCTCCGGATCAACTACTACAGCTACTGCCCCTTACACAATGCAGCCTGCCCCCGCGACAGCTTCGAATGGCAGGTCGGTTTGACCCTGCCTGAAGCAAGTCGGGCAGAAGCGCAGCGAGGCCACACAGAGGCCGCGGGCTATTTGCGCCTCCTGTGGGCGCTTGCTGACTGCATGCGTGATGGTAGCCTGACTGAACGGGCGGGTAATGTACCTGGCTCATTCAGGTTTTCTCGAGACGGGCACGAGGTGGAGCAGCAGCAGTATCTGCACAGCGTACAGCCAGCTGAGGCCTGGTCATTCTGCCCGCCTTACCTGGATTACTGGGCGTGTTGGGGATACCGACCTCATGCGACCATGTGACGGTAATCCAGTTGGATTACCAGATAACAACATTTCTTTAGCAATAGACGAAGGGATATTTACGCGATGAAGTCAAATACCGACAAGACCAATACCGACAAGACCAATAGGCCTAGTAGTGCGCATGACACGCCGCGCAGCCACGACACCGCGGGGGATACAGAGGCAACTGTGCCCGTGTATCCACAGTTCATCGACCTGGACCCCTGGCCTGATATATCCGACGAGACCCATACATACTGCATCGTTTTTCACGACGACCCTGACTCTGGCAATATCACGGGGATCTACTTTTGTGAGGATCCGGAAAAGCCTCAAGAGTTCACCAAGCGGATCCTCCATACCTTCCCTGACGATGAGATCAGGTGGAGATTTGTAGCGGCGGCGACCCACTACAGGAAACTCTCCAGTCACAATAGTCCTGACGTAATTAAGGATCAACTTAAGCATTTCAGAGAGATTGGACAGAGTTGGCGGAGGGAAGCGCTGGAGGCATGGCTCTATGCACTGCTGATCTGTCCATTCCAGGATGTTACGGAGTGTGGTCGCAGCGATATGGTTGATGACACCACCTCCGACGACGACACCTCCGACCACACCGCCTCGGATGACGCCCTGTCTGATGGCACCGAGGCCAATGAGACCAACTCGGATGGCGTCATCCGGGGTGGCGCCACCCCGGATGACACCGCGTCTGATGACGCTGCTTCGGTGAAGTGCGTTGAGCACGAACACTGCCCTTGGTGGCTCAAGAGCGCCGCACATCTGATCCCAGGGATTGGTATTCGGTTAGAAATGGATCTGGGCGCATGCGGCTACACAAGCGAAAACGGTTGTCAGAGCAGTTGTCACAGCAACGGCATACAGCTGACCGGGCCGCGTTGTTTGGCTGAGGAGCGGGCATATCGTATGCTTTACCTGGACCAATTCCTCACTTCCTATACGGCCTGCGCCAACAATAACGGTAGTGTTACTACGATTATGGGTTCTGCATATATGCCTGACGATGATGTGATTGATTTACCGGATGGTACGACCGATGGATCTCCTTATACCAAGGATGCCATAGGCAGTGCAGAAATCGCAAAGGAGCTGCGTGCGGCCATCTTAGGACTGCTGACGTGCCCACATGGGGCCGTGGCCCCGGTCACCTGCGATTACTCTCCGGACGAATTGGAGTTCGGTACGGAGGAGACATTTAACTACACACTTAGTGACGGCACGTATCTAGGCCTCTGCTGGGACAGGTGCCTATCCTGTGAAGGAAACGGCTACGTTGCCTGGCTTCGGCGGTCCGGTGTGAACGTGAACTTAGTGTGCAGCAGTTGCTTCGGGTTGGGCAGTACGATACTTCTAACCAATGGCAGAATAAGCCCAAGCTTGGAGGAGTGCCCCGTATGCACAGGTTCTGGCGGCGACTGCCCAGGCTGTGCCGGCACCGGGTATGTGATGCTGGCAACGCAGGACCGCCCGGCACACGATGATAATACATGCTCGTGTATACATGCTGCTGTCCAAGCTTTGGATCGCTGTGCGCTTTACCACCGAGCGGCCAGTATTATGCAAGCTGACGAAGCCCGACGGTAATGTACGGTGGACGTTGCTAGAGTGGGATTACCCTGATACAAATGACTCGTTGATGTTTCGATAATGAGCTGATTCGAAAGAATCTGGGCTGGCGTAACCAAGTGCTGAGTGGCGAAGTTGTCGCAAGTACCACATCCACGTATTCGAAGATCGATTGGCGAGCTTCCGCGCGTGAAGCGTATACTTTGGTAGCGCAGGTTCTTGCTGCGCAATTCAGGCTTCTAGCGTAGATCAAAAGCTCTCCATAACTGCGTTGCTTGTAGCAATCTCCCTTCCTGCTCATGCTCACTTGCATCTTGTGAGCACCAAGCAACTGTTGGTAGTCACGAGCTGCGTACTGGCTTCCTCTATCCGAGTGGTGCAGAACTCCCTCACCAGGCCGCCGCTGGGTAGCAGTCATCTGTAGAGCGGACGCTACCAGTTCTTGTTCCATGTGTTTATCCATGGCTTAGCCGTTGTCCAGCCCATCACCCTTTGTGAGTAGATGTCCATTATCGCCGCCATGTAGAGCCAACCTTCCCGTGTTTCCACGTATGTAATGTCCCCGACCCACTTTTCGTTAGGTCCGGTAGCTCAGAACTCAGGGTTCCCTTTAGGGAGGCGGTTCAACGTATTTGCAGCTATTGGATGGTTATGTTTGGAGTTGGTGGTTGTTACCTTGTACTGTTTTTGTCTCCCGATCTTGATGTCTGCTTTACGCATCAGCCGAGCCACACGGTTTAGGCTGCACGTCATGCCTGTACTGTTCAACTCAGCGTGTATGCGTGGTGCTCCGTACGTGCCTCTACTCCTCGTGAAAGTTGTTTGTATCGCCGCCGTTAGCTCTTGATTTGCCGTCTCTCTCCTAGAAGGCGGTTGTTCCTGACGCTTGACCCACGTGTAGTAGCCGACCTTTGAGACACCCAGCGCTCGGGGCACTTGCTTTATTCTATGCTGGCGTCCAGCTCTTATTGAGGGCAAACTCCACTGATGCGTCTATACTCATGACCGTTCCGGCATCCGGCAAACCTGGCACTTATCTTCGTCCAGTTCTCACTTGCGACAAAGGATTGCTAAGCACCGCCCACGCACTGTTATCTTTTACGGTGCGGGCTACCAACGTTGGTGGGGCGAAATCTCCGGTCTAGACCTTAAGCCGTCCAGCCTCGACAAAGTTCGGGTTGCTAGGAGCAAGCAGACATCCTACGTTATGATGCAACATCCTACCGCACGCGGTCAGACCACGGCATATTTCGATGCAGTTGGGCGCTTTATTGCACATGATATGAGGATCTCTAGTCGTCAAGAAATAGATGCGTGATATCTTGTACGCTGGAGTCTTTCAACCAGGAGCCCTGCAGGTGTAAGACGTACCCTTTCTGCGAAGGCTTGTAACGCGCATATTGGACAACTGTCTCATACGGCACTTTCACTGCGAAACGAGCACCGAATCCTGCATTTAGCAGAATGCCAACTAGATAGTCAAACTCCCTTTTGTCGAGGTTGCGAATAGCGCCAAGCTCTGTCGAGGGGTTTTCGGGTGTGGGAAGGCGGCTTTTTACCTGATACCGGTTCCCATCAGGATCGACGGCGTCGTGACCAGCATTCGAGTTATTTGCTAATACCAATCCTAATCGGGAAGCCACAAGTTCCTCGGCGATATCGCCCACTAAATTCTTTGTGCGTATTACGCCACGTTTTCTAACTTCGTGTAGAACCTGACTATATCAATTAAACAATTCTGCTACAGTCAGGTTCCCGACGGGGAGGATGTACTTTTCATTTGGCATGTTCTTTTACCATCACCTTTCTCGTCATTGTAGCTGCCAGCCCATTGTAGCAATCTGCTGCGCCAATGAGTAGCACAAGCTGGTTCTGAGCACGAACTAGGTATCATGCCGTAGGAATAGTGATTCGCGTATCACTTTTGGGTGAGTCTTTTCACCGCAATATCGGATCGCATCATAGTGTCAGAGTTTGAGCGGAAGATGAACAGAAAGCCAATGTCAGACGATAAGCGCGTAGTAAGAGCTCCAGAACAAGGAGAAGCAGTGGGTGAAAGCAGTCTGGTACCTGCTGGCTACCAGGAATTCCTTGGCGCTGTCAAACAGCGGATTCAACAGGCACAGGTTCGAGCGGCACTCGCTGTCAACCGTGAACTGGTGTTGCTCTACTGGGGTATTGGCCGGGATATTCTCGACCGCCAGGTACGAGAGGGCTGGGGTGGTAAGGTGATCGAGCGCCTCGCGGGCGACCTGCGCAGAGCGTTCCCGAGTATGCGCGGGCTCTCTCGCTCAAACCTGCATTACATGCGGGCTTTCGCCGAAGCGTACCCGGACGAGGCAATTGTCCACCAGCTTGGTGGACAAATACCCTGGAGGCACAACGTCTACCTGCTAGACTCGGTAAAGGACGCTATCGAGCGGGAGTGGTATATCCGCAAAACTATCGAGAACGGGTGGAGTCGCTCCGTGCTCATGCACCAGGTAGAAGGCGATCTTTTTCACAGGCAGGGAAAAGCTCCAAGTAACTTCACTATCACGTTGCCCGCTCCGGACTCAGGTATCGTTCAGGACATGCTGAAGGACCCATACAACTTCGACTTCCTTACGCTCAGCGACCATATGGCCGAGAGGGATGTTCATCAGGGACTCATATCGCACATGCGCGACTTCCTGACGGAGCTGGGCCGAGGGTTCGCCTTTGTGGGAAGTGAGTACCAGATGGAGCTCAACGGGCGAGAATACAGACTCGACCTGCTTTTCTACCATCTACATCTGCGCCGGTTTGTCGTGATTGAGCTGAAGCCCGGAGAGTTCGAGCCGGAATACGCGGGCAAAATAAACTTCTATCTCTCCCTTGTAGACGACCAGCTAAGACATCCCACCGACAGCCCACGTATAGGCATCGTACTGTGCAAGAGCCGGGACCGGCTGGTAGTCGAATACGCCCTGCACGATATGACTAAACCTATAGGTGTATCTGAGTACTTACATACCCTAATGCCCACTATGATCTCAAGCCTGCCTGAGCCATTGAGAAGCAGTCTCCCTTCGGTTGAAGAGTTAGAAGCAGAGCTTGGACGTGCCGAAGAGGATATACGGACAGGTGCATCAGACGATAGTTAAGCACCAAGGATCGGAAAGCAATTATGGACTCCTTGTCAAGTTCTCGAATCCCGATGCCCATTAAAAGTATCAAAACTCAAAGCCGAGTGTTAAGACCGGTACTTTGATTATGAAACGGCTTTTTGGAACTGATGCCGAGGCGTTTCTACGTGCCGTGAACTTCATAGCAGAGTGGTGCTGCCGGAGCACGAGAATCGGACGTTTTGGGCACCGTACTTCGACCTCTCATGAACCACCCAATAGCCACGACCAAAGTATGATTACCCTTCCTACAGTTTATGGGACGCCTATTTGATAATAAGTGAGACAGCGGAGGAGGATATTACTTTCGGCATCGCTGCGAAGATGGTATTTTTCATCTTAGCGATATATGCTCAAGGTCCCGAGCAGGTGGGCTGTTGCCCAGTGATCCCATACTGCGTTCGCTCCTCGGGCGTTAGATCCCGAGTTAGTAAGCCGCAAACATAGGTGATTGTGTCGCGCAAGTCAGAATGCCAAAGCCTCGCCGTGTTGTCATTACTCACCGTGAGAATGTACTTACCGTCCGGCGAGAAAGCACCCATTCGTACAAGATCGCCGTGCCCTGTGAAGCGGCGCACTTCCGACCCGGTCTTTACGTCCCACAGCCGTGCTGTCCGGTCATTACTTGTGGTCAGTGCAAACTTACCGTCTGACGAGAAGGCCACCCCGTTCACGAAGTCGGTGTGGCCGATCAAGCGGCGGACTTCCTTGCCTGTTGCTACGTCCCATAATCGAGCTTTACCGTCGACATTGCCGCTCAGCAGGTACTTGCCGTCGGGAGAGAAGGCTACTCCGAAAGGGCGATCCGGGTGGCTCAACACCATTAGCTCCTTACCGGTGAGGGGGTCCCAGATGCGAACCGTCTTATCATCTCCGCTGGTGGCCACCACCCGGCCGTCGGGAGAGAAGGCTACCCTACCAAGGAATACGGAACCGTGGTTGGTAAAGGTCACTATCCCCTGGGCCGTGACGGTGTCCCAGGTGCGAGCTGTGCCGTCATTGCTGGTAGTGACCACGTACTTGCCGTCCGGGGAGAACATGGCCATTCTTACCCCGTCGCTATGACCGGAGAAACGGAGTAGTTCCTTGCCGCTGGCCACATTCCAGATCCGAGCGGTACCGTCGGCGCTTGCCGTAAGTATAGTCTTGCCATCCGGCGAGAAGACGACGCTGTTTACTGAGTCTGTGTGGCCCTCGAACTTTCGCAGCTCGTTGCCGGTGTCCGCATCCCACAGCCGAGCAGTCTTGTCAGCACTGGCGGTGACCACCGTCTTACCATCAGGCGAAAACGCAGCATGCATTACCACATCTGCATGGCCTATGAACTGAACTTCGCCTGGCGCTTGCGGCAAAGTCCACAGCCGGGCAAGACTGTCATTGCCGCCGGTTGCTATGTATCTCCCGTCAGCGGAGAATGCTACGCCGATGATCGCTCCTGCCCGATCTCTATAGGTGTGAACGGTCTGGAGGGAGGCAGCATCCCAGAGTTGGGCGGTACCATCATTGCTGCCGCTGAGCACATACTTTCCATCAGGGGAGAAGGCCACGTCCCGCACCGTGTCTTTGTGTCCAGAGTACAGGCTCAACTGCTTGCCTGTGGCAACATCCCATATTCGTACGGTGTGGTCTTCCGAGCCGCTAACCATCTGCTTGCCGTCCGGGGAGAAGGCGAGCTCAGTGATAAAATTGGTGTGCCCCACGAAGGTACGCACAGCCTGCCCGGTGGCGAGCTCCCACATCTGAGGTGTGTTACCCGCACCGCCCGCCAGCACGTACTTGCCGTCAGGAGAGATGGCAACTCCGCTAAGTGCGCCGTTACTGCCGGTGAAGGTGCGTACGGCCTGCCCGCTGGCGATGTCCCACAGCCGGGCCGTCCCGTCTTCGCTGGACGTAACCAGATACCTGCCGTCCGCAGACGCAACAACAATGTTGACCTGGTCAGTGTGGCCTGAGAAGAGATGCACCTGCCCGCCGGTGGTCACGTCCCACTGCCGAGCGGTATGGTCGCGGCTGGTGGTGAAGATGTATTTGCCATCCACAGAAAATGTGATACCTTGGACACCATCGTTATGCTCCGAGAAGACCAGGAGCTGCTTGCCGGTGGTAGTCTCCCACAGGCGAGCTGTCTTGTCGTCGCTGGCGGTAGCCAGGTATTTGCCGTCCGGGGAGAAAGCGATGGCCTGCACGGAATTAGTATGCCCAATGAGATCCCTTGGCGGCACCCCGAGCATGGCCAAACTGGACAAAGCCGCATCTGCTTGCGGTGTGTATTGGTTTCGCAGGGAGCGGATACTGAGCAGACCAATCAGGTTGGGATCGCCGCGAGCCAGCAACAGGTTGTTAGCGTCAGAGGCCAGGCGCAGGGCATCCGCCCTGGCGAGGTTCGTGTTCACGACCTGTTCCCCCGCCTGAGCCGCTTGACTGCGATCTAGCGCCCAACCAGCCAGAGCTACCGCCACGAGCAGGAATGCAGCCATCCCGGCCACGAGGTAGCGGAGCCTGTTGGCGGCGTGCTTTTGCAGAGATAGCTCGCGCCGTTGCCTGTCCTGCTCTATTCCCTCCTGCCGCTGCTGTTCCTGCAGGCTCTTTGCCAGGTATTCTTGCTCATTAGCCGCAAGGGTCAGGGCCCTCGGCGCGCCCGACTCGGCTTCAGTGGCTAGCCCTGCGAACTGCGCCAGCCGCGTCCCGCTCGCCAGGAAGCTGCTATCTGACCCGGCGGCCTGCCATTCGGCGGTCGAAGCCATAAGCCGTCGTTGCGTCAACAGCTGCTCGCGGCTCTCGTCCAGCCACTCGCGAAGCCGCCCCCAGGTTCGAAGCAACGCCTCGTGCGCCACCTCTACCGTGGGTTCGCGTAGCAAGGTGTGGCGATCGAACGTCAGCATTCGGTAGCGGCCGAAGAGCTCCAAGATGTGTTCCAGTGCTGCTTCATCACGTGCTGCAGACGCCAGTTCTGATCTCAACACCCGGCGTCGTGTATCCTCCACACCCTCTCCAGGCGTCACCAATCGTAAGAAAAGTTGCCGAGCCTCCGTCTGCTCACTCTCGGTGAGAGCAACGTACAGCCCCTCTGCTCTGCGTGCCAACGAGCCGAACACGCCTCCACTCTCCTGATAGCCATCGAGCGTCAAGATATTGCCCTGGCGACGCTCGTAGAGCTCGGTCAGCGCGTACTGCAACAGTGGCAAACTGCCCGGCTGCTCGGCTATATCCTGCATGATGGAGGAAACGAGACCTCTCTCCATCTCCAGTCCGACTCGCTGCGCAGGGCCGACGATCGCTCGATACATCTCAGCGGAAGAGAGGGGGCCGACCAGTTGGCTACGTGCACTGAATAATTCGGTCGAGGGTAGGTAGAGCAAGGGGCGGTCATAGAAATCAGCCCGCAGCGTCACTACCACACGCAGCCGACTGCGTGTATCCGTTACCGCCGAGAAGAGGCTGTCGATGAAATCGGCCCGCACACGCTCGTCAGGCACTAGAGTGAAGAGCTCCTCGAACTGGTCGATGACCAGCACCAGCTCGCACTGATCATCGCCTGGTAGCACTCGTTTCACAGACCGCGCCAGGCCGCGCTCGTCGGCACGCAACTGCTCCATCAGGCTTGGTGGTGGGTTGACCGCCACCCGGAGCAGGCAGGCTTCTAACTCTTCGAACGGGTGGGTGCCGGGGTTGAGATTGGCAACCACCTTCTTTACGCCGTTCATGACTGCTTGTCTGTGCAGTGCGGGAATCAGCCCTGCCCGCACCAGGCTCGATTTGCCCGCACCAGAAGGTCCCACCACCGCCAGGAAGCGCGACAGATCGCTTTCTTGACTGAGCGACTCAAGCAGGCGAGTAGTAAGCGCCTCGCGTCCGAAGAAGTCAGCCTCATCCAGTTCCTGAAAGGCGCGAAGTCCTTTATAGGGATTGGATGGGTTTTCTAATCTCGGCGTACTCCCATTGGGAATCACATCCACTTCAGGCGTTGGGGAGGGGGACTGGTGCAATGGGGGGAGCCCGGTGCGGGCCCAGGTAATCAGCGGCGGCTGCTCCTGGGGCGAAAGGTCAAGGGCGGTAAGCACGAGCTCCGTAAGTTTTCGAGAGGGTCGTGCCACGTCCCCCTCGATCTTACGCACCATATCGGTAGAACAGCCGACTAACTCGGCAAGCGCGTCCTGCGTCAGGTCCGCCGCCTTACGCCGCTGCTTCAGCCATACCCCGAAGGATAACTCGTTACCGATCATCGATCACTCACCTCGATGAGCGCATAGGACCTACTGCACTCTCGCACTCTGTTGCCGCGCTATGCGGCCCGACGATGTGCAGGACACGAGATTTCTATGTTTTGTTACCGCTTTTTCACCCACTTATTATAACAGCTTTCCCTTCCGTCAGGGCTGATTATGATGTTAGCTGTAGTTGCAACCTTTTAGTGGAGCGGCCACTTCACGAGGAGCTTGCAAACTCAGACACAACCTCTCAGGGTGATGGCCGCACTGCGAGAGGGAATGCAGAAAGAACTGTTCACACTACCTACCAATGGCAGGCAAATCTTTTCAACGGAAGCTGACCACTGCCTTGACAACAATGGAGCCAATTCCTGGAAAGAGGAGTAAGACGATGAGAAGGATTCAATGGAAAGGTGTCTTAGCGGTTGTTATCATGTGCCTGGTGCTCGCTGCGTGCAGCGATACGTCCGGGCCTGCCAGCCCAACGCCGATCCCGACTAATACAACAGTTAACCAGGCCAATGCCCAGGCGACGGACAGCCCGCTGACAGCAATAGCTAGCCCGCAGCCGACTACTTCACCCGCCGGAGCGGCGGCATGGTCTCTCGTGGTGGTCGGCGACTCAATCCCCTACAACAGCCCGGAGGACTGCCCAGGCTGCACCGGCTTCGTCGACCGATATGTCACAGCCATTACCAAAGCGACTGGCCACTTCGTAAAGGTCCAGAACCTCTCTCAGCATAACGGGCTCAACACTGACGGTCTTCTCAAAGAGTTGCAGAGCGACGCGGTGCGGCGCGATGCACTCGCCAACGCGGACATTATCATAGTGAGCATCGGGGGTAACGACATCGCCTGGAATATTAACGACGACCCGTGTGACGGGCCGACTAGTGACAACCCCGACTGGTCGAAGTTCAACCCCACCTGTGCCGCTGCGGCCGCGGAGATCTTCCGCCCCAAACTTGAGAGCGTTTACTCCCAAATCGCTGCACTGCGGGCCGGCAAGGCAACGATCTTCCGGACCACAGACCGCTATAACGACTGGATTGGCTGGCCAGGCCACGACGTTCCGCCAGAGGCGATTAGCGCCACGCATGACCTGGTCGATGCGTGGAATGCGATGGTCTGCAAGGCGGCGCAAGCGAACGGCTTCACCTGTGCCGACATCTACCACGAGTTCAATGGCTCAGATGGGATCACACCGGCGGCCGATCTGCTGGCCGCTGACTACACGCACCCCTCAGACAAGGGTAACGAGGTTATTGCCGGCGTTCTTGCAGCCCTCGGCTATGTGCCAACCTCCACAGCAGCAAACCCGAGCAGCGCTGCAACAATGTCCGCTCAAGCAACTGAGTTGCCCACGGCCGAGGCATCTGTCCCCTCGAGCACTGCCGTGATGCAATTCACCGGCCATACAGAAAGGGTGCGCAATGCTTCCTTCTCGCCCGACGGCACATACGTGGTCACCGCCGCTGGCGACGGGGTCCCACGTATTTGGGACGTGGTTAGTGGCAAGGAATTGCGGCAGTTCAAGGGTCACACCAACGCAACAGACTGCGCTATATTCTCACCGGACGGCAAGACTGTGCTCACGACCAGCTGGGACCAGACCGTGCGGCTGTGGGACGCTGCCACGGGCAAGCAGTTACTCCTCTTTACCGACAACAAGGATGTGGTAAGGAAGGCTGTCTTCTCGCCCGACGGCAAGTATGTGGTCAACACGACCGATGATGGTACCGCCCGCGTCTGGGACATACAAAATCAGAAGACAATCGTCCTCTTCAAAGGGCATGCCCCGGGCACTCACGTGAACAGGGTAGCCTTCTCTCCTGACGGTAAGACGGTAGCCACCAGTGGCGATGACCGCACCGCCCGCATCTGGGAACCCAGGACCGGCAAGGAGCTAATGGTCTTTAGGGGCCACACTGACGCGGTAGCGGGTGTAGCTTTCTCCCCCGATGGTAAAAACCTGGCAACCGCCAGCAGTGATAGCAGCGTCCGGCTGTGGGACGTGGCGACGGGCAAGGAATTGCGGCGTTTGGCAAACCATACAGGTGGTGCCTCTGGGGTAGCTTTCTCCCCTGACGGCAAGTACGTAGCGACGAGTGGATTTGATGACATGGCGCGGCTGTGGGAGTTGCAAACAGGCGCTGAAGTGCGCCGGTTTATTGGTCACACTGATGCCGTACGCGGCGTGCTCTTCTCCCCTGACGGCAAGTACCTGCTCACGTCCAGCGACGACGACACAGCGCGGCTTTGGATCGTAGATTAGCACGGCCTGGCATAATACGATCAACTTTGTCTGTTTATCTGTGGATGGCTCAGTAATGCCGAAGGTAATACCGAAAGCAACGATGCACATGAAGGAAATGAGCAGACCAGGAAAGTTGGCAACGAGGAAGGAACGCTAGCGCGGGGAGGAATAGCCCGCATACAGGAGGCAACGCAAATGAACGCAATCTATATGTTGGACAAGTCATACGCACTCCGCCTTGTAGCAGGGGCGCTGCTCATGGCGCTGCTCATGGCGCAGGAGCCGGGCATCGGATTCCGCACATCCCCTGCGGCCCGTGCCGCCAGTCTGGTCGCCCCCCGGTCCTGTGCAGTCCCCGACTTTGCCCCCGCGACAAATTACGCCGTGGGCACCTTCCCCCCCTCGGTGGCAGAGGGCGACTTCAACCTCGACGGCAACCCCGACCTCGCCGCGACCAACGATGGCGACGGGACCGTGTCGGTGCTGCTGGGCGACGGCACGGGCAGTTTCGGCCCGACCAACAACTTCGCTGTGGGGGAAGCGCCCTATGCGCTGGTGGTGGGTGACTTCAACCTCGACGGCAACCCCGACCTCGCCGCGACCAACCTTAACGGCGTCAACACCGTATCGGTGCTGCTGGGCGACGGCGCGGGCGGCTTCGGCCCGGCCACCCACTTCCCCGTTGTGGGAGCTCCGTTTAGTCTGACAGAGGGCGACTTCAACCTCGACGGTAGCCCCGACCTGGCCACGGCCAACGCAGATTTCGATTACATATCGGTGCTGCTGGGCGACGGCGCGGGCGGCTTCGGCCCGGCAGCCACCTTCCCCGCGGGCGGACGCTCCAACGCGGTGGTGGTGGGCGACTTCAACCTCGACGGCAACCCCGACCTGGCCGCAACCACCGATAACAGCGTCAACACCATATCGGTGCTGCTGGGCGACGGCGCGGGCGGCTTCGGCCCCCCCGTCACCTTCCCCGCGGGTGTCATTCTCTTCCCGTTGGCAGCGGGCGACTTCAATCTCGACGGCAACCCCGACCTCGCCACGGCAGACATCGACTCCGGTGCAGTGGCAGTGCTGCTGGGCGACGGCGCGGGCGGCTTCGGCCCGGCAGCCACCTTCCCAGCCGGGGCATTTCCTGCTAGGGTGGCGGTGGGCGACTTCAATCTCGACGGCAACCCAGATCTGGCCGTAACCAATATCGATGACGTATCGGTGCTGCTGGGCGACGGCGCGGGCGGCTTCGGCCCGGCCACCCACTTCCCCGTTGGCACCACCCCGGCTGGGGTGGCGGTGGGCGACTTCAACCTCGACGGTAGCCCCGACCTGGCCACGGCGAACCTGGACTCCAACAACTTATCAGTGTTGCTGAATAACTGCGTCCAGGCCGGGTCGCCCACGCCCGCTCTCACGAGCACTAGCACTAGCACACCGACCCGCACCACCACACCTCTACCACCCAGCGGCACCCCAATTCCACCTACAACGACCTCGGTCCTACCCACGGCCACCGCCACAACTCCACCCATCAGCAGCAGTACGGCTACCACGGGTAGCGCAACAGCCGTACTTCCTACGTCTACCGCTACCTCACAGCCACCCACATCCACAGCCACCCCAATACCACCTACTCCCTGCGCTATGCAGTTCACCGACGTACAGGAGGGCTCAACCTTCTACCCCTTCGTCAGGTGTCTGGCATGCCGAGGCATTCTGAGTGGCTACTCGGACGGCACGTTCAGACCGGGCAATAACGTCACCAGGGGGCAGCTTGCCAAGATCGTATCCAATGCCGCCGGGTGGGACGAGCCTGTGTCGGGGCAGACCTTCTCTGACGTAGCGCCTGGCTCTACCTTCTACGAGTACATAGAGCGTGCTGCGGCGCATGGAGCTATCGGAGGGTACTCGGATGGCACATTCCGCCCCGGCAATAATGCTACACGTGGTCAGATCTCGAAGGTGGTGTCTAACGCCCAGGGTTGGAACGAGCCGGTATCTGGGCAGACCTTCTCTGATGTAGCGTCCGGCTCTACCTTCTATGAGTATATAGAGCGGATGGCAAGCCGAAGTGTGATTGGAGGCTACTCTGACGGCACGTTCCGCCCCGGCAATAATGCCACAAGGGGACAAACTGCCAAGATCGTGAGCAACTCTTTCTTCTCAGGCTGCCAGACCCTCGCTAGGAAGTAGTCGGTTACAGGATCTATGCCAAGTAGGGGAGGGCCTTGTGGCCCTCCCCTACTTGGCATTTTACTGCTTAGCAATAAGACCAACGCCAGTAACAGACCCGCACTTATCCTACCATTTGCTTTGGGGTCTTGGGAACGAAGAGTTTTGGCTCTCCGGTTTTCATTCCCAAAAACCACCGAGCGTGTTGAAAAACGGCTTGTCAGAGGTTGACGATTCGCAGCTATGGTGGTAAGTTCATCCTCTTCTCGGTTGTTCCTGGCTGGAGGAGGAATGCTTGCCATGATGGGAACAAAAGCCCGGCTGTTCACGCCTGTGCCAAGTGTCTCGCTTGAAGTACTGGTACCGGCAGACCACTTCTATCGTCATTTAGATCAAGGGCTCGATCTGAGCTTTGTACGAGACTTGGTCAAGGATTGTTACACGCAGGGTGGGCGACCTTCCATTGATCCAGTGGTCTTCTTCAAACTGCAACTGGTAATGTTCTTCGAGGGCTTACGCTCTGAACGTCAACTCTTGCGATTGGCTGCCGACCGGCTCTCGGTCCGCTGGTATCTGGGTTTCAATCTCGACGAACCGCTGCCCGACCACTCTAGCCTGACTCGTATCCGTACGCGCTACGGCCTTGAGATATTCCGTCGGTTCTTCGCTGCTGTCGTGGAGCAATGCCAGCAAGCTGGTCTCGTATGGGGCAAAGAGCTGTACTTCGATGCCACTCAGGTCAAGGCAGATGCAGCCATGGATTCCCTCACAACTCGGTTTGCTGTAGAAGCACGTGCGGAGCGTGCGGAACCTCAAGGCAATGAGCAGGACCACAAGCAGGCCCATAAAGTGCGTGCAGACGTAGAACAGCACTTGGAAGCACTCTTTCCGTTGGTTTCGCCTCCTTTCCCGGGCTTGAACGAGGAGGAATTAGTCGCCATGAATACTGTCAGGCATGACTGGGTTGCTGACGATGGGAGGCAGCAGCGTGAGGTCACGCACGGCTATCGCCCCAGAACTGCCGATTTCCGTATCAGCACTACCGATCAAGATGCCACTCCCGTTCGTCTCAAGGGCGGTGGCACCCACCTCGGCTATCAGACCCATTACGTTGTTGATGGTGGTAAATCCCGCATCATCATGTCGGTGTTGGTGACGCCAGGAGAGGTGATGGAGAACCAGCCTATGCTTGATCTGCTGTGGCACACATGCTTTAGGTATCACGTGATGCCTAAGCAGATAACCGGTGACACAACGTACGGCACCGTCGAGAACATCGCTGCAGTAGAGCGAGAGGGCATTCGTGCTTACGTGCCTTTACCCAACTGGGAGCACAAGACTGGCTACTTGGGACCGAGCCATTTTACCTATGATGCAGAACAAGATGTTTACCTATGCTCACATGGGGCGATGCTACGCCGCCGTCGCGTTGAATACACGAGCAGGAGGGTTGAGTATGGTGCTGATGCTGCCACCTGCAACGTTTGCCCGCTCAAGGCACAGTGCACACCCAGCAACCAAGGGAGAGTTGTGCATCGCCACTTTGATGAGGCATATCTGGACCGAGTACGTGCATACCACAAGACTGCTGATTATCAGAAGGCGATGCGCAAACGCAAGGTGTGGGTTGAACCGCTATTTGCTGAGGCGAAGGAGTGGCACGGATTGCGGCAGTTCCGCTTGCGTAGGCTATGGCGGGTGAATATTGAAGCATTGTTGATGGGGGTAGGCCAGAACCTGAAACGACTAATGGCGAAGAGAGGTTGGGGTAGGAGGCCGCTACCTAATGGATCTGCTCTGACCGCGCAGAGCCGAAGAAGCGTCAGAATCCCTCACTTTACGCTCGTGGAGTTCCTGATAGGCGTAGTTGAGCGTCATTCTACCCTTTGCCGCCACTTCTTTGCCTTCCAGCCGGCACATTAATCTGCTTTGCCTGAAAGCAACCTGTCCAGCCTTTTTCAACAAGCTCCACCCTTTTTGACACTATGAAGTGCAGTGCCAAAACCCCTTTTATTGAATTCAAATCTAGTCATGCTGATTTTGTTGTGTGGACGTAGTGCAAAGAAACAGGTTTAGTGCGTGTGCTCGAATATCAGTTATGTTCCACTTTCCATTTGTAGGTCACAGGATCTCTCATCACCACTAAGTCAGTTCTGCCACGCACTCCGCTCCCGGCAGGTCACCAAGCCTTACTTCTCGACAGATCGAGAACGCATACAATTACGGTGTTTGAAACTACTGGCAAGTCCAGATTCAAGACCGACAAGAAATGTTGACGCCAGTTTGCGTCTCGTAGCTTGATTCAGCTCGTTACTTATCCCTGGCGGTCTCCAATGGACACCTTAGGCGACGCCACTTTTCGGTGGAAGCCCAGTACCATGAACGCTTCTTCATGGCATTTCAGGAGCAGCTCTCGATCTTGCAAGGATAGGTAGTTACATCAGAAAGCGGAAGGCTTTGCGGCCTAGCGTTTCTCCATGATTGGTGTAGGTGAGGGTGCGGCTGTGTGGGTTGGAAACTCATATTCTTGAAATTGGGAGCCAGGCGGTAGACTGAATGCGAAGTAGTTGGGGGAGAATTCCTTCAGGTCTCTCGTTTCATCGAGCAGTACATTCGATTCCTGCGTCTCTATCTGCCCACTGCGCGGTCCTCTGACGTAGCTCTGCGAGTGTTGCCAGCGTAATGGCTGGAGTGTATCCTTGTCTATCCAGAGCCGCCAGCGGGTAACGCTCAGCTCTTCTCGGTTTGAAGGTGCCTCTGGTGTAGACGTAGGCGACGCATAGTATTCCGCGGGCACGTCAGCTTCCATTAGAGGGTCCGGCGGGTAGCCTGTGCTTGCAGTCTCAATATCTGCCACAGGTCTGCCGTTCAGAACGCTGTTCCCGATCAAATGTCCGCCTGGCAGGTTGAGCATCTTATCAATCATATCTGGGTCAGGGCCGTACAGCTCGAAGTAGTCAGGCCGGTAAGAGGATCTCTGGACAGTCTTCGGCCCACCTGGTGCTTCCCCGGCGTTTTCACTGTACCTGTAGATTTCGTCTTCGTCTATCCAGGTGTATTCCTTACTGACCCGGGGCGTGGCCGAGCCGGTATTTGTGAAAGTGTCAGCTAGGTACAGCAGGGGATGGTTGGTCCCCCGCGTGTACCACAGATCCTGTGTGTGCTGGATGCTCTCAGAGGCTTTTGTCGTCGCATCATGAAGAGCGACCTTCTCCCCGGTGGCATCAAGCCCTGTAAGGGTTTTTGTATAACTGATAACTACGTGCCTCACTTTACCCTCAGGCACAAAGGCGTTTTGAGAAGCCGTGCCGGAGGTACCGGAGTTGCGCGTTGACATTAGCACGAATACACCTGCTGACGTAAGTGCCAGCAAGGCAAGGAGAAGTACAGCCAGGTTGGCACCGGCCCATCTCGTCCGATGAGCTGATGGCAAGCGTCTCTGCGCATCCGGGCGCCCTGATTGCTGCTGTTCGAAGGCGTCACTTTTTTGAAAGGGCACTGAGGCAAGCGCCGTATGGACTTGTGGCACGAGTGTCACGTGATCCGGCACGGCCGCTTCAGCATCTTCATGCAGGATTTGAGATACCCGCACAGCATTGAATGGTCGGTTATGGTTACTCATAATGGTAATCCTTCCTTTTTCTCTGTTTCCTGTTCTGTAGTCAGGTAAACAGGGTTTGATTCAGTGTCGGTAAGCTCAACACTTAGCTGCTTAGCTGGTCTGAGCCATTCAGGCACTAAACTCCGCAATCGCATCCGGGCTGCATGAAGGCGCCATCTCACAGTTGAGGGTGTTGAATTGAGGCGCGCAGATATCTCGTCATCAGTTAGATCAAGATAGTAGCGAAGTACAATTGCTGCCCGCTGTTTGACTGGAAGTTGGGCTATCGCAGCCCGGATTTCCGCGCCTGTTTCGAGCCTTTCTATCTGCTCAACAACGTTAGCACCAGTGGATTTCCAGTGTGTACTACTGCCTACAATTTGTATCTGTATATCAGTGTCCAGGGGAATAGTACGCTGCTCCCTGACTGTTGCTTGTATCGCATCGTTCACCACACTACGCAAGAACCAAGGACCAAAGGGGCGTGAGCTATCAAATTGGTCAATGCGCTCGTAAGCACGGAGGAACGCAGTCTGCACTATATCCTCTGCCATTGAGGGGTCTCGACAGACCAGATAGGCTGCACGGATGGCCCGCAGTTGATACCTCAGCATTAATTCGTCAAGGCCGCCTATGTCTCGATGTTGGAGCCGTTGAATTGCCACAGTGTCATCCATTCAGCCAGCCTTTCTTGTTGATTTGAGTAATCGATATCATATGCCGTTTGAGCTCGCCAATTACTATAGTTGAGACGAACGAATTGTTTGAATCTATTCGGCATATTCAAGAAAGGGTAGTGGCAGAACTGGGGATCGGGTTTGGTACTGAGACAATTCATCGGGTATC
>JBDTQH010000065.1:0-28633 GCA_039932335.1 Chloroflexota bacterium
GCCGGGTTGTGCACCGATACTGCGTATGTGCTCATTGAGTACCAGAGGTCGCCATCCCAGGTGGAGTAGCGCCGGACCAATTGCAGACCGGCTTCTTCAGCGAGGCGGTCGTACTCGTCGATGTCCAGGTAGCCCATGCTCAACTGGAAACCCGCGATTATCTGTCCACCGGGGGCGAGATGGCGAGCCAGGTTCTTCAACACGATCCCTTCGGTGCCGGGAGTGAGGAAGATCATGACGTTCCCTGCCATTACTATCACGTCAAACTGCCGCCCCAGGTCTATCGTCGCGAGGTCGTCAAGGTGCCACTCCATCTCAGGAGCCTTGGCCTGCGCGGCACCAAGCAGACGCTGATCGATATCAACACCAACCACGTCTATGCCGCGTCGCGCCAGCTCTATACCCACCCGCCCTGTACCGCAGCCTGCATCCAGCACCGAGCGTGGGTGAAAGCGCTCAACGAAATCGGCCTCACCGTGCACGTTCTCGCCCGCACTGGCGCGCTTAGTATAGGTCGCGTCGTAATCTTCACCGTCTATGTTGCGGCTGTTTAGCCAGCGGTTCTTCGGGTCTTCTGGTGGGGTAGGCATTTGCGTTTCTCCTGGCGCAATTATACATCCGGCAAGACATATACATATTGCTCTCACTACAACATCGTCTCCGTTCGGATTATAATATGCCATATGTCTACCTCTGCCATCGAGCCTCGTGTCGTATTTATGGGAACCCCGGAGTTCGCGGTACCGTCACTGCGCGCGCTTTCCGCCGGGCCATATATGCTCACGGTTGTCACGCAGCCCGACCGCCCGGCAGGACGTGGAGGCAAGCTAACCCCGCCGCCGGTCAAGATCGCCGCAGAAGAACTGGGCATACCCATCATTCAGCCCGAGAGTTTGCGCGATACCGATTTCCGCGCACAATTCGCCGCTCTTCACCCTGAGGTGACCGTGCTGGTGGCCTATGGTGAATATGTCGCGCCGTCGCTGCTCGAATTGCCGCGCAGGGCCAGCATCAACCTGCACCCCTCGCTGCTGCCAAGGTGGCGCGGCAGCACACCGATCCAGTCGGCCATCCTCGCGGGCGACGACATTACGGGTGTAAGCATAATCCAGATGGATAGGGGTCTGGACACCGGCCCCATCATAGCGCAGCGCACCACCCCGATTGGCCCAGAAGAAACGTACCCTGAACTAGGCGCGCGCCTCGCCCAGCTAGGAGCCGATCTGCTGGCGGAGGTGCTGCCCATCTGGATCGCGGGCGAAATCGAAGCGAAGCCGCAGGATGAAGAGGGCGTTACACTGACGCGTATCCTCACCAAAGAGGATGGGCAGATAGATTGGACAGAGCCCACCGGAGAGATTGCCCGCCGCGTGCGAGCCTTCCTGCCCTGGCCCGGTACGTTCACCCACTGGCAGGAACGCCTGCTCAAAATCACCCGCGCAAGGCCGTCCGATGTTGAAACAAACAGCGCACCCGGCACAGTGCTGGTAGCCCCCAATGACCCGAAAAAGCTGATAGTGCAGACCGGCATGGGCAGCCTTGAACTGCTGGAAGTGCAGTTGGCCGGCAAAGCGCCAATGCCTATTCCCGCCTTCCTCGCGGGCTACCGCCAGATAGTAGGAAGTGTCCTCGGCTCACCAACCCTTGACGAACAGCCGCATTCCGTGTAGAAAGTAGTTATACGTACTGCTACTTCTTATTGCTTACAGGAGGCAAGGCGACTTTACAGCCCCTCTTTATAAAGAGTTGATCAGTGAGCAATAAGGAGCAACAAAGGGAGTTTATGCGCAGCACCACGCCCGAACCTCGCCTTCCGTTAGAGCCGGAAGAATATCCTCTGTACAGGCCGCCACGCCGCGTCGGCTGCTCTGCACTCGCAATAGTGCCACTTATCCTCATAGGCGTTTTTGCACTTCTCATCTGGCGGGTTACCCCGAATGTGGCCGAGAGCATAGTTTCCATCCCAAGGCAGATCCTTAACATCAGCACATCTACACCCTCCACAGACAGCAGCAGTATCGGCACAGGAGGGCTTGCCACACAGACCATTCCGGTCACTCCGACCGTGGCTATACCACCCACGAACACTATTCCACCTGTACCGCCCACCGCTACTGCCGTAGTTGAATATTTCAAAGTAGCGAACACAGGCGGGCAGGGAGTCCGGCTGCGAGCGGAACCCCAGCAGGATGGCGCTCGCGTCACCGGCCTCGGTGATGGCGTAGTGGTCAAGACGGTCGGCCCGGACCAAAAAGCCGCCGGTGTGACCTGGAAGCACGTAGCAACCATAGACGACCAGTACACAGGCTGGATCAACTCCAACTTCCTGGTGCCAACAACCAAACCCTGATTTCAAGTAAAGCAGGGCTAATGCAAAGTCGGATTCTAACGTGCCCTCTCGGCCGTGTCATTCTGAACAGAGTGAAGAATCAACCTCCATAGCAATCTGCCAGGGACAGTGATTCTTCGCTCTGTTCAGAATGACAATGTCTGGGTGCTGGTCGGGTCACCAGCATTTCCGACTTTGCATCAGCCCTACCAGGTAAAAAATGCCTGGCAGGCGCGGCAATCATTTGCAGTTTTGCATTTGATTGCATAATCCGCGACTCATTGGTCGTATTTCCGTTGACTCTCCCGCCAGTGGGATGTAAAATCAGAATAGCGGGTCAGGCTGTTCACTTTGCACAGAAAGCGCGGGTGGTGGTATGAGCAAACAGCGCTACGAACAAGAGATAGAAGAAATCCTCAAGAAGTACGACGAGCAAGCAGGCCGCAAAGACCGTCCAACCGGTAAGCCGCCCGTGGAGACAACGCCGGTCCCCGTGGACTACCGCGCCGGTGGATCGCGGCGCGTCCCTCAGAAGAGCGGCTTTTCTATGCCCAGTTGGAAGCGCATTAGCTCCGGCCAATACCTGCTGCTTGCCTTCGGGGTGGCGTTACTGGCAGTGCTGCTGCGTAACGTACTGGGCAGCCTCACTGTTGTGCTTATCGTCCTGTCGGCTGTCCTATTCCTTATCCCCATTTTCCTCTACCGCAGCACTGGCACCACAGGCGGCGGCTATTCAGCCAACGAAGAGAAACGCTGGCGCGGGCAACCCATAGATATCAACACCCGCCGCGAAATATCGGGCGACCCCCTGGATAGTATTAAGCGTTGGTTCAAGCGCAAATAACCCGCATAAGCAACATAAAGAGAAGGCCCGCCGTTTGGTGGGCCTTCTGCTTTGTAGCTCTTTCTCTGTTGTTGTCCGCCGCTAATCGTCCGGTAGCTCGCTTATAACCAGCTTTTCGGTGTGAGGGCGAGACTCGGCCAGCCATTCCAGCACGCGGCGATTTGTGTCAGGATCGTGCTGCGCGAAGTTGTGGCTGCCCCTCGGTAGGAGCCAGAGCGCCTTCGGCTCTTTCACCGCGTCATACAGACGCTGGCTCAGATGCGGCGGTACTACCTGGTCATTCTCGCATTGCACAATCAGCAGGGGACGCGGCTCGATACGCCGGGCCACTTTGATAAGATCGAGGCGGTAGAGAAGCTGCGTCATCGAGTTGACGTTGACGCGGGGCGCTTTTGTCGGTACAAGGGGCGAAGAGTGGCCGCGCTGCACCATTGCTACCTCTTCCATGAGGATAGTGAGGGTCGACTCGTTGGACGGGCAGTAGGCCACCACAGGCGAAATGTCGCGCAGGTGAGCAGCAGTGTGCAGGGCAAGCCAGCCACCCATAGAAGAACCCTGTACAGCGATGCTCATGGGGTTCACTTCTGGCCGTGTCTGAAGGTAGTGCAGGGCAGCCGCTACATCATTGAATATATTGGCGTCTACTTCACCACCACTCTCGCCGTGCCCTCGTAGATCCAGTATCAGCGCCGCGAACCCTTCTTCGGCAGCCATTTCACCGAAGTGTGCATAGTTTTCCTTGCACGAGCCGAAACCGTGGCACACAATTATGCCGGACGTCCAATCTCCACTCCCGCCCCTCGGCAGGTAGAGATTAGCCACCAAATCTACGTTATCATACGTTGTAAACCTGACAACCTCCATTAATACCCCCAAAGCTAAACACTCACACTCTACCACTCAATTTGACGTTGTGCCAACCCTCTGCTATAGTCGTATAGCCATTATTACACGAGGAGCCTCTAAACATTGCCCGATAATACCAATTACAGCGAGTTACTGGCCACGAAAATCGCCGAGCGCACAGCCGTTGTCGGCGTTATCGGCCTTGGGTATGTGGGCCTACCGCTGGCGGTCGAGTTCGCGAAGGCCGGGTTCAACGTCGTGGCCCTCGATGTGGACGAGAAGAAGGTCGAAGCGATTAACGCGGGCCACTCCTACATCAAAGACGTGGAGAGCGCCGATATCGAGAACGTCGTCAGAACGGGCAAGTTGCACGCCACCAGCGATTATACTGCCATTCGCGAGGTAGACACCATCTCTATTTGCGTGCCTACTCCGCTCCGCAAGACTAAAGATCCCGATATATCTTATATCGTTTCGGCCACCGAAGCTATCGCGGCGAACTTCCGGCCCGGCCAGTTGGTTGTCCTGGAGAGTACAACTTATCCGGGTACAACTGATGAAGTTATTTTACCACGCCTGTCCGCCGGTGGCTATACCGTGGGGGAAGATTTCTTTCTGGCCTTCTCACCGGAGCGTATAGATCCGGGTAATCCACAATACCAGACGCACAATATCCCCAAAGTGATAGGCGGCGTTACGCCCAACTGCGTCAAGCTGGCGACTACTCTCTATTCTACAGTGATCGAAAAAGTAATCCCGGTGTCGTCCACTGCCACCGCTGAGATGGTCAAGCTGCTCGAAAACACCTTTCGAGCGGTCAATATCGGCATGGCGAACGAGCTTGCCATAATGTGCAATAAGCTTGGTATAGACGTGTGGGAAGTGATACAGGCCGCTGCGACCAAGCCGTTCGGCTTCATGCCGTTCTACCCCGGCCCCGGCCTGGGCGGGCACTGCATACCCATCGACCCGCACTATCTCTCCTGGAAGCTCAAAACCCTCAACTACAACGCCCGCTTTATCGAGCTTGCTTCGGAGATCAACACGAATATGCCCAACTACGTGCTGGACCTCGTGGCTGATGCACTCAATGATAACGCTCGTGCCCTCAGAGGCAGCCGCGTGCTTGTGTTGGGGGCCAGTTACAAGCGTGACATCGAGGACGTACGCGAGTCGCCCGCAATCGACATCATAAGCCTGTTGCTGAGCAAGGGAGCAGAGGCCGACTACCACGACCCGTACGTGCCTACGCTCGAGCTGGCGGGCCATGACGAGCGCATCCACAGTATAGAGCTTACACAGCAAGCCCTCCAGGGATATGACGCTGTGGTAATTGTCACGGACCACAGCTCTTTTGACTATAATTGGATAGCGGCCAACTCGAAAATGGTCGTAGACACTCGCAATGCAACCAGGGGTATACAAAACAGGGATAACATACGCAGGCTGTAGAGGGCAGAGCCGGCGTCCTCATGGTCATATAGAAGAGCATTTTCCATGCTAAGAACGCTCCTCAGGGACGAAAGCAACCAGTTCCGCGTAGTTGACGACCCGACGGCCATCAGCGATATAGTGCGGCACCCCAACAGGCTGCTCTGGCTCGATCTGGAGCAGCCCACTGCCGCCGATTTCGTCACTATACAGGAAGAGTTTCAGCTTCACCCGCTCGCTATAGAAGATGCGATGACCCGCCACCAGCGGCCAAAAGTCGACCAATACCGCAACTTCTATCTCGTCATTTTCTACTCGGTCGCTATAGACGACCCGGCAGAGTCGGGCACATTATCCGGCAGACGCGGGCTGAGAGGCTCAACCTTCCACAGGGCAACCGGTGATATTCATCCTCCCGGTTCCAATGGATCGCACGGCGACAAAAGCTCGCCCTGGGGCAACGAGCCATTCGTGACGAGGGATAAGCCTGACACTACTGGCGGCAAGCCCGAATCCCAGATCAATAACGGCAGCGGAGAGAGTGCGGTTAATCCAAACGAGCGAATAGTTCTTCGCGAGATTTCCCTCTTCATGGGCGAGAACTATCTCATCACGGTACACACTCACGAGATCCCGGAGCTTGACGAAGCAGCTCGCCGCTGGCGGCAGAACGCAGCGATGATTACCGCGGAGCACAATGCTATCACCAGTGTGCCGGGAACGCGTTCGCTAACCCCTCAGGAAAATGCATTCCTCAGAACCGTACCTACAAGCGACGGCAAGGCATCGGGCAAAACCCCGGAGCCCCTGGCTTCGGACGCCCAGAAAGAGGACGGCATAGGCATCCTGCTCTACTCGCTGCTCGACACTATTGTTGATAATTACTTCCCGGTTATAGACAACATTGTCGATAGAATAGAGAATCTCGAAGAGCAAATATTCGAGAACTACAGCCAGGATGCAGTGGAATCTATCTTCACACTGAAGAAGGACTTGCTTGCGCTTCGCAAAGTGCTTGCCCCTGAGCGTGATGTGCTCAATGTGCTCATCCGGCGCGATCTCCCAATCTTTGAACAGCATACCATCGTCTATTTCCAGGACGTCTACGACCATGTGATCCGTATCACCGACAGCATCGACACTTACCGAGACTTGCTTTCAAGCGCGCTGGACAGCTTTCTCTCCATGCAAAGCAACCGCCTCAACATAACAGTGCAAACTCTGACCTCAGTATCGATCATGCTAATGAGCGTTGCCGCCATAACAGGCTGGTATGGCATGAACTTCCAGAACATGCCCGAACTAAGCACGAGGTTCGGCTATCCCGTCGTGCTTGTGGTCGTTCTACTAATCGTTGTAGCAGAATGGATCTTCTTCCGGCGCAAACACTGGCTGTAGGGTTCGTATTGCGTATTGCGTATTGCGTATGACCGCTGACGGCAGACGGCAGACCGCGTAGTCAGTTGTCAGCGGTCGGTAGTCAGTTGTCAGTTGTCAGTTATGCCCGCTGACCACCGACCGCTGAGGCTAGTCTAAAGGGGCTGACAGGGAGCACCCTGTCCGAGGCTATTCGTGTCACCTACTCTCTTTGCCATCCACCCAAGCAAAAGGGGTTGAAAGGGAGCGCCATGTCCGGGGTATGTGGCGTCCACTCTCCAGCTGACGAAAAGGAGTTGGCAGGGGTCTCCCTGTCCGGGGGTATGGAGGTGTCACTCACTCTCTTCGCCCTCCGACCAAGCAGAAGGGGTTGACAGGGCGCTCCCTGTCCGGGGGTATGGGGGTGTCCCCCATTTCCCTCCACTATAAAAAGCCCCCTTTCCACGCGAAGCGGGGAGAGGGGGTTGGGGGTGAGGGGTAGTCCTGCTTTGCCCAAGCAATGGGTTGAGAGGGTGCACCCTGCTCGGGGTTGGTGCACCCCACCCACTTGCCATTAATAGGCCCAGGCATACGGCTTTGGAACCATGCAGCCAGTACGGTGTACTGATAACATAAATGCAAGCGAGATGTTCCCATGTGGCATTCTCCCGCAAAAGTGGTAATTGGTCTGCCACAGCCCAACATTTCTCCCACTTTGCGGATATTATAATTGTGCAGGGTTGACTGTCCTATACGCAATTAGCCCTCGGCATAGAAACATAGGGCAGGGTAAATGGAAGAACGGGAAGCTATAGCCCGGCTCGCGGGTGGTGACATAAGCGGCCTTGAGCTACTGGTATCTCTATACCAGTTGAGAGCTGTGCGTGCCGCATACCTCATTTGCCGCGATCCCGCCCTCGCCGAAGATATCGTGCAGACCGCATTTATCCGTGTCTACGAGCGCATCGACCAGTTCGACACATCGCGCCCGTTCGCCCCATGGTTCTTGCGCGTGGTGACCAATGATGCTCTTAAGGCCGCCCAGCGCGGTGAGCGTACCGTCTCTCTGCAAGAAGATAGCGGGTTCGCCGCACTCTTGAGCGAAGAAGATATTGAGGAACGCCTGGAAGCAATGGAAACCAGCGCGGCCATCAGCGAGGCAATAGCGCAATTACCACCTGAGCAACGCGCCGCCATCGTGCTGCGCTACTACCTAGAATTGAGCGACGCCGAGATGTCCACCCGGCTGGAGTGTGCCACAGGCACAGTGAGATGGCGGCTCCATACCGCCCGGCAAAGGCTGAAGCAATTGCTACCCGCGTGGGTGAGGCCGGGGGCCGCCGACATATACGGAATCGAACCAAACGTAGCGCCCGTCAACGTATACGCACCCAAAGGAGATACAACATGAGCCAGCCAAACAGGCGGGGGTCGCGTATTGCCGGGGCTTTGCGAGATGATGCGTCGCTGGGCATCAACGATGAGTTGGACATGTGGCCCGGCATAAGTGAACGCCTCAGCACACAGCAAGCGACCGCCGATAGTGCGAGCAAGAGGCCGAGCGCTGGTACAGTCGCCGGGCAGGATGCCTGGACAAAGAGCGCACCGCGTATCGGGCGTGCCGAAGATCGCCGCGGCAACCGCAGCCTGAGTCTATCGAGGGGTATCCCAGCCATGGGGCTTACAGTGGCTATGGTGCTGGTTATGTTGATGGGGTCGCTGTTGCCCCGGCAGCAGGAACAGGTAGCTCCTCTGAACAGAGACATCGACGCGTGCAGTCTCATCACTCAGCAGGAAGCCGACCAACTGGCCGGCAAACACATGGAGCAGTACCAGTGGAAACCCGTCAGGCCAAACACCTATGCCTGCGCCTATTTCACTGAGGGTGAGTCGATCAACCTTATGGTAAGCGACTTCCACAGCGAGCGCGAGCTAAGAGAGTATATGCAGAATGTAATGAGCGGCCCGGCTGTTCCAAGTGACAGCACGGCAAACATGGACTTCGTGGGCGACGAAACATTTACCCGCTCGCGCAAGCCCAGCGCCGAAAACATCAACTTCTGGGACGTCATAATGAATCGGCAAAACAGGTACTTCATCGTCACCTGGATGACCGACAAACCCGACCCAAGCGCCAGCCTGAAGGCCCTAGCCGACAAGGTAGCAGAACGGCTGCCCTCCAGATAAGCCTTCGCACTCTTCGTTGGTACAACTAACCACAGCATAAGCCTGGCAGGCATGTCAGCCTGTGCCCTATTACGCGGGGACTAATCTGCATAGCTTGTATACGACAGACCAACTACATCCAGCAAAGGCCCAACATACATGAGCGAAATCGCCCTTACACCCAAGAAGGTCATAACAAAGCGCAAGAAAAAAGAAAGGCTGAGCGTTAGCCAGGCAGCCCTCATCTGGGGGCGCTTCCGCAAATACAAGACGGGTGTTGCAGGCCTGATCGTCATGATTCTCCTCTTACTGAGCGTGGTTATCGTACCTATGCTGCTGCCCTTCGACCTCACAAGCCCCAACCCATTGCAGGTGTATGCACCAGCCGGTACGGTCGATAACTTCAACTTTGCGGGTGCGACCCACTGGCTCGGCACCGACTACCTGGGACGCGATGTTATGACCCGCCTCTTCATTGGCGGGCGCGTGTCGCTCACCGTAGCGATTATCTCCAGCGTTATGATTGTGTTGATTGGCTCCGTACTGGGTGCGATTTCCGGCTTCTATGGCGGCATAGTCGATACGGTGATGATGCGCTTCACCGATTTCTTGCTGGCGCTGCCCTTGCTGCCGCTGTTCCTGTTCGCGCTCAGGCTGCTCAAGCAGTCTCCCGGCCTCACACCCTACTGGCGTAACGCCGAAACAAATACCGCCATTACCATACTCGCCATTTCCGGTGTGTTCACTCTCTTCGGATGGATGGGCCTTGCACGCCTGGTGCGAGGATCTATTCTGTCGCTGCGCTCGCAGGCGTTTGTCGAGGCGGCACGCGCTCTTGGGGCCGCAAACAACCGTATCATCTTCAGGCACCTGCTCCCCAATACGCTCGCGCCGATACTTGTCGCGGCTACCTTTGCCGTGGGCGACTTTATCATCCTGGAGTCGATACTTGCCTACTTCAACCAGGGCATCAACGATCCGCCCCTCCCGTCACTGGGCAATATGCTATCAAGCTCGCAGGCGCTTGCCCTCAACATCACCAATCTCAACCCGTTCCAGGACATCCGGGGCTATATCTTCATACTGCCCGGTATCATGGTGCTGATAACGGTGCTATCAATCAACTATATAGGCGACGCTCTCCGAAGTGCACTCGACCCGCATGAGGTGTAGGTAATCTAGAGAAACACTCTATTGAAATTCGACTGATACCATATACCGGCAACAGGAAACCTATGACAACTTACCTCATTCGCCGCTTCTTCCAAACAGTGCTCTTTATATTTCTGGCGTGGCTCTCTATATACACAGTGCTCGTCTACCTGATGCCTAACGGCCCCATGGCGGCCTATGATCGGGCACAGCAAGTAATGGCAGGGCTTGCCGAGCGGGGCGCTGTGCAGCCGAAACCCAACACTGTTGTTGGGCCGGGCGGTCCGGTTGATGACAGGCCGTCAATCGAAGCAGAGCTAAAGGGGCTGGGCTATTCTTACGGCGTGGATAAGCCGTGGCCGCTTAGCTTCCTCGCGTGGCTCTACGACCCCGCCGATACTCTGCGCATCGATAAAGACAATAACGAAGTCCCTTTCGGACTTAATTTCGACCTGGGCGGCTGGCATATTCAGGGTTCGGGTATTCTCACGGGCGATCTTGGTGTGAGCAACGTGAGCGCTAGAACATCTTTCGGGACAGGCGACCCACAGCCGGTGATAGAGGTGCTGGGGGCCAAGTGGGCGAACTCGTTCCTGCTCGTGGGCCTGTCGTTCGTTGTCGCGCTGCTGTTCGCTATACCAGCCGGTATGATAACGGCGCTCAAGCACAGGTCGAAGCTGGATCACGCTATGACCCTGGCGTCATTCACAGGCTTTTCGATGCCGCCTTTCATGCTCGGCACGCTTCTCGTGGTACTGTTCGGGGTACTGCCCTACCAGATGCACCAGCGCGGCTTGGACTGGATGCCGTATCTACCCGTGGGCTATATCGCGGACGACGGCCAGTACGACAACTGGCTCAACAGGGCATACCATCTTGTGCTGCCTGTACTGACGCTCGCGCTGCCGCAGATCGCGTGGCTCTCCAGGCAGTTGCGCTTCTCAATGCTCGATGTTATGCGCAACGACTACGTACGCACCGCCAGGGCAAAGGGCCTCTCGCCCTTCCGCGTGGTTAGCAAACACACACTGCGCAACGCCCTCTTGCCCCTTATCACGAGTATCGCGCTTGCCATACCAGTGTTCATTTCGGGCGCGATCATGGTAGAAACCGTGTTTGCCTATGGCGGCATGGGCCAGATCTACTTCCGTGCGCTGGGCGGCTGCCTCGCCACCGGAGCTACAGCCGAGTTCTTCTGCCCGCCCAGTGGCGCACTCCTGCCGCTCGATTATCCCATGACATTAGCTCTCACCCTCATTATCGTGGTGGTGGTCGCTGTCGTGAACATGATAGCCGACGCCCTCTACGCGCTAGTAGACCCACGCGTGAACTATGACGACAAGGCGAAAGCGTAGGGGACGGGTGTCAGGGGTCAGGACCGCGTTGTCAGTTGTCGGTATCTACTCAGTATCATGCTAACAAAGATGTGACGGTTAATCGTGCTCCATATGGAGGTGTCATTCTGAATGCGTCGCTAACAAAGATGTGCCAGATTAGCGCGCCTCTTTACCTTGTCATGCTGAATACCAGACTAACAAAGAAGTGTCAGGTAAGCGCACCCCACCAGGCAGTGTCATTCTGAGCGTAGCGAAGAATCCGTTCGGATAGAAATTAGTATGGAGGTTGATTCTTCACTTCGTTCAGAATGACAATGGCGGAGGAGAGGCGGCGTCACTGACGTTATTTTGTTAGCACAGTGCTCAGTGCCCTACACTCTTTTCCCTTCAGCACGCCTCCAAACCTCAGCGAACCTCTGCGCTCTCTGCGCCTCTGCGGTGAATCCGTAAATCACCTGACATCTGACACCCGGCCACAATACATCTTCAGCCCCACGTGCTTTATTTCACAATGGCTTATAATGATAGTTGGCCAAACTGAATAAAACCACTACAAACTGCAACGGATAACCGGTTGCAGGCGTATCTATTTCTGTATAAAGAGCAAGCTGTAGTCGCACCATGTTATTTACTGCGTGCGAGAGGAGACACATAGGGATGAACGACGGCACAAAGGCAGGCACAGTACAGGCTGATGCCAATAGCATCAGCATTGAAGCGCGCAACGTACACAAGACCTACGACACGGGCAGTGTGAAGGTACACGCGTTGCGGGGTATTGATCTCCAGATTACTCGCGGCGAAATGGCCGCAGTAATGGGGCCGTCAGGCTGCGGCAAAACCACGCTTCTCAACTGCCTCGCGGGCCTCGACGGCATAGATTCGGGCGAAGTTATTATTGACGGCGTGCCTTTGCACACCATGAACGACCGCAAGAAGACCGACCTGCGCGCCCGCAAAATGGGCTTTATTTTCCAGTTCTACAATCTGCTGCCTGTGCTGTCGGCAATCGAGAATGTGGAGCTGCCCATGCTGGTATCAGGCTCGTCTGCCGCAGAAGCACGCAAGCGCGCCGAAGAAGCGTTGGCCCTGGTTGGCCTGTCCGACCGCGCCACCCACCGTCCCGCGGAGCTATCAGGCGGCCAGCAGCAGCGCGTCACGATAGCACGCGCACTGGCAAACAACCCTGCCATTATCTGGGCAGATGAGCCGACAGGCGATCTCGACAGCGAGACTTCGAACGAGATCATGGACCTTCTCACCCGCCTCAACCGCGAGAACGGACAGACCTTCGTGATCGTAACCCACGCCCCCGAAGTAGGAGCGCGCGCCGACCGCATCATCCGAATGCGCGACGGCCAGATCGTCGATTACGGTCTGGGACAGAAGGCCACAGAGGCCGAGGCTATAGCGGCAATCCGCTAGACACTCACAGGTCATCCGCGGCCCCACCCCGGCCCAGGAGAAATCAACAATGGAAACAGTATTCGGCGTCTCGATGGACGTCATCATGTTCATAGTGCTTACGCTCAGCATAATTGTTTTGCTGGGTATAGCCTTCCTGGCGTGGCGCAACCCCATTATCTTCCGGCTCGCGCTCCGCAATATCCCGCGCAGGCGCGCCCAGACTGTGCTTATCGTGCTTGGCCTTATGCTTGCCACTCTGCTGATCACAGCGGCGTTCGGCACAGGCGACACCATGACCTACTCGATGCGCCAGGCGTTTACAGCTGGCCTCGGCGGCACCGATATCGCCATCCAGCGTGTGAATCCCGTAATCGCCATTGGCGGGCCGCCCGATTTCAACAGACCCGTGCCGACGTTCGACCAATCTTTGCTTGGTGAGGTGCAGGCCAAAGTCGGCAGCGACGACCGCATTGATGGTTGGTCGGTGCAACTACAGCAAATCGGCCCTTTGATCGACACAGACTCTACGCAAGGCTCCGGCCAGACCTTTATCACAGGGGTCGGCCCTGACCTCGCTCAGACAGTCGGCGACCTGCATCTCGCGTCTGGCGGCAAGTTCGACATCGCCCAGCTAAAAGAGGGCGATATTGTGCTGGACCAGTCGGGTGCTGACAAGCTCAACGCGAAGGTCGGCGACAACATCAACATAATCGTGAACGGCAAGACCACCCCGTTCAAGGTGCGCGAAATCGTCCAGATCAGCTCGCCAAGCACCCAGTATCCCGTCGCTTACATACCGTTGGGCCAGATGCAGCAAATCTACAACGCGCCCAACCAGATAACCGAGATAGACATCTCGCTGAAAGGCGGCGACCTGGAAGGTGTCCAATACAGCAAGGACGTAGCGAAGAAGATCGAGGGTGCTGTAGATACAAAAGTCTATAGCGTGAACGAAGTCAAGCAGGGCGGTCTCAACACGGCCAACCTGATCGGCAACCTCTTCACCACTATCTTCCTCGGCACCGCGCTCTTCTCTATCGCGGCGGGCATCCTGCTCATCTTCCTCATCTTCACCATGCTCGCGGCAGAAAGAAAGAGCGAGATGGGCATGGCACGCGCCATCGGTACGCAACGGGGTCACCTCACGCAGATGTTCGTCTTTGAGGGCATGGCCTACGACCTGGCTGCTGCCGCTGTGGGCGCGGCGCTCGGCGTGGGGGTCGGCTTCGCGATGGTGGGCGTAATCTCAAGCGTATTCAACACATACGGCTTCCAGCTTGTGCCGCACGTAGAAGCACGCTCGATCATAGTGGCCTACTGCCTGGGCATGCTGGTCACCTTCGCCACAGTAGCAATCTCGGCTGTTCGTGTGTCGCGCCTTAATATCGTGTCGGCAATCCGCGACATACCGGACATGCCCAAGCCCGAACAGCGTCTGCTTGACCGCCTCACAGGCTCGTTCGACATGCTGGCATCGGGGCAGATAGGCGGCTGCATCGGTGGGATGATCTCACTGCTAATGGCGCTCTTCTTCAGCGGCCCTGTCGCGGGTACGCTAGGTATCTTGCTGATGGCAGCGGGCTGGGCGATCACAAACGGGTTCCTGTTCCATTTTGGCGCTACCCTCTTCATAATCGGTCTGGGCTTCACTATCAGGTGGGTTCTGACCCGCATGGGTATGCGGCTGGCCCGGCGCAACCGCATCGCCTTCACAATCACGGGCCTCCTGCTGATTATCTACTGGGCGCTGCCCATTGATGCCCTGCACGACTGGTTCGGACTGCCTCAGTTCGGTCTTGGCATCGAATACTTCTTTGTCGCGGGCCTCGCGATGGTGGCGGGCGCGGTGTGGGTGGTCATCTACAACTCTGACCTGCTGCTTGGCGCGATGACCTTCTTGCTGGGCGGTGTGGGACGTATGCGGCCTGTCCTCAAGACCGCGGTGGCCTACCCGATGGCTGCCATATTCCGCACAGGCATGGCGATCGCTATGTTCGCGCTGATCATGTTTGTGCTGATCCTGATGTCGGTGCTTACAGGCATCAACCAGCAGGTTGACCCCAACAAGCCGAATGTGTCGGGCGGCTACCAGATAGAAGCGGCAGCCTCGTATTCCAATCCAATCGCGGATATGAAAGGCCAGATAGCCGCCAATCCGGACCTCAACGGCAAGTTTGAGACGGTAACAGGTCAGACCGGACTGCCGCTCCAGATGCGCCAGATTGACCCGCCGCGCCAGGTAGTCACAGGCACAACCGGCAATGAAGGCTGGGGATATTACACATCGCGGCTGGTTGACCAGGATTTTCTCGCCACCAACGGCTTTGAGATTTCGACCCGAGCCGAAGGCTACAACAGCGACCGTGAGGTATGGGATGCGGTCGCCAAAGACCCCACCCTTGTGGTCGTGGACTACTTCCCTGTGTACATAGGGCAGTTCGCGGCTGCTGCGGGTGGAGGCGGCTTCGGCGGTGCAGGCGATCTCTTCACGATAACCGGCGTCAAGACCAGCGATAAGACCATGAAGCCCGTCACAGTCGAGGTACGCGTGCCGGGCATACCGGGTGCGGCCCAGCAGACGGCCAGGGTGAAGGTGATCGGCGTGTTGAGCCAGGCATCCAGCCAGTATTACACAGGGATGTACATCAACCGCGAACTTGCATCACAGGTAGTTCCGCCACAGATGGCGTCGCTGCTGCCGGTCAGCACATTCTTCTTCCGTGTGAAGCAGGGCGAGGACCCCGAAGCACTGCGCCGCGCACTTGGCACAGCGTTCATCAACAACGGCCTCGAACCCGTAGTGATATCGGACAAGATACACCAGCAGCAATCCGTGGCAAACGGGCTGAATGGGCTGCTGCAAGGCTTCATGGCGCTCGGTCTGCTGGTTGGCGTGGCGGCGCTGGGCGTAATCAGCACCAGGGCCGTGGTCGAGCGGCGGCAGCAGATTGGAGTGCTGCGAGCCATTGGCTACCAGCGCGGCATGGTCGGCATGTCGTTCCTGTTAGAGTCGTCGTTCATTGCGCTGCTTGGGATAGCCATAGGCGTGGTGCTGGGGCTGATACTCTCGTATAACTTCGTGCAATTCTTCGCCAAAGATACGCCCACAGTCCAATGGACAGTGCCGTGGCTGCAAATCGGCGGCATAGTGCTGCTAGCCTATGTCGTCTCCTTGCTAACCACCATAGCCCCCGCCAGAAGCGCCGCAAGCATCTATCCAGCCGAAGCGCTCCGGTACGAATAGCACAACCCGCAGGACAAAATCACAGGAGGCTGACACCGTTGCCTCGGAACGGCTAAGCCTCCTGATCCTAGCCCTGTAGGGGCGCAAGAGAGTAGCCCCATGCGTAAGCGTGGGGTAGAGGCGTCCCAACCCCCAAGCCCCGTAGGGGCGCAAGAGCGAACGCGTCCAACCAACAGACTCGGTTGCCACTTGTCTTCATGTACCTACAAAACCCCTCCATTTACCTGATTTGTTATACTTAAGGCTGTATAATAGATTCCTTATAAGACAAACGCAACAAGAAAAGAAGCAGAAGAAGATGGACAATAACACAACCAACAACCGGATAGTCGTCGCGATGAGCGGAGGCGTGGATAGCTCGCTCACCGCAGCCCTCCTCATGGAGCGCGGCATGGAGGTGATCGGCGTCCACATGCGCCTGCACCATCTCCACGCACAGAGCCGCACGGCCACAGCATCCGGCAAGCTCAACAAGGGCTGCTGCTCGGCTGACGACGTGGACGATGCCCGCATGGTCTGCTACGAGCTTGGCATACCTTTCTACGTGCTCGACTTCGAGGGCGACTTCCGCAAGACGGTTATCCAGAACTTCGTGGACGAATACGAGGCTGGCCGCACACCCTACCCCTGCCTGATGTGCAACCGCTACGTCAAGTTCGACGCGCTGCTCAAGAGAGCCGCACAGCTTGAGGCCGGGCATCTCGCCACCGGGCACTACGCGCGCATCACGTTCAACGAGGAAACAGGCAAGTACTCGCTGCGCAAAGCCCTCGACCCGTCGAAGGACCAGTCGTATGTGCTGTATCACCTGGGCCAGAACGAGCTAAGCCATCTGGACTTTCCCATGGGCGATTACATCAAGACCCATGTGCGCGAGATGTCCGCCGAGCGTAACCTTGTGACCGCCGACAAGCCCGACAGCATGGAGATTTGCTTCATCCCCAACAACGACTACCGCACCTTCCTTGACAAGATGTCGCCCGGCATGGCCCGCGCAGGCGAAATGGTGGACACAGCAGGTAACGTGGTCGGCAGCCACACAGGCGTACCGAACTACACCGTCGGCCAGCGCAAGGGACTGGGCGCGCTTGGCGCGGAGCCTCACTTTGTGCTGGAGCTTCGCCCCGAAGTCAACCAGGTGGTTGTAGGCACAAACAACGAGCTATTGCGCTCCACCCTGACCGCCGACGATGTGCATTGGACATCAGGCGAAGAGCCTGGCGAGTCGTTCCGCGCCAACGTCAAGATACGCTACCGCGCCACCGAAGTGCCTGCCACAGTAACACCCCTCCCCGGCAGGCGCATCCACGTCGAGTTCGACACGCCCCAACGCGCAGTCACCCCCGGACAGGCCGCCGTTGTATACATGGATGATGAAGTGCTAGGCGGCGGGACGATTGAGCGGCCGGCGTAGTTGTTCGTTGTCGGTATATTACGGGTTCACCGCAGAGGCGCAGAGTGCGCTGAGTTTCGCTGAGTTTCGCTGAGATTCCTTATGGATTGCTGAGTGCATCGCTAACAAAGAGGTGTCGTATAAGCGTGCCCTCTTTCCTTTGTCATTCTGAACAGAGTGAAGAATCAACCTCCATACTAATATCTATCCTAACGGATTCTTCGCTACGCTCAGAATGACACTACAATGAGGGCGCGCTTACCTGCCACTTCTTTGTTAGTACGGTACTGAGTGCTGAGGCAAGATAGTAAGCGGCACATGCGGACAACTGACAACGCCGTCGGCGGTCATAACACAAATCCACAGCCCCCGTCTGGTGTATAATGCCAGCTATCTACTCCCGTGGCTGCCGCGTGAAACTTTGGTGCAACCAGACTTGTCCTTTGCCACGAAGTAGATACGCAATACGCAGTACGCAGTAGAAACCCATGCCTCAACTTTCACCAACAGTAGTGATCTTTCTGGGCCTCGGCACGGCTTATGCTCTAGCATTCCATCTATGGAAGGGCCGCAACCTGGCCCATCTCCTGCTGTTCTGGCTGGTCAGCATTCTGGGTTTCGGGTTGGGTTACTTAATTTCAGCCCTGTGGAGCGTACACCCGCTTGTTCTTGGAGGGATACCGGTCATTGAAGCAACGGTTGGCTCGTTGATCTTGCTCCTTATCGCCAGCCGTTTTACCGTTTGACAAAGTTCTGGATGCCCCTGTAGTGTGTAACGAGCACAATGTGCTACAATAAGGGGACAAGGAGGATTACACCATATGAAGGTGGGATTCATAATTTTGGCCGTTGTCCTGGTTCTGGCCGTGCTGCTCTTACCAATCATTCTACTCTTCACGCAGTCATTCCCGGCTAACTACACCTGGCTAATGGCCGTACGTGACACATCCATAATCTACGCAAGCCTCTTCATGTGCGTGGGCGCGCTTTTATTCATTGTGATGACCGCGTTAATCGCCTTCATCGCCTTCATGGTCCGCGACCACATCGTCCCTGCTCTAGAAAAGGCCGACGACACCCTCCAGACCGTCAAAGGCACCACAACCTTTGTTAGTGAGAGCGTTGTTGCTCCCATTATCAAGGCAGCAGGTGCGGCAGCCGGAGCAAAGGCGATGGTACAGACACTAATGCGCCGCAACCCTCCGAAAGCAGGCAAGTAGAGCCGTAAGCGTAGTCAGGAGAAAATGATGGGACGAAGAGGAGGCGGCGACGCCAGCTTCTTAATCGGAATTGTACTTGGGCTTGCTGTAGGAGCCGCGATAGCCATAATCCTGGCCGAAGCGACCCAGCCCGAACACCCTCGCCTGAACACCGGCATAGAAAAGGCGAAGGAATCACTCGAAACTACGGCTGACAGCGCCAAAGCCCGAATTGAAGGCGCAGCAGAAGGCGCCGAGTAGACAACCAAACACGCAGCACAATCAAGAAGGAGCAGGACACAAATCCTGCTCCTTCTCTTTATCGGTGACCGCCGACGGCAGACCGCCGACCGCCATAACTAACAACTGACTACTCGGTACTCGGTACTCGGTACTCGCTACTCGCTACTCGCCCGTCCGTCCTCACGCCGCCTCTCGGCTGTGGCTGCCTCCGTCGTAGCTGAATACCGTTTCCTCACCTTCGATATGCGTCTCAATGTAGACAGGGCGGCCCCAGAGCGCATGCACGTGCTCCAGAGTCTTCTCGGTATACACTACGTCAAGTTCGTGCCCGTCAAATACGTGGCGCAGGTATAGCTCGCCGTTATGCCGGTAATCGCCGTCCTCCACCAGGATGGTCGGGTTGCCGAAGTTAGCCATGCGTGCCACAATATTGTCGCGCACGTTCTCCCAGTTCTTGTCCACGATCACCCATTGATCTCCCTGCCTCTCATACAGGTAGAGATCAAGATCTTCCACAAGCTGCTCGGTCAGGTAGTTGCGTATCAGCGAAACATCGTTCTCTTCTGCGCGCACCTCAAATAGCTTCTTGCGCCCCTCGTCCCCGGCGCGGCCCCATTTGCGCCGCTCTTCCTCGGTTGGGCTGTCCCAACGCCTCTCTATATCTTCCAGCAGTTTCACTCCCAGGTAATAAGGATTGAGCGAGTGCCTGCTCGGGGCGATCACCCCGGCGTTCATGGTCGCGAAGTCGGTATATTCGTCGTCCGTCAGTTCAAGCTCGCGCATAATGCGTGAGTGCCAGAACGATGCCCACCCCTCATTTGCCACCTTTGTCTGCATCTGCGGTACGAAATAGAGCATCTCTTCACGTACCACGCCCATCACATCGCGCTGCCACGGCTCTAGATGGCGCGAGTGCTCCATAATAAAGCCCACGAGGTCCTTCTCAGGCTGGGCAGGAATCCGCTGCTCCTGTTTGCGCTCAGGCTGCACAGGCTTGTCGCCGGGGGTCATATCGAACAGGTCATCGAACGGGCCAGATCGGGTGGATTGCACGTCCGTTTTCTCTTCGCCGTTGTGGTGCTTGTTGCGCTTCGGGTGCCGCGCGTCCTGCGGGTCGATATGCTCCTGTATGGACAGCACAGCGTCAAGGAAGCGTTCCACCTTCGGTATGCCGTGCTCGTACTCATACTGTCGTATGCGCCCCGCGTTGAGGGATGCCGTCTCAACCATGTGGCGGTTGGTGGCCTCGAAATAGGCGTTATGCTTGAAGAAATCGCAATGGCCCAGCACATGCGCCATCACCAACTTGTTCTGCAGGAGGGAGTTCGCCTCCATCAAGAAGGCGTAGCTGGGGTTTGTGTTGATAACCAGCTCGTATATCTTGCTCAGGCCGTAGTCATAGCTGGTCTTCATCTTGTGATAGACTTTACCGTGCGACCAGTGGGAGAAGCGTCCGGGCAGCCCATACGAGCCGAACTCGTACATAATGGCTGCCGGGACAAGCTCGTAATGTACCTGGTAGGGGTCCAGTCCAAACCCCTGCGCGATTTCCCATATCGGCTCTATAGAGGCTTCGAGCGCTTTGATGTCATGGTCGTCCATAGTGCCCTTCTTTCCGGAATTACGGGATACTGATCGAACAGCGTAACCCGTAATTCGTAATTGCTCAATAAGGTTCGTCCTCTCCCGGATACCAGACGTTGAACCGGGCATAGTTTGACTGCCACACTCCCCGCTTGAGCATCTTGGCAAGGATCGGTGCATAGCGCAGTTTTGGCCCATACATGCGTTCCATTAGCTCGCCCGCGCCGCGGTGCCTGTTCATGTACTGCTCGTAGACAAATAGCTCGCATCGCTCGTTTGCCGCATAGCTGCCGGTCGGATAGATGCTGTCCAGTCCGTTGAACATATCGTGAACACGTGTACCCAGATTGGAAACCTTCAGCGTGCCCAGTTTGGCAACAATGCCGGGATAAAGGTCGCGGAAATCAGCTACAGCCAGCTTGTCCAGGATCGCGACCGCTGTTGCTTCATTGGCGACTGTTCGCGACATATTCAGCGTCCTCAGCAGCCAGGACCGTACCTGTTCAGTGGCCAGCAAACCTGTCCCGTAGCTATGCTTCGATAATTGCGATGGGTCCAGAGTAGGCCACGTGACCGTTGTGTTGGCAAGGACCACGGCGGCTTTGTGTCTCACCTGACCTTCACCGCTCTTGATCATCCGCATCAGCGCGCCAAGCACCCTCTCAACGCCCGGTATGGGTAAAGGGCGCATCCCCGCCAGCCCTGGAGGTACAACCAGATAAGGATCCCTGGCAGCAATAGCGAGACTGTGTACCAGCATATTGCTCAGAGGTTCCGGCTCGTCTTCCTGATCGAAAAGGCCAAGACCAAGCGCACAAACCAGGCACCGCCCACCAAACGCGTGTTGCCCACAATGTGACCGCCCACAATCGCAAGTGGAAGACGAGTCAACCTCGCAAAACCAACAAAGTAATGGTCCAGATGTACGTGTATCGGTAGAATCCATATGCTCTTTCATGTGGGCGTACTACGTAGTTGTCAGTTGTCAGTTGTCAGTTACGACGGCCGACGGCAGACCACCGACCTCCGACTGCCAGGGTCATTGGCCTTACGTTTTACGTTTTACGTTTTACTTCGCATTTCTCATTTCTCATTTCTCGCATTCACGCCACAGGCGACTTTGCAAAGAACCTTTGCAGCGCGGGGTAGACTGCCTTTTTGTCGCTGACTGTTACCGTTACAAATTTCGGGTCTTCTACCTTGTTGAGTGCGGACATTAGCGTGCTGGAGGAGCCGCGGTAGCCTTCGCGGATTTCTCCATAGCCGAACAGATTGCATTCGGCAACCATCTCCCGCACCAGTCTGACGCACACTTCGTTGTCCCAGGGCAGGTTGTCGCCGTCGGAGAAGTGGAATGGATATACGTTCCAGTCCTGGGGCGAATAGCGCGTCTTGATAATTTCCAGCGCCAGCCCGTATGCCGAGGAAACCTGCGTGCCGCCCGACTCTCCTTTGTGGAAGAACTCTTCTTCAGTAACCTCCTTGGCCTCGGTGTGGTGCGAGATAAACACTATCTCGACGTTACTGTATTTTGTGCGAAGGAAGCGCACCATCCAGAAATAGAATGAACGGGCGATATACTTCTCGAACTCACCCATGCTGCCCGACACGTCCATCATAGCTATCACAACAGCGTTCGACTGGTACTCGACGCTGGTTTCCCACATCTTGAAGCGCATATCGTCGGGCTGAAAGTTGCCCACATGCGCGCTGCCTCTGGCCGCGTTGCGCTTGACGTTCTCCAACAGGGTGCGGCGCTTGTCCAGGTTAGCCATCGCGCCTTTCTTCCTGATGTCGGTGAACCTGATCGACTCCGATTCGATCTCTTTGAGTTTCTTCTCCTGTAGATTGGGCAGCCCCAGGTCCTCAAAGATGAGCGCGGCTATCTCATCGACCGACACTTCGGCTTCGTAGTAGTCAACGCCCGGCTCCTCACCCGCCGGGCCGGGACCTTTGCCCGGCCCTTTCTGCTGTCCACCTGCCCGTCCGATCACGTCGCCCACCTGCGAGTCGCCTTCGCCCGACCCTGCGTTCTTGCCCGTGTTGTCGTCGTAGCGGAAGCGATACTCTTCCAGAGAGCGGATGGGCACTTTGATAACCCGCTTGCCGTCCGAGAGGATAATGTTCTCCTCGGAGACGATGCCAGGCAGGTTCTGCTTGATAGCCTCCTTGATGCGCTCTTTGTGGCGCTGCTGGTCAACAGGCCCCTTGCGGTGCAGCGACCAATCGTGCTGTGAGATCGACATCAAGGGCGGTGTGAGATTGTGCTCCATAGCTGCTTCTTTCTATTACTTACCGCCTGTCGCTCAGTTAAGCAATAGGCAATCCGTACTATGCGGGCGTGGAACGAGAAATGAGAAATGAGAAATGAGCCATTATCCTGTGGTATCGATGTAGCTATATTCTGATTTCTCATATCTCATGTCTCGTCTCGTTTCACCGATTCAACAACGACCCAACATACTGCAACAACTGGTTCGCGCAGACTGTGCAGTAACCGTGCTCGGCTACCAGACGGTTGATTACGTCGTTGATGCGGCGCAACTGCTCCTGGTCGGGCGTCTTGGTCGATGTTGTGATCTTTACAACGTCGCGCAAGTCAGCGAAAAGCTTCTTCTCGATGGCTTCTCGCAGGCGCTCGTGCGACCTGTAGTCGAACTGCTGGCCGCGTCTCGCCAGGCTGGATATACGGATAAGGATTTCCTCGCGGAAGGCCTTGCGGGAGGTGTCACCAACGCCGATTTGCTCTTCGATGGAGCGCATCAGCCCCTCATCGGGCTCCATTTCCTCGTCGGTCATATGGTCGCGCAGCTTGTTGTGGTTGCAGAAAGCCTCTACGTTATCCAGGTAGTTGTTCAGTAGAGTGCGCGCCGACTCTTCGAACGAGTAGACGAACGCCTTCTGCACTTCGCGCTTGGCGACATCATCGTATTCCTTGCGGGCCTCACCTATCAGGTTGAGGTAGTGCTCACGCTGGTCTTTTGTGACAGAAGTATGCTGCTCCAAACCATCGCGAAGGGCACGCAGCGCGTCGATAGGATTGATGCAGGTAACACCCTCTCTGACGAGCGCGCTCGACAGGCGGTTGATAACGTACCTGGGAGATATACCGTCCATGCCCTCCCTGTCCGTCTCCTCCTGCAGCTCCTTCATGTCCTTCTGCTTAAAGCCGTCCACGTCTTCGCCATCGTACAGCTTGAGCTTCTTCATAGGCGTTATGCCCGCCTTCTTGCTCTCTTCAAGGCGTGTGAGCACCGCGAAGATAGATGCAATCTCAAGGGTGTGGGGGGCGATGTGGACGCTCAACAGGGCGCTTTGCTTCAGCAGCTTTTCGTAGATTCGCACCTCGTCGCTGACCCGCAGGTTGTAGGGCACTTTTATGAGGATGGTGCGGTCCTGCAGGGCTTCGCTCTTCTTGTTGCCCGCAAACGCCTTGTACTCCGTCTCGTTCGTGTGCGACACAACTACTTCATCGGCATAGATCATCGAGAAGCGTCCCGTCTTGATGTTCTGCTCTTGGGACAGGGTCAGGAGGACATAGAGGAACCTCTCGTCCACCTTCAACATCTCGACGAACTCCATCATGCCCCTGTTGGCGATGTTCAGCTCACCGTCGAAGCGGTAGGCGCGTGGGTCCGACTCAGAGCCGTATTCGCCTATGGTCGCCAGGTCTATTGAGCCTGTTAGCTCGCTGATATCCTGGCTCTTGGGGTCAGACGGCGAGAACGTGCCGATACCTACGCGCTTCTTCTCGGATATGGCGATCCTGTGCACAGGCACGCGCTCGATATGCCCCTCATAGGTATGCTCAAGCTCAAAGCGGCAGTGCGGGCATAGATCGCCCTCGATATAGATACCGTACTCGCGCTGGAAGTCGGCGCGCAACTCCATGGGAATGAGGTGCAGCGGCTCTTCGTTCATGGGGCAGCCGGCGATAGCATATATCGCTCCGCGCTCAGTCCGAGAATACGCCTCAAGGCCGCGCTTGAGCATGGCTACAATGGTGCTCTTGCCGCCGCCCACAGGCCCCATAAGCAGCAAGATGCGCTTGCGGACCTCAAGCCGCTGAGCGCCGGAGCTAAAATACTCCACCACCTGCTGTAGTGCCTTGTCCAGGCCAAAGATTTCGCCGTCGAAGAATTTGTAGTGGGGTAGCCCGCTCTTGTCTTCTTCGACCCCGGCCGCCATCATCATATCGAAGATGCGTGCATGAGAAAGTTGCGCTACCTGCGGGTTGGCCTTAACGACATCGAAATAATCTGCGAAAGTACCCTGCCAGGCGATCGACTGCTCCTGTGCTCGCAATTCTTCCAGTTTCTTGATGAGGTCCATTGTGCTTTCCTTTCTTTGAGAACGACGACCACCGAGGGATACCGCGTATTGCTTACTGCGTATTCGCCCAATAAACTCTGTGACGTCCTAAACAACACGTACTCGAAATATGGGTGCGCTCGACCGCTGGAGGGCACCATCGTTGGTGCAACAACTCCATTGAAAAAGAAGTATTAAGTTGTGAAAGCTGAGGATAGACCGTCAAACAGCGACGGGGGTGGGGCTAATACGCTCGACGTATAGGTGGAACGTACGGATGAGAGTGGAACGTGATTTCGCTAGTACCAATGCTTCCGGCCTTCGTTGGTGGCGGAAGGAGTAGGCGTCAGAATGCGCCCCAAAAGAACAAAATGCCCCCAGGGCCGTTGCCAGCACACTCTGGAGGACAGGTAGCGCCGATGTTGTTGTCCCACGCAATGGGGGTGGGACCGGCCCTGAGTTCTATTAGATTGTTCCTATGTTAGCATAACCCTCACAGCGAGGCAAGTTTTACACAGGGTATTTGCTGGCTATGACCAGGCAACCAAAAGAACTATCTTTTCTGTTGCCTTATGTCTATTATAACGTCAGAAGCAACCGTTTGGTTGTGTCTGTTCGGGATTTTTCTGCTGTTCTTAATGTTAGTTACGCAGCAGCGGTAGAAATGTTACATCGAAGCAATCACTTTACCGGCAAGAAGGCTTGATTGCAAAGAGTGTGCCACACCGGGCACAAGCCAGCATGACCCTCTTGCGTAAGGTGCAAACATGGTTGTACAATTCAACACCCGCCACAATAGGGCGTTCCTATCAAGCAGGCCTTACACGAGTAACCGCCTATACAACAAACATCGACAGAGATGGTTCTACTATGCTAAAACGCGGTCACCTGACCACATTCTCTCTCTTAGCCGCTCTTGTAATACTGCTCACAGCCTGTCGAAGTGAGGGCGACTACCTTACTCCCGTACCCACCAGGGCCGCTCCCACAGCCACTCGTGTAGCCACGGCTACCCCCACGCCCGTTGCCGTCGTTACCCATAAACCTCCAACCCCGGCTATTATCACCCCGACTCCCACACCGGTAAGAGAAGAGACCACCCGCGACGTCAAGATCGGCTTCGCGTTCGCCCTGAGCGGTGATAGCGCGGATACCGGCGCTTCGCAAAAGGCAGCGGCGCAGATGGCCCTTGAGGAGATCAACGCCGCAGGGAGAGGTCCGAAACTGGTGGGCATCTTCGAAGATACGGCAGGCGATCCGGACAATGCACTCACGCGCTTCCAGAAGATGATCAATATCGACAAAGTGGACGCCATCATCGGCCCGACCCTCAGCAACGAGGCGAGAAGCGCCGACTCCGAAGCGCAGAAGAGCAAGGTTCCGGTGCTGGCAGTCTCCAACACAGCGAGCGGCATCACCGATATTGGCGACTACATCTTTCGCGACTCCCTGGCCGAGTTTGACGTTATCCCGGCAACAATCAAGATGGCCAAAGAGAAGCTGAACGTCGATAAAGTGTCGCTACTGTATGCCCGAGATGACGCTTTCAGCAAGTCGGCGGCGGATGTATTTCGTACAGAGTTGCAGCGGAACAGCATTGAGATATTGAGCGAGCAGACTTTCCTGACGCTCGATACAGGCTTCGAGCCGCTGCTCCAGGCGGTCAAAGTCGAAGAGCCGGATGCTATCGTGGTATCGGCACTGGCTAAACCCGCGCAGATGATATTGCAGCAGGCGCGCAACGAGGTCGGCATCGACCCGACCGTACAAATCATAGGCGGTAGCGGCTTTAGCTCACCGTCCGTAATAGCAGCCGCAGGGCCGGCAGCCGAGGGCCTGGTTATCGGAACGGCCTGGAGTCCGAATGCACCAGGCGAGACGAGCGAAAAGTTCGTCGCTAACTACAATAAACGCACCGGCAATAACCCCGACCAGGTAGCGGCACAGGCATACGCAGGCGTTCATATCATGTATGACGCCATCGTCCGTGCAGGTGTGAGCGGCAAGTCGCTCGCAGACACCCGCACCGCCATCCGCGACGCCCTCAACAACACAAACGACGTAGAGACCGTGCTCGGCTCCTTCTCATTCACCGACCAACGCGACGCCGACCACCCGCCTGTGATCCAGATTGTGAAGGACGGTAAGCTTGAGGTGGTGAAGTGAGGGGAGGCGTGAGGCGTGAGGCGTGAAACGTGAAACGTGACCGCATGAGCAACAAGCTACCAACCACCTTCTTCACCGATCTTGTCGCTGAAATCGACCAGCCGCACTATGCAGGCATCTTGCTGGGCGGCAGCTACGCGCGGGGTGAGGCTACCGAGTTGAGCGATGTAGACATAGCCTGCATTGTGCCCGACAACACTAAGCTAGAGCCCAAGCGCTTCTTCTATCGCCATGACAGGTTGGTCAGCGTAGGGGTCAAGAGCATCACAGGTATCCGTGCTTCACTGACCAGGCCCGAAGAGGCTATCTGGGTGGTCGTGGGTATAGGCGATTGCAAAGTGCTGCTTGACAAGGATGGCTCGGTCGCCGCGCTGCTCGAAGAGGTACGGGCATTCACCTTTGAGCCGTTGCGCGATGCCGCTTATGATCGCGCCGGGTGGCGATTGGCAATGGCCGCCGAGACCGTGCACAAGGTCGCCAATGAGATCGGCAAGGAGAATGATAACGCTATAGCCTTCGCTACTGCCAAGCTGTTAGACGAGCTAACAGTCATCATGGCAATCGGGCGCTGTGTGCTGATAAAGACAGACAGCACCTACTACCAACAGGTACAAGAAGCAGCAGGCCCAGACTCCGCGTGGACCTACTACCACCGCTTTCTTACCTGGGTGGACACAGAATACGAGGATGACCTCTCTATCCGGGCACATGGCTTCGCTGTGCTTACACTGTACAGAGAGACCGCCCGCTTGCTGACGCCCATAATGAAGCCTGAACATCTGCAATTGGTAAACGAAACGCTGGACCTGCTAAAGAAGAAACGTATTCTTTAGAGGTTTGCTCATAACGGGATATATTGCCGGGAAGGAACTGAATGTCCGAAGAAAAGTGGGATGTCGTGTCGAACAGGGTCGTATTAGAGCACCCGTTCCTTACCGTCACAATGGAAGCGGTGCGCCTGCCGTCAGGACAGGTAATAGAGGAGTGGCCGATTGTCAGCGCGCGGGACTACGTGATGGTAGTAGCCGAAAACGAAGCGGGCGAGATACTCATTCTGGAAGCCTACAAGCACGGTCCTGACCGCACTAGCTGGATGCTGGTGGGCGGCTACCTGGAGCCGGGCGAACAGCCGCAAGCGGCAGCCCGGCGTGAGTTGCTGGAAGAGGCGGGTTACGCGAGCGACCAGTGGCAGCCGCTCGGCACCTTTGTCGTGGACGGCAACCGTCGGATGAGCACGGCACATCTCTTCCTCGCCCGCCGCGCCCATGCCGCTGAAAAGTTGGAGAGCGACGATATCGAGCAGGTCACCCCTCGCTGGATATTGACCGAAGAGGCTGCAAGCGCGCTCTACGATGGGCGCATAGCGATCATGAGCTCTGCTGTCGCGCTCGCGCTGGCACTGCCACTGTTGAAAGCCTAAGGCCGCGCGCCGTATCTCCCCTCGTAAGTCTGCACACCCAGCAAGCCAAGCAGCACCTCAAAAGGCGTGCCTTTGTTCTCAGGGTGATATTCCAGGCGGTTGCGCTCGAAATATTGCACAAGATAGGTCTTGCCGTCCGTGGGGCTTTTCGGGAGTGACGAATAACATGGAGGGGCGGTATACTGGCCAGTATGGAACAAGAAAG
>JBDTQH010000066.1:0-28345 GCA_039932335.1 Chloroflexota bacterium
CATGGGCTTCGCCCCTGCACCCCCGCTGCACCACTATTCTGATACTCTGAACAGTTACCTGTAGGTGGTTGGTTGCGCCGCTCCCTTCCTTATTATTGACTCAATATCTCCTAGTATGAAGACCCGCAAACTTGACAATATAGACCGTGCTACAGTTGTGCTGCCTGATGAGGGGCCGGTTCAGGCTGTGGATGGGGCTTCGTCTACCTCTGTGAGCGAGAGTGCGGGCACCGTTTCGGCTGCGGGCGGCGTGGGGCGGCGATTGGCGCTCAATACGGCTATTGTGGGCGGCGCGTTCATTATTAGCCGCATCCTGGGGCTCGTGCGCGAGGCGGTTATAGCCGGGCAATTCGGGGCGAGCGACCAGATTGACGCTTATAAGGCAGCGTTCAATATTCCCGATACGTTGTTCCTGTTGATTATCGGCGGCGCTGTGGGTTCGGCGTTTATCCCTGTGTTTACGTCGCTCCTGAGCAAGCAGCATGAGAGAGAGGCGTGGCATCTTACCTCGACGCTCATAAATGCCTCGGTGGTGCTGCTTAGCGTGGGCGGTATCCTGCTTGGGTTTGCCGCGCCGCTGGTGGTTGGCACGGTGCTTTATCCGGGCGGGACGGCGCAGCAGCAGGAAGTTATCGTTAATCTCACGCGCATTATGCTGCTGTCGCCTCTCTTCCTGGGGTTGGGCGGCTGGGCGATGGGCATCTTAAACGCCCGCCAACATTTTACTTTGCCTGCGCTCGCACCGATCTTCTATAACGTCGCCATTATAGTGAGCGCGATCTTTCTTGCGCCTGTGATGGGGGTGTATGGTCTTGCCTGGGGCGTGGTGGCGGGTGCGCTGCTTCACTTCGGCGTGCAGGTGCCGGGATTGTTGCGGGCGGGTATGCGCTACTCGATGCGGCTTAATCTGCGCGATGAGGGCGTTGGCAAGGTGGGCAAGCTGATTCTGCCGCGCATAATGGGGCAGGCAGCATTTCAGGCGAACATCATCGTTATGTCGCGCATCGCTTCGTTCCTCGTGGCGGGGAGCCTTGCCGCTTTCAACTACGCCTATATGATTATGATTCTGCCGCATGGTGTCTTCGCGATGTCCCTTGCCACGGTAACGTTCCCGACGATGTCAGCGCAGTTCGCTGAAGGCAAGCTTGACGCCATGCGGAACACCCTTGCGCGTGCTGTTAAGGTGCTGATATTTCTGACGGTTCCTTCGGCTGTGGGCATGTTCCTGTTGCGGTCTGAACTGGTGGCGAGTCTTTTTCAGCTTAAGGCGTTCGGGGTGGACGATACTCAGCGCGTGGCGTCGGTGTTGGGCTATTTCGCGTTCGGGCTTGTGTCGTATGCTGTGGTGGAGGTGATTACGCGCGCCTTCTATGCTTTGCAGGATACGGCAACCCCTGTAGTGGTGTCGGTTGTGACGGTGCTGATCAATTTGGGGCTGGCAACAGTGTTGGCGCTCGGCATGGGCATGAACGCTGACGGGCTTGCACTTAGCCTGGCGATCACGACTTCGCTGGAGCTTGTGCTGCTCTGGGTGCTGCTTGGAAGAAAGTTGCCGGGGTGGCGTCTGACGTCTGACAATCTGTTGCTATCCATCGGCAGGAGTTGCGCGGCATCACTGGTGATGGGCCTTGTGCTTTTCTTCCTGTTGCCCGCACTGCAGTTGATATTTCCTTCATCCGGCAAGCTGGAAGCGATTGTGCTGTTGGCAAGCGGTATTGTGGTTGGGGCGGGAGTCTATCTCATAGTGGCACGGCTGCTTGGCTCTGAAGAAGTTGAACAGGCGACAGGGTTGCTGTTACGGCGTTTTCGGCGGGCGTAGGTGTCAGGGGTCAGGTGTCAGTATATTACGGATTCACCGCAGAGGCGCAGAGAGCGCTGAGTCTCGCAGAGGTTTTGAGGTTTGCTGAGTGCTGTGGGAAGCGAGTATGCGGCACATGCCGACAACTGACAAGGCGGTCGGCGGTCAGCCGTCGGCGGTCGTCTCCTGACAGCCGGCACCTAGCAACCATGCCAAAGGTCCTGCCTGATTCACTGCCGGATGGGGTGCCAGGGCGGGGCTTATGTACCATTGTCCTTTGGTTTGAGCGCGCATATGATGGTAGGGAGAGCATTTTATGCTTCCTCCCATATTTGCGTACGGAAAGAAGGACACTTCGTTGAACAGTAAAGTTATAGATACAGGGACCGTAAAGAAAGCGGTGCGCCCTATCTTGGCGCTTGTTGGGTCATTGTTGGCTTATGCGCTGGTGGCGTTGGCAGGCGGGGCAAATGCATCGCCCCTGGCGGCAGGTAGTGGCAACGGTGTGCCGCTGCCGCCACCGACTGTACCGCCCACAGTTGCTATCACATCACCCACTCCGGTACCCACCATTGCCGGGTGTACGATGACCTTTACCGATGTGCTGAGCACGGATTGGTTTTATGAGCCTGTGCAGTGGATGTTGTGCCATGGGATCGTATCGGGCTATGCAGACAATACATTCCGACCGGGTAACGCCACAACGCGTGGGCAAATTATGAAAATCGCGGTAGGCGCGTTCAATCTGCCGGCTCATGTAGATAGCGGGCCGCATTTCGCTGACGTACCAGCTGCCCACACGTTCTACAGCTATGTTGAGACCGCTTACTTCTATTCGATTGTGAATGGTTACCCCTGTGGCGGGGTAGGCGAACCGTGTGACGCTGATAACCACCCTTATTTTCGCCCTGGCGTGGAAGTAACCCGAGGTCAACTGACCAAGATTGCGGTGCTTACGGCCATCCTAACCAACCCGACCGTGTGGGAACTGCTCAGTCCTGCCGTGCCTACCTTCGCGGACGTTGCGCCGGGCAGCCCTTTCTACGGCTACGTCGAGACGGCTGTTGCACATAACATCCTCCAGGGGTACGACTGCGGCGCGGCTGGCGAGCCATGCCCCGGACGCTACTTCAGGTCAAATAGCAACTCCACGCGAGCCCAACTGTCGAAGATAGTGTACCGGGCGGTAGTGCAGCCGTAAGTACTGCGTATTGCATATGGCTTAGTTGTCAGTTGTCAATTGACGACCGCAGACGGCCGACCACCGACCGCCATAACTGGCAACTGACAACGCGGTCTGCCGTCGGCGGTCCGCGGTCATACGCAGTACGTCGCCCTTCCTTGACGCTTTTGTGCGCAGTCTGTATAATTGGTTTGGCGTCGGGGTGTAGCGCAGCCTGGTAGCGCACATCGTTTGGGACGATGGGGTCGCAGGTTCGAATCCTGCCACCCCGACTTGTTGAAGGCCCTAGTTATAGCCTCGTCTGTTCTGGGCGAGATAAAGCTAGGGCATTCTTGTGCCTCAACATGGATTGCGATGCTTATAAACGGAAGGTGTGGCGGTGCAATAAGCACTAATACCTGCTTTCCTGCGCTTTTACGGCAACGAAATCCAGCCTGCCGGAGTGAGAATATCGGCTTCTACGCAGGCAAAATAGGCAGTGCAGGCGCTGATTTTGCGCTTGACATCAGCCTTTGGTTGGCGTATAATGATACTCTGTGCGGATTATGCGCAGCTTTTTAGAATGAGGAGAAATAATGCCGACAATTAATCAGCTTGTGCGCAAAGGCCGTGTGACCACGTCTAAGAAGACGAAGGCACCTGCTCTGCGTTTCAATCTTAACTCGTCCACACAGCAGGTGCGCCGTGGTAAAGGCTCGCCTCAGAAGCGTGGCGTATGCACACAGGTGCGTACACAGACGCCTAAGAAGCCAAACTCCGCGTTACGCAAGATTGCTCGTGTGCGCCTCTCCAACGGTATGGAAGTGACCGCCTATATTCCCGGCGAAGGTCACAACCTTCAGGAGCACTCGGTGGTGCTGATCCGCGGGGGCCGCGTGAAGGACCTTCCCGGCGTGCGTTACCACATTATCCGTGGCACGCTTGATGCGCAGGGTGTGAAGGACCGCAAGCGTGGTCGTTCCAAGTACGGAACAAAGAACCCCGCTAAGGCCAAGAAGGGCAAGAAGTAAGATGAGACATGAGATATGAGAATCGGCACCTTGCGAGGTAACATTCTCACATCTCATATCTTATTTCCGACAATTGAAGAGAGTGTATAACGCACGCCCACGGGCGTGTGGTTACCTAAATCGGGTGACTGCAAGTATGGGAACTAACCCCATACGCCGTGTGTGTGAGAACTGAACGGCGTATAGGTAATAGTTCTCATCTTTGTGTGTAATAGGAGGAAAAGGGTAAATGCCACGACGAGGTAGATTTGAAAAGCATCCCTTGCTGCCGGATGCCAGGTACAATAGCCTGATGGTTTCGAGGTTCGTGAACAAGCTGATGCTGGCAGGCAAGAAGGGCGTAGCTGAGACGATTATTTACAGCACGATTGACGAGCTTGAGCGACGCGCCAAGCGGCCCGGCATCGAGGTATTTGAGCAGGCTCTGCGCAATGCCACGCCGGTTATCGAGGTAAAGCCTCGCCGCGTCGGTGGTGCCACCTATCAGGTGCCCGTAGAGATCAAGGGCGACCGCCGCCAGTCGCTCGCTATTCGCTGGTTGCTTGGCGCTGCACGCAAGCGCACCGGCAAGAGTATGTCGGATCGCCTCGCTGCTGAGTTGATGGATGCGGCAAACAATGTCGGCACCACAATCAAGCGCCGTGAAGATACACACAAGATGGCGGAAGCCAACAGGGCTTTCGCACACTACAGGTTCTAATTTTCGGTTATGAGATCTAAGCTTTGCGTTCTGTAGAGAATTCAAAGCCTGGAGTTCATAACAAGAAAATTCCAAAGGAGAAAGATAGTGCCCAGAGCGTTTCCTCTGGAGAGAACAAGAAATATAGGCATCATTGCCCATATTGACGCCGGTAAGACAACAACTACCGAGCGCATACTATATTACACAGGCCGTATTTATAAGATCGGTGAAGTGCACGAAGGTTCCGCCACCATGGACTGGATGGAGCAGGAGCGCGAGCGTGGTATTACTATCACCGCATCTGCCACCACTGCCCAGTGGAAAGATTATCGTATCAACATCATCGACACGCCCGGCCACGTAGACTTCACGGTCGAGGTTGAGCGCTCCTTGCGTGTGCTCGACGGTGGTGTGGTCGTATTCGACGCTGTAGCCGGTGTGGAGCCGCAGTCTGAGACTGTATGGCGACAGGCCGACCGCAATGGCGTGCCCCGAATCTGCTTTGTCAATAAGATGGACCGCACCGGTGCATCGTTCTGGCGCACTATCGATATGATTAAGGAGCGCCTCGCAGCTATCCCTGTTCCTGTGCAGCTTCCGATTGGCATTGAGTCGGGCTTCAAAGGCTTGATTGACCTGATCGAGCAGAAGGCCTACATATATGCGAACGATATCGGCACCGATATTCAGGAGACGTCTGTTCCCGCTGACATGGCGGACGAAGTAGCGACTCAGCGTGAGAAGATGGTCGAGTTGATCGTTGAAAGCGACGACGAACTGACTCTCCGCTACCTTGAAGGTGACGAGATAACCAATGATGAGCTGAAGGCAGCCTTGCGCCGCGCAACTATTAGCCTGCGCCTCGTGCCCGTCCTCTGCGGCTCCTCGTTGAAGAACAAGGGCGTACAGAACCTGCTTGACGCAGTTATCGACTACCTGCCCGGCCCGCTGGACGTACCGCCCATCCTGGGCCAGGTTCCCGGCAGCGAAGATTGGGTAGAAAGTCCGACAGATGAGAATGCGCCTTTCGCCGCTCTTGTGTTCAAGATAGTTGCCGACCCCTTCGTGGGCCGCCTGGCTTACATGCGCGTTTACTCGGGCAAGCTCCAGACAGGTATCTATACACTCAATAGCACGAAGAACAAGAAGGAGCGTGTCGGTCGTCTGCTCCAGATGCACGCGAACCATCGCGAGGACATCCAGGAAGTATACGCGGGTGACATCGCGGCTGTTGTAGGTCTGAAGGACACCTTTACCGGTGACACCCTCTGCGACCCAGCTCACCCCATCGTTCTGGAGAGGATCAAGTTCCCCGAGCCGGTCATCTCTATTGCTGTTGAGCCTAAGACCAAGGTTGACCAGGATAAGATGGACAACGCACTTGTGCGCCTCGCCGAGGAAGATCCCACCTTCAGGGTGCGAACCGACCCCGACAGCGGCCAGGTGCTGATCTCCGGCATGGGCGAGCTTCACCTTGAGGTTATTCTCGACCGCATGTTCCGCGAGTATAAGGTTGAGGCAAACCGTGGTCGCCCGCAGGTGGCTTACAAGGAAACCATCACCCATGCGGTGCGCGCACGCGGTCTCTTCAAGAGGCAGTCGGGCGGTCGTGGTATGTTCGGTGACGCGGTTGTCGAGTTTGAGCCCAGCGGTCGTGGTGGCGGCTTTGAGTTCATCAACAAGGTTGTCGGCGGCTCTATTCCGAAAGAATACGTCGGCGCGGTTGGCAAGGGTATCCAGAAGAAGATGGAGAGTGGCGGACGAGCAGGCTATCCAGTGGTAGACATTCGCGCTACCGTAGTAGACGGTTCGTACCACGAAGTTGACTCGAACGAAATGGCATTCGAAATCGCCGGTTCAATGGCGCTGCAAGAGGCCATGGAGAAGGGTAAGGCTGTTATTCTCGAGCCGATCATGAAGATCGAGATAACCACTCCTGAGCAGTTCATGGGTGATGTGATCGGTGACCTCAACAGCCGTCGCGGCCAGGTTGAGAGCACGGAAAGCAAAGCCGGAGCACATATCGTTCGCGGTTTTGTGCCTCTGAGCAATCTCTTCGGCTATACCACAGATCTGCGTTCAATGACGCAGGGGCGTGCGTCGTCCTCCTTTGAGTTCGACCACTACCAGGAAGTGCCGGGGAACATTGCCACAGAGTTGGTGGCGAAGGCAAAGGTATAGGGTAGAGACCAGGAAATGAGAAATGGGACGTAACAGTCTCCTTTCTCATTTCTTACTTCTCACTTCTAACATTAAGGGAGCAACAGAGGTAATGGCTACTAAGCAGAAAATACGGATACGTCTGAAGGCATTCGATCACAGAATACTCGACCAGTCGGCGCTGCAGATCGTCGAAACTGCCGAGCGCACCGGCGCACTGGTAGCAGGCCCCGTGCCTCTGCCCACGAAGATTGAGAAGTTCTCAGTGATTCGCTCTCCGTTCATCGACAAGGACTCGCAGGAGCAGTTCGAGATCCGCACGCACAAGCGGCTCATTGATATTCTCGAACCGACCCAGAAGACGATCAACGCACTGATGAGGCTCAATCTGCCCGCCGGTGTGGACGTCGAAATTAAGTAGTTAGGTATTGGCAAGGTTTATCACCTGCCTGGAGAGTGGGAACGGCCTACCTCCACCTATATATTATGTAGTGAGCGGGAATCTTGCCCCGGCATCTCGACGCCGCAAGTGTGGGCCAACGCAGTACATTGTACGCGGAAGCCGGCAGGGTAAGCGAAACTCCAAGAAGGAGCAAGTACCGAAATGATAAAAGGCATACTAGGTAGGAAACTGGGCATGACCCAGGTATTTGAAGCGGGCGGCATCGCCACGGGAGTGACCGTGATCGAAGCCGGTCCCTGCGTCGTTACACAGGTCAAGACGCCTGAGCGCGACGGCTATTATGGTGTACAGGTCGGCTGGGGCGAGGCTGAAGCCCGCCAATTGAGCCAGGCCGAGCAGGGCCACCTTCGCAAGAAGAAACTGCCCCTGGTGCGCCACCTGCAGGAGATCCCTGTCGATGCTAATGGCGACAAGCCGCGCGTGGGCCAGAGGATTGACGTCACGATGTTTGCTGAAGGCGAGATCGTAGACGTAATCGGCACAAGCAAGGGCAAGGGCTTCGCCGGCGTTATGAAGCGCCACAACTTCAAAGGCGGACCTCGCACACACGGTCAGTCGGACCGAGCGCGCCATCCAGGCTCAATCGGCCCTGGCTCGACACCGGGTCGCGTATATAAGGGTCTCAAGATGGCAGGCCGGATGGGCAATGATCGCGTAACAGTGCAGAACATGCGCGTGGTGTCAATCGATACCGAGCGTAATCTGATCCTGGTTAAAGGTGCAGTCCCAGGCCCCACCAGCGGAATGTTGATCGTTCGCAAAGCGGTGAAAAAGTAAGTACGAATTACGGATTACGAGTTGAACATGTAGTTCGTAACTCGCAATTCTCCGAAGGAGAACAAGGTGCAAGCGACAATATATAACCTGGCGGGGAAAGAAGTAGAGCAGATTGATCTGGACGACGCGATCTTCGGAGTTACCCCGAATCACGCCGTAATTCAGCAGGCTGTACTTCGCCAGCAGGCAAACGCACGCCAGGGTACACATGATACAAAGACCCGCGCCGACGTGAGCGGCGGTGGTAAGAAGCCGTGGCGCCAGAAGGGCACGGGCCGCGCTCGACAGGGTTCCACCCGGTCTCCCCAGTGGAGGCATGGTGGCGTGGTCTTTGGACCGCACCCGCGCTCATATGAGAAGGACATGCCCCGCAAGATGCGCCGCCTGGCAATCCGCGGCGTGCTTTCCGGCAAGCTGGCTGACGGCCAACTGATGATAGTGGACAGCTTCGAAACACTTGAGCCTCGCACCAAGTCGATGGTAAATGTGCTGAAGAGCTTGAACATCGGGGAGAAGAAGACCCTGATCTTCACCACAGGCGACGAAGCTACGCTAAAGCAAGCCGCAGGCAACCTGCCCCACGTCAAGATGATTGATGCCCACTATCTGAGCATTGTGGACATGTTGACACATGATGTGGTGGTACTGCCCCGTGCTGCGGTTGATGTGGTAACAGGCATTCTGGGCAATACCGGCGGACGCCGCAAGCTGGTCCTGCGGGGCGTCGCTGCCTCGAATGATAGCAGCCGAGCAGCCACAACGACCACAACGGCTAGAGCCGAGGTTGTTTCCACTGCTTCTACAACTACAAGCGTGACGGCTACTGCCGAGACCGAGGCCCCTGCCGCAAAGCCCGCCCGCAAGCCGGCTGTTAAGGCTGTAACTGTTGAGGCAGAGGCTCCCGCTGAAGTTGAGACAGCTGCCCCGGCCGCTTCGACAAAGAAGGCTCGCACCTCGATCGCTGCCGGCACTATGAAGATCGGCAATGTGCACTACTCGGGTGAAGAGTCTGTTGAGGTACAAAACACCAACGACTTGCCAATCGATATCTCCGGCTACGTGCTGCGAGACAAGAACGATCCTGAGCAGTCCTTTACCTTCCCTGAAGGTGTCGAGGTGAACGCGGGTGGACACATTACTGTCTTCACAGCACCCGGCCACCGATACACTTTCAACAGCAAGCGCCCCATCTGGAACGACAAGGGCGATCAGATTGAGCTACTGGATGCCTCCGGTAAAGTGCTAGACACCTATTCGTATGGCTCCTATGCTGACGACGCGACCGGCGCGGACAACGAGAGCGAGGGTTAATTTAGATGCCGCATATGTACGACGTAATCCGCCGCCCGGTCATGACCGAGCGCAACACGGAGCTCATGCAGCAAGGCCGCTACACATTTGAGGTAGCGCCCGATGCGAACAAGATACAAATCAAGGCAGCGGTCGAGCAGGCCTTCAGCGTGACAGTGCTCGCGGTGAATACCATGAACGTACACCGCAAGGTACGCCGCGAGAAGACAAGAATGCGCGGCTACCGCTCAGGCTGGAAGAAGGCCATAGTGACTCTTGCCCCAGGCCAGAGGATAGAGGTATTCGAGGGCATCTAACGCGTAAAACGTAAGACGTACAACGTAGGAAGCAAGCGCAACTTACGAGACGTTTTACAACTTTGGAGGAATAATGCCAGTAAAGAAATATAATCCAACATCGCCTGGCCGCCGCCTGATGAGCGTGGCGACCTTCGATGAGATTACAAAGACAAAGCCCGAGAAGTCGCTCCTCACAGCTCAGAAGAGCTCAGGTGGCCGCAACAACACCGGGAAGATCACCACAAGGCATCGTGGCGGTGGACACAAGCACCACTACCGCATCATCGACTTCAAGCGCGACAAATTCGGCATTCCGGGCAAGGTGGCGGCTGTGGAGTACGATCCTAACAGGTCGGCCCGCATTGCGTTGATCAACTACGCTGACGGCGAGAAGCGGTACATCCTTGCGCCTCTAGGCCTGAAGATAGGCGAAACGATCATGTCGGGCGAGCAGGCAGAAGTGCGGCTGGGCAACACATTGCCCCTGCGCCGGATCCCGCTCGGCACGCAGATCCATAACATTGAGCTGAATATCGGCAAGGGCGGGCAGATGGTCCGCAGCGCGGGCGCAGGCGCACAGCTTATGGCCCGTGACGACAAGTACGCTCAGGTGCGCCTCCCCTCCGGCGAGGTACGTATGGTTCACGTCAACTGCATGGCCACAATTGGACAGGTGGGCAACGTGGATCACGAGAACGTTCGCATCGGCAAGGCAGGCCGCAGCCGCTGGCTCGGTCGCCGTCCTGAAGTGCGCGGCGCCGCTATGAACCCGGTCGACCACCCACATGGTGGTGGTGAAGGACGAGCACCTCGCGGTGGTCAGCCTCAGACCAAGTGGGGCAAGCCCGCACAGGGATATCGCACACGCAAGAACAAGCGGACAGATCAGTTTATTATTCGCGGTCGCCGCCGTGGCCCTCAGGCCTCAGGTAAGGGCGATAGGTAGTTAGCAGTTACGAATTACTGATTACGGATTGCAAAGAGGCCGTAACCGGTAATTCTCCGAAGGAGATAAGATGACCCGTTCTTCGAAAAAGGGACCATTTGTAGATCATAACCTGGAGGAGAAGATTCTTCGCATGAACTCCAGGAACGAGAAGCGGCTGATCAAGTCGTGGGCACGTGCTAGCACGCTTACGCCTGACATGGTAGGCCATACGATCGGCATACACGACGGCCGCCGCCATATCCCGATCTATGTGACCGAAAACATGGTGGGCCACAAGATTGGCGAGTTCGCCCTCACTCGTTTCTACAAGGGCCACGGTAGCAAGACCGAAAGGTCTAGTCGGCTCAAGTAAACGGGTCGACAGGCAGTGTGTCCTGTCCAGGGGGCGGGTCCGAACCGTAACTCTCCTCCTTCCCCTTCAGTGGGGGGTACAGAATAGTAGTCTCCCAGAGGGGATACAAAGAAGACTGAGGAAAAAGAGCAAATGGAAGTAAAAGCATCAGCAAGGTTAATACGCCGCTCGCCACGCAAGATTCGTCTCGTGCTGGATGCCGTACGCGGCAAGCGAGTTGACGAGGCACTGGCGATCCTGCGGTTCCTGCCGCACGGCGCTGCCGACGAGGTATCTCGTGTGGTCAAGAGCGCGGCTGCCAATGCAGAGAACAATTATCAGATGGCCCCTGAGGACCTCTATATTACCCGCATCTTCGCGGATAGTGGCCCCACAGTCAAGCGCTTCCGCGCCCGCTCCCGCGGCATGGCGGCCCCCATACTGAAGAGGACGAGCCATATAACTGTATTTGTAGAGGAAAGAGAAATCTAGAAGTAAGAAATGAGAAAGAAGAGACGAAATTCATCTCTCACCTCTCACTTCTACTCAAGGAGGAAACATGGGACGCAAAGTCCACCCGGTAAGTTTTAGACTTGGAATAATAAGAGACTGGCAGTCGCGCTGGTATGCGGACCGCAACTACACCGAAATGCTGCACGAAGATGTGGCTATTCGCTCCACAGTCGGCAAGCGCCTGGCCAACGCCTCGCTGTCGATGATCGAGATACAGCGCTCGGCCAATCAGCTTGACGTGACCCTGCATACCGCTAAGCCCGGTATCGTAATCGGCAAGGGTGGACAGGCCGTTGACCTCCTCCGCAAAGACCTAGAGACGATGACCGGCAAGAAAGTCAAGCTGAACATCGAAGAGATCAAGCAGCCTGAGCTGAATGCCTACCTGGTAGCAGAGAGCATCGCAGAGCAGATTGGCCGTCGTGTGTCGTACAAGCGTGCACTGAAGCAGTCGGTAATGCGCTCGCTCCGCTCCGGCGCGAAGGGCGTGAAGATCCGCATCTCAGGCCGCCTGGGTGGTGCCGAAATGGCCCGCTCGGTCTGGGAGCGCGAAGGCCGCGTGCCTCTGCACACTATCCGCGCAGATATAGACTACGGGCAGGTACATGCCCACACAACCTATGGCCGCATTGGCGTGAAGGTTTGGATCTATAAGGGTGATGTAATCGAGCGGAAGGGCGGCGACGCACTCCTGCAGATGGACCGCCCCGTGGCAACAGCCGCCCCTCGCCCTGAGCGTGAGCGCCGTGAGCGCCGTGATGATCGCGGCGACCGTGGGCCAGGCCGTGGAGGCCCCGGCGGTGGTGACTTCCGCCGCGACGACCGTGGTGGACGCAGTGGACCCGCAGGCGATCGCCCCCGACAGGAGCGCCCGGCTCCTCAGGCCCGTGCAGCAAATACAACAGGGACAGCACCCGGCGGTGAAACCGGCGGCGCTGACCAGTCGGAGTAATACGCTATGTTGATGCCCAAGAGAGTAAAGTATCGCAAGCCGCACCGCGGTGCGCGTGGCGGTGAAGCCCTGCGCGGAAACCAGGTGTCGTTCGGCGAGTTTGGATTGCAGTCGATGGAAGCTGCATGGATTGACAGCCGCCAGATCGAATCGGCCAGGCGAGCAATCACCGGCCACATCAAGCGCGGTGGTAAGGTTTGGATCCGCATTTTCCCTGACAAGGGCGTGACGTCCAAGCCCGCCGAGACCCGTATGGGTTCCGGCAAGGGTTCGCCCGATCACTGGGTATGCGTGGTCAAGCCCGGCAGAATGCTGTTTGAGATTTCGGGAGTACGACAGGACGTGGCTGCCGAGGCAATGCGTAAGGCCGGGCACAAGTTGCCGGTCAAGACACGCTTTGTTGTGCGCCATGCCGAAGGCACTGCTGTACCTGAGCCAGAGCCGGAGCCGGAGGACGAGGAATAATAATGAAGACAGAAGAGATTCGTGGCCTGAGCGAGCGCCAGTTGCGCCAGTCCCTGGAAGATAATCGCCAGGAGCTGTTCAACCTGCGTTTCCAGATCGCCACACGCAAGATCAAGAACCACCAGCGCATACCGGTGGTGAAGCGCGACATTGCTCGCATTATGACCGCACTCCGCGAGCGCGAGCTTATGCGGCAGTACGCGGGCATCGAGTTGGAGCCGGAGTTTGAAAGCGTAGCCCCAACAGAAGAAGCACCTCGCCGCGGCCTGTTGGGTCGCCTGGGTCGTGGACGCAAATAGTATTTCGACGACCAACGGCCAACCGGCGGTAGCAGGTGGGGGCGAATGGGTCGCATAGGAGCAACAGAGAATGGCAAAAGAAGCAGAAAAGACCGAGAGTGGCGCTCAGTTGCCTGAGCACCTCCTCACGAGGCGTATCGAGGTCGGCACGGTTGTCTCTGACAAAATGGAAAAGACCGTGGTTGTGCAGGTAGAGCGCAGGAAGCCCCATCCACTCTACAAGAAGGTCATGCGCCGCTCGATCAAGTTTATGGCCCACGACGAGCTGGGTGCTGCTCAGGGCGACACCGTTCGCATAATGGAAAGCCGCCCGATGAGTGCCCGCAAGCGCTGGCGGGTTGTTGAGATTGTCGCCAGGGCAGAGAAGATTTAGTTACACGTTACCGATTACCGGTTACAGCTTGACTGTAGTTCGTAAAAGGTACGACAGTAATTCCTGAAGGGGAAAGAGATGATTCAGCAAGAGAGCCGCCTGCGAGTGGCAGACAATACAGGAGCCAAAGAAATCCTCTGCATTCGCGTGTTGGGTGGCTCCAAGCGAAAGTACGGTTCGGTGGGCGACGTGATCGTTGCCGCGGTGAAATCGGCTTCGCCGGGGGGCACCGTGAAGAAGGGCCAGGTTGTGCGTGCCGTTATTGTTCGCACATCGAAGGAATACAAGCGCGTTGATGGCTCCCACATCCGCTTTGACGACAATGCGGCTGTGATTATCAAGGGCAAGGGGCAGAACGACCCGGTCGGCACACGTATCTTTGGCCCTGTGGCCCGCGAGCTGCGCGAGAAGCAGTTCATGAAGATAGTTTCGCTCGCGCCAGAGGTTTTGTAGAAGGTACAGCTTACGACGTGCTGCTTATTGCAGATTAGTGCGCGGTAGGCTGTGCGGAGTAGATTTTGGAGATCAGGATGAATATCAAGCGAGATGATACTGTGCTGGTGATAACCGGCAAGGACAGAGGAAAGAAAGGCAAAGTGCGCGAGGTTCACCCCGCGGACCAGAAAGTAATAGTAGAGGGCATTAACATCGTAAAGAAGCACACCCGCGGTACGCAGGGTGCGCGACAGGCCGGTATCATCGAGCGTGAGGCCCCTTTGAGCGCCGGTAAGGTGATGGTAGTTTGCCCAAGCTGCAACCGCGGCGTGCGCGTCGGATCGACCCTTCTGCCAACAGGCCAGAAAGTGCGCGTCTGCAAGCATTGTGGGAACAGCTTCGAGTCGGATGCCAGCCAGGAGAAGTGGGGCGGGCGACGCTAGCTTGCTCAGCACATATGGGCGGCAGGCACTACAGATAGTATGATCAGGCTGTAACCTTTTGAGGACGACCAGCCAGTAGCCAAGGAGATATTAGAGTGGCAGACAAAGATAACAAGAAGGGACAGGGCGCAACGGCCCAGGCCGACGGCCAGCAGGCTGCGCAGTCTTCTTCCCGGGCCAAGGGGAAAAGCAACGCCGCCGCTACAGGCGACGGCAAGCTGCCTGTGGGCTATGTGTCTCGATTGAAGACAAAGTATATTGAAGATGTTGTGCCGACACTGCAGAAGGAGTTCAACTATGCGAACGCCATGCAGGTGCCGCAGATAAAGAAGGTTGTAATCAACATCGGCATGGGCGGCGAGGCGCGTGAGAACGCGAAGGCGCTCGACAATGCCGTTGGCGACATTGGAATAATCACAGGGCAAAAGGCTGTTATCACCCGCGCCAAGAAGTCCATTGCGGCATTCAAGCTGCGAACCGGCATGCCGATTGGCGTCATGGTAACCCTGCGTGGAACCAGGATGTATGACTTCCTGGACAGGTTGTTCAATGTGTCGCTGCCGCGTGTGCGCGACTTTACGGGTGTTTCACCCAAGTCGTTCGACGGTCACGGCAACTTCACGCTGGGCCTGAAGGAACAGCTGATTTTCCCTGAAATCGACTACGATAAGATCGACAAGATTCGCGGCATGGAAATCGTTGTCGTCACAACTGCCGAGAACGACGAAGAAGGCCGCCGCCTGCTTCAACTGCTGGGCATGCCCTTCAAGAAGAGCTAAGGCTGGAAGTTAGAGGCTGCTCCGTACTGCCTGCTACGTTGTGAGACGTGATGGCAGAAAGATACGTAGTAAGCAGTACGAAGTATAACGAGGAGAGATAATGGCTAAGAAATCGATGATAGCAAAGGCGAATCGCACACCGAAGTACGCGGTGCGCGCTCACAACCGCTGCAAGCTGTGTGGCCGGCCTCGCGCCTACATCCGCAAGTTCGGAATGTGCCGCATCTGCTTCCGCGAGCATGCCTCGGTCGGCAAGCTGCCCGGCGTTGTAAAGTCCAGCTGGTAGAAATAAAGTACCGCGTACAGAGTGTAGTCCAACGTAACTAAGGGACTCTCGATACCCGGCACTGACAATGCTTAGGACGGCCAGATGGCCGTTGCCGCAAGGAGAAATTACGGCTTATGAACATGACAGATCCTATTGCCGATATGCTTACCCGCATACGTAACGCGAGCATGGCTCGGCACCAGAGCGTGATGATACCGGCCTCGGGTATTAAACTGGAGATTGCGCGTATTTTGAAGGACGAGGGCTTCGTCCGCGATTACGATGTTCCCCCGGACATGGGTGGACGAATGTTCCGCGTTTGGCTGAAGTACGATGTCGAGAAAAAGCCCGTACTGACCGGCCTGAAGCGCGTGAGCAAGCCCGGCCTGCGCATCTACCGCAAGCGCAAAGATATTCCGTTGGTGCTCAACGGTCTTGGCGTTACAATTCTTTCAACCCCCCAGGGTGTCATGTCGGGCCGCGAAGCCTTTGGCAAGAACCTTGGCGGCGAGGTAGTTGCTTACGTCTGGTAGTTCTACTGCGTACTGCTTGAATCACATGGCAGGCAGACCAAGCTCGATCTAGATTATTACGCAGCAAGCAGTACGCATGAAGCGTGCGCAGGACTGACAGAAGAGGAGAAGGTAATCATGTCTCGTATCGGTAACAAGCCTATACCATTGCCAAAAGGTGTGACAGTCGAGCTAAACGGCTCGCACATGGTAGTGAAGGGGCCTAAGGGAACGCTTGAGCAGACGTTCCGCCCGGAAATTAATATTGAGCAGAAGGACGGCGAAATTGTCGTTACCCGTCCCTCGGAGGATGCGATGCATCGCTCGCTGCACGGCCTGACCCGCACGCTGGTTGCCAACATGGTTACAGGCGTGACTGATGGCTTCACCCGCACGCTGGAAATCGCAGGCGTCGGCTATCGTGTTGCCAAGGACGGCTCTGCTCTGGTCTTCTCGCTGGGCTTCTCGCACCCTGTGCGCGTTGATCCCCCCGCAGGCCTTAGCTTCAACGTTGAGACGCCCACTCGTTTCACGATTTCGGGTATCGACAAGCAAGCAGTCGGCCAGGAAGCCGCTCGCATCCGCAAGTTTCGTGAGCCGGAGCCGTATAAGGGCAAAGGCATTACATATCAGGGCGAGCGCATTCGCCGCAAGGCCGGTAAGGCCGGTAAGGTCGGCGGTAAGAAGTAGAGTAGCAAGACGCGATGCGTAAAACGTGAGCTTTACGTTTTGCGCATCATGTTTTACATTTTCAGCCTGTATTAGACCAGGCACCAAAGGATAGAATAACAATGAGACAGAAACCACATGAGATGACGTCGCGGCACAAGCGACAGCGCCGGGTGCGGTCGAGGGTGATCGGGACAACCGAGCGACCTCGTTTGAACGTGTTCCGCAGCCTGAACCACATGTATGCGCAGGTGATCGATGACAGCAAGGGACACACTCTTGTCTCGGCTTCGACCCTGGACACAACTGTAGGGGAAGCCGCGAAGATCGAGCAGGCGCAGGCCGTTGGCAAGCTCGTAGCCGAGCGTGCAAAGGCAGCAGGCATCACAAAGGTAGTTTTCGACCGAGGCGGTTATCTTTACCACGGGCGCATTAAAGCCGTGGCCGATAGCGCCCGAGAAGGCGGACTGGATTTCTAAGACGTAAAACGTAAAATGTAAACGTGACGATGCATGCTCACGTTTCAGTAATCGCGTTTCGCGTTTCACGTTTCGGAGGAACAATGGCTAGAGTAGAACGAGAAAGAGTCGTCTCGGAGTTCGAGGAGAAGTTAGTACAGGTCAACCGCGTGGCCAAGGTGGTCAAGGGTGGACGTCGCTTCAACTTCAGCGCCGTAGTTGTAGTGGGCGACGGCAAAGGGACAGTGGGAGCCGGCACAGGCAAGGCCTCCGAAGTTCCCGACTCGATCCGCAAGGCGGGCGAGGACGCAAAGAAGCATATGATTCGCGTGCCGCTGGTCGGCGGTACCATCCCGCACGATGTGCGCGTCTCCTATGGCGCAAGCACCGTTCTGTTGAAGCCTGCCGCCCCCGGTACAGGTGTAATCGCCGGTGGTGGAGTGCGTGCAGTACTTGAGGCAGCGGGCATACACGATGTATTCGGCAAGTCGCTGGGCAACAACAACCCGATCAACCTGGTACGCGCCACTTTGCTTGCGCTTTCGCAGCTCCACTCTGTGGAGAACGAAGCACTGCGCCGTGGCATTCCTCAGGCCGAGATGGAGCGCCGCCTGTATCGCAAGGACGTTACAGTGCAGAAGGCCATCCGCGAGGGCAGAATGCAGGCGATTGAGAAGAGAGTAACAGCCGAGAGGCCCGCGCTTCCTCAGCGCGATGACCGCGGCGGCAGGCGTGGCGGCCCGGGCGGCGGTAATGACCGTGGCCGTGGTGGACGCAACGACGGGCCGGGCCAGGGCCAGGGCCAGGGCAGACCAGGAGGCGGACGTGGCAGAGCCTAATTTCAGTAAGAAGCCGGTAGAGGGTGGAACTCTCCGTATTACATGGACCAAGAGCTCCATCGGCTACCCCAAAGACCAGAAGGCGACAATCAAGGCGCTTGGCCTGCATCGCCTGCACCAGACCGTAGAGCACCCCGACAGCCTACAGCTTCGAGGCCAGGTCTACAAGGTCAAGCACATGGTAGAAGTAGAAGAAGCGTAATCGTCGGGATTACGGATCGCGAATTACAGGGCGGGTTTTCCGGTTGGGGTTCGTGATTGACAACAGTGTGACAGCCCGGGTGGGCTGATAACGCGAGGCGCTGATGCGTCGATGAAGGGAATCTATTACAATGAAACTGGGTGATATTCGAGCGCCTAAGAGCGCGAACAAAGACCGCAAGCGCGTCGGCCGTGGTGCCGGATCGGGGCACGGAAAGACAGCCGGTAAGGGTACGAAGGGACAGAAGGCGCGAACAGGCGGTAACGTACCTGCTCGTTTCCAGGGCGGTCAGACGCCTATCCAGCAGCAACTCCCTTACAAGCGCGGCTTTACCAATATCTGGTCGATACGCTTCAATTTGATCAACCTGGAGCAACTTGCCGCGCTTGAGACCGGATCCACTCTCAATCCTGATAACTTGCTTGAGATGGGCTTGCTTCGAGACGCCGATAAGCCCCTGAAGATCCTGGGTGACGGCGAGCTTAAGGGTGCACTGCACATTAGCGCGCACAAGGTGAGCGAAGGCGCACGCCAGAAGATCGAGGCTGCCGGTGGTAGCGTAAACATCATTGAGATGCCAAACGAGCCTAAGCGCTCCAAGGGTCGCACAGAAGCGCCGGTACGTGCCATGCAGGCCCGAAAGGCCGCCAGAGCAGAGTAAGGCGGGAACGTGACGCGTAAAACGTAAAACGTAAAACGTGAGAAGGCACAAGGTACTATGATCTCACGATTTACGCATTACGTTTTACGTTCTGCGGTCTACGTTCCTCGCTTGGATGAAAGGACAGCATAATGCTTCAGGCAGTTATCAATGCCTTCAAGATCGGCGACCTGCGGCGGAAGATACTCTTCACGCTCGCAATGCTCGTTATCTTTCGCATAGTCGCGCACATTCCCGTTCCGGGTGTGGACTTTGCCGCGCTGGGTAATGCGTTGGATCCGAACAGCCAATTTGGGTCGCTGTTCAACATGCTCAACATATTTTCAGGTGGCACGCTGCAGAACTTCAGCGTCGCGGCCATGGGTGTCTATCCGTATATTACGGCTTCCATTATCATTCAGCTTCTTACCGGCGTTATTCCGCGCTTAACAGAGTTGAGCAAGGAAGGCGAATCGGGTCGGAACCAGCTAAACAAGTATACGCACTGGTTGACAGTGCCGCTGGCGGCTTTGCAGGCGTTCGGGCAGACTCAATTGCTCAACAGCCAGTTCAACGCTCTCCCTGGCTTCGGTCTGTTCGGTGCTAACTGGCTTCCAAGCCTCGTGGTTATCATCAGTCTTATCACAGGCACAATGTTCCTGGTGTGGATTGGTGAGCTTATCACCGAGAACGGTATCGGCCAGGGTATCTCGATCATCATCTTCGGCGGCATCGTCGCTCGTCTGCCTGTGCAGGTTCTGCAGTTAGGCCAGAGCGGAAGCACGGGTGCCAACATCTTCAGTATCGTGCTGTTCGTCGCGCTCGGCCTGATCACGGTAGTTGGCATAATCCTGATCAATGAAGGTCAGCGCCGCATACCTGTACACTACTCGCGCAGCATTATGCGCGGTGGCCGCATGATGAGGCAGGCTGGTTCCTCCTTCATTCCTCTGCGCGTCAACTCGTCCGGTATGATCCCGCTTATCTTCGCACTTTCGATCATGAGCTTCCCTGTCATCGTCGCGGGCTTCTTCACAGCGGCCTCGACCGATTGGGTGCGGAATGGCGCGCTCTGGCTGTACGGTAACTTCCAGGCCACTACATTTGCTTACAATCTCATTTACTTCCTGATGGTTGTGCTGTTTACTTTCTTCTACACAAGTGTAGTCTTCTCTCAACAGCGCATCGCGGAGAACCTGCAAAAATCGGGCGGCTCAGTGCCGGGCATACGTCCGGGACCAAATACCGACAAATTCTTGACAACTGTCCTGAATCGTATCACGGTGGCAGGCGCGGTGTTCCTGGGTGTGGTCGCGATCTTGCCTTACTTAGCGTCGGTCGTAACCGGAGTGACACTCTTGAGTTTTAGCTCTACATCCCTACTTATCTTAGTCGGTGTAGCAATCGACACTATGAAGCAGCTAGAATCCCAGTTGCTGATGCGACGATACGAAGGCTTCATCAACCGTTAGCTCTGTAGATACGTAGTACACCGGCGTGCAACGTATACGGATCGGCGGATGGCTGCTCTTCCGCAATGGGGCGGTGAACCTGGGTAATAATTGGGGGAACCGTCCCGTTATGGAGTACTGGCTTGCACGAGAACGATACGAAAACCGCAAATACTACGGATTCACACAGTGACAATGGAGTCACTCAAATGATAATACTCATGTTTGGGGGGCCGGGCGCGGGTAAAGGCACGCAGTCGGAAATCCTGAAAGACAGCCTTGGGATGGTACATGTCTCAAGCGGTGATCTGCTAAGGGATAACATTAAGCGCGATACTGAGCTTGGCAGAGTCGCGAATGAATATATGAGCAAAGGGCGTTTAGTTCCCGATGATCTCATCATCGCGATGATCCTTGACCGGTTGCTCCTGCCTGATGCTGAACGCGGCGTGCTGCTTGATGGCTTTCCGCGCACAAGACCGCAGGCAGTCGCGTTGAGCGAAGCGCTGGAGTTTAAAAGCAAGAGGGTAAATGCAGCCCTCTATATCAGTGTCGCTGACGACGTGCTGATCGACAGGCTCGCGGGCCGGTGGACCTGCCGCAATTGCGGGCATGTGTTCCACGAGATATTCGCGCCGCCCAGGGTGGCGGGGGTCTGCGATATCTGCGGTGGCGAGTTGTATCAGCGGGACGATGACACTCGCGAAAAGGCAATCACGCGGGTGAGCGTCTTCCATGAGACAACCGAGCCAATACTGGAATATTACAAATTGACCGGAACCCTCTGCGAGGTGGATGGCGACCGGCCAATAGAAGAAGTAACAAAAGAACTACTGGACTGTTTGAGGTAGTTACGAATCACGCTCTCCCATGGAATAAACGATTCGTAACAGGGTAAATATGACTATATATCTGAAATCACAAGAAGAAATTGAGCTTATGCGCAATGCCGGGCGCATCGTCGGACAGACTTTGCAACTGGTGTCTGCGCATGTCAAACCGGGCGTGACCACAGCCGAGCTTGATGAGATTGCTTACAACTTCATCAAGAGCCAGGGTGCTATTCCATCTTTCAAAGGCTATCAGCCGCATCCGTCGCTGCCGCCCTTCACCGGCACCCTCTGTACTTCGGTGAACGAGGAGATAGTGCACGGCATCCCGGGAGGCCGCGTTCTTGAGGAGGGCGATATTATCTCGCTCGACTGCGGCGCGATCTATCGAGGTTGGCAGGGCGACTCGGCTGTGACTGTGGGTGTGGGTAAGATTAGCCCCGAGCTGGAGAAGCTGCTCGCAACCACAAAGGCCTCGCTGGAGGCAGGCATAGAGCAGGCACGAGTGGGCAACCGCATCGGCGACATATCACATGCTATCGAGACTCGCATCAAGAAGAGCGGCGACTATGGCATTGTGCGCGAATATGGCGGACACGGTATTGGCCGCAGGCTCTGGGAAGAGCCATCTGTGCCTAATCACGGTCCTGCCGGCAAAGGCGCTCTTCTCAAAGCGGGCATGGTAATCGCGATCGAGCCGATGCTCAACCTGGGCGTTGAGGAAACTGAAACACTCGATGACAGGTGGACGGTGATCACGGAAGATCACAAGGCGTCCGCCCATTTCGAGCATACGGTGGCTATCACCGACAATGGGCCTGTTATTTTGACTTTACCATAGCGTTGTGATATAATTAGCGTTTGGTGCTGCCCTTTTTATTGTTTGCTATTGGCGACTTATTAGAAGCAGATAATACGTAGACGAAAAGAGACTGGGCAGCCACAAATATACGGTACGGCTCGTACATTGACAGAGAAAAAAGGCGAAATCAGGGTAGCGGGCAAGGTCTTTGAGCCTGGGCCAAACGGCACGTGGCGAGTGCAACTCGACAACGGCCATATGGTGACGGCACGCCTGGACGACAAACTGCGGATCAGTCCTGTCAGGGTGATACCAGGCGACCGAGTAGCCATCGAACTTTCGCCATACGACCTCACCAGGGGTCGAATCGTTGAGCGGCTACGGCAGCTCAAGTAAGAATAAAGGGTCAGGTCTCCACTGGGGACCGAAAAGGAGATTCAGGTTAGAGCCTGACGCTCCCCAAGAGATTGAAGGAGATCGACAACAATGAAAGTAAGGGCATCTATCAAGCCGCGATGCGCAAAGTGCAGAATCATTAAGCGCTCCGGTGTACTAATGTGTATTTGCAGCGACCCGAAGCACAAGCAGCGTCAGGGGTAGAGAGTAATTACGAATTATGTGGTTGAAGCGTTAACTCGTAATTCGTAATTCGTAATTTCTCAAAAGGGGGAAATTGTGGCAAGAATTGCCGGTGTGGACATACCCCGCAACAAGCGGGTTGAAGTGGCTCTTACCTACATATTTGGTATTGGGCCGACCAGCGCGAAGCAGATTATCGCGAAGACCAATGTGGACCCTGACACTCGCGTCAACAACCTGACGGAGGAAGAGGTCAATCGCATTCGTGAGACCGTGGACAAAGAATACACGGTCGAAGGCGATCTGCGCCGCATGGTAAGCATGAATATCAAGCGCCTCATCGAGATCAAGTGCTATCGCGGCGTCAGGCACACACGCGGCCTGCCCGTACACGGACAGCGCACACGGACAAACGCCCGCACGCGCCGTGGACCTCGCCGCACAGTTGGCGTTCGCCGGAAGAAGTAAGTAATAGATCGCAAAGCGTAAAACGTAAGGAGAAAACGACCTTGCGATTTACGCTTTGCGCGGTTACGTTTTACGAATTCGTAAGGGAGAGACAATGGCTGAGAAGCAGCAACAGGGTACCAAGACCTCGGCGACAAAGGCGAGGCAGGCAAGGGCACGAAGACGCGAGCGTAAGGTGGTGCCGCGCGGCACCGCATATGTGCAGTCGAGCTTTAACAACACAATTGTGACACTGGCAGACCCACAGGGCAACGTCCTTTCGTGGGGCAGCGCAGGTGCGACAGGCTTCAAAGGCTCCCGCAAGAGCACACCCTATGCCGCCCAGGTTACGGGCGAGGGTGCGGCTCGCCGCGCAATGGAGCATGGTCTGCGCCAGGTAGAAGTGTTCGTAAAGGGACCGGGCGCGGGCCGCGAGGCAGCAATCCGCGCAATCCAGGCCGCAGGTATCCAGGTTGTCGCCATAACAGACGTCACCCCCATACCTCACAACGGCTGTCGCGCTCCCAAGCGAAGGCGCGTATAAAGGAAACTGTGATTACCAGTTACGGATTACAGCTTATAAGCAATTCGTAACTGGTAATTCTAACTGTGAAGGGGATGGGAGCTTAGCCCTCTCAGTCCTCCCCCATGGATATATAGAAGCGTTGTAGTGCGGCCAGGTGGCGGCAGGAGGATTCCGCGGCAATGTTATCCTCGATGCGGCCCGCCTGAGTATAGGGCATATCATACACATTCTTTTGGAGAAACAATGGCTAGGTATACAGGACCAGTTTGTAAACTTTGCAGGCGCGAGGGCATGAAGCTCTTCTTGAAGGGCGACAAGTGCTTCAGCAACTGCACAATCGAAAAGCGACCCATGCCTCCCGGACCACACGCACAGCGCCGCGGCCGCAAGGTCTCGGATTTTGGCTTGCAGCTTCGCGAGAAGCAGAAGGCTCGTCGCATATATGGTGTGTTGGAGCGACAGTTCCGCCGCCACTTTGAGGCTGCCGAGAAGCGTCCCGGTCTGACAGGTGAGAACCTACTCCTGGTGCTGGAAATGCGCCTCGATAATGTTGTCTACCGCCTTGGCCTTGCGGATTCCCGCTCGCAGGCGCGCCAGATCGTGCGCCACGGTCACATCATCGTGAACGGCCAGAAGACCGACATCCCCTCGTACATTTGCAAGCCCGGCGACGAAATCAGGGTCGCTGATGCTTCCAAGGGTAACGAGTACTTCCAGACCGTGCAGCTTTCCTTGCCTCGCAAGCAGATCGCCGGCTGGATGTCTGTCAGCGCGAGCAACCTTGCAGGCCGCATGGAGCGTGTCCCCACCCGCGACGAGCTTGGTATCGACCTGAACGAGCAGCTAATCGTAGAATTCTATAGCCGGTAGTGCGTAATGCATGAAGCGTGAGCGTGGAGTGTAGAAAGCTATCATAGGTAGTTACGTTTTACGCATTACGTTTTACGTTTCACCTCTACGTCACAGGAGAGAGCAACTTTGAGCAACGGGACAACAAGCAGTCTGCCTAACGTCGTGGCTGTCGCTACCGCTACCAACTATGGCCGCTTTGCGGTCGGGCCGGTGGAGGCGGGTATTGGCATCACGCTAGGCAACGCTTTGCGCCGCATTCTGCTGTCGTCGCTGCCCGGCTCTGCGGTTACAAGCGTGCGGATTCAAAACGTCTATCATGAATTCTCGTGCATACCGAATGTGCGCGAGGACGTGACCGAAATAGTAGTAAACGTCAAAGGCATTCGCCTCCGCTCCTACAGCGAGCGTGGCGTGCGCCTGCAACTGAGCAAGCATGGCGCAGGCGAAGTACGCGCCGGCGACATCGAATTGCCCGCCAATGTTGAGCTTGTCAACCCTGAACTGGTGCTTGCCAATCTCGACGGCCCGGATGCACACCTTGAGATGGAACTGACCGTAGACCGCGGGCGCGGTTATGTGTCGTTTGAGGCGCGCGAAGGTATGCCCATCGGTACAATTCCGGTGGATGCAATCTTCTCGCCCATCCCGAAGGTAAACTACCTGGTACAATCCGCCGATGCGGATCTGCTGTCAACACCGGAGGACGAAGGCAAGGAGGCTGTGACTTATACCCAGGAAGAACTTCAGGGTCGTGAGCAGCTTCTTATCGAAATCTGGACCGACGGCACAATAGACCCCGGCGAAGCGTTGAGCCTCTCGGCCCAGTACCTGGCTCAGCACTCGGCCCTCATCAGCAACTTCAACAAGGTTGTAGCCCCACCTGTGGGACGCGACCTGCCGGGCGCAATCGCCATACCATCTCACCTCTTTGAGATGCCCATCGAGGACTTGAACCTCTCGATGCGCACGTACAATTGTCTCAAGAGGAGCGGCATCACAAAAGTCGGCCAGGTGCTTCGCATGGACCGCAAGGAATTGCTGGGCCTGCGTAACTTCGGCGAAAAATCGTTCGACGAACTGCACGAATCGCTTTCCAGCCGTGAGCTTATCCCGCCGGGCACGCCTCTCGACCTCTCCGAGGATGAGATGCACGCCGGACTGGGCGAGGACGGTCAGGAAGGTGATGAAGGTGAAGATGTTGATGTTGGGTACGGCGAGTACGATCAGATCGCGGAGCCGGATGCCTTTATGGCCGAGCCGGATGCCGGTCTGACCGATGACCAGGACGTGGTGAACGCCCAGGTGGTTAATCCTGTGGGCGTGAGCGAAGGGACAATGGAAGCAGCAGCCGGTATCTATCTTGATGATGAGCCTGCCTCCGATCCGATTGATATTCTGCCGGACGACGGCAATACCGACCTGAGCGAAGCGGAAGCAAAGCCCAGGGCAAAGAAGAGAAAATAGAAGTTAGAGATTAGAGGTTAGATGTAGAGACGGCACAGGGCCGATTTCCGGCTTCTAACCTTTGACTTCTCAAGTAAGGAGATTGGGATGCGACACAGAATATCTGGCCGTGGGCTAGGCCGCAGCAGCGGTGAGCGGCGGTCGCTGTTCAGGAACCAGCTTAACAGCCTCTTGCTGCACGAGCGGATCCGAACAACCGAGGCGAAGGCACGTGAGCTTCAGCCGATGGCTGATGGCGTACTCGCGCTTGCACGCGTCGATACCCCCCAGAACCGCAACCGGGCGGGCAACATTCTTGCAAACCCTCTGATGGTTCGCAAGCTGTTTGAAGACATCGGGCCCCGCTACGTCGAGCGTAACGGTGGTTACACACGAATCTACAAGCTGCATCAGCGTCCCGGCGACGGCGCGCAGGTCTGCCAGCTTGAACTGGTTGAAGAGTAGCATCTACTGCCAATGACGCGGTAGATCATGCACCTTAAGTTATTAATACAGTACGACGGCACCGACTTTGTAGGGTCGCAGCTCCAAACGAATGGACGCACCGTACAGGGAGAGCTAGAGGTGGCGCTTGCCCGCCTGGCAGGTAATGCTGTGAGGGTCGCTCTTGCAGGGCGCACCGACAGCGGGGTACATGCATGGGCACAGGTTGCCAGCCTCGACTTTCCTGAGAGGCAGAGGCTGGCAACTCCCAATGCGATACAGCGGGCGCTAAATGGCATACTTCCTTCGGATGTGGCTGTTACGCAAGCCGATGTAGCGCCTGAGGGCTTCCATGCCAGGTTCAGCGCCAGGAGGAGAGCTTACAGGTACTTGCTGCTGGATGCTTCCGCGCCGCTGCCAATGCTGAGGCGTTACAGCCTCTTCATCAGACAGCATATCGATGTTGAAGCGATGCAGCAGGCGTCAGCACTCCTGGTGGGTACGCACGATATGGCGGCCTTTGCGGGAAACGCGATGGGTGTGCCTGCCCTGAGTGATCAGGACGAAACGAAGCCGAGCACAGTGCGCACCGTTTACCTGGCAAGGCTTCAGCGCCTTGCCCCCGACGCAAATTACTGGGCCTGGGATGCACCCGAGCCGGAGAGTGGCGGGAAGAGCAGTGGATTGCTGGCGCTTGACCTGGTCGCCAATGCTTTCTTGCCGCAGATGATACGCACAATTGTGGGAACGCTGCTGGAAGTGGGCAAGGGCAAACGTACTGTAGAGAGCATACGAGATCTGATAGAGAGCCGTGATCGCAGAAATGCAGGTCCAACGGCGAGACCACAGGGGCTGTGCCTGTTGTGGGTAGAATATTAGGCGGGGTTGACAGGGAGTCCCTGTCCGGGACCGTAAGGGCGGTTCGCGAACCGCCCCTACAAGAGAACATACGGAGACAAGGATAGATATGAGCACCAAGACATATACACCGACAGCCGCAGAGGCCGACGCCGGACGCCAGTGGTACATCATTGACGCCCAGGGCCAGACGCTTGGCCGCCTGGCGACTTTGATTGCCCAGTATCTGCGCGGCAAGAACAAGCCGACCTTCACCCCGCACATGGACATGGGCGATTTTGTTGTCGTCATCAATGCCGACAAGGTGGTGGTTACGGGCGCCAAGACTACTGACAAGAATTACTACAGCCACTCCGGCTACCTGGGAAGCCTGAAGACGGTGCCCTTCAACGAAATGATGAAGAAGCACCCCACCTTCGCGGTTGAGGCTGCCGTTCGCGGTATGCTTCCTCGTAACAAGTTGGGCGCGCAAATGCTCAGCAAGCTGAAGGTGTATGCGGGCGCCAAGCACCCCCATGCGGCCCAGAAGCCCACTGAGCTTGTGGTCAACCCTGAGAACCAGACGCTGGAAGTAGCGCGCTAGAAATTCCGGGTTAGAAGCCAGCAGTCTGATTTCTAACTTCTTATTCAAGGAGAGATATGGATAACACCACTCGCACAGAGAGACCTGCCTACTACTACGGCACGGGCCGCCGCAAGAGCGCCGTGGCTCGCGTAAGGCTCTACCCCGGCAACGGGCAGATGACCATCAACAGCAAATCCCCCGAGGACTATTTCGGCGGGCGCGGCCTTTACCAGCAGATGATTCAGCAGCCTCTTGCGCTGACCGACAATGCCGGTAAGTACAACATCACCGTCAAAGTGCTGGGCGGCGGCGTAACAGGGCAGGCAGGCGCGGTGCGCCACGGCCTGGCTCGCGCCCTTATACAGGCCGACGTTAATTTCCGCTCGGTCCTGAAAAAGGCAGGCCTTTTGGCCCGCGATGCCCGCGTGAAAGAACGCAAGAAGCCCGGTCTGAAGCGCGCCCGCAAGGCACCTCAGTATACAAAGCGATAATCTTCGCTTCCGGTTTAGAAGAATATGTCACAAATGGGCACCGACCTGTATGGGGGTTGGCGCCCATTTGTAATATTCCACTGATACATTGTCGTACTACTGCGTCGCTAACAAAGAAGTGGCAGGTAAGCGTGCCATATTAGCGGTGTCATTCTGAACAGAGTGAAGAATCAACCTCCATGCTAATTGCTACCCGAACGGATTCTTCGCTCCGTTCAGAATGACACTGCCTGGTGGGGTGAGCTTACCTGCCACTTCTTTGTTAGTA
>JBDTQH010000067.1:0-28287 GCA_039932335.1 Chloroflexota bacterium
CTATTTATTCTGTTCTTCACTAATTATCTTTGCAACTGAGCAGGGTGTCCCCTAATACTTTTCTTTTAGACTCCCCTCCCAGTCAGGGGCTTTTAAGGGTAGATTTATGAGAAGGGGGTGCAGGGGCGAAGCCCATGACGGGTGTTTGCGTGTCGCCATTCCCCACCTCCTTTTAGACTCCCCTCCCACACGAGGGCCTTCAAGGATAGGTTCTAAGAACGGGGTGCAGGGGCGAAGCCCATGACGGGGGTATGGGGGTGTCCCCCATCTCCCTACACTATAAAAAGCCCCCTCTCCTCACGACAGTGGGGAGAGGGGGTTGGGGGTGAGGGGCGCTTCCAATGGCTATTTCCTAGGATTCACAAAAGCCTGCCCTTGAAACCCCACACGCGGGAGGAGCATGAGCGCAGCGGGGGTGGTGGGTAGTCCCTTACCTGGATGTCAGGTTGCTCAACCCCCATTCTGAGCATTCAGCTGCGATTCCTGCCCTTCGGAGCCAATCCCAACAGCCCGTACCCACGCGCTATAGCAAGCGCGAACAAATCCACAATGTTATACTCCGGTCACCGCCCCACTTGGTACTACTTACCAATGTGCCAAATGGGGCATTTACACTCACAGGCCTGAAGTATATACTCGCATTAGTCCACAAAACAGGAGTCTACCCTGCTGGCCAATACCATGCTGCACCAAAACGAAACTTCTCCAGGCCTTCCGAGCGCCGCCGATGGCACCGCCGGGCGTGCTTCGAAAGAGCTGGTTTTGCCTCTACCTGTGCGGTTGGGCCTGTGGGCGGCCGCCTTCGTGCTGGCGCTCATCTTAGCCCTGCAATGGGGCGGAGGCACAGGCGTTCACAACGATTTTACCCAAAACGTCTGGCTGCCTGCGCGCCTGGTTCTCAATGGCGATGATCCCTACAACCCCACTCGCGCAGCCGTAGACGCTGCCCTCGGCAGCTATGCCGTGGAGTTCACAGGCTTCAATAGCGGCACAAACTTCCACGCCATTTACCCGACCTGGGTATATCTCCTATTGTCCCCCTTCGCTGCAATCCCGCTCGCTTTCTCGCTGGCAATCTGGCGCTCGCTCAATCTGCTATTGCTCTTCTGGGCCGTGATGCGGATGCTGCGTGTGTCGAACCCCGCCTTTCGCTCCTCCCGTCCCGCTGCCATCGTTGCCGTTGGGGTAACTCTGCTGCTGGCCTTTATTTATCGCGAAAGCATCGTCACCCTCTTCGCCGGGCAATTCTCCATCATCGAGTTCGGCCTACTGGCGGGCATCTGGGGCTACCTGATCTCTTCGCATAGTGACCATACCAGGCGCAGACTGGTAGGCGACATTCTCATGGGCGCGGCCCTTGCGGTGCTCGCCACCAAGCCGCAGGCTGTCGGTTTGCCAGTGCTTCTGCTTGGTCTATGGGCGCTCACGCGAAGACGTTGGGCCATCCCTCTGTCGGCGGTAGCGTCGCTCGCTTTGCTGCTCCTCGCTCCACTGCTCTTTTTCCCATCGTCCCTCTCAGGGTGGCTGGGCGTTGTGATAAGCGGGCAGGCGTCGAGCCAGGCCGAAGTGTCGGCCTCCGTTTGGGGCCTCAGCTATCAATGGTTGCCCGGTTCCATCCCCTGGGTTCCCGTAGCAATATCGTTGAGCCTTGTTGGTTTGCTCGCGCTCGTCCCGTCTTGGAGGCGCGACCTGACCGACCGCAAATATCCCGTGCCCCTCGCCTTGCCCCTGACTATCTGCATAAACAGTATCATCAGCCCCTATATGCTTGGTTATGAGCATGTTTTGCTGCTCGTCCCCGCCATGATCTTCCTCGCCGCTGCCGGCTTGCCCGACGAACAGAAGGACGCACGCTCGATGCGCTGGCGGGTGACAATTTACGGCTGGATGGCTGTGCTGCCGTTCCTTATAGTGGCGGTTCAGTCTTTCGTTGATAGAGAATATCCTGTTATAGTCCAGTCGCTCACAATGCTGGCGCTTTGTTTGCTCGCGAAATGCGGACTGAGGATTGTGGCCGATGCCCCATCCTCCCGCTTTGTTCTAGGTGCTCAAAGCGCCGTTTCTACTACCGGCCCCATGAACCATGAATCGCGATCCGCACAGACGAGGGGAGAGACCGTTGACGTCAACGCATGATGTATCCGGTGGCGAGCGCGAGACCACCCCATTCGACTCCATAGCCTTCACCTCTTTTCTGGTCGAGGCAAAGCGAAGCGCACGTCCGGTGCCCAACCTCGCTATGGTGCAGGGTATCCTGCCCGGCGTGTCTCAACTTCAATATTCGCGTGGGCTTTTCACCTACAAGAACACCTTCTTCGGCTTCGAGCGCTTCTCCGGCCAGGAGACCGTGCATTACGACAATCGTCCCGTCTGGGGCATGGGCTATAACGGCGGTCTCGTAACGCACTACATGTGGGATCTTCAGCCCCAATGGATTTATGCCGTCCTGCGTGCCGCCCTCGCTCAGGTCACCGAAGAGTTGCCCTTCCGCGGCCCTCTCGGCTATGAATACTACGGCTTCGAATACTCCAACCACCCCCTCGGCCACCTCGCGGAGTTCCTCGGCGAAGAAACCATCAAATATCGCGGCGCGCTGGTCTACCACCTCTGGTATGTCGGCGGCTTCATCCGGTAAGCGACGACCTACTGCGTATTGCGTATGACCGCCGACGGCAGACGGCGGACCGCGTTGTCACTTGTCAGTTGACGGCCAAAGCGACTAACTAAATCCAAAAACCTTGGCGTCTTGGCGTTCCAAACCCGTCCTTACGTTTTACGTTTTACGCATTACGTTTTCCTCAGCGCGCCCCAGGTTGACACCCCTCACATTTCGCCCCTACAATGTCATTGTTCTAATTCAGGTGAGGAGTCGATGATGACAGACGAGAATCCGCAGGACGTTCCCCAGGCAGCCGCACGCAACCAGCCACCTTATGGCTTCGAGACCCGCGCCATACACGCCGGGCAAGAGCCGGACCCAACGACCGGCTCCGTGATCGTACCTATCTACCAGACCTCCACGTATGTACAGGAGGCTCTCGGTAAGCACAAGGGCTACGAGTATTCGCGTACCGGCAACCCCACACGAACCGCGCTCGAACAATGTGTTGCTTCGCTGGAAGATGGCAAGTATGGCCTCGCTTTCGCGTCCGGCATGGGCGCGGAAACCACTATAATGTACCTGTTCGCGCCCGGCGACCACATTGTCGTTTCCAACGATGTCTACGGAGGCACATATCGCCTCTTCGTCCGCATTCTCGCCGCCTACGGCCTGCAATTCGACTTCGTTGACATGACCGACGCTGAGAGCGTGCGCCCGCACCTGCGGCCTGAGACCAAAGCGGTCTGGATCGAGACCCCCTCCAACCCACTGATGAAGCTGATTGACATAACTGCCGTCGCCGCAATAGCAAAAGAGCATGGTGCAAAGACCGTCGTCGATAACACATTTGCCTCCTCCTACGGTCAGCAGCCCCTCACTATGGGCGCGGACATCGTGGTACACAGCACGACCAAGTACCTCGGCGGGCACAGCGATGCCGTCGGCGGCCTTGTCATCACCTCCGACGACGCCATCCACGAGCGGCTTGCGTTCCTGCAAAACGCCATCGGTGCGGTGCCGGGACCCATGGATTGCTTCCTTGTGCTGCGGGGCGTGAAGACCCTCGGCGTCAGGATGCGCGCACATGAGGCCAACGCGCTCAAAATAGCACGCTTCCTTGAGCAGCACCCATCCGTAGAGCGCGTGCGCTATCCCGGCTTGCAGTCCCACCCTCAGCACGATCTCGCGGGCAGGCAAATGCGCTGCTTCGGCGGCATGATTTCCTTCGAGGTAAAGGGCGGCATAGACGAGGCGCGCAAAATCGTGCAGGGCACAAAGCTCTTCGCCCTTGCCGAGAGCCTGGGCGGCGTAGAGTCGCTAATCGAGCACCCCGGCGTAATGACCCACGCCAGCTTAGCGGACTCCCCGCTGGCCGTGCCCGACAACCTTGTCCGCCTCAGCGTCGGCATCGAGGACGCCGAAGACCTCATCCGCGACCTGGCAACGGCGATGGGCTAATGGCCGAGTGTCAGGTGTCAGGGGTCAGGTGTTAGGGATTTACGGATTCACCGCAGAGGCGCAGAGTGCGCAGAGTGCGCAGAGTTACGCAGAGTTACGCAGAGGTTATTAAGGTTTAAGAGAGTGCAGAGGCAAGAGAGTAAGCGGCACTAGGCGGTCGGCCGTCCGCCGTCAGCGGTCGCCTACTGACAACTGACAACACGGTCCGCCGTCGTCTACTTATCCCCGACCCCCGACCCATCATCTGACCCGTGATCCCTGATCCCTGACCCCTCGCCCGACCCCTGATCGCCGCCCATCTCCTCGTAGAGCCGTTGGCGCTTGGCTTCGAGCTTGAGCCGCTCTTCGCGCTGCGTGTTAAGCGTGCGCAGCAGCACACCTGCCGCCAGCACAAGAGCTACCAGCGAGATCGCCCAGCCTAGCACAAACGGGATGCTTGTCTGGAAGAGGGCGCGGCTCAAGAAGCCGATTCCGCAGAACCCCACGCCTGTGACCAGCAAGATCCAGAAGAAGACATTGCTGCACCCCTCCCCCTGTGCCCGCTCCACCTCTGCTATCTGCCTGCTTATCTCCACCTGCTCAGGCACGAACGCCTCAAGACCAATACTGTTGCCGCGCCGCTGCACCGTATACTCGCTGCCGCAGTTCCGGCACGCCAGGTACTGCACGCGGGGCATCACAACGAGCCGCCACCCACAGGCCGGACACACAATCTTAACACCGTCAACATCCATACCCCAATTATACAGCAGACCCACCCACCCTACCCCGCCAGCTTTTACCTATGCAACTGTTCAGAGTTGGGGCATGGAGAGTACTGCGTATTGCGTACTGCGTATGACCGCCGACCGCCCAGGAAAGCGGTTGACAGGGCCACCCTGTCCGGGGTTTGGGGACACCCCATCCACTGATCAAATAGAAGGCCCCTTTTCACCGCGAAGTGGTGCAAGGCTCCAGGGTAGGTTTATGAGAAGGGGGTATAGGGGCGAAGCCCATAACGGGATCATGCCTTCCATGTCAGCATTGTACGAGGGGTGCAGGGGCGAAGCCCATGACGGGGCTGGGGGTGTCCCCCATCTCCTAACCAATTAAAAAGCCCCCTCTCCCCGCTTCGCGGGGAGAGGGGGTTGGGGGGGTGAGGGGTGTCTACACTCTACTCACATGGGGTTGACAGGGACCTCCCTGTCCGAGCCATGAGGACCGTGCCTATCCCACTCCAACCATGGATAACTTTGCGCCTCCCCTCCCAGAGTGATAATATGGCCCTGTGAAGAGAACGCCACACTGCGCGCATCTCCACAAAGCGAGCCGAAATGAACACCAACGGAACGCCCAACCGCATAAACCCCACCCCACCGCCTGTAAGACGGCCCCTTAGTGCCCGCCCGCGCCTCTATGCCCACAAAATACCCGATTTGCGCCCCGGCGAGGTCGTGGTTGTCCTGCTGCACCGTCACCCCGTCGCATTGCTCTATTCCCTGCGCTGGGCGCTGCTTCTTGCCACCCTCTGGACGGTCAGCATACCGTTCGTTGCCCCTCTCCTCCTGAGCCTCGCCGTCGACCCCCTGCTCAGCGTGAACGCGGCACCAACCTGGCTCGCGCCGCTGCTCTGGGCATTCTGGCTGGGCGCGGCCATCATCCTTGCGTGCTGGATAGGTTACGTCCTGCTCGATTGGCGCGAAGACTGGATTGCCCTCACCACCCGGCGCGTTATCTTAATGAACAAAAAGCTATTCTTTCGCGAATCGCGACGCGAATGCCCCATCGGAAAAGTGCAGAACGTCGTCGCGGAATACCCCAACCCGGTCGGCATGGCCTTCGATTTCGGCGACCTCAACGTGGATACCGCCGGTGCGGGTACATTGCTCTTCCGCGATCTGCCTCGCCCCAAGATATTGCGCGAGGCCATCTTCAAGCAGCAGGAAATCCAGCACGCCAAGCAGCCTCCCCCCGAAGATCTCCGCAAAGAGGCAATCCGAAGCATCATCCTGGGCCAGGATCCCACCTCCCCCGGTCCCCAGCCACCCGCCCAGCATCCACGCAACCAGGACGGCACCTCGTTCGTTTCCGGTTATGGGCTGTTCAACTCACTCTTTCCCTTCGTGCCGCAGCGCGACGGGCGCAGCGTAACCTGGCACAAGCATTGGTCGTATCTGTTGCGTGGGGTTCTCGCGCCGGTCCTTCTCTACGCCCTTGTGCTGGCATGTTGGTTCGGCGCAATCGTCCTCGGCACGCCCGGCGAAGTCGGTCTGATAGAGACCATCCTTGGCTGGATGGCGTTGGCCCTGCTGCCGGTTTGCGCCGGGGTGGCCGTCTGGAATTGGGAAGATTGGCGCAACGACCTGTATAGATTGGACCACGAGCGCGTATATCACATCGAGAGCCTGCCGTTTGGCCTTCGCGAGCAGTCCAAGGAAACGCTTATTACACGCATAACCGACGTAATGTACGACGTGCCCGGCCCACTGGCGAACCTGCTCGACTACGGCAATGTGGTAATAAAGACGCCCGGCGAGTCTACAGAGTTCGACTTTAAAGGCATACCTTGTCCGCGTGAGGTGCAACAGGAGATAATGGACAGGGTAGACAGGTACCGCCAGAAAAGTGCCGCCGGTACCGATCGCGATATCGAAGCCTGGCTGCGCGCCTACCATGACGTAACGCGCGGAGCCTGATAACGAAACGATACCGCAAGAATGACCTGGTCATAAAGGACAGACTAATGTTCGGGAGCCATTCTACAACCCTGCCCCCCACGACACCAAGGCGGCGTTCTGTCGCTCGCACTATCTCCCAGTTCCTTTTTGCCTCGTTGCTTGTCCTGCTAATGCTCGCGGGCCAGGGCGATGCCTCCGCGCAGTCCACCCAGGCGCAAATCAGCGTAACGGCGCGTGCAGGGTTTGGCGACTCAGGCACCTATCTCATCGGCGAGTGGATTCCTGTTCGTGTGACCCTCACCAACCCCGCAGGCGGCGAATCGCTCAAAGTCCGGGTGCAAATCGACTCCAAAGGCCCGGATGACGGCATCACAACGGGCACCTACGCGCTGGATGTGGACCTTCCCAGCCCTTCGCGCAAAGAAGTCACGCTCTACACCTACTCCGGCGGCTTTACGCGCCGCTTTCAGGTGAAAGTGCTGCAAGGCAACACAACCATCAAGACCGTTGACGTTGATGCCGAGCCATTTGAGCCGCCCAGCAATATGATTGTGGCCGTGGTCTCCTCCGACCCCTCGCTCCTGAACGTACTCAAGGGCGAGCCTGTAGCCCATGTGGTCAATTCGCTGCCTCCCGGCGGCTACCTCTACGGCTCATATTCGAGCACCTACCAGCCGTACGGACTGAACGCCAACACCGGCGGTCTCGCCACAGTTGCCCACATCACCCTTGACGACATCGCTCCCCTCTCGCAGTCGCTCGACAGCCTTGGCGCGCTCATTCTGGACGATGTCGATAGCGGCACCCTGAGCGGTGAGCAGCGCGCCTCTATAGAAGCCTGGGTATCAAGGGGCGGCACACTTATCGCGGCCGTGCGCACTGCCGGGGCCGATACCACCGCCGGAATCGCCAATCTGTTACCCGTAAACCTGAGCGGCACCCGCAATGTCTCTTCGCTGAGCAGCCTGGGCGAACTCGTTGCCACGCCCCTGACCACAACGGGCCAGGTGAGCATCGGTAACGCAACCCTGCGAACCGACGGCGCGAGTAATAGCCGTGCCCTGGCTGTGCAGGATGGCGTGCCGCTTGTCGCCGTTCGCGAGATCGGCCTGGGGCGCGTGATATACATGGGACTGTCGCCCGCTATCGCACCGCTGAAGAACTGGGACGGCACGCTCCCCCTCGTGAAGCGTCTGCTTGCCGACCGCCCGCTGCGGCTCTCTTACGGCGCGTTCCTGCGCTTCAGCCCCGGCCGCGGCTACTACATGGGCTCGCTTTACAACACCTACGGCGCGATGTTCGCCCTGCCCGCCCTCGATCTGCCCGACCCCTGGCTGCTTGCAGGCTTCCTGCTCCTCTATATAATCTTCATTGGCCCGGTCAACTTTATCATCCTGAGACGCATGCGCCGCACCGAGCTTGCCTGGATCACCGTCCCCGTTCTGGTAGGACTTTTCTCGGTGGTAGCATATTTGCTGGCCTACCAATCGAAGGGTGGTGAGCTTGTATCCATCGAGGCCAACTCAGTTAACACCTATCCCGGCGTAGAACAAGCCACCCTCACCCAGCAATTCGGTCTCTTCTCTCCGGTGCGCCGCACATACCAGATCAGTCTGCCCGCCGAAAGCGTTGTAACGGAAATGAACTCGTATGGCTATTATCAGGCGGGCACAGACGGCTCATCGCGTGTGCTTGGCGGCAATACCACCACGATCAGCAACGTAAATATCAACACTTGGAGCCTCAAAGGCTTTGTGGCCGAGCATACAGCCAAAGCCCAATCGCCGGTCGAGACAAGCTTGCACCTCGGCGACAACATTATTATCGGCACAGTCAAGAACCGCACGAACACGCCTTTGCAGGACGTAGCCCTCGTGCGCGGCGACTCCGTGCGCCATCTCGGCTTCCTCGCGCCAGGACAGCAAATCGATGTTCGTATGGACGTCTCGTCGCGCCGCTACGACAACGCATCTCCGGTCAATATACTGCCGCCACCAGGCAGCGTGAGCGCACCTTCAGCCGGTGTACCCTATCCATACAGCGGAGGACAGGGCAATTCCCCGGAACAGCGCACATACAATCGCAAGGTGGAATTGCTCAGCGCGGCTCTTTACCCTCTGCTGTACGACACCCCGCCCCTCGACATGAACGTCATTGTGCTGGCGTGGGGGCCGAGCGTACCAACAAGCTTTGACGTTGAGGGCCACACAACCAACAAGGAAGAGCTAACCGTGTGGGCGGATATTGCTCCCATAACCGCATCCGGCAACGACCAGGCAAAGCTGAGCGCGGGCAAGGTTCCTTACATAGTATACGCACCCAGCAACAATCCCTCCTGGCTTCCCTGGAACGGCGATCTCAGCTTGCCCAACGTATCGTCTGGCCCCGGTCCAGTACCAACAGCCTCGCCCATCTACCCCGTTACGCCGACTCCCTATCCCGGTTACACACCTCCCGCACAGGGTGTTGAGGTAGCGCCCTATGCCGATTTGCAATATAGCTTGCCGTCCGGCACCCGCCCCGATAGCCTCGACTTCAACTACTCCATTGACGCCATATCCACCGATGGAGATATTGATCTGCTGGCGTACAACGTCGAAAGTGGTAAGTGGGACGTCCTCGGCACATGGCCCGCCGCAGGCACATCCCAGACCGCAAGCACCAAAGGCACCCTCACGATCCCTGACCCCGCACAATATGTCACCCCCGGCGGCAGCGTGACCATCCGCCTGCAAGCCAAAGGCAACCGAGCCACATTGACCAACGCAACCTTGAACCTATCTCTGAACGAGAAATGAGAAGTGAGAAATGAGAAATAAGAAATGAGAATTAATGAGTAATCCGTACAATGTAAGAACGTAGCCGGCGGTCATACGCAGTACGCAGTAGCTCACTTCTCACTTCTCACTTCTCATTTCTCGTCCCCCAGGCAGGCAACATGACTGAACCTATTGTCGAGACATACGATCTGACCAAGCGCTACAACGACTTTGTCGCGCTGCACGAGCTTAACATGACCATTGAGCGCGGCTCGATTCATGGTTTCATCGGGCCGAACGGTGCAGGCAAGACCACCACCATGCGCATCCTCTCCACCTTGCTTGAACCGACAGATGGGGAAGCATGGGTGGCAGGCTATCCCGTGACCGAAGCGCCCATGGAGGTTCGCAAGCGCATTGGCTACATGCCTGACTTCTTTGGCGTGTACGACAACATGAAGGTCTGGGAATACCTCGATTTCTTCGCGGCGGCCTATAAAGTTCCTGTTGAGAAGCGGCAAGCCATGATAGGCGACCTGCTTGCCCTGGTAGACCTGTCGGCCAAGCGGAATGCCTTTGTCGAAGAGCTATCGCGTGGTATGAAGCAGCGCCTTTGCCTTGCCCGCACACTGGTGCACGAGCCTGACCTGCTTATCCTTGATGAGCCGGCATCCGGCCTCGATCCACACGCCCGCATCGAGCTTCGCGAGCTGCTAAAAGAGCTGCGCTCCCTCGGCAAGACTATCCTTGTCTCTTCGCACATCCTGACCGAGCTGGCTGAGATGTGCACCCATGTAGCAATCATTGAGCGGGGCAAGCTGCTCATCAGTGGCGCTGTCACCGACATCCTTCAGGCGATGCAACCCGCCCGCGAGATATATGTTCGCGTGCTTGGGCGTCCCGCCGAGGCAGCCCAGATTATCCAGTCCGTGCCGGGCGTGCTCTCGGTGCGCTCGCTCCCACCCGGCTACAGGCGCGGGCAGAACGGCAGTATGGACGCCATCGCGGCCCAACCCCTCCTAGCGGCGACCGTTCCGCCGGGCAATAGTCATATCCCACCACCGCCCGGGAGCCCCTACATACCGCCGCCGCCTGCCGGTGTGCCAGCCTCAGGCATGGTGCCTGCCGATGGTCCGGCCACCCTCTATGTTCGAGTGAATGGCGACGATGCTCTGCTCAGCATGATGCTGGCGCGGGTTACCCAGGCTGGTGTGCCCGTGTTTGGCTTTGAAGAGGCCGTAGGCGACCTTGAAGAGATCTTCTTGCGTACCACGAAAGGCTTGGTGCAGTAATGCAAGCGAACCCCGTAATCGTCAAGGAATTGCGCGGCCGGATGCGCGGCTGGCGCGCTATGGTCATCCTCATACTGTATCTGCTGGTGCTTAGCCTTATAACATGGCTCACTTATGCCGCCGTGAGCGGTTTCGAGAGCGGCCTTGGCGGGCCCGAATCGTCCCAGACCGGCAAGTTCATCTTCGGCGTGCTCGTCATTTTCCAGACAATCATGGTGTCCCTGCTCACGCCCGCGTTCACGGCCGGTTCCATCACCTCAGAGCGCGAGCAAAAGACCTACGACCTGCTCATGACGACGCTCCTGCCCGCACGCTCCGTTATCTTCGGCAAGCTCGGGTCGGCGCTTGCCTTCGTTGTGCTGCTCATTCTCGCGATCGCACCGCTGGAAAGCCTCGCTTTCATGTTCGGCGGGGTTTCGCCCGAAGAGATTATTTTGTCGCAGGTCGTAATGCTCCTGGCCGCGCTGATGTTTGCCTCGGTGGGCATCTTCTGGTCGTCCTTTCTCAAAAGCAGCCTGGCAAGCAACGTTCTCACCTATGGAACAATCCTCTTCCAGATGATCGGCATTCCATTCTTCTACTTCGTCATCACCAATATCATGGGAGCCTACAGGTACGACCCTACAGGCCAGAGCATATCGCAGACCGAAGGTTACTGGTACGGCAGCGGTGTTGTGCTTTCGTTCAACCCCATAATAGCGATGGTCATTAGCGAAGGCTTCTACCTGCAGGGGCAACCTCTCTTTGTCTATACGAGCACCGAGATACTCAACGGCCACACCCTGTTTGTCATTTCCCCCTGGCTGCTCTTCTGCATCGAGGCCCTGCTCGTGAGTGCGCTGCTTATCGCGTTGAGCGTGCGCTTCGTCAAGCCGATACGTTATAAGAGAAAGAGCATCTACGAGCACAATCCCGAGCCCGACGTCGCATTGCCGCCCGGCACCGAGCCTACTGCTTAGCGTGGGAACTTTCCGTCTCCATCAGCGTATCTATATTAGATGAGTACCAAACAGCCGGCAATTGATCCCGCGATCCTGGACGCCGACCCGCGTCTGCGGCAGTTGCGTGCCCAACTTAAGGCGGTCGAGGGCCGCTTCCGCATGCAGGAAATGGCGGCCCTCTTGCCCTTCGCCCTGGGTATCGCCCTCGCCCTATTCGTTGCATTGGCCGCGATCTGGCGCTTTTCCGGCGCTTTCTCACTGCCGATTTTGATTGTGGCAGGTGTCGTAATCGTTGCAATTGCTGTTGCGACCACTCTACTCCTCGCACTGTTCAGGCCGCGAGATCTGCAGGCCACCGCCCGCCAGGCCGACCGCGTGCTCGGTACGGACGAGCGTCTTTCCACCGCCCTCGAAGACGCCTCAATACCCCCCGCCAGGCCAACGCCCGCCCTGCTTTCCCTCCGCGAGGCCCAACTCAACGATGCCTTGCACTCGTTCGCAACCGTCCAACCTCAGCGGCAAATCCCGGTGGTCCTCGATAAGCGCAGACTTGCGCCGTCTGGCATCCTGTTGTTGGCGCTGGTTGCGGTCATATTTGTGCCCAACTTTATCAGCAGTCCCACCGAGCAGGTGGCACAATCGCAGGTGATTGCCGAGCAGAAGAACATCGAGATACTGAAGCAGGCAGTAGAAGCCCAGCCGCGCCTTGCCGAAGACCCTGCCTTGCAAAAGCTGCTCGATGAGCTGAACGCGCTATCCCGCGACTTGAACGAGGGCAACCTCAGCAAGGAAGAAGCGCTGGCTCGCCTCTCTCAGACGCAGGACGAGCTACAGAAGGCACTGGACCCGCAATCCCCCGCCCAGCGCGAAGCCCTCGATCAACTCGCCAAACAACTGGCAGCCTCGCAGAACGACGCAGCCCGCAAGGCAGGCGAAGCACTGAAGAGCGGCGATACCCAGAAAGCAGCCGACGCCCTCAAGAAGATGGCTGAGGACGCCTCAAAAATGACACCCGAAGAGCGAAAGGCGCTCGCGGAGGCGTTCAAGCAGGCGCGTGACAGCGCCGCCCCGCTTGATCCTGAGCTGGCAAGCAGGCTGAACGAAGCCGCCGACGCTCTGCAAAACGCCGACCCTGATGTGGCGAAAAAGGCAATCGAGAATCTGGCCGATAAGGTCGCCCAGAGCGGACAACAGCAGGCAACCCAGCAGCAGATTCAGCAGGCACTCGCCCAGATACAGCAGAGCAAGAGCAATATCGCGCAGTCGGGCCAGCCCACACCCGCAACCGGGTCAGGCGCAGCCGTCGCCAACGGTACCCCGCAATCCGGCACACCCTCCGCTAACGGCACATCCGCAAGCGGCACCGCAGTAGCCCAGGGCAGCCCCGTTTCGGGCACACCCATAGCGCTGGGTAGCACAACAGCGGTCGCCGTAAGCGGCACAGCACAGCCCTCAAGCTCCGCCACGGCAGGCACACCCGTAGTAGTGCAAGGCACACCGGGCCAGGGCACGCCGGTAGTTGCTCAAGGGCAGAGCCAGGGACAGGGCCAGGGCCAGGGCCAGGGCCAGCAGGGACAAGGGTCAGGGCAAGGTCAGGGTGCCGGCCAGGGGCAAGGTCAAGGCCAGGGCCAGGGTCAGGGTGGTCAAGGCCAGGGGCAGGGGCAGGGACAAGGCGCTGGACAAGGGCAAGGTGGTCAAGGCCAGGGTCAATCCGGAAGCGGCTCAACGTCCGGCGGCTGGGGAACCGGCCACCAGGAGCAAGTGTATGCACCGCCCAGCAGCGTGAACTCAGCACTCACGCCCGTCACCGTCCAGGGCCAGGACAACCCCAACGGCGACCAGAGCAGCACAACCACCAGCACCGACGCCAACCAGACAGGTTCCTCGCTAGTCCCCTACGAGCAGATATACGGCCAGTACCAGCAGCAAGCCGGCAACGCCCTCGACAGCGATTACATCCCCCAGGGCTACAAAGACCTCGTCAAAGATTACTTCACCAACATAGCGCCCTAGCCGGTTGTCAGTTATGCGTGCGCTTCGAGTTTTTGCCGGTAGCCCTGGAGGAGGTAAAGAACTGTGAACAATATCCCCGGAAAAGCTTCTATACTGGCTGGGATGACGCTCTTACTATTCTTCTGCGTGGCTCTTGCTGTTAGTAACAGCCAACATGGTGCAGCTTCCGGCCAGTCACTGAATGTGCCCGCAATCAGTGCATCGGCCCCAGCTATGAGCAACCAAACTGTAGTTCCAGACCAGCTATCCCAGCTTGATCCACACGTGTTCGAGACAATGATAAGCTTACCTTCCCAACCTGCTCAAGGTCGGCAGGCAATTACCGGGCCTGTAGACGACATTAGCATACGGAGTTTCATAGCTGCCAACGTACCCGTAGCAGGGATTGCTGCACACAATGTTCAGGTAGTCACTATTGAATATCTTAGCGTGCAGGGTCTGAAAAACGTGTTGCCTAACAGTGATCCATTCTGGGACGGCTTTCCGCCGAACGAGCCAGTAGCATACGTTGTACTGAGTGGAGACTTTGTTGCCCAGACAGACCCGGGTGCGCGGGGTTCCGGGGCAACGACAACTTACCATACCGCCCACAGAGTATTTAGCGTCCGCACAGGCAACGAGCTGGGTGGCCAGGTAGGTCCGATGGCTACCGGCGTCCCAGTCCGGTAGCGGTTTTGGGAGGGGCATTCGGGGAAGAAAGTGTTGGCGGATATTTTAGCTATTTGGCCTCTTGTTACTGGATTTTGGGGTCGGTAGGTGCCGTCGGTGTAGCCGCTTACTACGCCGTGTAGTGCTACTTGCTCTATGTAGAGCCAGAATGTGCTGTTGGGTTGGACGTCGCTAAAGGTTTGCCGGGTCGGCGGGATGGGATCGTTGTAGTTGGCGGCTATGGCGGCGACCTTGGCGATTTGGCCTCTTGTCAGTGTGTTCGATGGTCGGAAGTAGATGCCCGGACAGGGCTCGCCCCGACTACCGCATGGGTAGCCCTGCATCGCGCCGTGCTGGTATGTGCGCTCTGCGTACAGCCAGAATGTGCTGTCGGGCGGCACGTCGTTGAAAGTTTGCTGTGCAGGTGGAATAACGTCGCTCCAGCCTGCCGAGTTGGATATTATCTTGGCGGCTTGTCCGCGCGTAACGGGCGCGTTGGGGCGATAGGTGCCATCCGAGTAGCCCTGCACGATCCCCCTGCAGACAAGACAGCGCACATACGGATAGAATGTGCTTCCCTCAGGCACGTCGCTGTAGCTGATCGCGCATGGGGCGGTAGGGGTAGCCGTTGGAGTAAGGGTTGTCTCTCCGGTTGAGGTGGCTATGGGAGTGTCTGTGCTTGTGGGCGCTGTTGCGCCTGGATTAACGGTTGATGATGGATCTACTGTCGCGCTGGGGTTGGTTGTAGAAGTGGCGTGCGCTGTTGATGTGGCGGCCGGAGTACCTGTGCCTGTGGTGGTTGGAGCTGAGGTTGCTGTAGATGTTGTAACTGTAGGGATAGGGGTTGAGCAGACTGAGCTATAGTGCTCGATCAACGTGCGAGTTACCCCGCCTACAAGCTGGCTGCCAACTGCCCACACGTCATTTGAGGCGGATGCATCAACGCTCGGCAGCACTCCTGTAACGGGTTTCGCAACGCTGGACCAGGACGTGCCGTCCCAGTGTAGGAACGCCGTGTCGCCGACCGCCCAGACGTCATTGGTGGTTATGGCTTTTATCGCATGTAGCACGCCTACGTTCGGTGCTGTAACAACGGTCCATGCGGAGCCGTCCCAGTGCTCGATTGTGTTGCCCACAGCCCAAACATTATTGGCGAATACAGCGGCTACGCCATTGAGTGGACCTATTTCGGGGTTGGTTACCAGGCTCCATGCGGAGCCGTTCCAATGCTCGATATGCTGCCCGGTCCCATATGCATCATCGCCTACAGCCCATAGATCATTGGACGTTACCCCATCTATGCCCTTGAGTCTGATGTAATAGGAGGGCGAGGTGATATCTGAGCTCCAGGTGCTGCCATTCCAATGCAGCAGAATTGAATGCCATGATGACTGTCGGCCGTATCCTACCGCCCAAACATCATTTGCCGCAAAAGCTTTGACTGCTGCCAGCCAGTAGCCTGCACCGATGGGCTGGGGATTAGGCGGATCTATCTCCGACCATTGTATGCCGTTCCAATGGAGAGCAAACATATAGTCAGTGCCCCCTGCAGGATTTGTGGTATAGTCCCCAACAGCCCACACATCGTTTGATGAGACTGCGCTGATGCCTCGTATATGGTTATAGGCGCTAGCGGGATTAGGGCTGGGCACTATGCTCCATTGTGTGCCGTCCCAGTGCTCTGTAAGTGTCAGCGATATACCCGTTCCTGTATAAGCTCCTACTGCCCAAACGTCGTTTGCTGAGATAGCAGTTACTGAGTAGAGATAGTTATCATTCGTGCCCACATTGGGGCTTGGCACCACAGACCAGGTTGCCAAGCAGCCCTGCGGTACTGCCGGGTTGCTCGTCTGCAAAGAGGCTTGCGCGCCTGTTGTTTGCGTTACGCAGGCTATAGCTATTGCGAGCAGTGTTGCCAGCGCTATTGTATAGTACGGTGCCTTGCGGCTTTTGGTGCTTTCTGTATTGATGGTGTGCATATCTTTGTCTTCCTTTGCGTAGTCTGCTTACATGGACAGTGCACTACTTAGATTATGCACCCCTTGTAGCTATAATGAGTCATACAATTTTTCGTACAAAATCGTGCGCGGGAATAAAGTTATACAAACTGGTATTAGCAAAAAGCCAACTATCTGCAAGCCGATACTACAACAGAATTTAGCACGTGGCTCAGGTCGCAGCGTAAAGCGCTCGATCTGACCCGGCAAGAGCTTGCCTTCAGAGTGGGCTGCTCGCCTGCTACTATTGAGAAGGTGGAGATAGGGGAACGGCGACCTTCGCAGCAGATCGCGGCGCTGCTGGCCTCGTGCCTGCAAGTGCCCGATGAGGCGGTAGAGGAGTTTGTACGCTTCGCGCGTGGCGGCCCTATGCCTGCCGCAAGGGCGGCAGCCCAGCGCATTAGCCATGTTCCCTCGCCACCTACCAGCTTTGTAGGACGCAAAAGCCAGATCGATGCCATAGCAGTCTGTGATGATGCCCTCAATATGTAGCATAAGCGTGTGGATACTGGAATGGAAATAGCCCATCTCATGGTTATGGAGCGCTTCTTCTATTAGCTTGCGGCGAGGTGCAAACGCTGCAGCGTCACACCACTTGTTGGCCAATCCTCATATAAACGTTGGTGTGCAATGAGAAACGAGCGTGCTACGTGTGCAGTCCAGGTCCGCGGTATCGATCTGAACTATGATTTGGTAGGTGTGCGGTCAAGTATGGTCATGCGGCTAAGTCCTTTTGAAGAGATGATGCATGTAGAAGAAGCCTCTGGAGTGAAGCGGGGGCGGTGGGTCTTCCCTTACCGAGATGTAAGCTAACTCTCTCCTGTTCAGAATATTCAGACCTCCATCCCCCCTTGACTCCACGCCTTGGCCTGTGGTATAGTCGGCTTACAAAGTTGAATATCAACAGTGTTGAACAGAACGAGTAGCTTCAAGAGCGGGGTACAGAGAGCCGGGGTAGGTGTGAGCCGGCACCAGCGCAGGAAGTGAATGGATCTGGGAGCTGTGCACCGAACGCGAAAGCAAGTAGACTGCGCCGGAAACTCCACCGTTATCAGGGAGCTGGGTATCAAGTTACCGCACATATTTTGAGCGGGCGACGGCGTACCTGACAGAGTGCGGCACACCATTGTGCCGAATAAGGGTGGCACCACGATAGCTAGCGGCTCTCGTCCCTTTGTTGGGATGAGGGCGTTTTTGTTTAACTCGTTAGCGTCTGGCAGCCACCGGAATTACGCCGGTTTGGCTTACCGAACTCAAGCAGAAGGCGAAGGCCGCTCGACGCTGACAGGGGAAGGGAGACCGGCATGATAACCGAAGCAATTGACAAGCTGGTGCGTGGCGAGTCGCTGGACGATGTCGAAGCGGCCGGGGCGATGGAAGAGATTATGGACGGGGTCGCCACGCCTGTACAGATCGGCGCGCTGCTGATCGCTCTGCGCATGAAGGGCGAAACCGTTGACGAGATAACAGGGCTCGCTCGCGTGATGCGCAGCCGGGCAATCCCGGTCGATCCCGGCATAAGCAACCTGGTCGACACATGCGGCACCGGCGGCGACCGCTCCGGCACGTTCAACATCTCCACCGCTGCTGCTCTTGTGGCTTCCGCAGCGGGCGTACCTATCGCCAAGCACGGCAACCGCGCCATGAGCAGCCAGTGCGGTAGCGCCGATGTGCTCGAAGCGCTGGGCGTGCAAATAAACCTGGACGCCGAGGAAGTAGCGCGCTGCGTGCGGCACGTGGGCATCGGCTTCATGTTCGCGCCCCTGTTCCACCCCGCGATGAAGCACGCCGGGCCTGTCCGCCGCGAGCTTGGCGTCCGAACAGTGTTCAACATCCTCGGCCCCCTCACCAATCCCGCCGGTGCGCGCACACAGGTGCTCGGCGTGGCCGATCCCGCGCTCGCCCCCAAGCTAGCGGGCGCGCTCGAACGGTTGGGCGCGTACCAGGCCCTTGTCGTGCACGGCTACGGCGGCCTTGACGAACTCAGCATCACCGGCCCATCTGTCATTTACCACGTCCGTGAAGGCCGCACCATCGAGCATATCAGCATCCGGCCGCAGGACCTGGGCCTACAGGTCGCGCCCATCGAAAGCCTACGGGGAGGCTCCGCCGAAGATAATGGGGCCATAGTGCGGAGCATACTGGAAGGTGCACAGGGACCAACACGCGACGTAGTATTGCTGAACGCCGCCGCCGCCCTCTATGCCGCCGAAGCCGTAACGAGCTTGCGTGACGGCATAGACATGGCAGCAGCCGCCATTGACAGCGGCGCTGCGGCTCGCACGCTGGACAACCTGATTGAGTTCAGCAGGAACCCCCAGGAGATGGGTATGCAGGCACACGCCGCTGAAGCCAAAGTAGCAGTGCCCGCCGGAGATGGAAAGGCCGCTGCATGACCATCCTCGAAACCATTGTCGCCCACAAGCGCGGCGAGATTGCGGCTCGCATGGCAGCGACCCCCCTTACCGCTCTACTTGAGCGGCTGCCCGCTGCACTTCCGCCTCGCGACTTCCGCGCCGCTTTGCTTGATTCTGCGAGTCCCGGACCTCGCGTGATAGCGGAGGTGAAACGCCGCAGCCCCTCGAAGGGTGCGCTTCGCCCCGACCTCGATCCCGTCGAGCTGGCCCGTATCTATGAAGAAAATGGCGCGGCAGCCATATCGGTGCTCACGGACGACCGCTTCTTCGGCGGCTCGCTCGACGATCTGCATCGTGTTCGTGCTTCGGTTAGCCTCCCTGTCCTGTGCAAAGAGTTCATCATCGCCCCTTATCAACTATACGAGGCACGGCTGGCGGGCGCAGATGCTGTGCTCTTGATAGCAGGCATCCTCACCAGGGAGCAGCTAACAAGCTTTCGTGAGCAAGCGGCGCAACTTGGCATGGCGTCACTGATCGAAGTCCACAACCGCGCAGAACTCGACAGCGCGCTTACATCCGGGGCAGAGATTATCGGCATCAACAACCGCGATCTTCATACCTTCACCGTCAGCCTGGACACCACCCGCACCCTCCGCGCCTCAATACCGCCCGGCATCACCACCGTGAGCGAAAGCGGCATCATGACAGCAGACGACCGTGCTCTTATGTCCTCGCTTGCAATCGACGCCCTGCTGGTCGGCGAAAGCCTCCTTACCTCGGCTGATGTGGCCGCCGCCACCCGAGAAATTAGCGGCCTGTCTGCGCCGCGCCTTGAAGAGAGCCTACGATGAGCAGGGTCATTGAGAACAGAGGCAGCGTGGAGATGCCCGCGGTCAACGGCCTGGTCATAAAGACGTGCGGCATAATGACCGCTGAGCACGCCGTTGCCGCTGCAGAAGGTGGCGCGCACATGATCGGTATGATCTTTGCCCGCAGCCGCAGAAACGTCTCCATTGAGACAGCCCAATCCATCCGCGCCGCCCTCGATGCTCTGCCGTCCCGTCCGCTGCTGGTGGGCGTTTTTGTCAACGAGATGCATAATACAATCCGTTCGACAGCCGAAGCAGTTCGCCTTGACATAGTGCAGCTTAGCGGCGATGAAACGCCCAGCGAGGTCGCGGACTGTGCCGATCATTTTCCTGTCCTCAAGGCGCTGCGCTTTCCCGCAGGCACGTCGTTCGAGTCCGCGCTCGACGAGTTCAAGAGCTACCGCCTGCTTGTGCCCGGCGAGCGGTTGCGGTTCGTAGTTGACACATACCATCCCGGCGAATATGGCGGCACCGGACGGCTTGCCGATTGGGGCATCGCCGCTGAGCTTGCACGTAGAGAAGAAATCATGCTGGCAGGCGGTCTCACCCCGGATAACGTCGTGCAGGCAGCCAGGGAGGTCGCGCCCTGGGGTGTGGACGTGAGCAGCGGTATTGAGCGTGATGGTCAGAAAGACCACGAGCTAATAGAGGCTTTCATCGCGAATGCGAGGCACGCCAGGACGCACTAAAGAGAGCTGCACCCAATTAGCGGTGTCTCTCTTCCTCCTCAAGATACCCCTCTCTCCCGTTTACGGGGCGGGCGAGAGGGGTCGGGGCCAGGGAATTTAGCTTTAGACCTGACACAGAGTGAATGGACCTTATCGGATCCGCTTTCGTGCATAGCAGAAAGGAAAATATAGTGGCAATTAGACAACAAGACATCCAGCAAACTGAGGAAGCAAAATACAATCTGCCCGACGCCAATGGGCGCTTCGGTAAGTTTGGCGGCAAGTTCGCCCCGGAAGTGCTTATGCCTGCTCTCCAGCAGCTTGAAGACGCTTACATTGCGTGCCGGGCCGACCCCGAGTTCCTCGCAACGCTTCGCCACCTTGAGCAGCACTATTCCGGACGGCCAACCCCGCTCTATTTCGCATCAGGACTGACCGCGCACGCCGGAGGCGCTCGCATCTATCTCAAGCGCGAGGATCTTGCCCACACAGGCGCGCACAAAATCAACAACGCGCTCGGTCAGGCCCTGCTTGCTCGTAGAATGGGCAAAGAGCGCATTATCGCTGAGACAGGTGCGGGCCAGCATGGTGTCGCGACCGCCACGGTTTGCGCCATGCTCGGTTTGCGCTGCGTGGTCTACATGGGCGAGGTCGACATCGAGCGGCAGGCGCTGAACGTCTTCCGCATGAAGTTGCTTGGCGCGGAGGTGCGCCCGGTCTCTTCCGGCAGCAAGACCCTCAAAGATGCCATAAATGAGGCTGTGCGCGACTGGGTGGCCAACGTGGAGAGCACACACTACCTGATCGGTTCCGCCGTGGGCATGCATCCTTATCCCACCATAGTGCGCGACTTCCAGAGCGTAATCGGCCTCGAAACGCGCCACCAATCGTTGCTCCAGATCGGCCAGCTCCCTGATTATGTGGTCGCTTGCGTGGGCGGTGGCAGCAACAGCATCGGCATGTTCCACCCCTTCATCAACGACCCATCTGTGCGCCTTGTAGGCGTAGAGGCGGCGGGCGAGGGCATCACTACCGGCAAACATGCCGCCACCCTGGTAGCGGGCAGCGTTGGCGTGCTCCACGGCTCGCGCTCGTACATGCTCCAGAACAACGACGGCCAGGTGATCGAGACGCACAGCATCTCGGCGGGCCTCGATTATCCCGGCGTAGGCCCCGAGCACAGCTTTTTGAAGGACAGCGGCCGCGCCCAGTATGTCGCGGTGACCGACGCCGAAGCACTGGAGGGCTTCCAGCTTCTTTGCCGCACCGAGGGCATTATCCCGGCGCTTGAGTCGGCGCACGCCATCTACCATGCGGTCAGGTTGGCAGCAACTCTCCCGGCGGATACAATAGTGGTAGCAAACCTTTCCGGAAGAGGAGATAAAGACATGCACACGGTCGCTGATGCGTTCGGAATTACTCTCACGAGCGGCGGAGCGGGCACGGCCAAAGAGAATGCCCCTGCAAAGCCGGGTGACGACACCACGAACGGGGCACACGCCTCATGAGCCGTATCGCTTCGACGTTCCGCCGCCTGAAGAAAGCCAACGAGGCGGCACTTATCCCATATGTGACGGTCGGCTATACCTCGCTTGGCCTGACCCGCCAGCTATTGCCCATCATCGCACGGCAGGGGGCCGATCTCATAGAGCTTGGTATCCCCTTCAGCGACCCCATGGCCGATGGCGCCACAGTCCAGCGGGCTTCGCACGCCGCTCTTGAAGCAGGTGTGACTGTAGCCGATTGTCTGAGCGTGGCAGCGGAGGCTCGCCGCTCAAACGAGGTGCCTCTGCTCTTCATGTCCTACTATAACCCGCTCCACCAGTACGGACTGGAGAGGTTTGCTAACGATGCAGCAGGTGCGGGTGTGGACGGCCTGATCATCCCCGATCTACCCCCGGAGGAGGCAGCCGAAATCAAAGCTGCATGTGACGCTGCCGGCCTCGATCTGATCTTCCTGATCGCGCCCACAAGCACAGACGAGCGCATAAAGCGCATTGCCGAAATGGCGAGCGGCTTCATCTACTGCGTTTCACTGGTAGGCGTGACGGGGGCGCGTACCGAGCTGGGCAACGCAGCAGGTGAGCTAGTCGCCCGGGTCAGGGAGCATACCGACCTGCCCCTCGTGGTCGGCTTCGGCATAAGTAAGCCTGAGCAGGTAGCTCGGATGGCGGCCATCGCGGACGGCGCGGTCGTCGGAAGCGCGCTCGTAAACCTCATCGAGAGCCATCCCGAAGATGAGGTGATGCTGGAAGTGTCAGAGTACGTGCGCTCCCTGAAAGAAGCAACTGCAAAGCCGCAGGCATAGCCCATAGCTGAAGAGGCGCAAGTGTTGCACTCACTTGCACCTCTTTTTTCGTCATTCGCCCTCATAATGATGCCTGATAACATACCCCTCCTGTTAGACCGCCTGGCGGTCAACGCATGGCCTGCACCTGAGCAGCAAAGCCTGGACGGGTGGCTGCTCAGGTCGTCTGGAGGCGTTACGCGGCGCGCCAGTAGCGTGTTTACTGCCGCCCCAATACCGCGCGAATCCGACTGGCTCCGCAGGATCGAGCAATTCTACCGTGAGCGCGGCCTGCCCGCCCGATTCCAGGTCAGCGACGCTTCCCCGGCCAGCCTGGACCCGCTGCTGGAAACCGCAGGCTACCACATTGAAGTCCCATCATCTATATGCATAGCCTCTGCCAAGAAGATCGCCGCGAATGCTTCTATCCCGTCAACACTCTCCTTGCAGGAATCCAACTCTATTGACGATGACTGGCTCAGAGTATTCATGGAGTTGGAAGGCTTCCCACAGGACAGGAAGGATGCCTACCGCAGCATCTATTCGGCTATCAAACCCCGCACACTCTTTTTGCGGGCTGTAGTGGACGGTGAGACCGTAGGCGTCGGCATGGCGGTCACCGAGTGGGGCTGGACGGGCCTGTTCAGCATTGCCACCTCACCCGCGCACCGCAAGCAGGGCATCGGCACCGCCATCGTGGGCGGGCTTGCCCGCTGGAGCCTGCTGTCGAACGCTCCTGACCTTTATCTACAGGTCATCGCAAGCAACGAGAACGCCCTGCGCCTCTACGCCCGGCTTGGCTTCACCTATCTTTACGATTACCATTACCGCACAAAGGATGTGCTCGTTTAGTGCGATGTTATCGAAGCAGCAGTACACCGCTGGCTTTATGATTCTGAGTACCAGACTAACAAAGATGTAGCAGCTAAACTCACCCCACCAGGCAGTGTCATTCTGAGCGTAGCGAAGAATCCGTTCGGATAGAAATTAGTTGGAGGTTGATTCTTCACTCTGTTCAGAATGACACTTCCATTAGGGCACGCTTACCTGCCACTTCTTTGTTAGCCACGCATTCAGAGTGACAATGTCAAGGGGAGGCGGCACCAGCGAACCTGCTGGGCCGCGCCAAACATAACCTCTCGAACAATCAGCCAAAAGTTGCTCCTTCGCCTACTCCTATTTGTAACAACATTCACAAACCCTATTGACAACCCGGCAATTCTGGGGTAATATTACTGAATGAACTTCATTCATTATGCGGCGGTAATGAAGCTAATACGATAACCAGGCAAGAAGGGGCAAAGCAGGCGTGGCAACAGACACCACATTGGAAGAAACATTAAATCGGCATCGCGGCATTGACGCCGACAAACGACGCGCCCTTATTGACGCGGCGCGCGAGCTTTTCACGACCACAGGATACGAGGCCACCACAATGGCGCAGGTGGCGAAGAGAGCAGGGGTTGCCGTTGGAACGGTATACCTCTATTTTAAGAACAAGGGCGATCTCCTGCTGGCTGTAAAAGATGGCTGGGAAGAAGAAGTGCTGCACGCAATGAGCCAGCCCGACCTTGTATCTGTGCCTCACCATCTGCGTGCGCGACCCATCCTTGAAGCGTGCTTCGCTATTTGCGCTCGGCACACGCAACTGGTCCAGCTCATGGCGGTCCAGGCCGAGCTAATAGGCGCGTGGACATCCGAGGCTCCCGCCCCTGTACGTGCGGCCCTGCACGCATTCCTGGATGAAGCCATGACAGCCGGTTCGATACGGCCCGTCAATACGGCGACCACTGCCGTGCTCCTCTACGGCATGGTCAATAGCGCACTCATGCAGTGCTTTGTAACCGGAGACGGCACCGATCAACAGCTCTATCTTGACGCTCTTGTAGAGGCCATAGAGCAGTGGCTGGTAAATCCTGCCCTCCTTTCCCACGGGCAACCCGTCCGCGATTAGCCGCAACTTCATCTCGTACCGCTCATACGGCCAGTTCGGGCTTTTCTCGCAATAAACATATCATCATGGAACCAAAACAACATCAAAGGGAGATTCGATAATGTTCGCTAAGATGGGACACGCAATATACAGGAGGCGCTGGCTGACGCTAATCCTGGGCCTGGTTTTCATGGTCGTGAGCGGTGTGATCGGCACAACCGTCTTCGGCAGCCTGAAAACAGGTGGATACAACAACCCCAACGCAGAGTCGACAAGAGTAACCCAGACTCTAAAGGACGAGCTTGGCCGCGACGACCGCACATTGATTGTGCTCTTTACCTCCAAAGACGGCACTACGGTCGAGAACCCCGCATATAAATCAGCGGTTGAAGGCACATTGGCAAAGATCGATGGTCAGCCCGATGTGGGTGCCATCACAACCTACTACATGACCGGGGCAAGCCAACTTGTCTCCAACAACAAGCAGAGCACCTATGCCGTCGTCGGCCTCGATGGCGACGACGATTCGCAACTGGCAACTATGAAGGTCCTGCGGCCCCTGCTGAAGAGCGATAATCTGCTCGTGCGGCTCGGCGGCTACGCAGCAGTCAGCCAGGACATGACCAATCAGGTGCAAAAAGACCTTGAGCACGCCGAAACGCTCAGCTTTCCCATCGTCTTCATTCTCTTGCTGGTCATCTTCGGCAGCTTGCTTGCGGCGGCTCTACCACTCTTTATCGGCGGTTTCGCCATACTGGGTGCGTTCCTTATTCTTCGCATAACGGCTAACTTTACCGATGTATCGGTCTTCTCCGTCAACATTATCACAATGCTTGGGCTTGGCCTCGCGATCGACTACAGTCTCTTTGTTGTGAGCCGCTTCCGCGAAGAGCTGGTGCGCCGCGACGGTGATGTACAGGCCGCGCTTGTGCGCACAATGCAGACCGCGGGCCGCACTGTCTTCTTCAGCGGTCTGACCGTCACAATCAGCCTGCTCAGCTTGATGGTGTTCCCGCCGATGTTCATGCGGAGCATGGGTTGGGGTGGCTCGGCGGCGGTGGTTATAGCAATGATCGCGGCCATAACGGTGCTGCCTGCTGCATTGGCTTTGCTTGGCCCGCGTGTCAATTCGCTCTCCGTATGGTCACTGTTCGGACGCAACCGAGGCAAAGCAGGCCGGAATGCCGGTTCCAACGAGCAGACCAGCCAGGGCTACTGGTATAAGGCCAGCACATTTGTCATGCGTCGTCCCGTGATGGTGCTACTTGTGACTGTGATCCCGTTGATGCTCGTGGGCCTGCCTTTCTTCCGCATCAACCTGACCATCCCCGACCAGCGCAGCCTCCCCGAAAGCGCCGAGAGCAGACAGGTTGGCGACGTGCTCACCAACGAGTTCCCACACAACGAAACCACGCCAATACAGGTAGTTGTCAAGAGCGACAAAGCTGCTCTCGATCCCCAGAGCCTTAGCGCGCTCTTCAACTATACTCGCCAGCTTGCGGAAGTGCCGGGCGTGCGCCGCGTCGACAGCCTCGTGAACCTCGACCCGCGATTGGATGCAGGCGGAGCCACCGCCTACACAATGTTCTACTCAGCGATAGGCAACGCGCAGAACCCACAAGGTGCACCGGCAGCACAGGCAGCCAAGCAATTCTCGAACGGCAATTACAGCGCGGTGAACGTTCTATTTGACAGCGACCCCACATCACGTGAGGCTGAAACGCTGGTGAACAACATAAGAGCGGTGCCCGCTCCCGATGGCCTATCAACGCTGGTTGGCGGACGCAGCGCCGAACAGGTAGATTTCCTTGCGGGCCTGCTGTCCAGTATTCCGCTGGCACTCGTACTGATTATCGGTGTGATGTTCTTGTTGCTCTTCGTCATGTTGGGCAGCGTAGTCGTGCCGATCAAGGCAGTATTGCTCAACATCCTGTCGCTCTCCGCCAGCTTTGGCGCACTGGTCTGGATATTCCAGGATGGCAACCTGACCAACCTGCTCGGCTTCACTTCGCTGGGCAGTGTCGACGGCACCTTGCCGGTGCTTATCTTTGCGCTTGCGTTCGGTTTGTCGATGGACTACGAAGTGTTCCTGCTGAGCCGTATTAAAGAGAACTACGATCGCACAAAGGACACACCGACTGCTGTGGCGCTCGGCGTTCAGAAGACGGGCGGCATCATTACCAGCGCGGCCCTGCTGCTCGTAGTGGTCATTGGCGCGTTCGCCATGAGCGAGGTGCAGATCATCAAGCAGATCGGCATCGGTCTCGCGCTCGCTATCCTGGTGGATGCTACTGTAGTGCGAACGCTGCTTGTGCCGGCCACAATGCGCCTGCTGGGCAAATACAACTGGTGGGCTCCTCGCCCGCTGGCGGCGCTCTACGACCGGCTTGGCATGGCCGAGCGCGATGAGGATGGGGACGAAGGCTCGGCTGCCGAAGCGCAGTCTGCAACCGAAGAAAATCGCGCTGCCGGCGTCCCGCGTGAAAAAGCAGGCGCACGTACCTAAACGAATATAAAACGCAATAAAAGAGGATCACCGCCTGGTGGTCCTCTTTGTCTATTCTACCCGTGTGCCAATAGCTTCTCGGCTAGCTCAAGTGCCTCAGCAGGCCAGTATTCCTCAGGCCTCGGCCGCTGCACGCCGGACGCACCTTGCGCGGGCCTGCACGTCAATATAGCCTCGCGCCACTGGCCCGGTATCGCCTCAAGACCATGCACCGCCCCGAGGAGTGCGCCGGCGATTGCTGCGTTCGTGTCGGTGTCGCCACCGCCCATAACGGTAGCAACGATCCCTTCCTCAAACGACGTCGCATTGAGAGCCTGGTAGAAGGCATTTTGCAGGGCAATCGGGACATGGCCCTGGTGCGGCTGGTAGTGGGGTGGCTTGTGGGCGGCATCTTGTAGTGCCCTGGTTATCTTAGCGCTGCTGCCGTGGGTCTTATTCCACTCCAGCGCCGCTTTATAGGCCGCCTCTGCGCTCAGACCATCCATGATAACAGCAGCCACAGCCACAATAAATGTTGCAGATGCGTCCTGGCAGACGACGCTCGGGTGCGTCAGACGTGTGTCGGCCCGCACAATCCCGTCCAGTGCTTCGCTGTCCAGCGAGCTACCCCAGATTGCCAGCGGACTCTGCCGCATCAACCCGCCGTTAGCCTCTGTCTCGGCGTCGGCATGTGCATAGGCCGCCTCGCTGGCGCTTTCGCCTCGTGCAGCGGCGCGTGCCATAGCTGCTGTTGCCTGGCGTGTGGCCGTGCCAATATCGAACGGTGCACTGTTGTACCACCTGCCATAGGCGATGGCTGCCGCTTCGGGGTTATATCCATTGGGTAACAAGCTGCGTGTAAGGGCGAGCGCCATTTCGCTGTCATCGGTTGGTTGCCCCGCCACTGTGCCGAAGACCGTGCTTGGACCGATCTTGCGAAGCCCGCCCGGATAGAGCCGCGCAATCTCCTCCCGCGACATAAACTCGACCATACTGCCGAGCGCATCCCCCGTAAGCTGTCCCATCAGGCATCCCTGTGCCCGGCTCAGTCGAGCGTCTTGTGCGGAATTATGCATTGGTAGTCCTTGCGTATTGCTTAGGGGTCGGGGGTCAGTTGATGACCGCCGACGCCCGACCGCCGACCGCGTTGTCAGTTGTCAGTTGTCCGTTGACGGCATGTGCCGCATTCTCGCTTTCCTCAGCACTTAGCAAACCTCAAAAACCTCAGCGAATCTCTGCGCCCTCTGCGGTGAATCCGTAATAAACTGACAACTGACAACTGACAACTGACAACTGACAACTGACAACTGACAACGCGGTC
>JBDTQH010000068.1:0-27875 GCA_039932335.1 Chloroflexota bacterium
TAACCCTTTACTTCTATCTTTGCAACTGAGCAGGGACACCCCTAGCCCCGGCAGGGGAGCGCCCCTGCATCCCCGCCACCCGAACTCTGAACACTTACGCTAATTAAGGCGAGCGTTCAGCGTAAGGCATGATGTTGGGCGCTACCATTAGTAATTAAGATAAGAGAATACTGATCTTTAGATACCCAACCTCGTTGAGAAGCGCACCTTAGCCTACGAAGTGGGCGATAGAGAGTAGCCCCTGGCGCACACAAGGCAACGGCCACAGCGATCGTCAGCCCCGTAGGGGCTTGGGGTTGGGTGGCTGTTGCCTCAGCCTCAAAGTGCCCTGCTCTTTATCCAGCTATGCCTGGGGTCGTCTGCAATGAGCCATACATGGGTTGGGCCGGCCTGTGCGTTGAGGTAATAGCAGGTGTAGCCTGCCGCTGCCGATACTGGGTGATAGCCCTCAGGCACCAGCACGAGGTCGCCGTCCTGGCACACCACTGCCACATCCCAGGCACCATCGCGCTCATAGACCCGCTGGAGTGCGAAACCCTGCGGAGGATCTATACGGTAGTAATAAGTCTCTTCAAGCTTGTTCTCGGTGGGCAGGTTCTCCACGTCGTGTTTGTGCGGCGGGTAGCTCGACCAGTGGCCTTCGGGCGTCAGCACTTCAACAACAATAAGGCGCTCAGCGGGGAATTGGGGCGGCATCATGTGGTGGATAGTGCGCGAAGTGCTCCCCTCTCCCCTCGTCTCGGTCACCACGTCTGATGGGCTTATAAGGCGGGCAGGATGGAGGCCGTCGGCGGGTGCTGTAGCCCAGGCTATCTCCGCTGTGCCTTGAGTGTCTACGCTAAACCGGGTACGCGGCGGCAGGTATGCGCTCCAGGGCAGTCCGTCGAATGGCCCAACGCGCCCACCCATTTCCCAGGTTTCGCTTCCCGCCGCACCTTCGATTCGCAAGGTAATAGTGCCGCCAAGCACAACAAGCGCGGCTTCCTCTTCACCTGTCTCCCCGCTCCAGGTGTTGCCTGCCGTGAGCCTTCGCACAGCGAAACTCAGGTATTCCCAACCTGCCCTGGAAGGGGATGTCTCGGCGAGCACTCCATCCTCTCCATCATCTAGCCTGTTCGGCCTTACGAGTAAGTTTGGTACAGTCATGGGGCACTCCTCAACAAAGTATGATTTAGCGTGCAAGCAATTCTCGCGCCGCCTGAGCTACGTGGTGTGGGGTCAGCCCATATTTCTCCAGCAGCGCGTCGTCCGGCCCTGACTCACCGAAGGTGTCGCGCCAGCCAACCCTTTTCATTATGGTCGGATGCTGCTCGCCAAGCGTTTCGGCCACCGCTCCCCCAAGCCCTCCGAGTATGCTATGGTCTTCTGCTGTGACCACGCGGCCTGTTCGTGCCGCGGCCTCCACGATTGCACGTTCATCCAGCGGCTTTATTGTAGGCACATGCAGGAGATGGACGCCAATGCCCTCTTGCTCCAGCATAAGCGCCGCCTCCAGAGCACGCACTGTCTGCACTCCTGTACTTATGATGGTGATGTCGCTGCCTTCGCGCACGACAACAGCCTTGCCTAGCACGAAGCTATAACTGTCGTCAAAGATTACAGGGCTTGGATCGCGGGTGAGGCGTATATACATCGGGCCATCATGCAGGCATGCCGCCCGGAGAACCTGCCGCAACTCGGGCCCGTCGGCGGGCACAACCACTGTCATGTTGGGCATGGCGCGCATAACCGCTATATCTTCAACCGACTGGTGCGTCTTGCCCGTCTTGCCTGTCAGGAGGCCGGAATAGCCGCCCGTAATCTTGACGTTGAGGCCGGGTTGAGCAACCACCACCCGTACCTGGTCGGCCGACCGCTTCACAGCGAACGCCGCGAATGTGCTGATAAATGGTATGAAGCCAACCGTTGCCAGCCCGGCAGCCGCGCCCATCATATTTTGCTCGGCTATGCCCATCTCCAGGAACTTATCAGGCTGCCGCTCAGCGAATATGTCGGCCCTGGTGCTGTTGGCGAGATCGCCATCGAGCACAAGTATATCGGGGAACTCTTCCGCGAGGTCTGACAGCGTTTCGCCAAAGACGACGCGCAACGCTTCTTGTTTTGCGTCCTTAATGTCCAGCATCATCGTCTATTCCGTTCTGCGTCTGCCCTAATTCGCTAAGCGCCTGTTCCAGTTCTGCGGCAGTAGGCACTTTGGCGTGCCATTCATATGCGCCCGACATGAACGAAACTCCCTTGCCCTTGATAGTAGAGGCAACGATTATGGTGGGATGCCCCCTGTGCGCCAGTGCCTGCCTGTATGCGTCAAGTATCGCGGCCATATTGTGCCCATCTACCGATACGGTGTGCCAGCCGAAGGCCCGCCACCTGGCTTCCATGGCCGCCGGGTCGGGATCCCATGGCGGCGTACGCTCGCCGTTGGCACCGGGCCAGCCATATTGCTGCAGGCGGTTGAAATCGAGGATCGCTGTCAGATTATCGAGCTTATAGCGGGCTGCCACGAAGGCGGCCTCCCAGATCTGCCCTTCCTGGCACTCCCCATCACCAAGCAGCACCCAGGTGTGCCAACTCTTCCCGCGGAGCCTTGCTCCCAGCGCCATACCAATGCCCGGTGATAGACCCTGCCCCAGCGACCCGCTTGACATATCTATGCCGGGCAGGCGGGTCATGTCGGGGTGGCCCTGCAATCGGGAGTCGATAGCATCGAAGGTGAGTAACTCCTGGCGCTCGAAATAGCCGCGAGCCGCCAGGGTCGAATAAAGGCCAATTGCTGAATGGCCTTTCGAGATGATGAAGCGGTCCCGCTCCGGCCAGTTGGGCTCGTCGGGCCGGATGCTTAGCACATCAAAGTAGAGCGCGACGAGCAAATCGGCGCACGATAGCGGACCTCCAAGATGGCCGCCCTGTGCCTGAAACACTGCACGCACGCAATCGGCGCGCACCTGAGCCGCCAGCCGGGTCAACTCATCTATCGGCAATTGCCCTGTCTGCCCGGATTTCCCTTGTGCAATATGGTCCTTGACATTCATGATCGATCCAATCTTTGTCTGGAGTTATTCAACGTTCAGTCAATAGGAAGGAGCCTGTCTATGCTCTCTGCTCAGGCAGGCTTTACCGCCTCAGTTGCTACCTCTGCCCTGCGCCGGGACTCCATACTAACATATAGAAAGACGGTGGCCGCGACCAAAACAAGCAGCACTCCGATAAATACCCATGTAGCCAATCGATTTGGGTCGAAATTGTCCCAGGCGCGAGGTATGCCAAGCAAAGCTAAACCGAGCGCTACCACTTGAACTTCGAGCGGTATGCGCCATGCGCTCCACCGAGAGTCGCGGGCAAGCACCATCCATGCGGCCGCGGGAAACGATATTGCGGCAGCAGTGACCCTTGCTGTGAGAGGGGTCAGTTTCCAGGGCCAAATGTCGAGCGCGGCCGTTCCGAACTGCGGCAAAACAAAAAGCAATATAGCCAAAACCATTGCGCCCGCCCCGATTACCGCCGCTGCTACTCGCACAGACGCCGGCACTGTTATATCGTCCGGCTCAATAATGTGGGGGTCCGTCACGCGATTGCGGTACCACAGGAACGGCACTAGAATAGGGGTAATCAGGTAGATAATGATCCAGAGGTTGAAAGCCGGCGTATCTTTGCTGAATCTGTCCAGGTGGAGCAGCGTCGCGGCCAGCATAAACCAGACAAAGATGGTCGTGGGCACAAAAATATTGGCAACCGTATGCCATCGGGACTCCAGGGCAACACGAATAAAGAACCACGCGCCGCCCGCGTAGCCCGCGCCCAGGAATATCGCGGACATCTGAGGGGTTATCTTCCAGGCGAACAACTCTCCCGTTCTGTCCGGAAGCGCATAGAGGACAACAACCGCAGTCAGCAAAACCAGAATAACCACAACGGCAGTCCACCGCACCTCCGGCAAGATGCGGTCGTCGCGCACACCACCGGCTTCATCACGGCTCAAACTATTCATCTGTTAAACCCCCTGGTTTGTGACTGACCACTCTCCTGCCAGGGACGCAGTTACATGGGGCATAGCCTTGAGTTGATTATAGCAGGAGTTGGGGGGCTGTCAAGCGGGTTCAGTTGTCAGTTGTCAGTTGTCAGTATATTACGGGTTCACCGCAGAGGCGCAGAGAGCGCAAAGGTTCGCTGAGATTCTTGAGGTTTGCTGAGTGCTTAAAGGAGAAAGTAAGCGGCACACAACAGGGGCGGTCGGCGGTCTGTCGTCCGCGGTCGTCAACTGACAACTGACAACTGACAACTTGGTACTCGACCGACCACAACCCCTGCGCCTGTAGCCTGCAATATGCTATCATGATAGTAGTGCGGCGCATTGCTGCGCGGCGATAGTGCATCTCGTAAAGTGTTTATAAGAGGAGATGGCGATATGAGCGAGCGCATGACCAAACGTCTGACGATGGCGCAGGCGGCCATTGCCTTCCTGAAGAACCAGTACGTGGAGAGGGACGGCATTGAGCAGCCTTTCTTCGCCGGTTGCTTCGGCATATTTGGACATGGGAACGTGGCCGGGATAGGGCAGGCACTCGGGCAGGATACCTCCTTCCGCTACTACCAGAGCCGCAACGAACAGGCGATGGTGCATACGGCGGCAGCCTACGCCAAAACCAGGAACCGCCTGCAAACTTTCGTCTGCACGTCGTCTATCGGGCCGGGGGCCACCAATATGATCACCGGGGCGGCCATGGCTACTATCAACCGCCTGCCGGTGCTGCTCTTGCCAGGTGACATCTTTGCCCGCCGCAACGTTGCGCCCGTCTTGCAGCAAGTGGAATGGGAGCAAAGCCAGGATATTTCCGTCAACGACTGCTTCAAGCCGGTGAGCCGTTACTGGGACCGCATCAGCCGCGTGGAACAATTGCTGACTTCTCTACCCGAAGCGCTGCGCGTGCTGACCAGCCCCGCCGACACCGGCACGGTCACACTCGCGCTGCCCCAGGACGTGCAGACAGAGGCGTTCGCCTACCCTGAAGCCTTCTTCCGCAAGCGAGTGTGGCATATAGCGCGCAATCGCCCCGACCGCGCCTCGCTTGAGCAGGCTGCGGATTGGATAAAGTCTGCCCGGCGGCCCATTATCGTGGCGGGGGGCGGCGTGATCTATTCAGGAGCGACCGACACGCTGCGCCGTTTCGTTGACACAACCGGCATCCCTGTTGGCGAGACTATGGCGGGCAAGGGAAGCATGCCCTATGACCACCCGCTCAACCTGGGAGCGATAGGCGTAACCGGCACTTCGGCGGCCAACCAAATCGCTAGAGAAGCCGACCTTGTGATCGGCATTGGCACGCGCTACAGCGATTTCACAACCGCGTCCAAGACAGCATTCCAGGATCCCCGCGTGCGCTTCGTCAATATCAACGTGGCCGAGTTCGATGCATACAAGCATCACGCTTTGCCGCTGATTGGCGATGCGCTGGTGACACTAGAGGAACTGGCGGCGATGCTCGGCCAGTTCAGCGTGGACCTGGAATACCGCCGCACCGCTGAGAAGCTACATGACGAATGGGATAGGGAGGTCGAGCGGATCTACAGCATACGCAACACGCCGCTACCAAGCCAGGGCGAGCTAATCGGCGCGATCAACGAGCAAAGCGATCCCGGCGCGATCATGGTGAATGCCTCGGGAAGCATGCCGGGTGACCTTCACAAGCTGTGGCGGTCGCGCCACCCCAAGAATTACCACATGGAGTACGGCTACAGCACCATGGGCTACGAGATCGCCGGCGGACTCGGCATCAAGATGGCCGAGCCTGAGCGAGATGTCTACGTGATAGTGGGTGACGGCAGCTACCTGATGCTCTCCTCGGAGATCGTTACGTCGATTCAGGAAGGCTACAAGCTGACTATCGTGCTGTTCGATAACCACGGCTTCAAGAGCATTGGTGCGTTGAGTCGCTCGCTTGGACAGGAGGGCTTCGGCACGCGCTACGTCTATCCAAAGGGCGGCGTGCTGGCCGGGGACGAGCATGAGAACGGTCAGGAAGTTGCGGCTGTGCAGCCTGTCTCGGTCGATTTCGCGGAGAACGCACGCAGTCTTGGCGCGCGTGTGTTCAAGTGTGAGAGCTACACTGACTTTGTCGATGCGCTCAATGCGGCTAAATCAACCGACCGCACCACGCTCATATACATCGAAAACGACCGCATGGTAAACGTGCCGGGCTATGATAGTTGGTGGGACGTACCTGTTGCCGAAGTCAGCGAAATGCCCGCGGTGAATGCTGCTCGTAAAGAGTGGGAGAAGATGCGGGAGAAAGAAGATTACTATCTGAGGTAGGTATGGCGCCACGATTTGTGTAGTTACACCACGATGGAGGCAGGCATATGAGTCATGCCACGGATAACGCCGAGCAAATCAGAATAGGAAACGCGCCCTGTTCCTGGGGCTCTCTTGAATTTGAAGGGCTAAAGGGCGAAAGTATTGGCTGGGAGCAGATGCTCAACGAACTGCAGGATACCGGATATACAGGCACAGAGCTTGGCGATTGGGGCTACATGCCCACTGACCCTATAGCCCTTCGGAGCGAGCTTACCTGGCGGCAACTGGCGATGGTAGGTGCGTTCGTGCCTGTTGCCCTGCGGGATGAGGCTGCACACGCCCAGGGCGAGGCTGATGCGCTGAAGGTGGCCCACCACCTGAAGGCTGTATCAGCCAGAGATGAAGGCACCGGCGCCGGGCCGTTCCTTGTCCTTGCCGACGCCAACGGAACGGACCCTGTACGCACTCTCAATGCCGGCCGCATCAAGCCTGAGCAGGGCCTCACCTCCGCCGAGTGGCGCATCTTCGCGCAGGGTGCCGAGCGGATCGCCCGTGCTGTGCGCGAGCAAACGGGCATCCAGACAGTGTTCCATCACCACTGTGCCGGGTACGTGGAAACCCCCGAGGAGATCGCCCGCTTCCTCGACCTGACCGATCCAGACCTGCTGGGGCTGGTATTCGACACCGGGCACTATGCCTATGGCACAGGGACCAACGAGGGCAGCGCTGTGCTCGAAGGGCTTGACCGCTTCGCCAGCCGCATTCCCTACCTGCATTTCAAGGATTGCAGCCCATCAATTGCATCGCAGGCCAGAGAAAAGGGGTGGGACTACTTTGAGGCGGTGGGCCACGGCCTCTTCTGCGAGCTTGGCAAGGGTTTCGTTGACTTCCCGGCCATAGTTGCGAGGCTGCGCGAACGGGGTTACCAGGGGTGGATCACTGTCGAGCAAGACATCTTACCAGGCATGGGCACCCCCAAAGCAAGCGCCCAGCGCAATCGCGACTACCTCCGGTCGCTCGGCCTGTAGAGGTTGGTGGGGGACGAGAAATGAGAAACAAGAAGTGAGAAACGAGAACATGACGGTCACTTGCTCTTTTTCTGTGGGCTGATTTAGCTCACGTTTCACGTTTCTCATTTCTCATTTCTCGCCCGATAGAACTAAGGGGTTGTCATGAACTTGCCGAGGTTGTCCTTCGTGACCAGTTCAGTGCCGGTGTCGATGCGCTTCTCGATGGTTTCGCCACGGGCAACCTTAAGCGCGTTCTCGACACCCAGCTTGCCGATGTTCTTGGGGAACTGGGCGACTGAGCCGGTCAGCTCGCCTGCCTTTACTGACGTCAGTGCGTCAGGGTTGGCGTCGAAGCCGATTATCATGATCTGCTTGTTGGCTTGCTTGGCCGCGTTGGACGCGCCGAGTGCCATTTCATCATTGGTGGCGAATACGGCCTTAAGATCAGGGTTGGCGGTCAGGATGTTCTCCATTACGCTCTGGCCCTTGGCACGGTCGCTGTCGGCGGGCTGGATAGCTACGATGTTCAGCCCCGCTGCCTTCATCGCATCTTCTGCGCCCTTCTGTCGTGCGTTATGGGTTGTGTCTCCGAGCGTACCCCGGATGATGGCCACCTTATCGCCACTCTTCAGGTTCTTGGCATAATACTCACCGGCCAACTTGCCGCCCGCCTCATTGTCTGTACCGATGAAAGCGGTCTTGTCAGGCCAATCTGCGTCGGTATCGATCAGGATGACCGGGATGCCGGCGGCTTTGGCCTTGTCGAAGGTGGGCTTTAGCTGGTCGGAGTTGCTGGGCGCGATCACCAGTACGTCCACTTTCTTGGTAATCTGGTCCTCGACCAGGCGTATCTGGCCGTCAATGTTCTGTTCGCTGTCCGCCCCCAGGAACGTTACATTTGCGTCCTTGTCCGCTTTGCCCGCCTCGATCGCGCCCTCACCTACAATCTTCCAGTAGGTGCTGGTGTCGGTCTTCACGATCACCGGGATGTCATAAGGGGGTTGCGAGCCGCCGGTTGTGCCGGCCGTTGGTGTGGTATCGCCGCCGGTGGTGGCTGTGGTGGCCGTAGGTGCTTCAGCGGCGGGTGGTGTAGTTGCTGTGGGTGCTTCAGCGGCGGGTGCGGTCGTTGCTGTGGGCGCTTCGACCGGTGCGGTTGTTGGCGCAGCAGTGGGTGTTGCCTCAGCGCCGCACGCCGTTAATATCATGCTGAACAGAATCAAGAGTGCTACTATCGGTTTGTTGCGTTTCATATCGTTTCTTTCCTCCTCTTTGGGTGAACGATTTGCTGCCATGGATGATTTATACGCACCACCTCCTCACGAATGAGTTCTAGAGTTAGGGCAGCAAGTTAGCTGCTCGACCTGCGCCGCAGCACGTCAACGTAGACGGCGACCACGATAATTATGCCTATTAGCAGCGTCTGGTATTCGCCAGGCACGTTCAGCAGGTTGAAGCCGTTGCGCAGCACCGCGATAAACAAGACGCCGATCATAGTTCCGCCCGCCGTGCCGCGACCGCCAAAGAACGACGCGCCTCCGATGATGACAGCAGAGATAGTATCAAGCTCAATGCCAAGGCCCGCGTTGGGCGGCCCTGAGTTGACGCGGCCCGCCAGCACAAGCGCGCCCACACCCGCCATGAGGCCGCTCACCGCGTACACCAGTATGAGGGTGCGGCTAACATTGATGCCCGACAGCCGCGCCGCTTCCGGGTTGCCGCCGACAGCATATATCTGCCTGCCCACGGTGGTCTGCGTGAGTACGAAGTGGCCGAGCAAGTAGAGGGCAACCACCAGGATGAAGGCGACGGGTACACCGGCTATCTCCTGCGACCCTATGTAGGTGACTGCTGGGTCGGGAAAGTTAGATATTGGGAAGCCGCCGGTCAGAATGAGAGCAAGTCCCCTGGCTACGTTCATCATACCAAGAGTGGAGATGAACGGGTGAGGCAAGTGCAGCTTTGTGAGCAGCAAGCCGTTGGTAACGCCCAGCAACAGTCCAAGCACCAGGCACGCCAGGATTGCGACATACGCATTCACCCCCAGCTTGATAGCAAGGGTCGCCAGCGCGGTCACACACAGCGCCATCAAAGCGCCCACCGAAAGATCAATACCGGCGGTCAGGATGACCGCGAGCTGTCCCAGCGAGAGTATTGCAATGATGGCTGATTGCCGCCCGATATTGGCGATGTTCTCGGGCGTCAGGAAGAACTCCGACCTCCAGGTCAGAAAGATGCATAGCAAGATGAGGCCAAGCGGCGCACCATAACGAGCCAGTAGCTCACCAGGTGAACGCCCCTGAGCGCGCACGCCCTGTCGAGGCTCGGTTTCGGGCACGGTGCTAGGCGTGGCCATGGGTTGGCGGCTCCTGTCGGCGTAGAACGTGGAAAGTAAAACGTAAAACGTAAAACGTAAAACGTAACATCTTAGTCGTTCTCACTTCTCGTTTCTCATTTCTAACGTCTCACTTCTCGCTCACCGCTTCCGATTCCGCCCGGCCTACTGCGGCGCGCAGCAGCTTTTCTTGCGTGGCCTCTTCGCGGGTGAACAGCCCGGTTGCCCGCCCTTCGTGCATCACGAGGATGTGGTCGCTCATGCCGAGTACTTCCAGCAGCTCAGACGACACCATGAGGATAGCTACGCCTTGCGCGGTAAGCTGGTTCATAAGCTGGTAGACCTCCACCTTCGCGCCTACATCTATGCCCCTGGTCGGCTCATCGAAAATGAGCAGCTTGCTTTGACCGACGAGCCACTTGGCGAGCACTGTCTTTTGCTGGTTGCCGCCGCTCAGGAACTGCACTTCTTGCTCCATACTGGGGGTTCGAATCCGAAGCTGCTGGGCAAGCGTGCCCGCTATAGACGTCTCCCGCTTCCGGTCGAGCAACAGGCCCCTGGAAAGCTGGCCCATGTGCGCCATTGTGATATTGTGCTGCACCGACAGACTCAGTACCAGGCCGTGCTCCTTGCGACTTTCGGGCAAGAGGCCAAGCCCGGCGTGGATAGCCTGAGACGGGCTGTTGAAATGCACTCTCTGCCCATCGACATATACTTCGCCGCTATCTATAGGGTCCGCACCGAAGATAGCCCTCATCAGTTCGGTGCGGCCCGCGCCCACGAGGCCGGAGATGCCCAGCACCTCGCCGGCGTAGGCGTTAAAGGAAATATCGTGCAGCACGCCGTTTCGGTTCAGGTGCTCTACCCGCAGTATCTCGCGGCCGCGAGGCGCGACCACTTTAGGGAACTGCTGGTCTATTGTGCGTCCGACCATCATCTGGATAAGTTGATCCACTGATGTATCAGCCACATTAACCGTGGCTACGCTGCGGCCGTCCCGAAATACCGTGGCTCTGTCCCCAAGTTGCTTTACCTCGTCCAGCCGGTGCGTAATATAAATAATCGACTTTCCCTGCGCACGGAGGGTGTATATGACCTTGAACAGCTCCTCTATCTCGTGTCCGGTGAGGGCGGAGGTCGGCTCGTCCATCACAATTACATCCGCGCGCAAAGAGAGAGCTTTAGCTATCTCCACCATCTGCTGTTGCGCCACGCCCAATCCGTCCACAGGCCGGCGGGGGTCGAGGTCGATGTCCATGCTCTTCAGGAGTGCAGCGGCATCCCGGTATAGCCTGGGCCAGTCTATCACACGTATGGGGCCAACCGCGAATTTGACAGGTTCGCGGGTAATGTAGATGTTTTCACCGACGCTAAGCTGCGGCACCAGGTTGAATTCCTGGTAGATTGCGCTGATGCCGAGGCGTTGAGCGGCTGCCGGCGAGTTGATCTGCACCGGCTGTCCCTTCCAGAAAATGGTACCGGAGTCGAGTTTGTAAGCGCCCGTCAAGATCTTCACCAGGGTGGACTTGCCCGCGCCATTCTCTCCCAACAGCACATGCACCTCGCCGGGCCGCACCTCAAAGTTCACGCCCTGTAGCGCCATCACGCCGGGGAAGCTCTTTGTGATCCCCTCCATGCGCAAGAGGTCGTCCTGGCTGTTGGTACCCTCGTTACCGGTCATGTTGTCAAGCATCTTCGCCTCGACCGCGAATCCGTCGTCAGGTTCTATAGAGTAGCTGGAGTTTCGTATGGTATTGCCTGGAAACTGACTCTCACACGTTCTCGACTGAGTCAGTTATCTGGTGAAATGTTGAGATGACGCGAGATGGCTGGCATGAGGTACCGGGAACCGCCAATGCCTCATGAAACCTTGATCCTATGAGAAAGCATGTCGGGTAGGAGGCCACAGCCATCAGCACTGACCCCTGACACCCGACCCCCGACACCTTGCCTCGGCTGCCCCTACTTGCTCGGTGGAGGCACGCTCACAGGTTGCCCGCCTTCCCTTACGCTTTGCTCAGCAGCCAGTGCTATAACCAGGGCCTGGCGACCGTCCACGCCCGTTGGGGTTACGGGCCGTCCCGCCGAAATATTGTTTACCCATGCTTGCAGCTCGTCAGCATAAGCCTGACCGAAGCGCTGGGGGAACCAGAAGACGTGGTCTTGAATGACGCCCTCTCTACTATACTGCGTCACTGGCGTCTCACGATGGAAGCCGCCCATCACGGTGGCCTTGTCGCCGATCACCTCTGTGCGAACATCATAACCGTACAACACACCGCGCACGGCGTCAATATGTCCAAGCACACCATTGGCAAACCGCACCGTAATAGTAGCAATATCAGGCTCACCCGAGGAAGTAAAATTGGTGGCGGGCCCCACAGACGACCGGGCCGTTATCTCAACTATCTCATCGCCCACTATCCAGCGCAGGGCGTCAAAATCGTGCACGCATGTATCGCGGAAGATGCCGCCCGATGCGGCCATAATAGCGGCAGGTGGCGGTTCGGGGTCGCGAGTATGCGAGTGCACGAAGATTACCTTGCCAAGCTGCCCTTCCTCAACCAGGGCACGTGAGCGCATGTGGGCGGCATCGTAGCGGCGCTGGAAGCCCATTTGCAGTGGAACGCCTGCCTTTGCCACAGCAGCAAGCGCCCTGTCGGTGTCGGCCAGGTCCTTGTCAATCGGCTTCTCGCAGAAGATCGCCTTGCCCGCTTCGGCAGCGGCGATAATGAGGCTGGAGTGCGTGTCGTTGGGGCTGGCGATAACGACGGCTTGAATATCGGGATCGCTTATTAGCTCCGCAGGATCGGTGGTCCAGCGCGACAGGCCAAGGCGGGCGGCTGTGGATTCCGCGACCTGGGCATTTATTTCTGCGATCCCCGCGAGGCGAGCACCCGCAATGCCGTGCGCCAGCGTTTCGGCATGTACTTGTCCAATGCGGCCGGCGCCAATCAGTGCAACATTAATAGGAGAATTCATATAGCACCCTCTCGCCTGAATTTGAAGCGAGTGTAACACCGCTCTGTAACTTAGTCAAGGCTATTTGCATACACAAGCGGTTCCACCCTTGCCAAATGCACAAAGAAGGGAAGTAGCTTCCGGCCCGACAGCCCACCGCGACTGAAAGGGTGGGAGAAGTTCCATTCTCCCACCCTTTGTCTGCTGCAACGTCCGCCCGTCGTGCTAGTGGAGCAGCGGATTGGCGTTGTGCGCCAGTTCAAGAGCCATATCGGGGAACCACTGTCCCGCGGCCGGGTCCACGATGCCACGCACCGGGTCATCCGGCCCAGGGCCCCAGCGGGTACATTGGCCGTCTGATTGGCCTGGTGTCTTTACCCATAGATAAGCGTCGGCGAGCGGCACACCGGTGTTTGCAGTGGGGCGCAGGCCCAGGCCACGGTCAGGTGGGTTGCACCAGTCCTGTGCGTCGCCAGGAGGGTGAGGCGGCGGAACCCATGGACCCTGGCCGTTGCGGCTGGTATCGACGACAAAGTGGACGGTCGGCACGGCATGCCCCAGGTTGGCATCATACCAATCGTCGCTGTAGTGCCATGTGCTGATATCGTTCGGGTCTACAGGGCCGAAGGGTGAGTAGTACTGGCTGGCGCACCAGTCGAAATGGCCCAGCCGCCAACCACCCTCTTCAGCGTTAGTGGCGAACGCGATACACTTGGAGATCCAGGTGTCGAAATGCGTCTCGTAGTCAGTCCAGCGAAAGTTAGAAACGTTGCTGTAAAAGCCCTGCACATCAAGCACGCCGCCCTGTACTAGCCGCGCCGCCATGTCGCCCACAGAATGCCAGGCACTATGTCCGGCATCGAGGTAAACAAGTGCGTTCGGATCCCTCAGCAGGGCATGGGCTGCATAGTTGATCAGGCCAACGCGGTCGTAGGTGTCCGGTTGGCCGCAGTCGGTAGGCAGCAGCGCCAGGCCGTCCGGCTCCAGCAGAACAATGGCTGGTCGGTCGCGAAGTCCCGCCGCGAATCCGTCGATCCATGCGCGGTAGGCGTCGCCAGTGGGCGCTCCACCTGCCGAATACTGAGCGCAATCGCGGCCGGGAACATAGTAGGCCACCAGCACGGGCATCGTCCTGTGGGCGGCCGCATTGTTGACAGTCTGCCGCACATCTCGTTCCACACTGCGGGCATCGCCGCTGGTGAACCAGACCGCCTGGGGAATATTGATCATGGAGCGGATCAACTCGGCGTCAGCCCTGTGACCGCTCGAAGTTAGACGGGCGATCTGCGTGATCGCACCGTGGTCGGGTTGAGGGACGTAGAACTGTGTGTTTGGGTCCAGAGTAACAGGGCTAGCGGCCGGCGCGGCCTGAGCCCTACCACCCGCCATAGGGAGAACGACAAGCACCATAAGAAACGCGCAAATCGCAGATATCTGCCTGAAGAGTCTTAGCTTCATCAAATTTGCTCCTTCTATGCTATGCCGGTTCCGGCATAGCGCCCTTATTCGCTCGGCGGGCATCCGCCGCAAGGCTAACCGCTGCAGGTTGCTGCCGACACTCCACCGAGACGGAAGTGTCGCCCTTTCAGCAGGGCCACGAGTGACTAAATCTTACCACTCTGCCCACTCTCTGTCTACGACGAATATTACTTGGTTAGCTTTGAGTTTGGTAGAATGTTCCTGGAGCGACACTAGAATACAACCTGGAAGAGGACACTGTGATAGAAGAGAATAATAAGGGTATGCAAGCGGATGGTCCTGCGGCGTCTGGGTCGGACGATGGCGCAACTACAGCAGTGCAGGCATTGCGTTTTGGGCATGCTTGTGCAACGCGCCCAGCCGAGTGGCCGCCCAATGCGCACCTGGTGCTTGCAATGCGCCGCCCCCGCTGGCGAACGCGGCCCGTGCTTGAGGCAGGAGGGCGGAGCATTCCGGCAGCCGGACCTTCGGACGCGCTGTTGAACGCGTACCTGGGCAAGCCTCCTCGTGGTGGGGCAAGTGCCATACCGGATGTACCGAAGATAAGCTGGGAAGAGTTCGAAGCAGGCTATCGCGCCGAGATGCGAACACCGGAGGGGCTGGATGTCCTGGACCAGATAATAAGGATCGCTCAGCAAGACCCCTCCCGCCCGCTGGTGGTGCTTTGCTGGGAACGCCTGGACGGACCTGCCGCGCACCCCCACTGCCACCGGACTGTTCTTGTTGACCTGCTCGAAGAACGAGCCCGCGAGCGAGGACTAGCGGTGAGCACAGGTATTTGATGGGTACTGGGTACTGCGTACTCCGTATGACCATCGACGGCAGACCGCCGACCGCCGACCGCCGACCGCGTTGTCAGTTGTCAGTTGTCAGTTGTCAGTTATCGGTATTACGGCGGTCGGCCGTCTGCCGTCGTAACTGACAACTGACAACTACGCAGTACGCGCTCCAAAAGTGTTATAATTGCGTCTACAAGCGCGGGACTTCCATTTCATATGTATCCCAGAGGGGTACTTGTGCAGGGGCAGGGTGTATGCATAGCGAGCCTGTGGACGCAAGGATTGCGGGTTTGGGCGCTGAGGAGAATGCTGACGCTCTCTTCGATAAGTTCAGGGCCAGGGCGGAAGCAGTTGCTGCTCGCGTTTCACTGGTTAGCACTGTCGAAGAGGCCGCATCGCTTATCACCTCTGCTGCTGATGTGCCCTCACTCACGGGCCGATACACGACTACCAACGCTGTTCTCTCCGCGTTTTCCCAACTGCCTGCCGCCCTTAGCTCCCATGGCCGCAGCATCTTCCTGGCCGAGGATATTGCCGCCGCTGCCGAACTCGACACAGAATCCGTATTCGATAACCCGCAGTCGAAAGTAACTGCCGCGCTTGCGGGCGACATCGGCATTATTCTCGCTATCGCGGGAGTAGCTGAAACGGGGTCGGTGCTCTGCGTGGACGAGACGCTAGCCGCCCGGCTGCTTGGCATGATCGCGGACAGCGTTTACGTGCTCTTGCCTGTTGAGAAGATCGTGCCCAGCCTGGATGAGATGGGAGAGTTGCTTTCTGGTTTTACCACGGCTGGATCGCGCTATCTATCGCTGGTCACAGGGCCTAGCCGCACCGCCGACATCGAGCGGGTGCTTACGATCGGTGTCCAGGGACCAAAAATGCTGCATGTTCTTGTTATCGGAACCGTGTAAGAACTCTGCCCGTTCGTTAATGACTCCAGTTGTATTCATCTCTCATCAAGCCTGCAGACCTTAGCCCGGGAGAATAATATGTCACGTACCGCTGTAATGGGTAGACCGCGCCGCGTACCCACAGGGCCGCAATCCCCTTCCAACATTGAGGCTGGAGGCCACGAACCTCTGCCGTTTGAGCAGCGCTACAGGCGTGCCCTTTCCGACGCACAATTGCAGCGCAACCTGCTCAATTTCCAGCGTTCGTGGCGCGAGGGACGGGATGCTGCATGGGCGAAGTACGCGGCGGACAGCGGCGATGTTGCGCACGCCGTTGCCGCCAATGAGCCGCCTCCTGCGAACGACATCGTGCATCTCGCCCATACACCCGGCAACGAGGAGTTCGCCCTGCTTCGGAACAGGCTCGCCGCGATTAAGGACGATGTGATCGAGCGCCTACCGGAATACGTCGACATTTTCCAGGCGGCAGCCGAGCGAAACGGGGTAAAAGTATATCGCGCAAGGGACGCCGAAGAAGCCAACAACTATGTGCTCAAGTTGTGCCGCGACAAGGGCATCAGCCATGTAGTCAAATCCAAGACGATGGTGTCGGAAGAAACGTTCCTGAACGCCGCACTCGAAGAGAACGATATTAAGGTCGTGGAGACGGATCTCGGCGAATGGATTGTGCAGCTTGCCCACGAAAAACCCTCGCACATGGTGATGCCTGCCATCCACAAGAGCCGGGGCCAGGTGGGTGAGATCTTCACCCGCACTACAGGCCGCCCGGTCAGCGACGACGATATCCCGGAGCAGGTTAGCGTAGCGCGCACAGAGTTGCGTGCCGATTTCCTCGGTGCGGGCCTGGGTGTGAGCGGGGCCAACGCGCTGATTGCCGAAAGTGGCTCGGTGATGTTTATCTGCAACGAAGGGAACGCCCGCCTCGTGACTTCGCTGCCCCGGACCCATGTGGTGCTGGCCGGTATAGAGAAATTGGTGCCCAACTTCGCGGCGGCGATGTTGCAACTGCGACTCCTGGCGCGGTCGGCCACAGCGCAATCCATGACATCCTACTCCACATTTGTTTCGGGGCCGTCCGAGCCGGATAAAGAGATGCACATAGTGCTGGTGGATAACGGCAGGATGCAGATGCGCGAGAACCCCTTGATAAAGGAAGCGCTGCGCTGCATCCGTTGCGCCGCGTGCGCCAATGTCTGCCCGCCATATGCGGTAGTGGGCGGGCACGTGTTCGGGTATATCTACACAGGCGCGATCGGCTTGGTCAACACGCCCTATCATCACGGTATCGACGCAGCTGCTGGACCGCAGGGGCTTTGCGTATCGTGCAACGCCTGTGCAACTGTCTGCCCGGTTGGGATACCGCTTCCCCAGCAAATACTGGCGGTGCGCGCACAGGTGGTCGAGAAAAAGGGGCTGCCATGGCCTGTGCGAGCGTTGATGTCGGGGTGGTCGCAGCCCAGAACCGCCGATCTCGCCTTCAGGGCGGCGGCGCAGCTTTCCCGACCACTAAGCGACGGGCGTTTTACACGCATCAGGCGCGTTGGCGCGCAACTGGTGCCGAAAGTCAGGGCGCTAACATCATGGAGGACACCGCCCGCACTGGCGACGAAGCCCTATCGCTCGCGAATCAGCACTGCGTCTGTGCAGCCCGCAGCACGGAGCACGCAAGCTCCCATCCGAGTGGCGTACTTCATCCAGTGCATTACCGACAGGTTCTTCCCCGAGATGGCCGAGTCCATAGTGCAGACGCTGGAAGCCTGCGGTGTGGAGGTTATCACGCCCAGTAACCAGCACTGTTGCGGGCTTCCGGCCCTTGACGCGGGCGATTTACCGAGAGCACGAAGGATGGCGCGGCAAACTATCGAAACCCTGGAGGCTGTGCAGGCCGATTACATATTAACAGGCGGCACAAGTTGCGCAATTGCGATGTTATACGAATATGAAGGGCTTTTTGAGGGCTTCCCGAAGTGGCAGCGTCGGGCCAGGTCGCTAACCAAGCGCATAATAGACTTCACCAGCTTTATGGATAAGGTAGCCCAACTGGACAGCGTAAAGGAGCGGACCGCCGGTGCAAATGAGCGCATCGGGCCCGTCACCTACCATAACTTCTGCCAGTCGGCCAATATACTTGGGCTCGAGGGCGCATCCGTGCGTATCATACGCGACGTGCTTGGCCTTGAGTTGCGCGACCTACCGGAAGGATCTGTCTGCTGCGGATTTGGCGGGTCAACTTCGCTGACACACCCGGAGGTCGCAGCGGAGATACTCAAGCGCAAGCTGGAGAACGTGCAATCCACCGGGGCTAAAGTGCTCGTGACGGATAATCCCGGCTGTATCTTGCATATGCGCGGCGGGATTGACGCGGCCGGACTAAACATCCGCGTGCTACATATCGCAGAGCTGGTAGCAGAAGCGCTAGGTTAGCGTATAGTCTTCGCCGCCTGAATAGTGAAAGGAGAATGGCACCACACCATTCTCCTTCCTGCTTTCCTGTCACAGCAGGCTACTTACCTGCGTGTGAGGGGTGCGCGTAGACTTGCATGGCGGCTTGCAGGCCAACCCCTGCGTCCACTTTGTGTCCCATCGACCAGAGTATGGTCTCCAGTGCCGCTAACAGTTGTAGCACAAACTCCTGCTGCGATGCATAGCCCATCAAGCCCACCCGCAGCAGCTTGCCCTTCATGGGGCCAAGACCACCTCCAACCTCAATGCTGAACTCCTTGAGCAAGGCCTGGCGTATTGCCATTTCATCGAGGCGATCCGGCACAACTACCGCGTTGAGCGGCCATAAGCTGTAGCTTTCGTCAGGCAGGAAGGTGAGGCCCATCGCCTCGCAGCCCGCACGAAATGCGCTGTGGTTTCTGCTGTGCCGCGCCCATCTCTTTTCCAGTCCCTCGGCCTGAAGCAAGCTGAGAGCAGTATGCAGCGAGTAGATCAGTGGAGCAGAAATGGTGTGGTGGTACGCCTTCTTCTCCCAGTAGTTTTCGAGCAACATGGCGTCCAGATAGAAGCTCTGGACAGCTGTTTTCCTCGCCCGGATACGTTCGAGAGCGCGCGAGTTGAAGGTTATGGGGGCCAGGCCGGAGGGTGCGCCCAGGCACTTCTGGCTGCCACTGTAGCAGACGTCGATATCCCATTTGTCAACTTCGATGGGTTGGCCGCCAAGCGAGGTAACCGCATCGACAATGAGGAGGGCATCAACCTCATGTGCGGCCTGCGCTATCTCTTCCAGAGGCTGGCAGACACCTGTGGATGTCTCGGCGTGCACGGCACAGACCACCTGCGGACGCAAACGACGAATCTCATCGCTCATCTTTTGAGGGTCGAGCGGCGTGCCCCATTCTGTATCGATACGCTGAACTTCGCCGCCCACACGCTTTGCTATCTCACAAAGGCGCTCGCCAAAATAGCCCATTACGCCGACCAGCACACTGTCGCCCGGCTCAATGATGTTGACCAGCGCGGCCTCCATGCCCGAAGTGCCTGTGCCTGATATCGCCAATGTAAGCTCATTCTTTGTGCGGAAGGCCTCCCGCAGCAGCTCCTGTACCTCGGCCATCATAGCCAGCAGCACAGGATCGAGGTGGCCCAGCGGCGGCATTGTCAGCGAGCGAAGTACCTCCGGATCGACTTCACTCGGCCCAGGGCCAAGCAGTAGTCGCTTTGGAACGGTAGTTATGTCAGTTGTAGCCTGTTTGGTATCTGTCATGGTTGTCCTTTCGTGGTGCTTCGTATTGCGTATTGCGTATTGCGTAGGGGTCGGGTGTCAGGTGTCAGGGGTAAGGAATTAGTTGTAAGTTGATGGCATGTACCGCCTATTCGTTTCGCTCAGCACCGATCAAAACCTCAAGAACCTCAGCGCTCCTCAGCTCCCTCTGCGTCTCTGCGGTGAATCCGTAAATCCTGATCCCTGATCCCGGCCAATCGCCATATCCAGTAATTGCACGGGGTGGAGAACGCGCACCGGTTTGCCCAGGCGGCGGGTGTGGGCCTCTATCTGCAGTGTGCAGCCGGGGTTGGCGCTGGCCACGATTGTGGCTCCTGTCGCTATGATGTTGCGTGCTTTGCGCTCGCCTAGCTCTGCTGCCGGCTCCGGCTCAACAAGGTTGTAGATACCGGCACTGCCGCAACAGATTTCCTGTTCGGCCAGAGGCAATATCTCGATGCCCGGTATGCTTTCCAGCAGGGCGCGAGGCGGGCGGCGAATCCCCTGCGCGTGCGCCAGGTGACAGGCGTCATGGTAGGCTACCTTTGCGTTGATACGCCGTCTGGGGGCGCGCGGACCAAGGGCATCCAGCAGTTCGGTTACATCGCGCACTCGTGACGCGAACTCGGCAGCGGGGGCGGCATACACGGGGTCGTCGCGCAGCAGGTGGCCGTATTGCTTCATGCTGGAGCCGCAGCCCGCAGCATTCACCGCGATGTAATCCAGCTTTTCCCGGCTGAACGTGTCGATTAACCTCCGGGCATTCTCCCTGGCAGCTTCTTCTCGGCCCGCATGAAGCGCCAGCGCACCGCAACAACCCTGCGCCGCGGGAGCGTAAACCTCGCAGCCCTCGGCGGCCAGCACGCGCATAGTTGCGGCATTGACGTCGGAGAAGAAGACCCGCTGTACGCAGCCCGTGAGCAGGCCGACTCGCGCCCGCCGCGTGCCGCGTGCGTGCAGCCGCTCAGGCAGCTTGCGCCGGAGGTTACGCCATGTTGTCGTGGGCATCAGATTGTGAAGCCCTTCGATGCGTGCGGGCAGGCGCTTTAGTATGCCTGTGCGTTCGACCAGGCGCGGTAGCCCTGTTCGCTGATAGAGAATGAGGAAGGGAGCGAGCAAGCGCAGCCGCTCAGGGTGGGGGAATAGCTCGAAGATGAAGCGGCGGAAGAGCCTGTCAGCCGGTTTGCGTGGGTACTCTGTCTCAATGCGGCTGCGTGTTTCTTCAATCAGCTTCTCGTATTGCACACCGGACGGGCAAGCGGTCAGGCAGCCCATACAGCCGAGGCACTGGTCGAAGTGCTGCACCGTTGTGGGTGTTAGCTCTATCTTCTCTTCGTCGAGCAACTTCATCAGGTGGATGCGCCCACGAGGCGAGTCCATTTCTTCGCCCCAGAGGATATAAGTCGGGCAGGAAGGTAGACAGAAGCCGCAGTGCACGCAATCGTCAATCAGCTCGCGGAACTCGGACGTCTTTGGCGTAACCCAATCAAGGGGTGCCGGTATAACGTTTGGCGTGGTGTCGGTCAATGGTCCCGTCCTATCCTCTGCATCAACAACTTACCTGCATATTGTACGCCATTATCGGTTCGCGTTTTAAGCTTCCCTCCGGGGCAAACCATGGCGGTCACTGTTATATTCCTCCCACGAAGCGGCCTGGATTGAGGGTCGCCTTCGGGTCGAACTGCGCCTTGACTCGTCTCATTAAGTCGAGACTCTCACCTGGATCACCCCACCAATCGACGTTCGGCCTTTTTTCAGAAGGATCGCTTGCGATGCGCCAGATTACGAGGTTGGACTGCATAGCCTGGGCTTCACGACGCAGCGCCATTAGCTGCTCTATTCCCTCATCGAGCGACGGAGCACTGAGCCGCAGCAGGGCGTGACCATGCCCCATGTGAGCACGTGTTGTGAGGGTTGACGCCGAAGCTAACGCCCGGCGCTCTGCGCTCCCCAGCAGGTGAGCAAGATCGCTCTGCGTGGTAATCAGGCGCGCGAGTATGTCGCCCGGCTGGACTCTGCTGATTGTGTCAAGCTCCGCACAGAAGGCTATTGCAGCATCTCCATTCAGGATTTCCGCCGAGCCCAGCATGGTGACGGCACGCTCAGATTGCCCGGCCACTGAGCGGGGAGAGCTTTCAAAACGAACCGCCAGTGTGCCGCGGTCGCCGTCGTGAGAATAATAGTCCACACTGGTAGGCACAAGGCCGGAGGTAAGGATAACTGCCGTCAATGATGAGGCCTGCTGTGTGCTAAGATTCCGGCTAACAACTGTAGCCGAAGCCGGAGGGACGGGATAGAGGCGGAAAGTGGCTTCCGTAATGACGCCCAGCGTACCGAATGAGCCTGTAAGCAGCTTCGGCAGGTCGTAGCCCGCCACGTTCTTTACCACCTTGCCGCCGCCCTTCGCGACGGTGCCATTAGCCAGCACGAATGTAACGCCAAGTAGCAGGTCGCGCACACCACCGTATCGCAGGCGGCGCGGACCGCTGTCTGCGGTTGCGATCAGGCCGCCTACAGTTCCCGGAAAGGGCGGGTCGATGGGGAGGAACTGGCCTGCTATTGCGAGTTCGGTTTGCAAGTCGGAGAGAAGTGTGCCTGCCCTGACGGTGGCCGTCATGTCTCCGGCGGCGTGCTCTATAACGCCCGTCATGCCCGAGATGCTCAGGGCTATATCGTATGACGTTGGCTCAGGCCCTCGGTCGAGCTTGGAGCCGCTCCCCACGATAACGACCTTCCAGCCGTGCTCGTTGGCGTAGCCCAGCACCTTTGATACCTCTTCCGCTGACCTCGGCTCTACCACCGGTGGGCCGGGGTTAATCGACGGCAGGCCGAAGATATCGCCCACCTCGACAATGGGCACGCCTATCTCCTGCGATAGTTCTAGGCTGTCTTCTATGCTTCTCATCGGCTGCCAATCGCGCAGGCTTTGTTGGGGTAGATAATCAAAACAGGTCGGCCTGACCACTTTCTACCAGCGGATGGGGCTGGTATACACCCGGTTTTTCGCCACAGAGGCGGGGCGTCGGGAATAGCTTGGCGGGATTATAGAGGCGGGCAGGGTCGATGGCGCAGCGCAGAAGCTGCATGGTGTCAAGATCGTCCTGTGAGAACTGCAGCGGCATATACCGCTTTTTGTCCTCACCCACACCGTGCTCGCCTGTGATACTGCCTCCTGCCGCCACACACGCCCGCAGAATCTCCCCCGCCAGTTTCTCGGCGCGGTGTGCCTCGCCCTCCACAGTGCCGTCGAAGAGGACGAGCGGGTGCAAATTGCCGTCGCCCGCATGGAACACATTCGCCACGCGCAGCCCGTATTGCTCGCCCAGGGCTGTGATTTCACGCAGCACGCCTGACAGGGCCGTGCGCGGGATGACACCATCCTGCACGTAGTAGTCGCGGCTGATGCGGCCCATCGCGGCGAACGCTGACTTGCGTCCTTTCCACATAAGCGCCCGTTCGGCGTCGTTGGCGGCGATATAGAGAGATGTCGAGCCGTGTGTGCGGCAAATCTCCTCAACCTGCTCCATCTGTTCTTCCCATTCGATGCGCGGGCCGTCAAGTTCAACCAGCAAGATGGCCCCTGCATCGAGGGGGTAGTTGGCGTGAACCGCTGCCTCGGCTGCCTGGATGCTCAGGTTGTCCATCATCTCGACGGCCGCAGGTACGATGCCTGCCGCGATGATACCGGAAACCGCACCGCCCGCCTCATCCGTTGTGGTGAATGCCGCCTGGAGAGTGGCAACACCTTCCGGCTTGCGAACCAGGCGCAAAATCACTTCGGTGACAATACCAAGCGTACCTTCGGAGCCGACCAGGATGCCCACGAGATCGTAGCCGGGCCGTTCCACTGCTTTGCCGCCGAGGTGGACAATGGAACCGTCCGACAATACAACGGTTAGACCGAGCACATGGTTGACCGTGAAGCCGTACTTGAGGCAATGAGCGCCGCCTGAGTTCTCGGCTACGTTGCCGCCGATTGAGCAAACCTGCTGGCTTGATGGGTCGGGCGCATAGTAGTAGCCGTGCGGGGCCACGTGCTGGGTAACACCCAGGTTGAGCACGCCTGCCTGCACCACGGCGCGGGCGTTCTGAAGGTCAACTTCCAGTATTTCGCGCATGCGGCTGAGGCCGATAACAACACTGTTGGCTATAGGAAGTGCGCCGCCGGAAAGGCCCGTTCCTGACCCTCGCGGCACAACGGGGATGCCTTCGCGGTGGCAGAGGCGCACGACAGCAGCCACCTGCTCGGTGGTTGTGGGCAGGGCCACCAGCATGGGGGTTACGCGGTGGTTCTTCAGCCCGTCTGACTCGTAGGTCATCAGCTGTTCAGGCGCGGAAACAAGACCTCCGCTGCCGAGAATGTCGGTCAATTCTTCGATTAGTGATTGCCGGTGCATAGTTTTGCTTTCTGCTATCACTCCGCAAGTGGCCTATGCCATTGCGTTAGCTACATCTATTCTGCCTGCCTCTATGAGCGTGCGGAAGGCGTCTATTGTCGCCCGCACACCTTCGGCCAGCGGGGTTTCGGGGGCATCAGGAAGGATCGCGCTGAGGCCACTGCTGTCCAGCGCGTCCGGGAAAGGCAGGGGTGTATTGACATGGGTAATCTTGCCCCGTACTTCGGGCACGGCGTTCTCGATGGCCTCCGCGACTTCCCGCACACTCACCCTGCTGCCCCCCAGGTTGACGGTGCGTGTGCCTTCGAATGGGACTGTGGCAAGGGCGATCATAGTGCACGCCGCATCGTTGCCCCACTGGAAGTTGCACCTTCCGCCATATGTAATCTCATAGCCTTGCCCCATCGCAGCCGCCAGCATCGCCTTGGTGGGTGATGACGTAACCCCACGGTCGCGCCCCAATCCGTAGATAACATAGGGCCGGATGCCTATACTGGTGACTCCGTTGTCCTGGGCGTATATGCGTGCTGTGCCTTCGTTGGCCTGCTTGTAGACGCCGTAGTGAGTAGCGGGCACAAGAGGGGTGTCTTCAGCGACGGGTCCGGGCGGGTAGAGGCTTGCCGGGCCGTACACCGCCGCCGAGCTTGTGTAGATGATGCGCTCTACCTGCTCTTTGTGGCGGGCCGCTGCCTCGAATACATTGACCGTGCCCGTAACGTTCACCTGGGAGCCAAGCACGGGATTGGCCCGGCAAAAAGGCACCTGCAGGGCGGCAAGGTGGAGGATGTGCGTGATGCCGTTATCGAGCACAACCCGCTCCACACTATTGAAGTCGGTTATATCGCCCTGCACCAGCGGCACGCTCTCCACAGCATCGTCCGGCATTAGCAGACGCAGCCGGAACGCATCCGTGCTGAGATCGAAAGCCACCACCCGCTCTCCCATCAGCAGCAGATTGTGAATGGTCCACGCCCCCAGGCAGCCCATCGCGCCTGTCACAAGGTATGTTCGTTGCATCTATCCTCCAGGGGTTCGTCGTCAGTTGTCAGTTGTCAGTTATGAACGCCGACGGCTTCTGCAATGTGCCGCTTACTCTCTTGCCACAGCTCAATACAAACCTTAATAACCTCTGCGTAACTTTGCGCCCTCTGCGCCTCTGCGGTGAATCCGTAATAATCTGACCCCTGACACCCGGCACCCGACACTTTGTCGATAGTTACCCCACGACACCAATCTCCACCAGATAATTTACTTCCTCGCCGGGTTGGAGGAAGCGTAGGCGGCCTTCTTCTCGCAGCGTCTTGCGGGGGGTTTCCCATTGGTTGGCGGGTTCGAGGGCGCAGACATAGTTACCAGCGTCCATTAGCTTCCACTGCGCCATGTACGGCAGCTCGGCGGCGCGGTAGCGGATGTATGCGCCGTAATTGAGCTTGCGGTTGATAATGGCGGCCTTTGAAAAACCTTCGCTATCGATGCGCGGCTTGTGGAAGAAGACCTGTTCGGGAAAGCCGGGGTCGGGTTCATCGAACTTTGTGTGGGTGGCGAAACCCTTTTCCGCTCGCCCGTCCCGTGGCCTCACCGATTCGTCGTCTATCTCCAGCACAGAGTCGGGGCTCACCACCGGGAAGCCGAAATTGCAGTGATAGAGAATCATGTGCGGAGTTGGGATAAAGCCGTCGTTACGCACTGTGTCCTCGATGGTCAATGAGCGTGAGCCAAGCTTCGTACTGATCTTACGCGTCAGCAACAAGTTTTCGAGGCCGAGCGCCGACTGTCGAGTCTCGCCCTTTATTTCAAGCACGTAGTCGTCGCCTCTCCACTCTTCAGTGACATTGACTTTACTTGCCGGGATATGGGCTATCCGACCATGCAAGCCCAGCGTCTCGCCGGCGTCCTCTTCGGGCTGGCCGAAGAAAGTCAGGCCTGCGGTGGTAACAAGCCCGCCTCCCCATGTGCGGCTCCAGCCGTAACCCTCCGGCTCATACTGGTCGGGGCCGCCAAGTGCAGGGTGTACCCACGCTATTGGCTTACCCTCGAAATCGGCCGCGCCAATGTCCATAGCCCTGTCGAGCAGCACCTGGAAGCGCAGACCGCCTGTGTAAACGTCGGCAACGCGTATGCCTCGGGCTTTGCCATCTGCAAGCTCACTCAGCCGCACGCCCGCCAGTTGCGCCATGCTCCCCACCATGCGGCGAAGCTCATCAGGAGTGTAGTGTTTACCATAGAGTTCAGGCATTATGCTCCACCCTGTGCGAGTTGCACCGCCACACTCTCGGCTGTTCCTTGCCACCGGTTGGTTGCCCACTCCGCAACCTGCGCGGGTACCACGCCGCGGGCGGCATCGGTGTGGTGCAGCATACGGTTGCTGGGAGCTATGCGGCGGGCACGTCTGTCGAGATGAGTGCGCCGCTCCAATCCCAGGCCTGCCCTCTGCTCGGCCAGGCTGCCGCTATGTGGGACTACCTTACCTTCTTCAGCAAAGATCTGCCTGTCTATCAGGTCCAGGCGGCCTGCCCTGAATTGCAGGTGCATCAGGTCTCCGGTCTGCAAGTAGGCGATCCCGCCGCCGTGCATTGCTTCGGGTGTCACGTGGCCCACCGATACGCCGAAGTTCGTGCCAGAATAGCGCCCGTCGGTGATAAGCGACACCAGTTGCCGCAGCGCTCTGTTGTAATTGATGCGGAACGATGGGACACACATCTCGGGCATCCCGAAGGCTTCCGGCCCCTGCCCGCTGATTACTGTAGCGATGCGCAGCGTGTGGGTGGTAACCATGTGCTGGTATAGCTGCCTGGTGTCCCGCCTGTCTGGTTTAGCACCGCTTTCTATCTCCTCGATAGAAGAGTGTCCGGGCCTGCGGTTGTATTCATACATGCGGCGCAGCATATCGTAGGTCATGCCGGGTTCTGTGCGCAGCTTTTCGAGCAGATCCGTGTCGACAAGCGCGTCGTTTGCGGCTTCCTCGGTTTCAAAGTAGAGAACCACGGCCACCTTGTCATCGAACTTATCCAGCAGCTCATCTGGCAGGCCGCTCGTCTTGACAACGGCCGTCTCGAACCAGTTGGCGCGCAGCACGTCCACACCCGAAATAGCACGGCGGGGGCTGGATAAGATGATAGGGTTCTCTTTCACGCCGTCCGCGCTAAGGTTTGTGGTGTCGGCGAGGCGCTGCTGCCATGTCTGTCCCGTCACGGTCGGCGCGTTGAGGTCCATCGGCACGCCGTTGCGGCCAAGCTCATAGAAGACAGTCTCCATGCCGCGTATCTGCCCGGCGCAGCACTGCTGGGCCAGCGCGAACACATCTCGCCCCTTGTTGAGCGAGTAGTCGTAGATGTCGGGCACAGGTGCGGCCTGCAAGATTCGCTCCATGTCGAGCAAGCTGAAATCGCAGCCTGCATAGACCATCGCGGCGACGATATGCATCATGAGATTAGAAGAACCACCCACCGCGCTGTGCACCCGCACGGCGTTTGCGATGTTTTGCGTCACTATCTCGCTCACCGAAAAACCGGGGCGGTTGAGGATAGAGAATAGCGCATCAATGGCCGCGTTCACTTGCGGCTGAGTAGGCGGCACTGTGAGCATTTCTACAGCGGGGTGGACGAGCCCGAAAGCCGCCACAACATCACGTGAAGAGTTGCCTGTACCGTGAAACGCGCAGATACCGCCTTTGGCGTCGCAGGCATTGACCGCGAGGCGCTTCTCCATCGCTTTGTGCTGCTCGTGCGAGATGAGGCCTTCCTGAACAGCGCGGTCAAACATCGACTGGAACGCTTCATTGGACGCGCATTGCAGGATGTATTCGAGGTTATCACGGATGTCCATCGCCAGGTCTTCATGGCCTGCAGCTTCGGCCCTGTGCGCTACATCCCTGATTTCGTCCTGAAGGTCGTCCGGTATAGAGCCGCCTTTCAGCACGTGGGCAGGCGCGAAGGTGGCATGCACGGGAGCATCGCCGCGCTCCTGCCTCACCCGGTCAAGGTGTGCGAGAGCCGAAACGATTGCCAT
>JBDTQH010000069.1:0-26385 GCA_039932335.1 Chloroflexota bacterium
TCATTCAGGCGCACATTGGTCATAGCGGGGTACATCATCAGGAATAGCCCGATAGGCACACCCAGCGAAAGTGCGGCTGGTGCCGAGAATATGAATGTGCCGGAGAATATGCTCTTGATAGCGTCGATAGGTGGGGTGAGAGCGAAATCGGATATGTTCAGCAACTTGCCTATGCCGATACCCACAGCCATACTGAATACGACATAAAGGGGCAAGAGCCGGAAATCTTCCAGTTTTGCGAGTAGTGCTTTAGAGTTCATGATATACCTCGTTCTGTTTGTCTGACTCTGTTTCTGCGTACTCTTCCAGGGCCGTTCTTAGCAGAGTTTCTGCCCCTGATCCCAGCATCTCCTCAGGGAGTGCCATGCCGCAGCAACCGGCGATGCGCTCGCCACCTTTGTCCGGGCGGGCCAGGCGCTGAAGCCCGAAGTTCAGCGCAGTCAGCGCCAGAGCCACAACGGCTACGATGGCGAGCAAGAGAACGATCTCCATCAACTGCCGACTCACCGGCCCGCGGCTACAGGTGCTGCCTCAACCGCCAGAGCCGGTCCATATATCTGCTCGCCAAGTTCCGTGAGCAAGCCGACACCTTTTATCTCCCGAGGGAGGAGAGGTATCAGTAACATGGGAACAGCGAACCGCTCGCCTATTTCCAGCATATACCTCTGCTGCATATTCCACCTTGCCTGGCTAAACGGAGTGGTGCAGGCCTCGGCTGGCAGTACCTGGTTAGCGACCACAAGGCCGGGCTCTATGCCTATCGTGCGCAACTCCTCGCTGGCCCGGTACGCTTCTACAATGGGCGTAGATTCGGGGTACATCACGTATGCAACCGTGCTTTGTTCGGGATCCTGCATCATAGCTATCACCCTGCCAAACCGCTCTTTGGCAACGTCGTCAGCGGCTACGGTATCCACAGATCCGTATGTCGTAATGTCCAGTTGCTTACTCCACTCTACCGGCAATTGCAGCAATCTCAGCGTATGTCCGGTGGGAGCGGTATCGAAAACGGTCACTTGCCACTCGTCCCCGGCCGCGTACTCGATAAACTTGTCAAAGGCTGCCATCTCCTCGGTGCAGGGCGAATCCAGCTCCTCTTGCATAACCTTTATGCTGGCTTCGGGCCGGCCGCGCCTGCGAGCATCGTCCAGTATGCGCGTCTTGTACGCCTCACCTGCTGCCTTGGGATCAATCTTGGTGGCCCACAGATTGGGCACGCCGTGTACCGGTGCAGGTTCGTCTGTTACTGGCACACCCAACACGTCGCCCACATGTGCCGCCGGATCAGTGGTGAGAAGCAGCGTTTTATACCCCTGACGGGCCAGCCACACAGCGGTGATGCACGACACTGCCGTCTTGCCTACCCCACCTTTGCCCGTAAAGAATATCGAGCGGGTATGGTGCGCAGGCTCAGCCGGAAGGACGCAAGCCAGCGCGGCAGGGGATATTTTGCCCATTGGTGTAGTAGTAGCTGAGATTGACTGTGGTGCTCTCGATTCTGTACTGCTCATGGTAGAGTGCTGCCGGTGCCCCTCGAAGAGCAAATGTGCTACCTCCCGCAGGCGCGCAACACCCTTTATCTCGCCGTCGAGCAGATACATGTGGAGCTCAGGAAGGTGCAAGTCACGCTTGATCTCCGCCAGGTAGCTTTGCTGCATCCTGCGCCTCTCGGCAAAAAGTGCGTTCGCCTGCTCTTCTACAGGGATGATGCCGTTGACTATGAGACGCTGCGTCCGGATACCGAGCTTTTCCAGCTCGCCTATGGCACGCTGAGTTTCCTTGATAGATGTGGCCTCGGGCTGCAGCACAAATACGAAGCTGGTCTGCACAGCGTCACGCATAGTAACAAGCGCCCGCTCATACTTATGCCGGGCATCCTGAATGGCAGCAGCAGGTCCGATACAGGTCTGCCCGCTCCCTGCAGATGCCTCGTCTATGGACCGGGTCCACTCGGCGGGTAGCTCCAGCAGTCGTATGGTGTGGCCCGTAGGCGCTGTGTCGAAGATAACAGTGTCGAAATGGGTCGGGACGTCGGACGTTGGAGTTACCGAGGTGGAAGCAAAACCGGGTGCCTGTGCCTGAGGAGTAGCGATGAAGTCTACAAAGCGGTCAAAGGCTGCCACCTCCGCAGTACAAGGCCCCGACATCTGCTCTTCCATTACCGCGACGATCTCGGCCGGGAACGCTCCGCGTATCGGGGACATTGCCCTGTCGATGTACTCCCTGGTGGCCTGGTCAGGGTCGATCTCCATCGCCCACAGGTTCGATACACCTCGGACAGGCGTTACCTTGTGGCCGATACTCTGCTCAAAAACGTCGGCCAGGTTAGATGCCGGGTCAGTGGTGACGATGAGTGTGCGCTTACCACGGCCGGCCTCGCGCACAGCAGTGGTGCAGGCCATCGAAGTCTTACCAACACCCCCCTTGCCGGAAAAGAATTGGAAATGGGTGTTCGTGGTCATCTCGATGCTCCTTCAGCGCCTTTAGCGTCGAGCAGTGCCTGTTCCATCTCATGCCGCGTGAGGTATGCGCCAATCTTAACTATCTGCCCGGCGACTACTGTCATAGGAAAAGCCGCCATGCCTCGTTCGCGCACCAGCTTCATAACTTCCGGGTGCTTGAGAAATATGTGAGGGTGGGAAGCCATCTGGTAGCGCTCCACCCCTATCCCTGCCTCTTTGAGGGCCTGCACGGTCTCGCTCACATCAAGCAGCGTCTGGTCGAGTGTGGGTCCGCAGAGTCCTGTAGGGCAGCAGAGGGGCGGATCGAATAGCTCTACCTGTGTAGCCATTGGTAATTGCGCTGCCTGACCTACCTGAACTACCTGCTCTGGTGCTTTACGCACGGTTTCGCTGTGATCCATAGTAATTCAACCTCCATCGAACTAAATGCCGAACCATTACTGCGAAGAGTTAGCGGGCACCGGCGGCGCTAGTTCGTGCTTAAAAATGGGTCCTTATGGGCGCACATGACGTCTGCTGAGGCTGAATGCGCGCCGGACTGAAAAACGTGCTCAGTACCTGATTCAGTGCTGCAAGCGTATCCTGGTTGATCGAATAGTGTATCCAGCGAGCATCGTCCAGGTCGCGCTGCGTAACTATCAGTCCTACTTCCTGGAGCACACGCAGATGGTGCGACACCAGGTTAGGAGCCATATTCAGCTTCTCTCCCATGTCGCAGTTGCACTGTTCCCCCTGCATGAGCAGGTCAACTATCCGTAGGCGGTTTGGCTCGGCCAGGGCTTTCAGCCAGGTACTGAGGTCATCAAACCTCCGGGGCACCTGTGCCCGTGTGGGCTCATCAGCATTGAAGCCCGAGGTACCACTGCCTTTCTGGATATTGAGAGGCAGCGTATTCCCTCCGGCGATTGGGATAGCCTGAGCATCATCTTGCGGGGTGGCTGCCACCCGATACGTGCGCATGCTTTCTACTGAATTGCGTCCTGAATGAGCTTTGGTGTTCACAAAATTGCCCCCTACAGGCACTTTTTATCCCAACTTGATCCTACGTACTTCAACCGATGTTGAACTATTACCTGGAAGAGATGGGCGTCGCTAAACGCCCATGTATCTGTACGTCCAATCTAAGTCTAGCACCCGGAAGTTGCGGTGCAGGTAAAATCAGGTTGCAAGTCAGTGACAAACATCGCCCTGGCAAGTTGTCCTTGATGACGCACCGCTTATTCTCACGAGGTCGGTGAGACCACCGCGGCAGGCGAGCCTACTTGCCGGTCCGGAGCGTGCCGATCGCCAGTACACCTCCATCATCCGCTTTATACCGGCTCCCTGTCTTGACGCTCACACGTACAGATCCGTCTTCGTTGGTCACCTCAGCATCATACCCCGCGTTCGGCGTGAGCCCTGTGATTAGATGCGCCTCTGTACCCGACGGAACCTCATAGGTCGTACCCGCGAAACTGTCGGCAAGATCAACAGGGAACATCACCGCTACTCCATTCACCACTGTACCGGCGTAAGCGGTGCCGCTTTTGCTTTCCACCAGGCTTACACCAGCAGGGCTCGCCCCCGCATCTGCGCCTTGCAACACATTCAGGAAGCGCACATCTTTCGTCCCACCAGGTGCCTCAACCTTGAGGCGATATTGCATCGGCTCGTCCTGTGCTGTGTTCGCCGCCCCAAACTCGTCCGGCGGCTCAGCATCAGCGGCTGCGTTCTCTGGCAGCAGCGTGGTATTGAAAAGGAGTTGCCCCTTTTCGGTTGTCATAGTAGCCCTGTTGCCAGACACTTGAGCCAGTTTCGGCGTTTGCAGCCAGAATCTCTTGAATCGCCCTTCTGTTTTGGAGGTAGCACGGTCGTAAACAACGACATAATCAGGCTGCAGCCAAACGATCGAGCGGCTTGCGTGGGCAATATCGTTAATATCCTCGTAGTCCGAATTGTACAGTCCCGTAGAATCGCCCAGCCCGTAAGTGAATCCGTTGCCAAAGCTGTGGGCAAGTAGCTTGCCGCCGTTGCTCACCAGTATCAACTGCGAGCCGCGGTCGTACTCTATGCCCAGATATTCTTCCTTCACGTACCTGTCCGGCTTGTTGTTCTCAATTGTCACAGTATTGTGGTAGTCGGAGCTAAACAGTTCGTACCCCACACGCTCTTTGGTAAGCCACTCCCCTTTGCGGTAGAAATCAAAGCTATTGCCGTCAGCCTGCTGGTGGTCTATATCAGTCCAGCCCAGGCCATAGTTGAACCATGTTGCGTTCTGGTCCCACCCGGTTCGGCTCAGGATATGGCCCGTGCCCGGCGCGAAAAAGTTGAGAGGTTCGGTTTTATGCGGGTCGGCAGGCTGCCCGGCCTTTGGATCGAACAGCATAAAGTACATGATCGTGTTGAAGAAGCTGTAAGAGTCGTTGGCACGCACCATCAGCCTCTCCGCGCCTCCGGGTGCCATGTTCGTCTCGATCCAGCGTATTTTATCTACTGCCTGCGTATCGCCTGTTGACCTGGCATACAGCGCAAGTGGACCGAAAGCCTCCATGAAGTCAGGTGGAGGCAGATACTTCTCCCCATCCCCGTAGAAGGCAGGCTGATAAACTTCCCCGTATTCGGGGTGCTGCACAGGGGCGGGGCTGTATGAGTGCAAATTGCCGCTTACAAGGTTCTTCCAGAATGGATTATCTATCGAAACCTGCTGCCCCCACACCGACGTATCGTCCTGCCCCGCCGTGTGGAGTGCATACAAGAATTGCAGAATGTAACCCAGTTGTGCGCTTCCGTATTCAAAGCCCTCTGCCGGCATACCCCCTGCCGCGTCGTTACGCATCACGTAATCGGCCATATACAGGCGGGCCCCAACTGCATTGTTCAAATACCTGGCAAGTTCTCCTCCCGGATCGTCCGCGCTGTCAAGCGACAACGCCATCAACCCCATATTGCGCATATTGCCGCTGAAATAGTTGTTTGCCGCCCATCTATACATAAGCTTGTCGGTGAATAGTAGGGGATCGTTTACCACACCCACAGGCTCAGGATGGCGATAGCCCTCCGTAACGATTGTATTCGACCACTGGAGAAATACCTTGCGTATTGTGGCTTTGTCTTCCGCCGACAGGTACGGGTAAATCCAGTCCACGGTCAGCCCGTATGCCTCCCCCTGCCATCTGGAACGGTCGCTGGTCGGAAAAGCAATATCTCGGTATGGCTGCCCATCGGCATACCCCTTGGCAGCCTCATTCATAATCCGCATAAGCATGCTGCGGGCACGTTTCGCGTAATCTGCCCGTTCAGCCTCGTCGTTACTTATCAGCGATGCGAAAGCGAATAGCTCGGCGAACATCTCGTTCGGGTAGTCAGTATATCGGGTGCCCGCGTTGTCCTGGGCTACCACCGTCCCCGCGTCCATGTCGGTCCTGGCCAACTCCAATACAGGTTTGAGGCCGTTGGCGTAGATCGGATTACTATCCACAGCCCACGAGCGCAACCTGGGCAAATCCTCAGCAGTTACAAAAAGGCGAGGATGTCCGGCAAGCTGTACTTTCGGCCCTTCGGGAAGCGCTGCAACAACAGGCGTCACGCCTGCTTGATCTGTACCGGCGGTTTCTTCTGTTGCTGCGTCAGCGGGTGCTTGGGTTGCTTCAGGCTCCTGGGTGCCCTCGACATCGGGTGGAGACGTTGCTTCGCTCGCAACGTCGGTTGTGACTTGAGGGGTCGGACCCGGCGCATCGGCGTCCTGCGCTACAACCGTAGCCTGAAGCGCCTCGATTGTGGCCTGAAGGTTCCGGTTGGTGGTGGCTGGTTCCTGGGTTGGCGCCGGCGCAGTGGTTGGGGTTGGAGGTAATCCCCCGTCGCACGCGGCGAGAGTGGGCAGCATAAGTAGGGCCAGTAGAATGAATGCTACGCTTCTCGACGTTCGCTTATTCATATTAGGTCTCCTGTTGCATCGGACGTTATATGCCCCTCGCATCTGTGGGGTCTCTCGTGCTACCGGGGTGTGAGGATGTGAACGCTATTTTAGCGCCGGCCTGATGGCCTCGAACCATATTCGCGTAATCAGATCGTAGCCTGCCGCATTAGGGTGGGCCTCATCTTCGGCCAGCGTTGCGGGATCGGTGAAGATGGTAGTGTTGTAGGTATCAACTGTCGTGACCCCGTACTGCGCTGCCTTGGCGCTGACAATCTTGTTGAATTCAGTGACCAGGTGCGACATGTGTGCTACGCCCTCAGGGTCGAGAGCAGCTCCATTGGGGGACGTAGCGTACGGACTCTTTGCCTGGTCGACCACCAGTCCGACGAAGACCCTGACTCCCTTCGTCGTCAGCGAGCGTAAGGTCGTATCAATGTCGGCCCTGAAAACGCTCAGGTCGGACTCCTCTCTCTCAGGCCCACCGTTGTTCCAGAGATTATTGCCACCGATCCACACCAGGGCGATGTCCGGGTTGGCATCGAGGGCAGCAGGCAACTCCTGTTCAATCATTTGCTGGGAGGTATAGCCGGACACACCCAGGTTGATCATCGCCGTGTCGGAGCGTATGGGGCGAATCAATGCCAGAAGGCGGGCAGGGTAGCCTCCTCCCGCCGGCGTATCGCCCTGTCCTTCGGTCAAACTGTCACCCAGGGCAACGACTATGAGAGGCTCCGACGGCACTTCTCCGGGCGGTAGGGGTGTGCCGTCCTGCGCGTTTGGCACTTCCGTCACTTCTTCTGTTGCTGCAGCAACAGGTACTTCCGTTGCTTCAGGCTCTTGCGCGCCCTCAGCGGTTGGCTGGGACGTTGTATCGTTTTCAATATCGGTAGTGGATTGCTCGGTCGGGTCCGGCGCATCTGCGTCCTGCTCTACAACCACAGTCTGAAGCGCCTCGATTGTGGCCTGTAGTTGCTGCTCGGTGTTAGCTGCGCCCTGGGTTGGGGCCGTCGTTACAGTTTGAGGCAATCCCCCGTCGCACGCCGCAAGAGCCAGCAGTATCAGTAGGGCCAGTAGAGTGAACATTGCGCTCAGTGAAATTCGCTTTCTCATATATCTCCTTTGTTCCATTGGTGATCTCGCCAGGCATCGGCTACTCCCACTATGCCGATGAAGGCGGAGCACGGCGCATTGGGTTTGCAGCGCCGTGCTTCACCGTCTGCCTCTCACCTGCCTACTTTATGGGTTTTGGATAGCCCGGATCGGTTTTGTCCGCGATTATGTCATAGCTTGCGTATTCGTTTCCTTTGAAGAAATACGCCTTGCCATTTGGCCAGACCACCACTTCGTCAACACAGCTGAATGCATTGCGGCTTGCGACCCAAGCGCAAGCCGCTTTGCTAAAGTCTTTGTTGCTACTTGGCTGCATCGTATGATTTCAGGGGAACCACCGCACCATTCTCCGGGGCGACGTAGTTTGTCTGTATGTTGCCCTTGTCGTCGTAGCAGATCAAGAAGACGGATTGTGTTCCTGCAACAATGCTCCAACTCTTCTCGGATCGAGTTCCGTTGGTTATCTGAACCTGGGCAAACTGTCCGTTGGGGCCGATTACTTTTGCTGTCTTGAACACACCATCGCTCTTGGAGTAGAAAACCGCGTGGCTATTGTAGTCCGACACAATCTGAGTCACACCTTTTCCGACATTCGTAGGTGGTACAGCCCCTACTAACTCACCCTTGGCATTTATCATGTAAACATTTACCTGGCCGCTATCCGGCGCATAGTCATACCAGAGTCCGCCAACAACGATGGGCACCATTAGATCGTCCGCGATTCCGCCGGTCGCTGGGCCCTCGTCTTTGAGGTTGTAGGGAAAGCCCTCAGGAGTGATACCGTTAACGGCTGTCGTGTTAGTGTCCTTGTTCTGGTAGAATATTATGCCGCTCACAGGGTCTATAGTGACCTTCGAAAACGGTCCCACGCCAGTGTAATGGAGTGCCTGTGAAACCTGCCCATCGTCGGCCACTTTCAGGAACATAAAGTCCCCACCCGAAGGCTTATAGAGCAGCACCTGATTGTTCGGCGCTGCCTCGACGTCGGTCCAGCCCTTCCCTAATTCATCGTGGCCCTTGGACGCATCAGGATACTTTTGCAAAAGCGTGAGCGAGCCCACAAGCGGGGCGTTTGTCTCTAAGCGTGCTGTGTATGCTACGCCTGTGGTAGCGTTGTAGAAGATGGCAATCTTGTTGGCGGTAACAGTGATATGTGTCCACCCCGGTGCATTCAGACCGGCGGGTGTACTGGGTGGTGTGCCACCTGTTCCACCTGTACCGCCTGTGCCCTGTTTGCGGCTATTTATTTCCTTACCTACCAGACCGAGCAAGACCTTGTACTGAGGATCCGTGCTCTCAGGGTGATACTCGAAGCGCGCTCGCTCGAAGTACTGGGTGATATAAGTCTTACCGTCCGCATCGTTCTTTTCGTTGTACGCTTCCGTGATCGGGAAGCCCTGCTGCTCCAGCCCTCCGTGCGTGTTCCAGTAGCTGAGGAACAGGCCTGTGACAGTCTTGCCTGTTTCAGAGAAGGTACGGCTGTCTCCACCAGGCACGATCTGCGTGGGCTGGGCAGGTGGCTTGTTGCCATACTTTGCCGCCAGCGCCTCTTTGCCGAGTAAGCCAAGCAGCACTTCGTACTGTGTGCCCGCATTCTCAGGGTGATACTCGAAGCGTGCGCGCTCAAAATATTGCGTCAGGTACGTCTTACCGTCCGCATCGTTCTTTTCGTTGTTAGCATCAGTGATCGGGTAGCCTTGTTGCGCCAGTCCCCCATGATTGTTCCAGTATGAGAGGAATGGATCGTTGACAGTTTTACCGGTTTCCGGGAAGGTACGGGAGTCGTCCGCTGCGTAAGACCTGCCTGCGCCTGATGCCAGTGTGGTGGCAAGCAGGCCGAGGACTGCGAGTATTGAAAACAACCTATTTCTATTCATGACTTATCTCCTTCTCTATGAAGTGGTGTTGTCGTTGCGTGCCTGTTGATGCTGAGACTTGACAGGTGTTAGCGGGTATTGCTAAAGCGCAGCTGACCGTCGCTGTTATTTAGGCGAGTATCGTTTCAGGGCGGTTTCAGCACCTCCTCGGTCTACAAGATCTGTAGCGATATTGCCTTTCTCATCGTAGAAGAGAACAATGCCGTTCTGCACGCCTGCAACGATGGTCCAGGCTGCGCTAAGACCGGAGTAGGCGAACTTACCAGCGTAATCTCCTGTAGCAGTGGACACAATAGCCGTATTCAGGATGCCTTTGCTTTTCTTGTAGAGAACCAACTTTAGGCCACCGGCCTCGGCTCCTGCGCCAACGATGTGAGTCCAATCGACATCGAAGTTGGTGAATTTTTTGACGGTCGGAGCAGTGCCATCGCTGTCAATACGCACAATCGAGGCTTCGATATCGACGGTGTTGTTGCCGTACCAGAACCAGAAACCGCTCCCCAATGGTACAAACTGGCTCCAGCGAAAATCGGTTGGTGCCACTGGCCTATTGAGACCTTCAAAATACTTGAGCGTGATAATCTCATTACCGCCGGCAGGATTATAGACTGTAGCGCGAGCCAGAGTGGCATCGTTGTAGAAGACACCTCGGCGGGTCTGTGTATCGAATGCCATGTACGACCAACCGGGTGCAAGCTCTGCGCTGTCTCCTTCTGACAGTTCAGCCTCGTCTGAGATAGTGACAATAATCGCCGCACCCGTGGTTTTATTGTAGGCAAGCCACCTGCTATCGGGCAGAGTTACTATGAGCGTGAAGCCCGGGGCAAAAGGCTCAGCGCCTGCAGCGGGATCTGGAAAGCGTAGCCTTGTGGTTAGTGAGCCATCCGCGCCGAGCTTGGCAATTTCGGCGTTGCCGCTGGCAGCGTTGTAGAAGAGAACAAAGTTGTTGGTTGATATAGCTATGGATGTCCAACCTGGAGCCGCGAAGCTAGCAGACAGTGAAGGTGTGCCGCCCCCTCCCTTAGCGCCGAGGCGGAACGTGCCCAGCAGCGACAGCAGCACCTCGCTTGGCTTACCCGCATTTTCTGGGTGAAGCTCGAACACGGCACGCTCAAAGTACTGCACTGTGTAGGTTTTGCCGTCTGTAGCGCTCTTTTCCTTGAATTCGTTGCTGATCGGGTAGCCCTGCTGGGCTAAGCCGCCATTCTGCTCCCAGTAGGTGCGGAACACTCCACCTATCGTCTTGCCTGTTTCCGGGAAAGTGCGCGCCCTGGTGTTACTGGCTTGCTGGCCGGGCGCGTTTCCGTTGTACTTGCTGCTGTATAAGGTACTACCCAACAATGACAGAAGCACATCATACGGAGCGACATTCTCAGGGTGCTTCTCGAATACAGCACGCTCAAAGTACTGCACTGTGTAGGTTTTGCCGTCTATATTCGATTTCTCCTGTACTTCATCACTTATCGGAAAGCCTTGCTGAGCCAGCCCGCCGTGGTTGTTCCAGTAGTCGAGAAAAATGCCGCTGACGGTCTTGTTGGTCTCCGGGAAGGTGCGGGAGCCTGCAGCGCCAGCACCGCTTGTATAGGAGCCAGTGCCCCCAAATAGGATAGTCAGCGCAACCGCTACTTTCGATACTTTGCCCAAGGCGACTCTCGTTCCTCTATTCATTTCGTGCTCCTTTCAGTCCCTGTATGTCCTGTTGGCGGGTCGATGCCGATATTGCCACTCCAGCTTGTTGAGTTTTCTTCGAGGTTGTCTGTCAACCAGTCGAGTAAGCCGTGCAAGTCGCGGAAGTGATGTGCTTCGCCATCTACCGCCCTTCGCACCTCCCCCTCCCACCTTGTAACCTCCTCACGGTTGCTTGTTTCCTGCGTCCAGATGCGCAACACGAAGAGATTTGAGCGTTTTAGTTGGCGACGTGGACTCACTTGTACCTTCCTTTCATGCTGCACATAGCGCTATCACCGCTATCATCATAGCCGTGCGGAAGGGCAAATTTGGTATACTGAATGTATACAGAGTATTGCAGGTCCAGAGCCTGCACCACCTCCTCCCTGGAAGGACACCCGCATGAACTACGGGATCACTTTTGGTGGTTGGCTCAAGGAACGACGGAGAGCGCAGGGTATCGGCCATGACGAGTTTGCCGACCGTATAGGATGCTCTCGTATCGCCTTGCTCAAAATGGAATCGGGTGAGCGCCGCCCATCACGCCAGATGGCGTTACTGCTTGCTCAACACTTCCAAATACCGGCGGATGAGCAAGAAGCGTTTGTGGCTTTCGCTCGTGCGGGCCAGCCACACGCTCCCACTGTTGAAGCGCCAACACCAGCAAGCGAAGCCGCCACGCGCTCACCCTGGCGCACTACCCGCCTGCACAAGACGAACTTGCCCCACTTGCTTACCACACTGATCGGACGTGGACGTGACGAGGAAGAAGCCCGCAACCACCTTCTGCAATGGCGTGTGCGTATGCTGACGCTCACAGGTCCGCCCGGCATCGGAAAGACACGGCTGGCAACTCAGGTCGCCTCGAGCCTGCTTGACCAGTACGAGGACGGAGTATATTTTGTAGATTTGTCTCCTGTGCTCGACCCCGACGATGTCTCTGCGGAGATCGCCCGCTCGGTGGGTCTTGCGCCGAGCGGAAGTACGCCGATCAACATCTCCCTCCAGGCATATTTGTCGGGGAGGCGAATGCTGCTGCTGCTCGATAACTTCGAGCACCTCCTGGACGCGGCTTCAACAGTGGTGAAGCTCATGGAAGCCAGCCCCTGGCTGAAGGTGCTGATAACAAGCCGCGAAGCTCTCAACGTGAGAGGCGAGAGGCGGTTCCCGGTCCAGCCGCTGGCGATCCCTGCCAAAGGACAAAGCTACTCGCCCGCCTCCCTACTCAATATTCCATCTGTTGAGCTTTTTATCGATAGGGCTCACCCTTCCGCTCCTGATTTCGAGCTTACTGACGAGAATGCGCAGGATGTAGTCGCCATTTGTGTTGGGCTGGAAGGCCTGCCGCTGGCGATTGAGCTTGCCGCCGCTCGAGCCGCTGATCTGAGTATGCATGAGATACGCGAAGCGATGAGTGCTCCACTGCGCCTGCTTGCCGGAGGCTGGCGTGACCTCCCTCTCAGGCATAGAACTCTCATGAGTGCCATCGAGTGGAGCTACAGGCTCCTTTCCAACGACGAGCAAGGGCTTTTGCGTAGATTGAGTGCTTTCGCAGGGGGATTCACCCGTGAGGCCGCCGAACAGATCGGGTCAGCGCGTGATGAAGAGCATAGCGAGCAGTCAGATGCTCTTTTGCGCTCGCTTGTGGACAAAAGTCTTGTGAAACGAGACAGCAAAGGCTCGGCTAGTGAAACACGTTTCGGCCTGCTCGAAGCCATCCGGGAATACGCCCTGCTTATGCTCGCGGAGAGCGAAGAGGAGAGACCTGTAAGGCTGCGCCACGCTCGCTACTTCCTCTCTCTTACCGAGCAGGCATATACAAATCAATCCGGCCCGCGCCAGCTACCGTTACTGGCTAGCATGGACGCGGATTACAGTAACGTAATAGCAGCGCTCAGCTGGCTCTTAAGTAATGGCCGCCGTGATCCCGAGATAGCCGAGCAAGCCGCACTCATGGCATCCTATCTCTTTTACTACTGGGATTGGCGTGGCTACTTCGCGGAGGGTCGGGAGTGGACCGAGCAGGCATTGGCACTCGGTGACCGCCTGCTCTGGCACGATGGGGCAAATGAGGGCTTATCTGCCGAAGTGCAGGCGCGCCTGCTGAAGATTCAGGGCAGACTGCTGAATGGCGCGGGTCTGCTCGCGTGGAACCTTGGGGATAGTAGTGTGGCTATCCGCTTCTTCAATGACGCTTTAGGGACCCTGACCAGGCTCGGCAATAAACAGGGTATGTGGGCCTCACTCAGTAATATCGCCGTTTTGCAAGGTGAAGAGGGCAGGTACGATTTGGCGTTCGAAACCTTCAAGCAAGCACTTGAAATTATCCGTGAGCTAGGTGACGACCGTATTGCGCTGACGCTCAATAATCTGGGGGTTTCCTACTGGAACAGCGGTGACGTGGAGAATGCTCGCGCAATGTACGAGGAGAGCCTGACACGCTACAGGCAGATGGATGACCCCGGCAATATGGTGCTTGCTCTTGATAACCTGGGGATAGTATCACAATACCACGAGAACTACGAGGAGGCACGGCGCTACCAGGAAGAAGCTCTTACCATATGTCGCACATATGGATATAAAAGCAGCCTTGCCCACGTACTTGCGAACGTGGCGTCACGCACCGTGGCGGAAGGCGATTTTCCCTCGGCGCGGGAATATTACGGCGAGCTGTTGCCCTTGCTGCAACAACAAAACTACCATCAGGTCATAGTGAGTTGTCTTGAAGGCATCGCAGTCCTGAGCTGCAAACTGGGCAGGCCTATCCAGGCTGCCCGACTATGGGGAGCCGCCGAGCAGATGCGCGGTGTGAACAAGAATCCTGTGAGTGCCCCACTGCTTAAGCGGCACGAGCAGAACGTAGCTGCAGCGCAGGAACAGTCTGACTCGGCTGCGTTTCAGACGGCGTGGAGTGAAGGACGCACAATGCTTACACTTGATGCGCTGGCGCACGCTACCACCCAATTAGGAGAGCTCTCTAAAGTAGGGCAAGAGATTTGATATCATAGTCAGCTAGAGTATTCCACTTGAGAAGCAGATTGGGCATTTGTGAGATGGCCCGGCTGACACCACTCGGACAGAGGGATCATGATGAGGTGAATGATAGCAAGCAATTGCCAAATCCTTACGAAGTGGCCGTGAGCACGAGCAGGAAGGGAACTGTAACGATAACTCAAATTCATCACTTTACCGGCATCACTTTACCGGATGAGCGGCCCGTGGTCCGTACTGTTTTCTTGAAGTTTGCCTGTCGGTTTGTCTGAATGCGACTTTAGACCTAGTCGCTATTGAGAAGTTGTGCGGAAGACCTGTGGGTTCTTAGCCTGTATATTCTCCCTAGCCGGTGTGAAATTTCAGCGCCGTGCAGAATAAGGGAGAAGACTATGCAACGCAGGAGTTACCTTACACCGGACCGCCGCATCCGTTCTTTGATTGTGCTGCTGATGCTCAGCACTTCGCTGTTGGCTGCGTGCGATTCGAACTCACCTTCTACACCGTCGCCCATACCCCAGGCTCCGTCTACGCAGACCGCCTCTCCTCCAACGGCCCAATCAACCAATGATGTCTCTGCTACACCAATCACCACCTCGGCACAATCTACCACCATTGCAGGCGACACGGCTACACCTGCAGCCACCAACGAAGCAGGCACAGATGCGCCTGGGTCTTCGACAGTGCCAAGTAGCGTTGACAAGATCTCTGCTGGAGAGCAGGCCGGTAAGCTTGAGCATGACACAGCACTACTGTATGAAATATACGCTTACTTTCAGCCCGACAAGCTCCCTGCTGAGTACAGCGGCGACGATTCACATATTATAGCCGAGGGAGGCCGCATACTTGGGGAGCTGGCAAGCAGATTTGACCGGCTCTCTCCGGACGTGAAGGCAGCAGTCACGCCATTCCTGTTGCGCCCCGACGACCATGTTAGCTTCTGGAACCAACCAACCGGCATCAGGGCTGATACCGGCCGCGGTCCTGTGCTCGCTGCGGTCGCGCAGCAGTCCCCGGCAACATGGGCCCATATCGATTCACCTGATAGCATGACGCGCATCTGGTACCCGGAGCCGGACCAGGGAGAAGGACTTGCGCCCGCTGCTGCTCAGTTGGCTAATGAGATAGACTCCAGCGGTATGAGCATAAAGGCGCTACGCTGCTTTCACAAAACCAGAGACGCCTCAGCTTTCAGCGCGTGAATCAAGCCTCTCAATTAGAAGTCGCACTTCTGTGCGCAGGTGCGCCAGTTCCTGCTGAACAGCCTTTAGCTCCCCAGCGTTTGGTATTTCAGCCTCCTCGTTTTGTGCATCTCTGCCTACGAAGAACGTCGCCAGCGTAGCCGTAACATACCCGAATACGGCGAACGCATAAAGTGCGATGATAAAACCAAGCACCCGGCCTTCGGCAGTCACGGGAAAGTAGTCGGAGCCCATCGTGGTCATAGCCATAGCCGTCCACCAGAGTGCATCCCCATAGGTGTGTATCCCCTGCTGCCCTTGTTGCCCCTCTATACCTCCTTCAAAAGCCAGCATGCCCGCAGCGCCAACGAGTACCATTATCAGCGTTAGCAAGAGCACATACGCGAACCCACGCCTGCGCATGGTGGCGCCCAGGGCACGCATGCCCCGGTTGAGGGAGCTAACCGTCCGCAAGAGGCGCAGGCCTCTCGTGACACGGGTGAGCCTGAGTATTTGCGCCAGCCTGGCTATCCGTAGCAAACGGAGCGCTGGGACCACGAGTGATATAGCAGTCAGCCAGTTGGACTTGAGATAGCGCAGCTTGAAGGGAGCCAGAGTGAACCTTATGAGGAAATCAATGACGAAGATTGCCCAGATCACGTTGCTCACGGTCTGCAGCAACCGTCCTAGTCCCCAGATGACCTCCACCACAAACAGCAAAAGCCATGCGAAGCCAAGCACGAGCATCGGCACATCGAGCCACTCCTCAACTTGCTCAAGGACAGCCAACCTCTCGTCGTTCAACACCGATTTTGCTCTGTTACTGTCGTCTGCCATTGTCTATCCTCCACGCTATTACCACGGTATCTCGCAGGCTGGCCTCCACCCGGTTCGGCATGCAGCTAACGTGAGATGCTTGTTCTCACGTGAATTCGTGCATATGGCAAGCCTCTTGCAGAGTAGCAAGTAGCATCATGCACGAGACGTGCCCTACTCCTGCTCCGGAGCATACGCTGCCTATCTGCCATTGTGCACGTGTGGCCTCCAGGCCAAGGGGATGCACCGTGCCGGTGGGGTGGGCAAAGGTGAGGTCAGGAGGAGTTTAGCAACAAAGCTGTCGAGGAGAGTATGGAGGAGTATTTACGAACAGCCGGCGAGTGGGTCGGCTGGGTGGCCGAGGCCATGGGCGCACTGATCATAGCCATCGCGATTGTGCGTGGAGCAATAGACTACGCAACGCAGTTGGTGCAGCGCACCACTCCGCTGCCAAAGACTCGCATCAGGCTTAACCTGGGCCGTTCGCTGGCCCTCAGCCTCGAGTTCTTGCTGGCAGCCGACATTGTACGCACGGCCATAGCCCCGTCATGGGACGACATCAGCAAACTGGCCGCTATAGCCGCTATCCGCACCGCCCTCAACTTCTTCCTTGAGCGGGAAATCGGCACCGAAGGCCAGGAGGTGCAAGCAGAGAAAACCGACGATCCCGTCCATGGCGCGCCGGCAAAGTGAGTGGTATCCCAGTGCTGTCCGGACCCAGCCCCACAAAGGGTGATACCCGATAAAAACCTCGGCCCGGGCCGGTCCAGAGCGGATTAGCCTCTCCCGCTCATGTTCCTACCGCATCGCAACGGCAAGGGCGCGCTCCCGGGCGGCAGGTAAAGGCATCTGGCTCTCAGTGGGGCGTCGCAGAGTTGTGCCGCGGCCGGCAGTTGTCCCTAGCTGAACCAGCGCATGGCTTTCCACAGCGCCACACCGTACAGGGAGAGGCGCACACCTAGACGAATCCACTCAGGCCTATAGCAACTTAGAAGCCGCCCCGGGGTCGAAGTCCTGCCAGGAGTGCAGCAACGGGCGAGCGAGCTTACGAGGTATGCTTCCACTGGGTGCCCTCGCCCGCCCGTTGCAGCCGTGCGCACAAGCGTACGGTGCTTCAACAGGCTGCGGGCACGTGCCGGTGGGTGATACCTGACACTCGATTAGCTTTGGGCGGCCCCGAGGAAGTGGACAAGAGAACCTCCTTACCTACAATACGGGAGAAGAAGCAAATGATGCCCAAGAAGTCACCCTGAACCCACACGAACCAGACAGGCGCGTTGTGTTCAAGCTGCTTGAACTGCAGGCGTTTGCCTAGATGGATGATGTGCGCCTCGAAGAGGTACTCACCAGTAAGATTACAAAACTCTGCAACCGCCAACGCATGACAAAGCAGACACCAAAATCAGGCAAAGAAAAACCGCTTGGCCCTAGGACCAGGCGGTTTATTATCGATCCGAGCATCACCGGCGCAACGCCTAGGGAGGCGATATCTCGTGCCGGTGAAGACCTGCATATCCCGTTTCTCCTGTGCCCAAGCACAGGATCCATTTAGCAGCCCCCGGGACAGTGGATGTAACTGCAGCACTATTCGCGTGTGGTCTATCAAGTATCCACGAGATACTTATGGCTGACACACTTTTAGCAGGTCATATCGGACTTAGCGTTGCCCCCACTCCCCTGGTGATCCTCGCACGGTTCCCACCACATCTCCTCGGTGTTAACGGCGCCGCCTATCCTCGACATACGTTCGTAGACTGTGACGTCGTGCCCTAATTTAGCAAGGTAGCAGGCGCACACAAAGGTATTGTGCCCCACGCCTACTATGGCTATTGTCTTTCTACTTGCCATCAGGTGACCTTTCCTTCTGACGGATTAGGTTGGTTGTTGTGCCCTTACTAATATATACGCTGGCAGTGTGGAACTCAGTTTCCGTCAGTGAGAGTGCCATAACGCTTTGTAGAAGCCGAAAAATAAGACGTTGATTGTGGAACGGGTTTTCGGAACATGCATCCATGGCATTCGCAGCGCCCGTTGCGTACGCAAGAGAGATAGCTTTGTAGAGTAGGGGAATAGGATCTTTTTGGCACTGGCCCTAAGGTCCAAATATCCCCTCGGGAACCGAACAGCAGTAGCGACGCAACAATAAACGGGAGCAAGTCTGCTTAACTTGTGCATGGCCACCCGCTCGTAGTTCATCAAGATATGCTACCGGTAAGAACGATCGAGGGCACTGTAATTTAATAGTCATTGCTTGATCCGACAGGCAGCAGTGTAGAAGGGTAGAAGTGTCCGATCTCATGCAACTGTCCGATAAGTGCTACTTGCCTGAGCATAGCCTGAAAGATCAAGTGTTGGCTGCTGCGGGTATCACAGACTTATGGGTATGCGCATCACAGACTCGGGCACTTTATCGATCCAGGAACTTGCCTTGTAGCAATTTTCCGGTGGTTGGAAACAGAACCTGCGCAGATTGGGCATTGCTCGTTCCCGACGGTGGAATCTGTGTGGCGAGCAGTACAAGTACAGTCGCCAGTACGACACGAAGTAGTGAGCCGAGTACGCCGAGTCTTGATCGGTTCACAATATGTATCCTCCCGGAGAGCATTTAGGGTATTGGTCATCAGGGCATCAGGGCAAAGTGCCGCTAAAAGCGGCATCATAGAATCGTAAGTAATCGGGAGAGTGCTCGCTCCAGTATTCCCCTATATGTCCGCCTGGATAGACGTGCCATTCATGAGGGATGTTGTACTTATCAAGCTCCTGGTGAAACCCTTCAACTATGGGAAGCCACGCGTCCTGCTCGCCAAGATCGACCCATAGCTTGATCGTACGAGCAACCTCAGGCATGCCCGCATACAGCGACGCGGGGTCGTGTTTGCGGAAATATGCTTCGTCCCCGAAGAAATGCGGCGCAGTTTCGTGAGAATGAAGGGATGGGCTATGCGCTCCCGCGATCCCGAACACCTCAGGGTAATTTATCGAAAGCTCAAGTGCGGCGTGCGCGCCCATCGAAAGACCGCCTATTGCCCTGTGATCCCTGTCAGCTATAGTGCGGTACTGTGTGTCAATCTCGCCAACCACATCCCGCACGAGGTAAGTTCCCCAACGCGGACCTCCGTTCGCGTGGTCGAACCAGTAACTGCCATCCCCTTGCGGAAGCACAATAATGAAAGGCTGTATCTCCCCGGAGCGCATCATCCGGTCGGCATCCTTGAGCAACCCGTACCCTGCCCACTGACCCGCTGAGGCGTCCATGCCATGCAACATGTAAGCTACAGGGTATCTCTGTTTTCCTTGCTCACCTTTCTCTGCGTCCTCGTAATAACCGGGCGGCAAATAAATAGCGTATTCCATACTCCGTCCAAGGGCCGCGCTGGTAAAGTTGTGCACTTCCATACCCTGAGACATAAGTATCGGCGGCGTTCCTGTGGCTGTCGGTGTTGTCGGCACGCCTGTTGATATGCTTGTACTGGAGATTGCTGCAACAGCGGCAAGAGCGGTATCAGGTGTATGTGTGGCTGTGACAGTTGCAACAGTTGCAACGGAGGTAAACAAGCTCGTTTTGCTTGGAATGGGGATAGGGTTGGCCACCGCTACGTCGGTAGGAGTACCTGTAGGGATTGCGCTGGTCTGTGGAGACGTGGTGCTCGTTATGGTTGTAATAGTGACCGGGCTGGTGTCACTCAAAATTGCTGAGTAAACCTCTCCTGGTGAGCCTACTATTACCTCGTTCATGATTGCCAAATTATCAGCAATGGACTCCGTGGCGGTAGCCAATAGCATGGCCCCCGATGTGTGGACAAATTGTGCCACAACTGTCACCGTGACCGTTGGAACAGAAGCTCTCACAGGCACTCGTGCTGTACTGGTGGCGACAGGCACCAACGTGTGCAGGCCTTTGTCGTTCAACTCTTTCAAAGCCTGAGCTACAGGCTTTCGGCCCAGCAGCATGAATATCAAAACAATTATCAAGCCGCTTGCCGGCAACACAATCCGTGCTACTTTCATGCGCTTCGTGCGCTCTCGAGACCCTGTGTGCTTTGTGCTGCCTGTTTGTTGAGCCAACCGTTTGTTCATGACCCTTATTTTGCCCACCAGCACAATAAACATCCACACAAACCCTATACCCGCCACCTGCAGCAAAGTGCTGACGGCAGCGTTATTCTCCACGGGTCCCAGGGCAGGGAATGTAGCCTCCAGCACAGGCCTTAACTTGACTATGAATACTCCTACAAAAAGATGTAGCGTAAATGCGAGCAGCGCCGATTGTCCAAGCGGTAGAAGAAGCCACCCAGTAGCGGACTTGATCGGCTTCCATGCGGTGGTTAGCAGCGCAAAGGCAAACAGCATGAAGGGTACGAACTCTAAGAGCCTGCCCGGACGCACACCCGCTTTCTCAAACATACGCGCAAGGGTCAGGTCGTCCATACTACCCGGCGTATATCGTACCCACTGATACAGGATGACGGAGGCCGCCACCATAATACCTGTAACAACCAGGATAACGCGTATCAGGGCTTCATTCGAGATTTGTAACTCTTCTGCGAGCTGCGCGCGTTGTGCGTTTCGTACCTGCCACGTGAGCTTCACGAACTGAGCAGCTCGGCCCAGAATATCCCGTCCTTTTGCCAGGAGATGCTCCACGCTTTCCCGGTGGTACCCTATCATAAGTGCCGTAAAGAAGAGTATCTGCCAGGGTGCAAAGTGAAAGATTTCGTTATCCATTATGTGCCAGGGCAGGTCCAACATGTTAGGCCATCTTTGCCATGCTCCCCACAGCGCCCAGGATCCTCCAAGCACTATCCACCAGTAACCACACGCAAGCAGGAAGAGCGCTGGTATGGCCGATGCGACCAGAAGGGTGTACAGCAGAAAAATGTCTGTCAAATAATAAGAGCGCTGAAGCGTGACAATGCTCAGCACAAAGCCGCCAAGGCCCTCCTCGGTCCAGTGGGGAGCCCAGGGCAGGTTGAATTGCAAGGAGAGTAGGGCAAACGCCAGCCCAACGCCGACAGTTAGTGCATACAACAGTGCTGCGCGCTTAAATGCCTTCTTTACTGCTGGTACGATCCCCTGCTTGCTGATTACGCTGGCATAGACTATGCCCATCACGAGGCCGGAAATAAAGACGAACGGTTCGGCTGCGGAAATGAAGAAGCTATCATTGCCTGTCAGGGCGTACAGCCATGATTCTTCTCCCCCCAGGTGATTAATGAGCATCACCAGCACCGCAATGCCGCGTATCGCGTCGAGCCGCAGGTCTCGTTTGTCCCTACCGCTTGTGTATCGCCATCTCTTGGCAGGTTCAGCGCTCCATGTTGCTGTACTTACCCGGATTACAGTGCCAAGCTTGGTTACCTGCGAATCCTCTTCAGGATTATTTAGTTGTGTTGGTACGGGTTTTTTGTTATCCATGGTGTATCGGCGGAATTATGCAAATAACGTCTATATTTAACCAATGATCGCAGGTTCTTACGCGGGTCCTGTCAAAGCCGGTGAGCGGTCCAACCAACAATCTGAACCTTATCGTTTCTTGCAGAGATGGGTTGCAAGGATCAAGAAGCCTACCTATCCATCCTGTCTATACTGGCCTGTAACTCCTCTCACCCCTCTAATCCCACCGCTCATGAAAACGGGTCGTGCCTTTAGCTTGTCTTTAGATCCCGGGCGAGAAGGTGTTTCCGTTAATCAGAGTCTCGCCCGGGCTTCCCAGCAGGCGACCCAGTTCTACTTGATATAACCATTCTCCTTGAGGAAAGTGCGAGCTACATCTGCGGGCTCTTTCTTTTCGTCGTCGACCTGTAGATTTAGCCCGGCTATAGTCTTCTCATCGATCTTGCCCGCCAGCTTATTCAGTACAGTTGCAAGCTCAGGGTCTTTTGCCAGCGTGTCCTGCCTCACCACAGGAGCTATATAGTAAGGCGGGAAGAAAGGCAGGTCGTCTTCAAGCAGCACCAGGTTGAGTACGGCGATGCGGCCATCGGTAGAATTGCCCGACGCTATATCAACCTGTCCAGCAGCTACAGCCTGGTACACCAGCCCAGAGTCCATTCCTTTGCTGTCTTTGAATTTGATGCCGTATGCGCTTTCCAGACCAGGCAAGCCGTCAGCCCTGCTCAGAAACTCCTGGCTTCCTGCGATGGTCATCGATTCAGCTTTACCTTTCAGGTCCGAAATCTTGGTAATTCCCATTTCCGCGGCTTTAGCCTGGGGCAACGCGATCGCGTATGTGTTGTTGAAACCGATTGGATCGAGCCATGTAAGCTTGAACTGGCTGTCGTATTCCCTTTTCACCGTGTCGTAGACCTGCTGCTGATCGGTCTGAAGCGGAAGCTTGAGGATAGCCGCCAGGGCGCTACCCGTGTACTCGGCATACATGTCCAGTTCGCCGCTGACAAGAGCCTGGTGAACCACTGCAGTGCCTCCCAGGTTGAGCTTACGCTCCACCGTGTACCCGGCATCTTCCAGGATCAGGGCGTACATATTGCCCACTATCAAATGCTCAGTGAACTGCTTGGAGCCGATCTTTATGATCGGCTTAGTTCCGCTTTGGGAGCCGCTATCGCATGCGGTCATTGCCGCAAGCAAAATGGCGCAGCCGACTAGGGCCATCGAATATCTCATCCTGTTGGTTACGCTTGCGAACATGGTCTTCTCCTTAAGTATACTTCGCTGTGCGCTTCGACTATTTCTCGTGTGCGGTTATGTGGGAGTATTGTCAGGTGTATTGGGATGTGTGGCTTTAGCGCACACGAGAATTCTGATTTTGCACGCCGCGCCAAATACAAGTTGTCGACTCCGATCTCACCCCCCTTTTGGTTAGCTTTGACCCGGTGCGATCCGAAGACCTGCGGGTGTCGCAAAGTGAAAGAGCCGCTTGAGCACAGCATCTGCTCCAATGGCGAGCACTGCTACAGGCACAGCACCTGCCAGCAGAATAGGTACGTCAACCAGCGCCAGCCCTTGCAGGATCAGGTCGCCAAGCCCGCCGCCCCCTATGAAGGCGGCAAGAGTAGCCAGCCCGACGGTCTGGACGGCCGCTGTGCGTATGCCTGTGAAGATCACCGGACTGGCCAGAGGCAATTCAGCGAACAACAGACGCTGGGAGCTGTTGGCGCCCATCCCTCTCGCAGCGTCGATCACACTGCGATCGGCACTGTGAATGCCAACGTAGGTGTTCAGGAATATCGGCATGAGAGCGCGGATCGTGAGCGCGAACACCGAGGGCACAAATCCGATCCCCATGATAGGAAGTGCGAGCCCGAGTATCGCCAGGCTCGGCACCGTCTGCCCGACTCCCGCAGCCCAGGTCATCGGCCCTGCCAGTATCTCCACCCGGCTCGCAATGATGCCAAGCGGTACAGCGATCAGCACGCCAAACAGGACCGCCACCAGCGTCAACTGGATGTGCTGGGTCAGCAGGTTGATGAAACGGTCCGAATGTTCGATTATCCAGAGTATGAAGTCAAACGGGTTACGGTTAAACATGTAGCGCGGTCCCCTTTCTCCACGATCTCAATTTACGTGTTCAAGCTCTCTAGGGGTTGGGTTGCCTGTCTCGACGCAGCACGCTTTCCAGGCGCTTCAGACCATAGTCGGCTAGCAATGCAAGCACAGACGACATGAAAGCCCCAGCGATTATGCGGTCGGGATCTGTAGTTCGTATACCTTCGAAGATAAGTAGACCGAGGCCGCCTGCACCTATAAAGGCTGCAACCGCGGCTATGCCGACAGCCGATACCGTCGCGATGCGTATCCCTGCCAGGATGATAGGTATACCAAGGGGCAGCTCTACGAAAAAGAGGCGCTGGCCGTTGGTCATGCCAACGCCGCGAGCGGCATCCTGCATTGCGGGGTCAACTGAGTCGATTGCGGTGGCTGTATTGCGGATCACAACGAGCAGCGAGTAGAGGGTGAGGGCGGTGATGGCGGTGGTAGCGCCAAGTCCCGTGAGCGGGATGAGAAGAGCAAACAGTGCCAGGCTAGGCACAGTGTAAAGTATGCCCGCGATGCCCGTAACAGGACCTTCGAGCCAGCGAAGGCGGGTCACCAGAATGCCAAGCGGGATGCCTACAATGAGCGCTACGATCACCGCAACCAGCACGATCTGGATGTGCTGCATGGTTAGCTGCGCGACGCGGTCAGCATGTTCCAGAAGATATTCCATCGGCCTCCTTTATACGGCCAGTATTACTGGCTACATCGCTGGTTGCATCGGTGGACGCTTCGCTGGCTACTAGCGCGTGGCTCAGTGCAAACACGAGGTCGTTGTCGGTGATCTTGCCAGTAATATGCCCCTCATCGTCGCTCAGCGTGATCTCACCGGGGGCTGAGCTTCCTTTTGAGGCAAGGAGCCGCAGACCGTCCATTACGGACAGGCTCTGCTTTAGCACAAGCGCGTCATTTCTCCTGCCATCAACGCCGCTTGCGCTCTTGCTCCCTTTAGCGATCTCGGCTAGCGGCGTGTATTGAAGGGCGCGCAAGCTCTGGTCTTCACCGATAAAGTCGGTTACAAACCGGCTGGCCGGGTTTCTCAGCAGTTCGGCGGGAGTGCCGTTCTGTACCAGATTGCCCCTGTACATAAGCACAATACGGTCAGCCAGCAGGAAAGCTTCGCTTATATCATGGGTGACGAAGATGATAGTTTTTTGGACTTCGGATTGAATGCGGCGGAGTTCGCGCTGAAGTTGCTTACGCGTAATAGGGTCAACAGCGCCGAATGGCTCGTCCATGAGTATGATCTTGGGATCGGCGGCAAGCGCGCGGGCCACGCCTACCCTCTGCTGTTGACCGCCGGACAACTGGCGTGGGTAGCGCCCTGCGAACTTGGAGGGCGGTAGACCCACCAGGTTGAGCAGTTCGTCGGCGCGTTCTCGGCGCCTGGCTTGCGTCCAGCCAAGCAGCCGAGGCACGAGCGCTACGTTATTGGCCACCGTCAAATGGGGAAAGAGACCGACCTGCTGTATTACATACCCTATACTGCGCCTGAGCAGTACTGTATCCATGGTGCTGTTATCCTGGCCGTCTATGGTAATGCGTCCCTGTGTAGGCACCACGAGCCGATTGACCATGCGCATCGCGGTGGTTTTGCCTGAGCCGGATGGGCCAATGAGTACGCAAAGTTCGCCCGCGGTCACCTGCAGATTGAGGTCGTTCACCGCCCTCACGTCTTCGCCTTTGTTGTGTGAAGGGTATACTTTGGAAACGTGGTCGAATACAATCATACTCTGCTCCTGTTAGCATTTATCAGATGGCCCGTGGCCCATGGCTCTTCAGCCTGGTAACGATGGGCGAAGGGAAACGAAAGGCTTGCGGGCAAGCCTCTGTAAGCTCCGCATAGTGACTGACCGGGGCAGGTATTGAGGGAATCGCCAACTATCAGACAGCGGGAGCGCAAGATCTGCTATCGATGTGGCGTTTAGATGTGCGGCTGCAACACCGCTGCGTGGGACATGTCTCCAGGGGCGGTGCCAGGCTCCGTGAGCCTGAGCCAGTCCTGATTTATGGACAGTACGGCCAGGAGAAGCAGCGCCAATTGGGCTGCAATGATCCGAGTGACACAACCTGCCGGTCTCCCAGAACGAGATCGCTACCGCCTGAAAGGCTGGCCATGTGTGAGCCACAACATCGGAAACCTGTATTTCTGTGCCTGAGTTAAGGCACTCTACAGGGATACTGCCGTTTGTTTGGATTGTTGCCCCTATTCTAATCGCCGACTGATTAAACGTCAAGTAAGACTCCGTATTCTCGATGAGCATATGGCAATATACTCATCTCCCGGCTCGTTGAAACCACCACGCGCTAGCTCTGGTGCAAGTTAAACAGCGAATAGAACACAGCTAACGATTGCTTGCTCAGAGCCGACCTGGCAAGAAAGCCGTCCGCGCCGACCGCTATCGCCGCACCCGCGTACCGTTTGTCGTCGTAGAGAGCGCAAATTATTGCTCTTGGCGCGCCCGTCCTTGTTTTTATGATGCGGGTCGCTTCCATCCCATTCAGATGCCGAGCACACAACCGACACTTCTGGCTATACCGAAATGCTCTTTGCTATGTTCGCGCTCCTGGGCCCTCAATTCGCGCCACGCATCCGAGACCTCCAAGACCAACGCCTGTACAAACTGCCGGGAATGATTGTGAGTCCTGAAGTGGCTCCCTTCTTCAAAGGCACTATCAATACGGGCCTGACCCTGGAGATCTGGGACGAGATGCTCAGGCTGGCAGGCTCTTTGAAACTGGGATTGGTCATGTCATCTCTGATGTTGGGGAGGTTGCAAACGGTGCCCCGCAAGAACATACTGGCCAAGGCTCTGCAGGAATATGGCCGGCTGGTAAAGGCGCAGTTCATTCTGCGCTACCTCAAGAGCCCTGAGTACCGCCACCGGATA
>JBDTQH010000070.1:0-26208 GCA_039932335.1 Chloroflexota bacterium
AGCTATCGGGCGGGTTTACCGCCACCCGCAGCAGACCGGCTTCCAGCTCTTCAAACGGATGGGCGCCGGGGATGACATTCACGACCAGAGGGTTAGCGCCACCGGGGAGCGCGCCGTGGCGCAGCATTGGAATGAGCCCAGCCCGAACCAGGCTCGACTTGCCTGCGCCGGAGGAGCCCACCACTGCCAGGAAGCGCGACAGCTCACTTTCTTCAGCAAGCCGCGCGCACAGCCGTCTGACCAACGCATCGCGGCCAAAGAAATCGGGTGCGTCCGCTTCCTGGAAGGCGCGCAGGCCCTTATAGGGGTTCGGCGGTCCGCCATTCGGGCGTGGCGCGCTGCCATTGCCCGATGTCTGATGACCGTTCGGCCAGACTACGACGGCATCTGCCGGGTCGGCGGAGGGCAGAACACCTGCGGCACTCTGTTCCTGCCGCGCCGCAACACCTCTCGCCAACAGGACGAACGCGGCCTGTTCCTCAGTCGGAACTTCCAACGCCGCCGCGACGAGCTGGGCAAGCTGGCGCGATGGCCGCAACCCGCCCTGCTCCATGCCGCGGATAGTAGCGACTGAACAGCCTACCTCGCGCGCCAACTCCTCTTGCGTATAGTCGAGTGACTTGCGCCGCTGCTTGAACCAATCCTTGAACTGCTCATCTCCAGCCATACTATGTTCCTCCAGCGGGACACATCACAGTCAGAGGACTCGTGAGAAGCCGCGCAGATGTGCTGGCAGCGTAGGCTTAAGCCATAGTAGTTTTCATAGGAGTAATTCTAATACTTATTATAGCACTAATATCCCTCCTTCCCGCTGCTCCTATGCAACAATGGGCACACGAGCTACTGCCGAGTGCGGCAAACGAAATACCGGTACAGCGGCGAAAGGAGGCGCAATGGGATGAGGGCTCAAAGTCATTGAGTAGTGGGACACGGAGTCGTGAAAGAAGAATTTCAACCATACACATGGAAAGGAGAAAGACTATGTCGCGCACACGCATACTTAGTTTAGTTCTGATCCTGTTCGTAGCGCTTGCTGGCCTGGCCGGAATCAGCGGGGCAGTTGCAGCATCGCCAGAGCCGGTTAGCGGCACATTTTTCATCAACGCCGCCACAGTCAACGGCATTCGGTTCGCCGGGAGCAACACGTTCATCGACGTAAGTGCAACGGTTGACTACACGGGCAGCCTGAACGGCACATCGACGCTGAACGGCACCTTGATTGTTCATGCCGATGGGGTAACAGCCAACTTCCATGGCATCGAGGTCTTCACAGGTACGGTTGATGGCGTGGCCGGCACCCTGACTTTCAATAACTCTGGGCAGACTCAGAGTGACCTGTCAAACCGGGACAACTTAGTTGTCGTCAGCGGGACCGGCGGGCTATCCGACCTGCACGGGGTGATCAACCTGGTCGGCATCTTGTCGCCCCCGAACGGCCCTGTAGGCACCTACACCGGACAGCTTCGCACCACTCCATAGCTCCCTGGCTCACAAGCAAAGAACTTCTCAAAGGCAAAGTCCGGCAATACATCTGTAAGAGACGTAGTCACGAGCTACAGGAGGGCAAGACTATGAACCAGTATTTCACCTCGCTTACGTTTGATATCCAATCGCACCCGCCGATCTACGTGAACACCACGAAAAAAGAATTGACCAGAAGAGAAGTGGAAGTATTGAGACTGGTTGGGGTTGGTCTTTCCAATCAGCAGGTGGCTGTTAGCCTAATTGTGAGCATAAACACGGTGCGCGCACATATGTACACTATCTTCAATAAGCTTGATGTGCGCTCGCGTGGTGCGGCGGTGCAGCGGGCCAGAGAGCGCCGGCTGCTGTAGAGCGTAACAGGCCACTTCTCGGGCACCGTAGGGCAACTCGGTAGACCAGTAAACCGGAAAGGAGGCGAAATGGGATGGGGGCTCAAAGTCGCTAACTAAGCAGTAGTGAAAGAAGAATTTCAACCATACACATCGAAAGGAGAAAGACTATGTCTCGCACACGTTCATTCAGTCTAGTTCTCGTCACAGTGATGGCGCTCGTTGTCTCCGCCGGAGCAACAGTCGCCGCGGCATCGCCACCGTCGCCGGTGAGCGGTACGTTTACCTACACCTCGTCCACCTTCAACAGCGTTCGGTTCGCCGGAGGCAACATGATCGTGGACGTAAGTGCAACGGTTGACTACACCGGCAACCTGGAAGGCACATTGACGCTCCACGGCACCCTGATCTTGCACGCAGACGGCAGTGCCAACGCCCATAGCACGCAGGTCTTTACCGGTACCGTGAATGGGGTTGCCGGCACCTTGACCTTCAACTTTGCGGGGGGTGGGCCTGCTGGCCTATTCCGTGGCACGCAAACGATCACTGGTGGGACAGGCGGCCTCGCGGACCTGCACGGCACGCTCTACGACGTGGGGATCGTTGTTCTGCCGGACGGCCCGCGAGGCACCTATACGGGACAGCTCCAAACCGCTCCCTAGCGCGTACGCCACGGGCGCAAAACGAGCAGCGCGGCCGTCCCAGATCTAATCGCGGCATTGCTCATTTTGCGCTAACGTTGGCATCATCGGACAGCTTCCTGATATGGGCGCGGTGCCATGAAGAGGAGGCGGCGAAGGGAGGCTCCGGTCCAAAGTTTGTGTAGCAGGCTGCAACGGCTCGCCGGTGGCGTGGCACATAGCCTCAATAATCTTGAGGCCCACGCAACGGGTGGAGCCTTACCACATCGAAAGGAAGAAGAACCCATGTTTAGCAAACGTCTATACAGTCTAGCTCTCGCAGCAATAACGGCGCTGATCACCCTGGTTGGAGCAAGCGGCGTGAGGGCCATAGCGTCCCCTGCTCCACACCGCGAATAGTGCCAATCGAGCAGCCTACCTGGCGAGCAAGCTCATCCTGCGTCAAGTCCAGTAACTTGCGCTGCTTCTTGCCGGAACCCTGTATAGGATATGTCGGGAACAGGAAAGTATACGAACTAGAGAAAACAGGTGATGGATGCGAATAACCGACTTGGTCAGTCCATCAAAAGGGAGCAAGAACATGGCTAGCATAAAGGATCGATGCCTAAGTCGGTCGAATGCAAGAAAGCTCGCTAAGAGAACCAGGACAGAAAGGAGCACGATTGTGCGAACTTCAGGGAGGATAAAGTGGCTAACTGCTTTGGCTTTACTGACGATTGCAGCCCCTGTGCTGGCAGCTTGTGGCGATGCACCCGCTAGCCCAACGCCAGTCCCCACAGCAGCAATTCCGACCCTCACTACAATACCAAGCCAAGAGCCAACTACCTCGGCCTCGGGAGCGATACCCTGGTCTCTCGTGGCGATCGGTGACTCCATCCCGTACAACAGCCCCCAGGACTGCCCAGGTTGCACTGGCTTCGTCGACCGGTATGCCACAGCCATTACCAAAGCGACTGGCCATCCCGTGAAGGTCCAGAACCTCTCTCAGCATAACGGGCTCAACACTGACGGTCTCCTCAAAGAGCTGCAGAGCGACGCGGTCCGCCGCGAGGCACTCGCCGGGGCGGACGTCATCGTCGTGAGCATCGGCGCCAACGACATCGCCTGGAATATTAACGACGACCCCTGTGACGGGCCGACTACTGACAGCCCCGACTGGTCGAAGTTCAACCCCATCTGCGCGGCGGCGGCGGCGGAGATTTTCCGCCCCAAACTTGAGAGCGTCTACTCCCAAATCGCTGCACTGCGGGCTGGCAAGCTAACGATCTTCCGGACAATCAACCGCTACAACGACTGGATCGACGCCAACTTTCCGCCCGAAGGCGTAAACGCAACGCATGACCTTGTTGAGGCGTGGAATGCGATGGTCTGTAGAGCGGCGCAAGCGAACGGCTTCACCTGTGCCGACGTCTACCACGCGTTCAATGGCTCAGACGGGATCACGCCGGCGGTCGGCCTGCTGGCCGCTGACTACACCCATCCCTCCGACAAGGGTAACGAGGTTATTGCTCGCGTTTTAGCAGCCCTTGGCTATGTGCCAACGTCCACAGCAGCAAATCCGGGCGGCGCTGCAACGGTGCCAGTTCAAGCAACTGAGTTGTCTACGGCTGAGAGATCTGTCCCGTCAACCGCAGCCGAGATGCAATTCACCGGCCATACTAACAGGGTGCGCGATGCTTCCTTCTCGCCCGACGGTAAGTACGTGGCTACTGCCGGCGCCGACCACACCGCTAGGCTGTGGGATTCTGCCACCGGTAAGGAGTTGATGCAGTTCAAAGGCCACACCGACGAGGTTTTCTGCGCCGTGATTTCGCCCGATAGGAAGACATTGCTCACGACCAGCACCGACAGCACTGCTCGCACGTGGGACGTGGCTACCGGCAAACAGGTACTACTCCTAAGCGGGCACACAGCTCTAGTAAGGAGAGCCGCATTCGCGCCGGACGGTAAATACATGGTGACCGCGAGCGACGACGGCACGGCTCGTACCTGGGACGCCCAGACCGGCAAAGGCATTGTAACCTACACTAACCAGGGTCCTAGCCATGTCAACCGGGTGGCCTTCTCGCCTGATGGTAAGACAGTAGCTACCAGCGGCGATGACGGGACCGTGCGCATCTGGGATCCACTCACAGGCAGGGAGATAATGGTTTTCGAGGGCCACAGTGATATCGTGGCAGGTGTAGCCTTCTCCCCCGACGGCAAGAACCTCGTGACCTCAAGCTTCGATGGCAGCGTGCGCCTGTGGGACGTGGCTTCGGGCAAGGAAGTACGCCGCTTCGCAGGACACGTCGGCGGTGCGTATGGTGCCGCATACTCGCCCGACGGCAAGTACGTGGCGACGAGTGGGGCGGACGGCATGGCGAAGCTATGGGATGTGCAAACGGGTGCAGAGGTGCATAACTACTCCGGGCACACCGACGCGGTGAGAAACGTAGTCTTCTCGCCTGACGGCAAGTACCTCCTTACGTCCAGCGACGACGACACTGCGCGACTTTGGATCGTAGATTAGCACGGCTTGGCATATCACGGTCGTCTATGCCTGATTTACCGATTTATCGACAACAAAGATGTAGTAAGGAAGGCCGTCTTCTCGCCCGATGGCAAGACAGTGGTAACAAGCGGCGAGGACGGCACCGCTCGCACCTGGGAACCCGTCACAGGCTAGCGGGCCAAGGAGCTCTATCGGCACATCTCCGGCAACCTTGACCAGCGCATCTGCCGACGTGATCGAGTGCGTGGCAAAGGACGATTGGCCAAAGAAGTGCCCGTTAAGCGGCTTGCCGTTTCTTGAATAGGCGCTCTCGCCCTTCAACTCCCCTTTGAACCGACGCCCAGACACGAGCGCCTCGCCGGTCCGCAGGCAGTAGCGCGGCTGCCCGTCCAGGCAGTTTCGGCACTCACCACACCACGGCCAGCCTATGATGACTTTGTCTCCGGGCGCGACCTGAGTCACCCCCTCGCCGACCCGCTCTACGATACCGGCGCCCTCGTGACCGAGCACGCAAGGAAATGGCATCCCCATGTCTCCGGCGCGGGTGATCACATCCGTGTGGCAGACACCTGAGGCGACGATGCGCACCAGTGCCTCCCCGCGGCCGGGCTCTCCGAGTTCGATCTCCTGTTGTTTGAAGGGTGCGTCCTTCTCTTCTACGACCAGGGCCTGGATCTTCATTGCATTTCCCTCCGCTCACCCGTTCGTCAATCACCGCTCGTCCACTCGCCAATCACCGTTCGTCCACTCGTCCACTCGTCCACCGATCAGCTACCGGGGATCGATCAGCGGTACTCGAACATGGTCCAGGCGACCATCTCTGCGTTGGGCGGTGTGGCCTCCTCGAAGCCATACAGGCGTCCGTACCTGGGACGCAGGGCGTCGACGGCCTCACGCGAGATTGTGGAGAAGAAGTTGGCCAGGAAGCCTGTGTGGGCGCTGGCGGACGGGTCAACGAAGTCGGTGAACGGGTGGTCGGCCATTGCCTTCCCAATGGCAGCCTTCAGGTCGGCGATGAAAGCCAGATCAAAGTCGATGTCTTCACGCGTGCCGATATTGCCGTGGCTGCCGGAGATGTAATCCCAGTCCAGGTCGTACACCTGCCTGAGGTTATCTTCGTGGAAGCGGAACCGCTCATTGCCGGCGAATTTCCAGAACGGCGGCTGGTCCGGGTTGATCAGATCCGGCGAGTGTATGATCCGATCCTGGCGCAGCAGCCAGGCGGAGTGGTCATCGGAGTGCGCTGCCCACTCGAAGCCGTGCAGTTCCACGGTCAGCCCTTCAAAGTCGAAGCTGCCCTGCGGCCAATCGACGACCTGTGTGGGTCGCGGGAACGAGCTGTTAGCAAGCTCCATCGACTGCTTGGTCTTCGAACTTGCGATGATGCGTAGGGCAATTCCCTGCTTATCTGCCGCTTCGGCGTACTTGTCGATGTCGCCGATGTGGTCGGCATGATAATGCGGGTAGACAGCGGCGACAATAGGCTTGTCGGTGACCGAGGCGATGGCCTGGGTGATGTTGTCGTACACGCCCTCAAGGGTGTCAAAGATCAGCACGCCACGTTCGCCGACATAGAAGACGGTGCCGTAGTTGAAGGACTATACCCATCAGGCCCGCTGCGAGAGCCTCTGCAAAACGTACGGCTGGGTCATGTTGCGCCGGAACAGGTCGCCAATCTTGGTTCCGGGCTTGAGAGGTTGTGCTTCCCTCTCCCTGAGCGCCACCTCTTGCGTGAGAAAACCGGTCCATGATCTTGACGGTAAAGAAAGGGGAGCATAAGGCGTGCCATGACAGCGAATGTGATTTGAGCGAAAAAGAGATATGGGCTACAGTTAATTGCAGGCGTGTGCGGACCCATCCGGCAGTGGCAGGAGTGAAGATAGGAGTTGGCTCCGAGCCGAAGATGCGGTTCGGTCGTCAAGTCTGTTCTGATCCTGGTTTCTGGCCGCTGGCCAACCGTTTCGTTCCTGGCATACGCTTTGGTTCGGATTATGTTCCGTGGCTCTATAGTGAAGTTCGTCTTCCAATCTGCACCGGAACTTTGCCGCGAGGGAGGTTCTCCTGGAAAGTAGGCTTGTGGAAGAGGAAAGGGACGAGCAGTGAGGACAGTTCATCGATTATCCTTGTTGGGAGATTGTCGGGTCTCAGCAAGGATAACGGAAGAACAGACTTGTCGCCAGTCTTGTACTCATTTCTGACAGAACCGCAAAACCCAGCTTGAGCAGGAGTCTAGGCATACCACCCGACAGATTAGCAACTGGGACAAAGCGCTCGAGTAGCATCACGAGCGAGCCATTGTAGGCACGGACCAACAGACGCAGCTTGCGGCCGGACTACGACAGCTGCAGTGTGAGGTGGCGAGCTCACGCGAAGGCGTTACTTCCTAAGAAAAGCAATAGTTTGGTTTGCCACAGCACCGTTCAGCCACCATCAGTGAAGGTCATCTGCATGCGTGCTCGTCAGGTAGAGTTTAGGTGAAGGTTATGTGCGGAGTATCGTATGTCTCACAGGATGAATACTACAGCCGCCTCCGCCGGCCGGAAACAAGCAATTGCTTCCCAAGGTCAGCGAGCAGCGGGCTCTGGGCAAGCGTACGCTCGAGTGTTAACTGGGCTTCCCAGTCGTTCGTGAGCCGCCCGGTCAGTTCGTCGCGCCCGAGCGCGCTTGCGCCGACAAGCAATCCTTTCGAGCAAACTTCAGTGAGACTTGCACGTCGAAAGGCGTTTTCCAGCCTCTCGCGGTCGAATAAGTGGTTATCAGCTTGCTGGCCGTCCAGCACCCAGGTTCCCATACGGCTTTGTAATCGAACAAGAGCCTCATCGTCCTTGCCTGATGCGATTAACTCGAGTACGAGAGCAACCAACGAGTCAACAAGCACCACGACGGAGCCACCTGGACTCACCCAGTGCGCAAAGTATTCAATTATTTGTTCCGGGTCCAGGGTATACTGCAGTGAACCAAGCGCAAGTACCAAGTCGGCCTCGCCTTCCGGCGGTTCAACTTCCTCGATTGAGCGCTCAACCAACCTGAATCTGTCTGTCTGCCACCTGTTGCGCGCCGCTGCGGCCCTTGCAGGTGTCTGCTCTATTCCTATTACATAGTGACCTAGAGCAACAAGCCGCTCGGCCCAGCGCCCTACTCCACAGCCCGCATCTATTATCTGGCCGGGCGTGTCAGGCAGGAAAGGTAGAACAAACTCCCATGCAAGATCATCGTAGGCTCGACGATGCGGAACCTCGAAGTGCACATCATAGTCTGCAGCAAGTGCATTGTACAGAGGAATGCTCGACCGCATTAGTAGAAAACCGCCGGGATTATGTGTAGCATATTACTACCTCCTTCAGCATTTCAGTAAAGCCAGAGCGCAACGACTGGCCGATACGGCCCACAAATTATTCTGCTGCGAGACTCCGGAGTCCAACGCGCCAGAGGATATCTTCTACATAAGTGCCGGGTCGCCATCTCAGGTTGAGACTGTAGTTGCTCCCACAGCCAACGCAATCCTTACGGAAGAACTTAGTGTGCTCGCGTCGATAGTGCTCTCCGTCAATAACATCCTTGATGGACGTCTCCCGTACGTTGAGCTTAGGGTCGTGACCCCAACACCCGCCTATCTCTCCGCGAGAGTGGATCATGAGTTTGAGCTGAGATTCTGCGCAGGGTAGATCTCTTTGAACGATGTTGCTGAAGTGACGGGGGATATACCGCAGATCTGAATAACGTGGGAGCCAACGTGGGTTGACGCGAGCGACTCGCTCAAGGCGAATCAATGCCTCCTCCAGATCCTGTTGCTGCACGTGGGTTTGCTCATTAACCTCTTGGTTTCGGAATAGAAAGGTTCTGTCTGTCGCCAGGTTGAGGTAGAGACGCACGCCCAGTTCTTGCGCCAACACGGCCACATCGGGCAACGCGGATACGTTATCGCGCATTACTGTAAAGTTCATACGTATCTTCAGCCGATACCGATCTCGCTTCGCAATCAGGTTGCGAAGATGGGCGGTAGTACGTTCGAAAGCCCCCGTACGTCCACGAATATGATCGTGTACCAGCGCGTTTGGTCCGTCAACCGAAATATTAAAGCTCCTTATACCCGCGTCGAGCACAGCATCGAGCTTTGCCGGCGTAAGCAGGATCGCGTTGGAGTTCAGGTGGGCGTGCCGAATCCCGATTGTCCGGGCATAATCCATTATCTCAACAGCGTCACGCCGGATGAGCGGCTCGCCGCCTGTGAAGTTGACCTTGTGGATGGGAAGTCGCACGAGCTGTCGTAGCACATCCTTCCACTCGTCGGTGCTAAGCTCGTTGCGTGTGGTTTCGCGCCAGCAGGCGCAACTGACGCAGCGAAGGTTGCAATTGTCGGTGAGAAACATCTCAGCCACCATTGGGCGTACGTGCAGGTTCGGTTTCACGTGTTCTTTTAGCGCAAGTGCTGCAAAGAACTTGCCTAACCGCAAAGCCTCGGTGGTGTTGCGCAGTGCTTCGGTAGTGTTCATGATACCCTCCCCGGTTTGTTTATCCAGCAACTCCTACTCTGCAAGTACAGACCTCGCGCTGAGGAAGAGGTTTGCACTTCTAAAGAGTTCCCCGTCGAGCCAGATTAACTGCTCGAGCGGGCGTCGCAAGCGTGGTCCCAGAAGAAGCGCCGGAATCTGAAACCAACGCCAGAAAAGGTTCGCTCCGCTCTCATGGTCGATTCGAAAACCGTGGGCATGCAGCCGCTTACGGAGCCAATCGTGCCTGTAATTTGTGTGTTCACTCTTGCCAACCGACATGTCGCCGAGCAGGCTATTCGAGCGGTCAGTGAAGCGTTCATTGTAGACATCACGACCGAACCGCGCTGAGTATATTATGCGATGGAGAGTAGGGAGACGATACTTGGCATTGTCCGGATCGAGCCATGAGAATGCATGCCTGGCCGGCACTGTCAGAACGAGTAGGCCTCCAGGTTGTAGCACTCGCCCGATCTCACGCAGCATAAGATCCTCGCTCGGGCAATGCTCTAGCACGTCAAGTATCGATACCGAGCTAAAGTACCGGTCGGGATACGGCAGCGGCCCCTGAACAGGCACATGGCTAACGTTGAGTTGGGGGTATTGGCGATGAAGCTGGCTCAGGTACCCCTCGTGAGGATCGACACCATGGCACTCAAGAGCGGTTGTGGAGGCGAGAACGCTCAAGAAGTCTCCGGTGCCGCACCCCACGTCAAGGTGCTTTCCCGAACGTGAGCACAATTTCTCCCAGGCGTAGGCGTAGCGCCGTAGTGGGTGTTTCTGAAATGGATTGCACGATATGCTGTCGAACAACTCGTCAAGCAGAGCAGATACACGGAGTGGGTCAGCGGGATTGGCCAGCTTGCGCTCTGACAGCAGACGCACCTCCATATAGGGGTGTTCAGCTACGGCCTGCGGCAGGCGATCGGTATCCCAGATCGCTACTACTCGGCCCCAGCACGCCTCGTAGCGCAAGAATTCTACCTGGTGATCATTCGGCATCTCACCTGCCATCTTCTCTCGGGCGATAGCGATGGGAACCTTGCCGGCACGCTGTACCAGGCGGACCGTGTTTCCAGCGTGGGTGATAACAACATCTGCCTCATGGATTCGCTTGAGAAGCTCCTGGTATGAAACGAAAGGAGCGTGGGGGCATGGTGGGATGACCTTCGAGGTTCCGGTCTGTGCGAAAACCTGATGTTCACGGCAGAGCGGAGCGACCGCTCGGAGCAAGCGATCAAAAGGCCACGAGCTCATGCCAACCGTTACCAGGATATTCATAAGTCGATCCCTAGACTAGTAAAGCTCGCCGATTACGAGCGCTCCGGGATGCGCCTTGAGCATTGATTGCTGCTGGAGCAGCACGCGGTGAGCCAGGCGTGCACAGATCTTAGCCGAGATACCGGGCGTGGTGAGAATATTCAGGGTCGAAAGCCAGAAGGTCGGAATCGCAAGAACGTGTGCGATGACAAAGAAGGCTATCGCCGGACCGGAGCCGGCAGATACTATCAGGTCGGGACGCTCTCTACGAATTATGCGCCATGCCTGCACAAAGCTAACAACTATGCGAAGTGGCCGCTTGATAGTTGCTTCCGAAATCCACCAAACGCGGTGGCCCGAGAGCGCCGACTTGGTGTCAGCGGCCCTAACAGCAGCCCACACGATCTGGTATCTCGACCACCAGGGCTGAAGAGCCAGCAGATCAAGCAGGACGCCTCCACTGCTGGACACTAAGAGAATCCGCTTATCTCTATCTGGCATATGAGCCTCCTCGCACTGTAGACGAGTCAACTTAATGTCAATTAACTGATGAAGCAGAATTTATGCCACTATTTCCCGCAAATGTCAACCGGCAGTCGTCGTTACTGGTGTATTCGAGTAAGAGTTGGCATTATTTTTGCTGTATCAGTTTACTGGCTGCTGACTGTTCTAGGAGAAGGCGCTGACAGTGTATGCTGACACTGCTCTTTGCTGGACACCGCAAGAAGATCGTCTTTCTTGCTTTGTGCGATGGTTTGAGCCATTTCCTCCTTGCTCACCACCTAGCGCTCGCCAAGCATCTTGCAACATATGTAATGAAGCCGCACTTGCCTTTGACGACCGGTCGTGAGACCTGCCAGGGGCACTGTAGTTCAGCATTATACACCTTGAAGTAGTCGGCGAAACTGTCAACATCCGGCGAATCCTTAGCACATGCCCCCGCAGATCTGCGGGGAGTCTTTCCAAATGCCATGATGAAAAGGCCCATGCCGAATATGGATTGCCTTCTCTAATGTCGACAACCGGCGGCTCCAGGAGGACAGCAAATGTTAACAGAGCCGAGTACCTGCGAGAAGCGTGTGATAAGTAGTGATGAGCGCCCACCTGTACGGCCATTCGGCCATACCCGCGATGTCGCGCTCTTGTCCCGTCTGCTCAAACGTGGCTTCGATGTTGCTGCCTCAGGATTTGGGCTGGTGCTCCGTGGTCCTATATTCGCTTTAATCGCGTGGGGCATTCGCAATGATTCACCCGGACCCATCTTATACAAACAGCTCCGTAGTGGCAAAGATCAGCGACCGTTCCGCATGTACAAGTTCAGGACTATGGTGGTCGACGCAGACAGTCGGCTCTCTGAAGTATTACCGTTGAACATGCACGCTCGCTATGCCGACCTGCGATTGTACAAGATTCCCGATGATCCACGCGTCACACGGTTTGGCGCATTCCTGAGGCGCTACTCACTCGACGAGCTTCCCCAATTGTTCAACGTTCTCAAAGGTGAGATGTCGCTCGTTGGACCGAGACCGCTGATGCTCATGGAAGACCAGCACGTGCGCGGAAAGGCTCGACTGCGAGCAGCAGTCAAGCCGGGTGTCACGGGACTCTGGCAAGTGCGTGGCCGCAATGAGATCCCGTTCGAAGAGATGATGAGATTGGACTGCCTCTATGTTACCAATCAATCCTTCTTGGGCGACATCATCCTGATCTTACAAACTCTGCCCGCGGTGCTCCGACCACAGCGAGCATATTAGCGAGTATGCCCATGAAATCTTCACCTCACGTATCACATACCGAAAACACCAGCAACACGGGTGGCCCCACCAGCGCCAACTTCGTCCTTGTCGGCGGTTCCGGCTTCGTCGGTAGCGCAATCACCCAGGTATTTCGGGACGCAGGGGTGGGAGTCACCATTGTAGATCGGCGTCCGCCGCCAGGCCGCCTGGCTAGAGCTGGGGTAACCTGGATCGAATGCGATCTGCTAAAGGACGATGTGGTGCTGCCCGATGGGCATGTGGTTATCCTGGCAGGCAATGGTCACCCTCGCCCTCGATGGCCCTGGACGCTGGCGCTTGACATCGGTGTCGCTACGGCAAGACTCTTGCCGGCACTCTACGGCCGCAAAGTCACACTGATTTCCTCAATCGAGGCTTATGGCGCAGCCTCACAGCCTCTCTGTGAGGATACCGAGCCTGACCTTCCCTGGTCGCTAGCGCAAATTAGGGAGTGGTGCGAAGATGCCCGAACCGCTGCGCTCTCCCCCTGCCCGCCATGGCAAGTGGCTGCACTTTGCAGGCGCTTGTCAGAGGCCGATCCGTCAGGGCGCTGGGTTTACGGCATGGCCAAGCTTGCGCAGGAATTGATGGTGCGCGATGCAGTGCCCGAGGCCGACTGGACGGTGCTTCGCCTTGCTAACACATTTGGTGCCGGGCAAGAGAGGGTCGTGTCGAGGCTTGTTCGGCGTGCGCTCGCGAACCGTCCTCTTGTGGTTACGCCGCACGCCCAGCGAAGCTTCCTTCCAGTGGAAGAGGTCGCCGGCGTACTGTTGAAGGATCCAGGTCCTGGCATCTATAACGTAGGCAGTCCCGCAATCTCTATCGGCGAACTGGCAACCATGATAGTGGAGATGTGTGCTTCTTCTTCTCCCCAGGTATCCGTAGAGCCGTCTCATACAGACAGTTGCGGGATAGTAGACACTTCCCGCCTGCGAGAAGCAGGGATTCGCCTGCGGCCGCTGGAGGAGTCGCTTGCCGTCTTTGTTAACAATATGAAGGGAACTACTCTTCCCTTTTTCGACCCGCCGCTTCCTGTTGTAATCCCGCCGCGCCCAGCGCGTCCCGACGAACTTGCCGATCGCCACCAGGAGGCACTGTGGCGTGGTCAGCTTAAGAACGGCAACCGCTGGTCAACAGAACTTGGCGAGCGCTTGCGATGTCATCTGGAACTGGAAGAAGATGACGAACTGCTCCTGACCACTTCGGGCACCGACGCACTCCGTATCGCAATCGCCGCTACAGCCGGGTCCGCGCTTCCTGGACAGGTGGCTGTCTTGCCGTCGTTTACTTTCCCCGCTACGGCCGAAGCTCTGCTGCAGCTTGGCTACACACTACGTTTTGTAGACGTAGATGCGTGCTCCTGGACGCTTAAAGCCGGCGCGTTACAAGCAGCATTGGCCGACGGGCAAGTACGCCTGGTAGTATGCGTTGATACCTTTGGCAACCCCTGCAACTACCGTGCTCTACAGGCTGTATGCTCTGATGCAGGTGTACCGCTTATTGCAGACTCAGCTGCATCGCTTGGGAGCCTGTACCGAGGGAGTCCAGTTGGTACTCAAGCAGCTGCACACGCCTTCTCTATGAGTTTCGCTAAAGTCCTCTCGGCTGGAGGCGCCGGCGGAGCTGTTGTACTTCGTTCAGGCGCTGAACGAGAAAACTGCGCCCTCTGGCTGCGCTCGGCGCTGATGGACGAGTTGCACGCTGCGGCGGCGTTGGACCAGTTACTTATCCTGGATGAGCTTGTAGAGCGCCGGGCAAGGATCGCCGCTATCTATGCCAGCGCCGTGGAGCAAATCGAGGGTCTTACAATGCAGCATGTCGAACAGCTTGACCGCCACAGCTATGTTCACTGGGTTACGAGAGTGCCGTCACGCAATGCTTTGCAAAGCTCGCTCGCGCACCTTGGCATAGAAACACGAGATTACTTCCGTGCCCTGCATCTCCAGCAGAGTATGTCCTCAACTTCGGTGCGGTTACCGGTAACAGAGGAGCTTGACGCCGAGGTAATGGCATTGCCTATGTCCTCCGAAATGACCGAAGAGGATGCGGAAGCCGTGGTTGCCGCTCTTGAGTTGGCTGTATCGAGGCTTTGAGGTCATCTATGCCGGGAAATCACCGCAAAGTCGATTTTATGGACAGGAGGTTACCCGGGTGCCACGATTGTTGAAGGCTGATCTTGAGCACGATGGCATTGCGTTCGTTCCAAAGAGTGTCAGTGATCCACGCTTTCAGGCGGAAGGCGTTGCCTGGGGAAGCAGCCGTGACTGCTGGTGGGCTGTGGTAGATCCGGAAGCACACCCGCTTTACATCTGGCGAAAGTCCGGTCGGGGCATAACCGCCTATGGCCGTACCGCGCTATCCTGCAACGCTACGGTCTTCACAAATGGTCCGATGATGGGCAAGCGGTATAGTCCGGCGCGGAAAGTGACTAAGCGCTCGGTCGTGTGGGAATTTGCCAGGTGGGCAAGCGCCGGGGCAATAGGAGGGCTGGCAGCAGGATCTGTGCTGCAATCGCGTAGAGCTTATGGCATCGGCTGCATCGCTGCAACCGGCCTTGGCGTAGCGAACGCGTGGCGGAACACATTCACAAACTGGGTGCCATGCGGTACAGTACGTAGCCGGAACAGTGCAGTACATGATAGGCAGGATTTCGACAATGAGGGTAGAACGCACTCATGGTTCGGGCGATTCTCGACAGACTTCGCCTCTTACGGTATAGGCCAGGGTGATCTGCCTGCCGGTGTGCTTGAAGGGCTTGGTGGCCTCATACGATTGATTAGCGACTTTTCAGTTGCGAGCAAGAGGCCCGGGGACGTGGCCTTCAATGGCGACTTTGCTCAACTATCTCAAAAGAAGGGAATCGCTGCCTGGGGCCTGATCCCACTTAATGGGCATTTAGACACCTCCAGTGCTTCATCGGCCGCTGGTGGTGTCATTATTGTGATTGCTAGCCGAAACATCAATGCTGAGGAAGCAGCCGATCGACTTTGCCGCATCGGAACGCGCGACGCTGTCGCCATGGACCAGAGCGGATGCACTATGATGGGAATTCAGCAACAATTCATGGTCGGCCCGCCACCTCCCCATCGCCAAGCCATGCAGCTTTACGGCCTCTCCTGCAAATAGGTTCTTGTTGCAGCGCGTTGCCTGGTTTCGGCAGCGTAACAGTCGGCGGTTTCTGGTTCCTGCAGATCTGACGATCGACATTGCTCAGGCAGTGGTCAACCTCACTTGCTACCGTCTTCTACTGATTCCGGGCGGTCAACGACGCTTCAAGTTCTTCCAGCATCTTCTCGATGTTTGGTCGCATCGCCAGCACTTGTCGCACTGACAGGCTTCCAGTACCCGATATGCCGCCTCCGCTATCTATTTGCTCAGCAAGATCAGGCATGCGCCGGGCAATTATGCTTCGCACCATTGTCCATGCTTGAACGTCTCCGACGATCTCGTCCAGGGTGTTATCGAGTGGAAGCGCCTGCCTGGCGGCCGGTTTCGGGTAGGGCCGCGTCCAGCGATGGGTTCCGGCACCTACTTTGAGCGTCTCCACCTCCGGGCCAGGCAGCGAGATGGTAGCCTCTGTGTTCGGCAGTACCACAACATCTACGGTAATCTGTTCATTGTTGATCTCCCAGGTGTACTATCATGCAGCTGCACGTCAGGAGCCAGGCTCTCAACCTCGTATGCTGCCTGCAGCCACCCGGACCGTTCCATCTTAGAGAGCCGAGGCTGTGCTGTGCCGATACCGAGCGCGTGACGGAGAACCGAACTCGAAGAGAGCCGCCTCCTGGCTCGTCCCGGCTACGGGTGTTTTTCGCTTGGCCCCGTATTTATGCCTACCATAGATGAAGCCCACAGCTTAAACATAGGTAGATTTGCTGATGTGTAAGTTCCGTTTAGAGCCTAATATTGTGGTGAGGCCAAAACAGAACGTTGCGAGCATAGACAATCTGTAGAGCCGAACACGGATGGGGCGACAATGGAAGCAACTAAGCATAGCAACATGGATATTATCAGGCAGGCGATAGCAGCAGCGGATAAGAACGGCACCGAAAGGTGGCTGCAGTTCGTGGCACCAAGAATATATTCCCAGAGGCATGGAGTACTGTATAAGTTTACGCATTGGGACCTCTACTGTCGCTGTATCTGATATAGAGATGCCAAGATAACCTTGCGCTCGAAGGGGATTACTCATGTCTTTGAATAAACTGAAAACAACCAGGGCGATTTCATGCGCTGCTATTACAGCACTCGTAGGGTTCGGTTTGCTAGCAGGGTGCGACTCAAGCGGCGCACAAGGAACGGGAGAAAATGCTCTGGTAGATACAGGGCCTAACGCTCAACTGAGCAACAAAGAGCTTGCCGCCAGGGCCCTGTCAGACATGAAAGCCCTGAACAGCTTCGAAGTAAATTTCACCGAGGAGCTAAAGGATCTGCACTGGGATCCGACCCTTCGTTCTTATCAGCCTGGTACAACCGGCGAGTTGAGCAGCACAATGACCATAACGGCTCGAATCCAGGCACCAAACAAAGGGAACTACTTCAAAATCCTGTACAACGACTCTGAAGACCTGGGGCCGGACCAGGAAGCCTCATTCCAAACTGGATTCCTCAGGAGTAACCATATTACTGATCTAATTCTGACGGAGAAGGAGCTGTATGTTAGCACAGACGGGGGTAAAGGTTGGATAGAGGAAGGCCCGGGTTCGGCGGGCTTTATACTTCTGCCTGTTGTTCAGTATGTTGAACCCTTTGGCATGCGCAATTCCAATCTCGGAAATCCGGATTATCTTGGATACATAATAAAGGGTGCGGTGTTTGCAGATGGCAAGCCTGGATTGGAGGAGATAGAGGGGACGATAACGAGACATATGGTTGCAACGCTAGATAAGGCTACGCCAGGTGCAACCGAGGATCCGTACACAACGCCCACCTGGTGGTACGAGCGGGTAGATAGCCTGGAAATGTGGGTATCTACAGGTGCGGAGCCCAGGATAGCACGCATGAATATAGTGGTCAGAAGTAAGATTGATGAATTTCTGAGGCAACAAATGAAGCTGCCAGATCAAGTGCTCTACAACCTCGAGTGGACGTTTTCCCGGTTCAACGAGGACCTGGGCATGATCGACGCTCCGTTACCTTCAGCTCTATTTACACCTTCTCCATGAGCGCACTATGATTGATGTCCAGCAGAGGAGCAACGCTACGAGGACGTTACTATTGCTCTGCGTGTCACAGGCAGCATCGGTGGTGACGTAAGTCAAAAGGCACGGTAAGCAGGCAAAGCAAGCAAAGTTCAGGTGACCATTCATCAGGAGAATAAAGCTCATGAATATCTCTATAAACGGTCTAGCCCTTCAGTTTCTGCTTCCTACAGCCCTGATGATACCGCTCTTTGCCTGGGCCGGATACCGGATCGCTGCCGACAAGAAGCGCCGCCGCCTAATGGTTGGCCTGATGGTCCTGATGCTGCTGATCGGCTCCCTATGGAACTTAGCGTTGGATTTCGGCCTGGCGTTCTCCCCAGGACACCAGGATGTTACATACTACAATGACTTCTACTCCGCACAAATTACCCTGACCCCGGCCCTTGCTATCTGCGCCGCTCTGCTTGCATACTGGGCCCAGCGCAATGCACTGTACGGTGGCGCGGGACTGGTCGCGCTAGGGATGGCTGTGCCTGCCCTGTGGTGGGGCGCCAGCCGGACAAGCAATGTGCTCGGCTCTTCCGTAGGTGGATTGATACTCGTGGTTGCTGCCATCCTGGGAGCTCTGGTCGGTGCACTGGCTACTCTGGTGCCTGAGCACCCGGCGGTTGACCGCGTCCGGCAATTCTTTCTATGGATAGTTGCGGCCGCAACCGGTGCAGTGGGAGGAGTGCTGTTCGGCAGCCGCGCCGCCGGCTCGCCGTGGGAGCCACCGCGCGTTGCGGCTGATCCGGCACTGCCGACCCTGCTACTGATCACTATTCTGATCATTGTGCTAAGCATTACCGCCCTCATTCCTGCGGTCATCATGGCTGCTCTTAGCGGGCACAAGTTCGTTCGCCTGGTGCCCATCGCAGTTGGAGTGATACTGGCGATGTCGGCATGCTGGGTTGCGCTTGCTGACCTGCCTGCTCTGAACCAGTCAGCCGTAAGTGCCCCACTGCAGGTCAACGCCCCTCGAATGCTAACCTTACCCGAGGGGCCGCCGCCCCGTCCTTCGGTCGATGCGCTGGCGTTTTCACCCAACGGACAGTGGTTAGCGGTGGGCCAATCTCCTGAATCAATACACCCTGAATATCAGGGCGGTATGGTAATCTGGAGCACTTCTGACTGGCATGTGATCGCGAACATCCAGCCCAGCACGGGCGCGATGTGGCCGCTCTGGAGCCCTGATAGCCGGCAATTGATTGTGGTCACCGGCAATGGTGAAGTGAGGGTGCTCACGACCCAGGATTGGAAAGTTGTACGCTCCTGGTCTCGGCCAGGCACGCTTGCCGGCGGTGCCATCGCCCCGGATGGCCACACGCTGTGGCTGGCCGAGTCCTCTGCACTGACTGCATGGGCCGTACAGGACGGCACACCCGCCAGCCGAATCCCCCTCGACGAGAAGCCGTCAAGCCCGCCTGTAATCGCCCCCAGTTCAGGGTGGATCGGGGTCGGAGAAGGTGCCATTGTAAACGTCTGGCATCTTCCGGAAGGCACGCCATGGCAGCAATTGCCGGGCCATATCAACCATGCCATACATCTTTCCGCCTCGCCGGACAGCACAAGCCTGTCGGTCGGTAGTTGGGACGCGGTGGCGCGCATTTGGCGAATAGAAGATGGCGTATTGCTTGGATCGATCCCAGACGCTGGGGAGAACATTGCGTACTCACCGGACGGTACATACCTGGCAGGTGCGTCGATCTGGGGCGTTTCGGCAATCTACCAAGCAGGTGCGGGGGAGCGGAGGATGGTTCTTGGACGTGCCGGTATTTCGGGCCTGGACAAGGTAACGGCATTGGCCTACTCGCCCGACGGCAAGTGGCTCGTGGGCGCAGGGCAGACGCTCAATATGGCTTTATGGACCCTACCTGCCCTGCGGGCGCTCCCATCTGCTGCGACTGCAGGGCCGCCCACAATCACGGCTGCACCGGTCGGCTCGCTACAGCCGCTCACAGCAGACACCGCCCAGAATATGGCCCAGGTTGGTGTGATGTATCAGGATGCTCTATCGGCGGTCTTCCTACCTCTCTCGAATACCCTGGCACTGGCAGGCGGAGAAATCCGGCTGTTCCCTGCTCCCTTGCCTGGCACACGGGCGGCGCGCGGCTGGGCTACAGATGATAACGGATATTTACTGGCAGCCAGCCCTGACGGTCGCCTGCTGGCCACTCGGGGACAGACCACTAACGAACTCGATGTGTGGCGCAGTGCAGAGGGAACTCGAGCGGCGCATCTCACCGGGCCATCCGACAATCTACTTACCGCCGCATTCTCACCCGACAGTAAATTGCTGGCGGCAGCGGGCGAAGAGGGCATTGTCTTCACATGGGCTTTGGATGGAGGCTCGCCCGCGCAACGGTGGCCCGCCGGGATAGCCCGTGTGCGATCTCTCATTTTCAGCCGTGACGGCTCTACAATCTGGGTTGGTGGCGATGACACAGGCGGAGTGCGCCTGGTCCACGTCGCGGATGGAACACTCGTGCGTGCCTTGGATGCAAACAAATGGGGCGTCGCCGCTGTGGCGCTTTCCCCTGATGGGCAGACGCTGGCCGTGGCAACAAACAGTTACGACGTCCAGTTATGGCGCACTGAAGATGGCACTCAACTTAGCAGTCTCTCCGAAGCGGGTGGCGAACTTAAAACTCTGGCGTGGAGCCCTGACGGCGCATTGCTGGCCGGGGGAGGATGGGGTAAGAATGTGACTGTTTGGGAAACTTCTTCCGGGAAAATTTTGGTAGCCCTCACCGGCCACACGGAAGGGATCTCCACCGTTCTGTTCGCGCCCGACAGCAGGCTGTTGATCTCGGTGGCAAGCGACAGTACAGTGCGCCTGTGGGGAGTGTATGGACCATAGGCTGTACAGTTGCGACAGAAGTTAGGACTCCGGCCCGCCCGGCCGCCGGATGGCCTTACGCTACCTCAGCGCGACTCGGTCCTTCCGTCACGTAGCCGCAGATGCCTCAGAACCTGGGCCGCCGTCTCAAGCGACCCAAACCCACTAGATAGCATAGACATTCCCTGAATAATAACACTGCTTGATCGCTCGCAGCTACCCTTATAATGCTTGCTCGGCAACTGTGTCGAGCAAGCATTATAAGGGTAAGGCGGTTCCTCCGGTGGTCAACCTTGCGCCACAAGACGCGGCCGCTCGCTCGCGCATAGAAGTCGTAGGCATCAGGGGTCATCCTGGTCGGCTTATGTCTCAGCAAGGAGCTAATATGCAACGACATCCCCATACCTTCCAGTCCGCACAAGAAAGCTAGCCAAACATCCTGTACTATCGCCAAAAGACTCCCACTACACTGTTGACTCTGCGTGGCCGAATCTGGTAGAGTTCAATCTCATGGAAGCGCAAGAGCGTATATGAGTTCCATGCTTCTGATACGCTGTTGTGACCGCTCTTTATAGCTGCGGTCGTTCCACGTTGTTGTGACAGCGCCGGTTCACAGCTTCACCACACATCGTACAGTTAGCCTGGGTCTCAGGAGGGCGCCGCAGGTCTGTATGGCAAGTGAGCATTGCCCTGAGCGCCTTGCCGCATTCGAACCGCTGGCTCAAGTTATCGGTTTGTGGGTGGAGAAGAAAAAGTGGGAACCAACAAGGAGAAGTCAATGGCAATATCGATCTCGCCGTCTCTTGGTCGCCGGCTCCGCGCGGTTGCGGCGCTTATGCTCGTGTTCACATCGTTCGGCAGCTTTGCTACAGAGGTCAAGGCAGCAGGAAGCATCACCCTGGCAGCGTTTGGTACTCCTTATACCCAGGATTTTAACACCCTGGCGAGTTCGGGCACTGCAAACACAACAGTGCCGACCGGTTGGGACTTCAGCGAGGCGGGCACGAACGCCAACGCGACATATCGTGCGGGAACAGGCTCTGAGAATACTGGAGATACTTACAGCTTTGGAGCAACCGGTAACAGTGAAAGGGCGTTTGGTGGTCTGCTCAGTGGGTCACTTGCTACAATGATTGGCGCGCAGTTCACAAACAACACCGGCGGCGCGATTACCTCACTCGCAGTTTCCTACACGGGTGAGCAGTGGCGACTCGGGCAGAACACGGCCGGTCGTCTGGCCGATAGGCTGGACTTTCAACTCAGCACAGATGCCGCGAACCTTGGCACTGGGACATGGACGGACTACGATAGTCTCGATTTTCTCAGCCCTGTGACCACCGGAACGGTGGGCGCTCTGGATGGTAATGCGGCCGCAAACCGGACAGCACTCAGCTATACGATTACGGGCCTTACTATCCCCAATGGTAGCACCTTCTGGATTCGCTGGTCCGACTTTAATGTGGGTGGCTCCGACGACGGTCTTGCTATTGACGATTTCTCCGTCACTCCCAACGGCGTTGCTCCTACTGTTACCCTATCCATCAACGATGTTTCGCGCACCGAGGGGAACTCCGGCACAACCGATTTCGCCTTCACAGTCAGTCTGGCATCACCTGCCGGTGCCGGTGGGGTCAGCTTTGATATTGCTACAGCCGATGACACCGCAACTTCGCCGTCGGACTACACAGCCACGTCACTTAGCGGACAGACTATCCCGGCCGGCAGTTCGAGCTATACGTTCAGCGTCCCGGTCAACGGCGATACCACCCCTGAACCGGACGAGACTTTCTTTGTCAACGTCACTAATGTAACCGGCGCTGAGGTCGGAGACCCGCAGGGACAAGGAACCATTGCCGATGATGACCTGTATTTGTGCACCCTCCCTTACACGCACGCATATGAAATTCAGGGTAGCGGCGCTAATGCGGTCATTACCGGCTCTGTCACCACGCAGGGTGTAGTGGTAGGCGACTATGAAGGCCCGTCGCCCGCACTGCGCGGCTTCTACCTGCAAGACCTGTCCGGCGACGGAAACGCGGCTACCTCAGACGGCATCTTTGTGTTCGAGGGCAATAACAGCAACAGCGTCAACCTGGGCGACGTGGTGCGTGTCAGCGGTAACGCAGGCGAGAACCAGGGCCAAACACAGATCACCTCCACGGGAGTCCTCGGGTGCGGTGCCGGGACGGTAACTCCAACGGATGTGACGTTCCCTGTGCCTTCTGCCACGTACCTTGAGCAGTACGAGGGCATGCTGGTGCGTATGCCGCAGACGCTGTACGTTACCGAGCACTTCCAGCTTGGACGGTTCAACCAGATCGTAATGTCGGCCAATGGACGGCTCAAGCAGCCAACCAATGTGGTCGCGCCCGGCGCCCCTGCCCTGGCACTCCAGGCGCAGAACGATCTGAATCGCATCATCATAGATGACCCCCTGCAGAGCCAGAATCCCGACCCGATCATTTTCGGCCGGGGCGGTAACCCACTCACCGCATCGAACACATTGCGCGGCGGTGACACTGCCAGCGGCATCGCCGGTATCATGACCTACACCTGGGCCGGCAATGCCGCCAGTGGTAACGCTTACCGAGTGCGCCCGGTAGGTGCGCTGGGCGGCAGCGTCCCAGACTTCCAGCCGGCAAATCCTCGCCCGTCAGCTGCTCCTGGCGTGGGAGGCACAACTCGGGTCGTCGGTATGAACCTGCTCAACTTCTTCAACACGTTTGACGGCCTGCCCGACAATGTAGACAACTGCAACAACGGCGTTGGGGGTGCGGCAACCGATTGCCGCGGAGCGGATACCCAGGCGGAATTTGACCGGCAGTGGCCTAAAACAGTAGCTGCCATCCTGGCGCTGAACCCGGATGTTATCGGCGTCAACGAGATCGAGAATGACGGCTATGGCCCCAACAGCTCGCTCCAATTCCTTGTGGATAAGCTCAACGCAGCAACAGCTCCCGGCACCTACGCATTTATTGACGTAGATGCTGCCACGAGTCAGGTCAACGCAATGGGTACGGACGCCATCAGAGTCGCTTTGATCTACAAGCCCGCCATCGTGACGCCTGTAGGACAAACGTCAGTATTGAACACGGTTGCCTTTGTCAATGGCGGCGATAGCGCGCCGCGCAGTCGTCCCACCGTGGCGCAGGCATTCCAGGTCAATGCCACCACTGCGCGCTTTATTGTTGATGTCAATCACCTCAAGAGCAAAGGCTCCGCCTGCGACGCACCCGATGCAGGCGACGGTCAGGGCAACTGTAATCAGGTTCGTGTCAATGCGGCGACCGCTCTAATGAACTGGCTGGCCACTAACCCCACCGGCACAGGCGATCCGGATGTCCTATTGATCGGCGATTACAACTCATATGCGATGGAAGATCCTATCACGGTCATCAAGAACGCAGGGTTCACCAACCTGATCAACTCGTTCCTTGGTCCCGATGCATACTCTTACGTATTTGACGGGCAGTGGGGCTACCTCGATCATGCTTTCGGCTCTGCCACTATCGTTTCGCAGATCACAGGTGTGGGTGACTACCATATCAACTCGGATGAGCCAAGCGTCCTGGACTATAACACTGACTTCAAGACCCTGAACCAGCAAAACATCCTTTATGCTCCGGATCAGTTCCGCGTCTCCGATCATGACTCGGTACTTATCGGGTTGAACCTGAACGCGCCGCCGGTTGCCGTCGACGATACCCTCAGGGTGCCCAAGAATGGGTCGGACGTGGTTAGGGCCCTGGAGAACGATTACGATCTGAACGGGGATACCTTCACAGTAACCGGCTACACCCAGGGGGCACACGGAACCGTCAAGTACAGCGTGAAAAACAACAACTTCCGGTACACGCCGCGGAACGGCTTCAGGGGCACCGATACGTTCACATATACAATCACTGATGTGCATGGAGCCACCGACACAGCCACTGTCACAGTCACGGTGTACTGATCCCAAGTAGTCCGGCTGCGCTCAGTGGCCGGTGGGTTGGCGTTAGCAGCATCAAGAATGCCCGACTGCTAGCCCGTGAGATACGTCACAAAGAGAAAAGCAGAGCACTGGTTTATTTCCAGTGCTCTGCTTTTCTCTTTGTGCAGACCCTAGCCCAGGGGTTGAAGCAACTCTAAGGGAGGCGCAGGACTACATGCGCAACTTCTTACGCATGTCCTCAGCTCGACTTTGTACAAAACCAATTCAATAGCAGACGGCGTGAGCCAGTCTGTCCACGTGTGAGCGTGGAACTAAACACACGTCAGGGTCTGTTGGGGATGTGTGACAAGTGAAATTACCCCACAAATGACGCCTGACTTCGGTCAGTACGTCTGAAAATGTAGCTTCTGTTTTGTGATACCAGGCTGTGCGCTGCACAGGCACTTTGCCGTCCGGGTGCAGAGCCACTCCAAACAGAGCCACCAGGCTGAACATACCCAGCAAGCATGGTGTGCCGCGCTCGACTGCCAGGTCCGACCATTGTCTTTGGGTCTCCACTCCCAGGTGTGCCCTGCTCTCCTCAACGGTCACTTCGATGGTCCATCTCTTGATGAAAAGGCTCACTACCTCTGATGCCGGAAAACTTTGATTTGTCGAGAAATAGGCTCTTGATTCTAATTTACCTGCGGGGTCACGGGTGAGGACCCAGCGAACAGGTAAGACCGGCAAGCCAATCCTGTACCCGACGCCTGTGCCAGTAGCTATCTCCATAAATTGCTCGGAGCCGTCATACCAACGTACTTTGGTCTTTTGCCATTCTGTCATGGGATTATCCAACACAGCGCTCAACTTGGGCAAAGCCTCTCCTTTCACTCTTGGCCTGCCGATAGTGCCCGGCAGACGAGGCAGAGCTGGAGTATGCAAGGAGGCGTCCCAGCGCAAAGGCGCTATCAAAGTGATCTTGTGCTCCAAGCTGCATAATCCGAGTTCCAAGATGCTGTAAGCAGTGTCTCCCACTAAACTGATTGGCACACCCGGCAACCAACGCCTTACTGCTATCACCATTTGTTGGGCTATCTCCCCAATCGTCTTATGCCGTTTACCCAGTTGCTCGCTCACCTTCGGTGTGGTAGCCAGAACTGAGAAGAAGGGGAGCGCCCACTCTCTACGTGTCCAGGGCACTTGCACTACCAGCATCATCACCACCCATCTTAGGCCACTGGTGGAGACGGACTGCCCTTTGCTCGATTGCAGATTGTCTCTGTAGTGTCCGCGCTTGCTGATCTTGCGCCCCCATCTTCTTTCCAGTGTCTCGTCAATAGCAATGTGGACCGTGCCACCTGCTACAACAAAGGTGTTGACCAGAAGTTGCAGGAGCAGACAACTCAGGCCGAGACACGACCAGCTTGCTCGGTTGAGCACCTGGTGGTGGAACAGCGTAAAGTTGGGATCATCGTGCAAGCCCATCTGCTTGAGGGCTGCGGTGACTGTGCGCCGACCACGAGCCAGGATAGTGCCGACCACCAAGACGAGAACTTTGTGCCGGGTCGGGCGGGTGAAAGCTGGTCGAAAGTGCTGGAGCACCTGTATAATCGGGTTGGGTAGGGACATCGTGAGCCTCCTTGTTTGGGATAGTGCTTTGGTAGGCTTCTATCTTACAACAAAGGGCTTGCGGGTCCTTTACCCGTTCTTACCCCCTTTCATTTTGTACAAAGTCGAGCTCAGGTTATGTGTCTCTCTTTGATGTAGAAGGGGCGGAACAGTTAGAATCTCTGGAC
>JBDTQH010000071.1:0-25703 GCA_039932335.1 Chloroflexota bacterium
TCCGCAATCTTGCCTCTCGGCTAATGACCTACGAAAAGGCTGAGATCGGGAGGGTGGAGCTGCGTATACATGCTCTGGGAGACAAGTTGCCTCACCTGTATGGTGACCGTGAAACCCAGCAAGAGCACGAGGCCCAGCACTATGCCTAGTATCTTCACCCGGATATTTGCGCTGCCCACCACCAACCACAGTTGCTGGAGCAGCTTGCTGAACACGTTGTTGGAAGAGGCAACGTCCCGCGCAGACGCGCGATCCACTGGGCCGACAACCTTCGGCGGCTGAACGGCGTCCACGGACTCTACCGTTTCTATGGTCTCGCTAATCTTTATGGTGCTCACGGCGTTAGCGGCCCTACGTCCGTTACGAGCTCGCGCACTGAGTTGTACATCTGATCGCCCACCTGCACGAATGCATCGACCCCCAGGTGCTGCAGTACCCTTTGCCCCGCAGGGTCAGTGTTCATGCCGAGCAGTATTTCAGAAATCCTGGCGGCAACCTGCGGCGGCGTCTTGGGGCCGACCACCACGGGAGGAATGCCGAAGGGAGGGGAACTGTGGATGACGCGTACCTTGGCCGCGAGCGAAGGGTCGCGCTCCAGCGCGTATTCGTACACCAAGCTGTCGACCGCGGCCCCATCCGCAAGGCCGGTGGCCACCGCACGAATAGCATCGTCATGATTGTACGTGAAGAAAGTCCGTGCGAAGAAACTCTCGGGCGAAGAGCCTATCAGCTGTACCAGATGGGTTGGATAGATGCGACCCGAATTAGAAGTAGGATCGGTGAAAGCGAACACTTTGCCGCGGAGGTCGGCAATGCTTTGGGCGGTGCTGGCGGCGGGCACAATCAGCACGGACTGGTAGGTAGTGAGCCCCTTCACCTGAGGGGCCACGAGGAGGCGCATATCGAACTGGTCGTGCCCTGAGATGTAGGCACTGGTGCACACGAACGCTATGTCTACCTCACCCTCTTCCAGAAGTGAATTCGTCTCGGAATACGTGCGGCGCTGGACCAGTTCCACGGGTCGCTCCAGCTTACGGCTGAGGTAGTCAAGGAGGGGCTGGTAGCTGTCCGCAGTCCCTCGTGGGGAAATGACCGCAGCTACCGACACCCGCAACGGAATTATGCCGCTCACTACTGGTGTTGGCAAGGGTTGCAGCTCGGAGAGCAGGATCACCGGCTGCGCGACGCCCGCCGAGGTAGAGTCGCAGCCGGCCACCGACAAGCCAATCGCTATTGCGCCTGTAACCGTGAGGATTTTACGCAGCCATGGTTGTTTAATTAGGAAGGATCCGGCCCGGTATTCTTCTGGTTTGCTCGCGTGATTTGCCCACCAGGAACCTCGCCCACGCGGATAACGCTTCATACATCATAACGGGTGGGGGTCAAAGGGAAGGTAAACAGGAGAAAAGTGCGGTGACAAGTTGGGAATATTCCTCCGGATGTACTACACGAGCCATTTCCAGGATGTAGACGATGAGCCCTACCTACACAGGTAGGGCTCATGATATGAAGGCGCTGGCCTGCGGCGAAGCTACTCTTTCACTGCAGATCGCACAGAGTGGCCTCCGACCTTTATTCGCAGCAGCCGTCGTCGCAGGCGCACGGCCCATCGCTTTCGGGCGGGCAGGGGCAACCATCAAACATCAATCTCATTTCGTTCTCACCTCTTTTCGCATTCGCAATCTTCCAGATCTGGTCGTTTCCGGCCGCTATTGGGCTATTGGGGCCATCTTTTCATACCGCTACGCTGCTACCCAACTACCTAACTACCACACAGCTACAGCGAGTGAATAGCCGAGAAGCGGGCGATAAGCACCTCTGTGCCTTTGAATGCAGCGGCGAGAAGGAACACCCACATAGCGTCTGAAGTCGTCATAAGGAGATCGCCGAGCACCGATCCCATAGGCATAGCTGTCGTAGATAGCAGCCGCGACAAGCTGAGCACGCGGCCCATAAGGTGGGAGGATCAGTTCCTGGCGCACCTATGTGGAGAGCACCACCCAGGCGGTGTTACACGCGGCCACGATCCCAAAACCAAGCCCTGGAGCCCATGACGTGTGCACGGTAGCCAGTACCAACAGTCCGAACAGACCGAGAGAGCATCGCCGGGCAGAGTACACCCTTCCGGTAGCGTCGCACCAGGGGCACGATGGCGATACTGCCAACTATGCCGCCACTTCTTTGTCCAACAGCCTGCTTATTGACCTCGTCTCCCTGAAAGCAACCTGCTCAGCCTTTTTCAACAGGCTCGTCCATTTACAAGGCTCTCTGAGGTAGTGCCAAGAACGTCTTATTTATAGACTGTGCGAAGTCCTCTCCTTTGCGCATAGCAGATATATTGTCAGCCGGAGGTGCATGTCCCAGGAACTCGTTTCACAATCAACGTCCCATTTCCCTGGCACCACGAAGAGCTATGGCACCCCTGGCGACTAAAACTGCGCTCCACGCTGCCAGCGTATATAATGGGACCAGCAGGACGACCTATTCTGACAATGAGAGGGAAAGAGCATCGCGTGACGAGCAGAAAGAAAATAGTCATAGTAGGCGCGGGCCACAACGCGTTGGTCTGCGCGTGCTACCTTGCCAAGGCAGGCCATGATGTTACTGTCTACGAGCGCCGCTCTCGCGTGGGTGGGGCCGTCAACACCGAGCCGATGTGGGGCGATCCCGGCTCGAACGGCGCTTCTCGTAGCACCGACAGCGAGATAGGTGGCAGCCTAACTTCCCGCAGTGCCTCAGAAAATGGTGTTAACCACGAGTACCTCGTGGACACCTGCTCTGTCATGCACATACTCATACACAAGACGCCTGTTATCCAGGAGCTAGAGCTTAGCCGCTTTGGCCTGGAGTATATGCAGATGGATCCGTGGGGCTTCGCGCCATTTCCGGACGACTCCAGTATCGTGTTCCATCGTGACCTCGACCGTACGTGCCAGTCTATCGCTGCGATCTCGGAGCGTGATGCCGAGGCTTACCGCGACTTTGTGAAGAAGTGGGATCACTTCAACCGGGGCATTTTTGAGCTATTCGCTGAGGCACCGACACCGGGCGCGACGATGGGCAAAATCGTTGGGCGCACCGCCATGGAGCAGATTCGCGCAGGCGGCAAAAGCGACCCCTCAATGGGCGGCCTGGAACTTCTCCGCAAGGTTCTGGGCAATTACGGCCGCATGCTTGACGAAACTTTCACCAGCCCACAGGTGAAAGCTGCAATGGCCTGGATGGCTGCGCAGTCCGGCCCACCGCCTTCTGAGGTAGGAGGGGGTGCATTGGTTGGGGCGCACAGTCTCTACCATGATGTCGGTGCAACACACCCGCGCGGTGGGTCGGGTATGCTTTCGCTCGCCCTTGCGCGCTGCCTGGAACACCACGGCGGTACTGTTCGCTGCAACGCGCCTGTAAAGCGCATCCGTATGTCCGGCGACAGCGTTCAGGGGATTGAGCTTGAGGGTGGCGAGCGCATTGCCGCCGATATTGTAGTGTCGGGAGCACATGTTCAGACGACCCTGCTTGACCTGGTAGGGCGAGACTGTCTGCCTGTTGGACTTCTTCCTAAGGTCAAGGCGCTTCGAACCGGCAATGGCATCGGCATGACCCTGCGTTGCGCAATTGATGAGCTTCCAGACTATCGAGCATATCCAACCCCCGACCCCAGCAAACTCAGTACAGAGGACGCAGTAACACGGTCAACCGGCGTAACTCCCAACATCCATGCTTCAATGCAGCTTATCTGCCCGAGCGTTGACTATTTGCAGCGCGCTTACGACGATTCTCAGCGGGGCTATCCAGCGAGGCGTCCCGCTCTGGTGGCCATGACGCCTTCTTCGGTAGATCGTTCGATAGTTCCCGAGGGCAAGCATTCGCTCTATATATGGGCGCAATACCACCCTTATGACATGGCTGACGGCGCTTCCTGGGACGACATTCGGGAGCGCGAGGCTGATCGCCTTCTAGAGACATTGGCCGAGTACGCGCCTAATGTCACCACAGCAGTGACGCACCGCTACATCCAGACGCCGCTTGACCTGGAGCGCAACGTCGGCCTGCTGAGGGGCAATATTATGCATGTTGACATGTCGCTCGACCAGATGTTTATGTTCCGGCCACTGCCCGAGCTATCCAGCTACAAGACACCTATCGCGGGCCTCTATCTTACAGGAGCGAGCACGCATCCCGGCGGCGGTGTGTCGGGTGCGTCGGGGCGCAGCGCCGCCACCGCAGTGCTGGCAGACTTACAGCAGCGCCGCCTGAACTGGCGTGGCGTTGCGCTTGGAGGCGCTGCTATCGCGGGTGGCCTTGCCATTCGGAGGCGCAGGCGAAGGCCCACGAGTTGACGGTTGATATGTAAGGCGCTCCATAACGCCACATTGCTGCTTGTTCCGGATTCCATCTTGACAGCCTACGCTCGCTCGTGTACCATTTGATTCTGCCTGCTGTCAATATTGCCTATCCCGGCAACCGTTATCCCGCGCCGAGGTGTGTGCAAGGATAGGACCATATTCATGCTAACCACAAACGGCAATATCGCCTCGCCCCTGGAGCCCCGTTCCATCACAGAGCCTGTGGATCCTGCGCCGTATCCGGCAATCGCTCGCCTCACGATGCCTGACGCTCCCACCACTCGCGCTTTTATTGCTCTCACCCCCTCTTCGCACACACTAACTATCGACATCGATGCGAACTATGGCGGGAACAACTCCGGTCCGGAGCCAAAAGAGCTACTCCTGGTGTCTCTCGGCACCTGCACGGGTGAGGATGTAATAAGTATCCTTCGCAAGAAGCGCCAGCGCGTCACTCAGTACAACATCAACGTTTACGCCACTGAAGCTGAAGAGCACCCCCGAATATATACTTCCATCCTCGTCGAGCACGTAGTCAGTGGCTATAGTGTTGATCCTATTGCTGTCGCCCGCTCCATTGAGCTGTCCATAACAAAGTACTGCCCCGTTCACGCACTGCTGTCGCGCGCCACCCACGTCGAGCATGTGTATCGCGTTCTCGAAGAGGCCGCCCCATTGGAAACAGGAGCTTAGCGGTAGAGATATAACCCGGCAAACAACCTGACAGATTATTCGCAAGGTAAGATATTCATCATCATCACTGATACCGGCCCTTATTCTTACTGAGGAGGCCCGCATGCCTGATAAGAAGGTCCACGCCCGAGTCTTGCCGCGCTATTCACTCTTTGCCATGCTGCTATTGCTGCCCATACTTTTCCTGGAGGGCGGATCAGGAACAGTAAGAGCCGCAGCGCCTCTACCTCCTGTAACGGCTCCTGCGGCCAACGCCAACAGCATACTCGTTTTGCGGGTCTATTATCAGAATGACGACCAACGCAAACGCCTCGCAGGTGAGTTTGGCGCGGAGACTATCTACACGGGGGAGTACTTTCTCCTCTGGGCCGACCAGGTCACCCTCACCGATCTGAGAGGGCGCGGCTTGCGCGTTGAGATAGACGCCGATGCAACCCGGCAGGCAAACGAGCCTGTACTCTTCGGCCACAACGCCGACACATTCTATGGAGGCTACTACACCGTTGAGGAAATGCAGGCCTTCCTTGACGCAAAGGTAGCGGCAAACCCAACGCTTGCTGAGAAGGTTGACTTCGGCGATTCCTGGTGCAAGACCAATCCAACCGCCTGCACGCACCCCAATGTAAATAGCGGCTACGATCTGTACGCCATGCATATCACCAACCGCAGCATACCGGGTCCCAAGCCGGTGTTCTGGTATAACGCGGGTTTGCACTCGCGTGAGATAGTGGCGCCCGAGTTGGCCATGCTATACATTAGCTGGCTGCTCGATAACTACAACACGAACGCTGACGCACGCTGGCTTGTGGACTATCAAGATATATGGATCGTGCCCATGTCTAATCCCGACGGCCATCACATCGTGGAGTCGGGCACACCTCAGCCATACACCCAGCGCAAGAACGCCAACAACACTAACGGCTGCACAACATGGCCGCCCGGCGGCGGTGGCCAGTATGGCACCGACCTCAACCGCAATTTCATATTCATGTGGAACTGCTGCTCAGGCTCTAGCGGTGTACCGTGCAACCTCACTTATCGCGGGGCTTCACCCGTGTCGGAGAGTGAGACGCGAGCGATCTCGAACACTATAGCGTCACTTATCCCGGATCAGCGCGGGCCTGGCATCAACGATCCCGCCCCACTGCTTACCACAGGCATTTATCTTGACATGCACTCAGCCGCTGCCCTCGACCTTTATCCGTGGGGGCAGACCCCCGACCCGGCACCGAATAGAAACGATCTGAAAAACATCGCGGAGCATATCGGCGCACTCAATGCCGGTGGTAATGGCTACACGGTGGAACAATCGGATACGCTATATCCGACTGACGGTGCATCGGACGATTCGACATACGGCATGTTGGGCGCGCCCGCCTTTACGGTCGAATTGCGCAGCGGCAATAGCTTCACGCCTGCCTATTCTGTTGTGAACACGGATTGGAACGCGAACAAGGGCATGCTGGTCTATATGTCCAAGATCGCACGCACCCCGTACCTTACCACACGTGGTCCGGATGCGAACAGCGTAGCAACAACCCCGATGACCGTGACGCAGGGCGTCTCTTCGGTTCTCATGGGCACCATCAATTATGCATGGACGGCAAATGGATACCTGCAGAATGTGGCGGCCGCCGAATACTATATCGACACGCCTCCATGGGCGGGCGGCACGGCACTGCCGATGTCGGCTACCGACGGCACTTTCGACTCGGCGACGGAGCAGGTGCAGGCCACTGTTGATACAACGGCCCTCACGCCCGGCCGGCATATCTTGCTGGTGCGCGGTCGCGGGGTGAACAGCTATGAGGGCAACCAGAGCTGGGGTCCGATATCTGCAGCTTTCCTGGATGTGCTGCCTGCCGGCGGCACAGGTACGCCCACGGTGACGCCGACTATCACTGGTACGCCGACCGCTACCGCTACGCCGTGGACACCCGGTCCCGGCTGCGCTGCCCTGTTCGGGACCGGGACCACCACCTGCCAGTCGCCGTCCACCTACAACTACAACTTCAGCTTCTACAACGAATCGGGCTGCCAGACGAGCGCCACGGGCACAGCAACGATTACGTTTGAGGTGGCAGAAACAGCAGCGGGCCCGTTTAGTACCTATGACACACAGACCATGCAGGTGACGTTCCCGCCCGGCCCAAGCTATGTGGGATTCACGGGCACCTTTACCGAAACGAATATTCCCGCGCAGTACACTGCGTACCGCATAACCTTCAATGCCTCACAGGTGCGTCTGCTTGCCTATGCTACAACGCCGCCGAATACTATCTGCGGTACAGGGGGTGGGACCGTTACGGTAACGCCCTTCATTACGGCAACTCCCGTCGTTACGGTAACACCAACAGGCACAGGTTCGCCGGTGGCGACGATCATCTCAACTGTCACAACGACGCCGACAGCCTGCGCCATCCAGTTTAGCGATGTGCCGGAAGGCTCGACATTCTATCCGTTCATCCGTTGCCTTGCATGCAACGGCATTGTCAGCGGCTACCCGGACAACACATTCAGGCCAAATAATAATGTCACCAGAGGACAGCTCTCCAAGATCGTGTCCAACTCAGCAGGCTACAACGATCCTGCGGGTGTGCAACTCTTTGAGGACGTGCCTCCCGGCTCGACCTTCTATGACTTCGTGCAGCGATTGGCTTCCCGCAACATCATGAGCGGGTATCCATGCGGCAGCCCAGGCGAGCCGTGCGGCAGCGGCAACCTGCCCTATTTCAGGCCAAACAGCAACGCCAGCAGGGGCCAGATATCGAAGATTGTGAGCAACGCGGCGGGCTACAACGATCCTGCGGGGGCGCAAGCCTTCGAGGATGTGGCTCCCGGCTCGACCTTCTATGACTTTATACAAAGGCTGGCGTCGCGCAACATAATGACGGGCTATCCATGCGGTGGCGTGGGCGAGCCATGCGGCAGCGGCAATATACCGTACTTCAGGCCGGGCGCAAACGCCACACGCGGCCAGACGTCAAAGATAGTCGCCAACACATTCTTCCAGGGGTGCAATCCTCCGGCTAAGAGGTAGGCCGGACAAAGGTGCCATGTGTGCGGGGTCTGTTCGCTGCATGCCCCGCGCCACCTGACGAGCAATATATTATGGGAGGGGAATTCGCTGATGCGTCAGAATCGTTCGTCCGTTTCGCGGCTGTTCGCGATATTATCTATGGCCCTGTTGCCGCTGCTCGTGCTGGGTGGGGGCGTCACCAACTCGGCGCTGGCCGAGACCAGAGTAGACGTGTCCATTGCTACCAGCGCAGCGGTCACGGGCAGCGGCATACTCGTCCTCCACGTCTACTTCCGCGATGCCGCTGAGCGCGACCGCCTCGCAACAGAGCTTGCAGCAGAAGAGGCCAGCACGCGCAACGGCTACCTCACGGTTATCGGCGACCAGCCAATGGCGAACAATCTGCGGGCGCGTGGGCTGCGAGTTGAAGTAGACAATGTACTGACCTATCAGTTGAACAACCCTGATACTTTCTACGGTGGTTACCGCACCGTCGAGGAAATGCAGGCCTTTCTCGACCAGAAGGTAGCTGACTTCCCAACTCTGGTTGAGAAGGTAGACATTGGCGACTCCTGGTGCAAGACCCATCTCGGCCAGTGTACACAGCCCAACTCCTGGAACGGCTTCGATCTTTACGTGCTGCATATAACCAACCGGAACATTCCGGGGCCAAAGCCGGTGTTCTGGTATGACGCGGGTATCCACTCACGCGAGATCGCCACACCCGAAGTCGCCATGCGCTTTATCGATTATCTGCTCAATGGCTACAACACGAACGCAGACGCCCGCTGGATCGTCGATTACCAGGACATCTGGGTCATGCCGATGCTGAACCCTGACGGCCACCACATGAACGAAGCGGGCACGTCGCAGCCTACATTCCACCGGAAGAACGCCGACAAGGACGACGGCTGCACCACCTACGACAACTACGGCACCGACATTAACCGCAACTTCCCATTCCAGTGGGGCTGCTGCGGCGGCTCTGATAACAACCCTTGCAGCGAAATCTTCCGCGGCCCTGCCCAGGGTTCGGAAGAGGAGACCCAGGCTCTTATCGCCAAGATAGGCGCGCTTATACCCGACCAGCGCGGTCCCAATGAGAATGACCCTGCTCCCATAACGACAACGGGGACGCTCATCAATATGCACTCTAATGCCCAACAAAACCTCTACCCCTGGGGCTACACTTCCGCGTATGCGCCGAACCGCACCGATTTACGCAACATCGGGCGGCACATGAACTCGCCCGACGTGCTTCCGGTCGGTAACGGATATGAATATTGTCAGAATATCGAGTGCCTGTATATTGTTGACGGCGACGAGAAGAACTGGGCCTACGGCGTGCTTGGTATTCCTGCCTACAGTCTGGAATTGTCGGGCAATGGCTTCTTCCCTCCTTATGCGTGCCTGGATAATGGCGCACCGCTTTGCACTGATGGAACAGTTGGCGCTAACGGCATCTGGGCAGAAAATAAGGGCGCGCTCACATATCACGCCAAGATAGCGCGCACGCCCTACCTCCTCACGCGCGGACCCGACACCAACAACTCGCCTACAATCCCTGTAACGGGCATGCTCGGCTTCCCTGTCAACATCACGGCCACCATTAACTATGATTGGAGCGGCAGTGACAACGAGTCGAATGCCTACCTTCAAAACGTCGCCGCCGCCGAATACTATATCGACACGCCGCCCTGGGCGGGTGGGGTTGCCCACCCTATGGCCGCTACCGACGGCACATACGATGAGCCTACCGAGAATGTAGACGCGTCTGTAGACACAGTGGGCCTGACATTGGGACGCCATAGCGTCTTCATGCGCGGGCGCGGTGTCAACGACTACGAGAGTTATCAAAGCTGGGGGCCTGTGTCGGCAGTGTTCCTCGATGTGACGTCTGATGGCGGTACGACTACACCGGTTGCAACGCTCACAACCACAGCCGTTGCAACCGGAACGCCCACTGTGCCGCCAACCGCGACCACGTTCACGCCCGGTCCGACCAATACGAGCGCAGGCTGCTTCAAGGGGGCAGGCATTCCGGTCACGTGCACCCCAACCCCCATGCAAACAGGCACGCCTTCAAGCACACCTTCGGTTACGCCAACCGCCTGCCTAATTCAGTTCCAGGATGTCGTACAAGGCTCAACGTTCTATCCGTACGTTCGCTGCCTGGCCTGCCTTGGCATCATCAACGGATACCCGTGCGGCGGATTGGGCGAGCCGTGCGGCAGCACCAATGACCCCTACTTCCGACCTAACAACAACGTTACGCGCGGCCAGATCGCCAAGATAGTCTCGAACTCGGCAGGGTTCACCGACCCTGCGGGAGCGCAGATATACGAGGATGTGCAGCCGGGCAGCACGTTCTACGACTTTGTGCAGCGGCTTAGCTCCAGGGGTTATATGAACGGCTATCCATGCGGCAGCGTGGGTGAACCGTGCGGCAGCGGCAACCTGCCCTACTTCAGGCCGAACAACAACGCAACGAGAGGACAGATCACCAAAATAGTGTCTAACGCAGCAGGGTTTACCGACCCGCCGGGCAGCCAACTCTTTGAAGACGTCCCACCAGGCTCCACATTCTACGACTTTGTGCAGCGACTGGGCACACGCAACATCATGAGCGGTTATCCATGCGGCGGTATGGGCGAGCCATGCGGCAGCGGCAACCTGCCTTACTTCCGACCAGGCGCCAACGCGACACGCGGGCAGACTTCGAAGATAGTGAGCAACACATTCTATGCGTCCTGCCAGGCTATCAAGCGTGGCGAGATTACAGAGCAAGTGAGCAGGTAACCACATAGCACAGAAAGAGCAGGCCCTTATGGGATCTGCTCTTTCTGTGTGTCGACCACAAAGCCAAGGAGCAAGAAAGGACAAATATCTATGGCACAACCACGACACAGGGTGAGCATACGCAACTGGCTGGCCGGCGCGGCCCTACTATCCGCGACCGCGCTGAGCATGCTGGGGTTGGCGCCGACCGCCACCAATACAGCAAACGCAGCAGCACCTCCCCCATTCTCACAAGCACCGGCGCAACAGCAGACACAACCCACCGACAGGCACACGCGGCGCGAGTCCGTGGTGCCGTCCAACGATGGTGCCGCTCCGCGAACAGGCTCACCGTCGGTCTTCAGGCCGCTCGATCTGCCGAATTGGGGCACAAACCAGCGGGCCAACACCGATACACAATCACCCAATCGTGCTCAGCAAGAGCCAAGTATAGCGGTAAACCCCACAAATCCGCTCAACATCGTGGCTGCCGCCAAGGATGAGCGTGGGGGCGTCAACACCAAGCAGATATGGATCTATACCTCGACCGATGGCGGCTCGACCTGGATAAATCAGCAGTTTCCTCTTCGCGCTCCTCAATCCCCATACTCTAGCGACCCTGTAGTCAAATTCGATGATGATGGACTGCTCTATGTGACTGCACTCCCGTATGGTGGTGGGGCAGCCGGAATCCAGGTGTCGCGCTCAACGGACGGCGGTATTACATTCTTGCCCGCCACCCAGGTGACAACCAACGGGAACGCTGACAAAGAATGGATGTGGGTTGATAATTATCCGTCCAGCCCTTACTATCACCGCGTCTATGTTGCCTGGATGGACTTCTCACCCGGCTTCCGCGTGACCTACTCCACCGATCGTGGCCTGACCTGGACTGTTAGCTCGGCAGGTCCAAGCGCATACCAGTTCCCGATGCCGATTGTCTACCCGAACGGCGATGTGCAAACAATCTACATGGGCTTCTCGTCGTACATGTCGATTCGCTCAACCGACGGCGGCGTGACATGGGCCAACCCTACCAGCCTAGTAAACTATGTAGACGCGAACTGCCCACCCGATAATCCGGGTTGCAGCATCTGGCGGCTCAATTCAGTACCCGTGATCGCCGTCAACCGCAACAATGGCAATGCAGTCACAGTCTGGGCGGACGGCGGTGACGGCACGGCTACTATCCGCTTCTCTCGCGGCTCCGCGAACGGCACAGTGTGGACGGCCTCCCAGGTATTGGCAGCGCCGGGCGTCGCCAATACATATCAGGTTGAGCCGTGGGTTGAGGCGGACGAAAATGGCACATTCCACGCCATCTGGTATGACGACCGTGAGAACCCCAACACCAGTATCTTCAACATCTACTACAGCCAATCTACCGACGATGGTGCGACCTGGTCGACCGCTGTACGCATCAGCACGGCAACCAGCGATCTGCGGATCGGCATCCCGTCCAGTTATGCCCAGGCAGCAGGCGACTATATCAACGTAACTGCAGCCCAAGGCAACGTCTATGCAGTCTGGACCGATACGCGTTCCGGCACAGGCGAAGACATATATGTTGTGAGAGGCACATTCGGCGGCACACCCACACCGACTATCACCCCCGGCGGACCGACCTTCACGCCTGTTCCTCCAACTTCCACGCGAACAAGCACACCGGTTCCGCCCACTGCCACACTGACTAATACGCCTGTTCCGCCGACCAACACGCCTTTGCCGCCCACGAGCACGACTGTGCCTCCAACCGGCACGCTGACAACCGTGCCCACTGATACGCCGGGCGCGCCTACAAATACACCCGCAGCTACGGCAACCGCAACGTCCTGCCCGATCCAGTTCACTGATGTGCCGGAAGGCTCGACCTTCTATACCAACATCAGGTGTCTTGCTTGCAGGGGCATAATCAACGGTTACCCCGACAACACATTCCGCCCCAACAACGACGTCACGCGGGGCCAGCTTGCGAAGATAGTGTCGAACTCGGTTGGGTTTAGCGACCCTGCAGGCACCCAGATGTTCGAGGATGTGCTGCCAGGCTCCACGTTCTATGATTTCGTCCAGAGGTTGGCTTCCAGGGGCTACATCGTGGGCTACACGTGTGGTGGTGCCGGTGAGCCATGCGGTGCGGGCAGCCTGCCTTACTTCAGGCCGGCTAACAACGCAACAAGGGGCCAAATCTCCAAGATAGTGAGTAACGCTGCAGGCTTCACAGAACCCGCAGGCGCACAGCTATTCGAGGACGTGCTGCCAGGCTCGACCTTCTATGATTATATTGAGCGGCTTGCCTCGCGCAACGTCATCACAGGTTATCCGTGTGGCAATCCAGGCGAGCCATGCGGTGCCGGCAGCCTGCCTTACTTCAGGCCGAATGCGTCGGCAAGCAGAGGGCAGACATCCAAGATTGTGAGCAACACCTTCTTCTCGAACTGCGACCCTTTCCGGAGAAAGTAGCGCTCACCTAAACAAATAGGGCAAAGCAAAAGCACCTCTAAACGGGTGCTTTTGCTTTGCCTGCTTATGTACCTGTTTGGGGCAAAAAGAAACCCCAGACAGTCCTGACGGATCATCCGGGGGTTCTTTGTTACCGTCGACTTCTTGATTTGCATCTGTCTGTCGTTGGTAAACTCATTATACATGCGCTAATGTCGCTTGTCAATACCTTTGCTGAGCGTATATGTTCAGAGTTATGGTAAAGCAACCTGGCATCCAGGTAAGGAAAGACCCACCCCCAACCCCTCCCACACGTGGGAGGGGAGTCTAAGAAGAAGGGGAGAGTGGGGGACACCCCCAAACCCCCGTCATGGGCTGCGCCCGTGCACCCCCTCTGCACCATAAGTGTGAACACGTACTGCTGAGGAATATTCGGTCAATTTAGCAGCTTGGGGGCGCTATTCAACCGGGTCAATCTTTATACGAGATGTCGGGACGAAAAAGGACTGCCCCATAGCATGGAGCAGTCCTCTAACGTTGCTATTGCGAGCAGCTAACCGGGAACTTTACTTGCGCGCTGTAGGCGTCGACAGGTAGAGTATCTTGCTGAGCTGTGCTCGTGTGGTCGAGTTGTTGGGCCTGAAGTAAGGCAGGCTGCCGGCACCGCATGGCTCGCCTGGCGCGCCGCACGGATAGCCGTTGATCGCGCTCAGGTTAGAGAGCGTCTCTATATAATCATAGAAAGTGCTGCCTACCGCGACGTCCTCGAAGTGTGGCCCGCCGTTCACGTTCACTGTGAGCGAGCCGCCAAGCACTACGATCTTGGAAAGCTGGCCCCTGGTAACATTGTTGTTGGGCCTGAAGTAAGGCAGGCTGCCCGTACCGCACGGCTCGCCAACGCCACCGCACGGGTAGCCGTTGATCGCGCCCGCGTTACTCAGCGTCTCTATGTAATCATAGAAAGTGCTGCCAACCGCGACGTCCTCGAAGTGTGGCCCGCCTGTGTTATTGATCGGTAGGGTGAAAGCGAGTGTTACCATCTTCGAGACCTGTCCGCGGGTAGTGGTGTTATTTGGCTTGAAGCATGGCGTACCCGTATCGCAGGGCGGGTCGGTTGTGTAGCCCGACACGATGCCTCGGCAATACATGGCCTCAACATAGGTGTAGAACCAGTCAGCCTGGGACACGTCCGTGAAGCTCATTACGCACGATGTGGGTGTGGCTGTAGGCGGTGCAGGTGTGCCTGTAGGCCCACCGGGTGTAGATGTAGCTGCGGGAACTGTGCCCGTCGGGGGAACAGATGTAGAGGTGGCAGCCGGAACTGTACCTGTGGGCGGCACGGCTGTGCTTGTAGCGGGCACAGAAGTACTCGTGGCAGGAACTGGAGTGCTCGTGGCTGCAACTGAAGTAGGTGTAGGCGTGCCGCCGCCCGACGCATTGTAGGCTGCCAGGGCATCAACTCTGCCGTAGCCGAAGTGGTTGTTCGGGATCGTGCCTGCTGGTATGCCGCCGCATGTGCCTGACGCAATGACATCCGGGTTAGCCGACTGCTCAAGCAATGTCTTTGTCTCGGTAATTGCACGTACAAGGCTCGGTCGTGCCGACCAGATAAGTGCCACGACGCCTGCTACGTGCGGTCCAGCCATAGATGTGCCGGAATAGTTACCATAGCTTGTGTCGCTTGTCGGAAGCGAAGAACGCACGTTCACGCCCGGGCCGGAGATATTTGGCTTCAAGCGGTTTGAGCCGTCCAGCGTGACTGGGCCTCGGCTGCTGAAGGTGGCGAGGTTGTTGTTGATGTCAAGTGCGCCGGTTGAGAATGCCGCGCCATAGATAGCCGGAGGGGTATCTACGCTGGAGCAACCGGGGCCGCTGTTACCGGCGGACACTTCTACGAAGATGCCGGCTGCCTGTGTGTTCTCAACTTCCTGAAGCAGTGAGTTGGCGGCGCAGCCCTCGCTTGCGGGGCAGCCCCAGCTGTTGTTCATAACGTGTGGGCGGAGTGCGGGGTTCGGGTTGTTGCCGTTGAGATCCGTGGGTGCCATAAAGAACTGGAAGCATTCAGAATAGGTGGCCGGTGTGCCGGCGCCAACGTCCATGTTGCGGCAGCCAATCCACTTGGAACCGGGCGCAACACCCACCTGGTTTGATCCACCGTCGTCACCCACTGTGGTGCCTGTGGTGTGCGTACCGTGTCCACTGTCGTCACAGGGCGCAACAGCGTTAGGACCGCATGAGCCGCCGCCGCTGTGCACAGAGTCGTGCCAGTTGTAGTTGTGGTCGGCTGTCGAGCCGTCCCAACCACGATACTTGGGTTTGATGGCATTATGCGTCCACCGCATGCCTGTGTCCTGGTTGGCCATGACGATGCCCTGGCCTGTGTAACCTAAAGCCCAGACAGCGGGTGCATTGACGCGTGTTACACCCCATTCGGGGGCATTAGGTGTCTCTGACGATGTGTCGACAGGAACTGTCACCGGATCGTCAAATCCTTTGAATGGTCGGTTGGACTCGATCAGCTTTACGTCCGAGCGAGCGGCGAGTGATTGTACGAGGTTGGCATCTCCCTGCGTCACGATCATGTTGGCGATCCAGAATGCCTGGTATGGAGTACCGGCATCTGCCAATGCCTGGCGCAGCCCGGCCTGAGTTCGCTCTGCGTGATCTTTCAGGGTGTTGTAGACGTACCAGCCCCTGGCATCCTGGTCCTTCATGCTATAACCAGACGTGACGTTAGCCTGATCAGCAAGCAGGATGACGATGGACGCCGTGCCCCCGTTGGCAATATCGGCCTGCACCTGCCGGTCAATCTTGCTTGTGAGGTCCTGGCCTTGAGTGATAATTGTGGCTGGAACACCGGCCTGTGCCTGGAAGCTGCCCGTTAGCACTCCCGCACATACCAGTGCCCCAATGGCCGCCGTCCCGACAACTCGGGCGATGCCTTTGGTTCCAAATCCCATTCTGTTCCTCTCCTTCCATTAAGAGAACAATCACCGCATATAACAATTCACACACCCGCCATAGGGGCAGGTGTGTGAAAGCATTAGCAGGTGATACTAAAGCTCCGCAAGCTTGACTTAAGACTTACTCGGGCCTTCGCCCGTCTTGCCGATATCATCGATATCGAGCGAGTTTATGAAGTCTCTAAACACGGATAAGCGGTCCTCATCAGCGCGTTCCGACCTGGAGAGTGCTTCGCCTTCAGGCAGATCCGCATCGTCCTCGTCCCGCTCGGTCTCAGGTTCCAGCGTCACGCCCGCCTTCTCCATCACTATTTCTTCAACATATATCGGACACTTCACCCGCACCGCGAGCGCGATAGCGTCCGACGGCCGCGAGTCAACCTCAGCGTGGCGGCCCTGTGCATCGAGCACTATGCGCGCATAAAAAGTATCTTCTCTGAGGTCGTTTACCAGAACGTGCGTGACATGCGCTCCCAGTTCACCAACCACGGCGCGGAGCAAATCGTGTGTGAACGGACGCTGCATGGGCACCTCTTGCAACTCAAGCGCGATAGCATCGGCCTCATAAGGGCCGATCCAGATGGGGAGATAACGCTCAGAGTCGACCTCTTTCAAGATTACCACCCTGTGCTGAGTTACCAGGCTCACCCGGATACTCTCAATCTTGCACTCTATCATCTCCCTGAGCCTCCTATCCAGCAGGACCTTTTAGCAAGCGGTGTACTGCGTTCTTGTCCCTATTTTACCGCTATCCTTCGCCATTTGTAAAGGCATTTCGTGTCTATATACTACTCAACCAGGTAATGTGCAAGCCCTCCACGCTGTATAGAATTGACTCAGCCCCGAATTGCCGCTTTCCCGGCAGGCCATTATGATAACCAAACACGAGAGGAACAGGACGGATGCAAGCTGCCGAACCTATATTAGACGCCTCACTCTACGACTTGATGATGGACACTATGAACGCGCTCGCCGGTGCGGTAGCGACGGTGCGTGCACGGTCCGGTGAGGTCCCTCTGCCTGTACCTACACTGCTTCAACTTCGTGCCGGTTACGCAGAAAGTCCCGGATGGATACTTGCCCAGGCCGCCGAATTCGACCCGGGACCTCTTACCGTTGAGCGTTTTTGCGTCCGTGATATCTACGGCTCGCCCGCTCTGATAGCCGCTTTTCTTGAGCTAATGTCCAGCGAGCAGTGGCTTGACCGTAACCCCAATGGCTCGTACTCGCTTGCAGCGGAGGGGCGAGCCATTTTGTCTCGCTCCCACGAACGCCAGCGCCGGTTTATGTCGCTGCTTGCACCTCTGTCTGATGCCGAATTGCGTGAGATATACAGTTTGCTTACACGCATAATTCGGGCCAGCCTGGAGGCTCCCGACCCGCCCGGAACATGGTGCCTGGCACATTCGCGCAATCGCGCTCCGGCAGACGACGAATGCATGCTGATGCAGATTCAGCACTACTTCGACGACTTCAATGCCTTCCGCGATGACGCACATATGGCGGCATTTCGAGCGTTCGAACCGGAAGGGCACGTGTGGGAAGCGTTTTCTCACATTCACAATGGCGAGGCAAACGACCTCGATACCCTCTATCCATTGCTTGCGCACCGGGGCTATTTGCGGGCCGACTATGGCGATGGACTCGAGGCCCTGACCGATATGGGTTGGTTGCAGCGGAACAGGGATGATACCTATACGGTCACGGGACAGGGCAAAGCAACTCGGGCCGAAGCCGAGCGCCACACCGACAGCTATTTCTACGCTCCCTGGTCAGTTCTGTCGGCAGAAGAGATTGCTCGTGTGCCTGTGTTGCTGGCAAAACTGCGCGACGGATTGAACGAAATCGCTGAAGGCTAAGAGCGCCGGGAGTCGCCTGCTACCGCCTTCCACCTGCCATTTTGCCTGCCTCGCCTGCTTCCGGATTCCGTCCCTTGAACACGCTGAACAGTAACCAGAGCGACGGTATCAGCAGCAGCGCGCCGATAGGCGCAGTCGCCAGCAGGAAGCCGAGTGTGGCATCGGGCGCGGCGGACGCCTCTAGAGTCAGGTCGGGATAGATTACGTAGGGCCACTGCGCGAACGCCCAACCCCACAGCAGCATGATGACTTCCGCTACCGCTGTTACCCGAGCGATCGCGAACCGCCTTGTAAGCACAGCCCACAGTGACAGCAGGGCGAATATCACGCCCAGTACGAGAACCGGGAGTGCACGGACACTTAACAGGTTCTCCGCTAGCCTGGGAGCTTGCCACACCAACAGCGGCAAGAGCAGCACAGATATGGCCACCACAACACCGCCAGATATCAGGGTGCGCTGCCTGAAATCCTCGCGCAGCTCACCACTTGTTTCGAGCGTGAGGTAGACGGCTGCAAGATAGGCGAAGAGCGCAAGCGCGAGCGCGCCGCACGCCCAGGAGAGCGGGGTCAGCCAGGCGGTAAAGTAGTTCACCTGCACAACGCTGCCCGATATCCTGATCTCGCCTGCGGATATAGCGCCCAGGCACATCCCAAGCAATACAGGCGTGATAATGCTCGCACTGCCGAACGCTCGCGCCCACACTCGCTGCGGCCCGGCTTCCTCGGAGCCGTGAGCACGGAAGACGAAGGCTGCGCCGCGCAGGATGATCCCAACCAGTAAAAGGTGGAATGGGATAAAGAGGGCCACGCTCAACGCGGAGAAGGCAACAGGAAAACCTGTGAACAGGATCACCAGCAAGAAGATGAGCCACACGTGGTTTGCTTCCCAAACAGGTCCCATAGCTTCAGCGATGGCGCGCCGCTGCCCATTGGCTCGCGGCCCCCTCGCGAAGAAGTCCCACACGCCGCCGCCAAAGTCGGCCCCGGCCAGAACGGCATAGGCTGTCAGGGCCAGTAGCGCCAGACCTGCCGTCAGCATCTCAAGCGATAGTGACACCACCTGCCTCCTTTCCGCTCTTCGCGAGCCTCTCATCGTCCTCATTCTCAACCGGCCTGCCCGTAGCCAACCTCAACAGGAGCCAGATCAACGTTACTGCGAGCACCACGTAAAGCCCGACGAAGCCTGTGAACGTATACCAGATGCCCGGCGCTGGCGTCACGGCATCGGCTGTGCGCATAACATTGTAGATGATCCAGGGCTGTCGCCCGACCTCGGTCACGATCCAACCGGCCTCCAGAGCCGCCACGCCGAGCACTCCACTGAGCACAAGTGCGCGCAACGACCAATTCCCGAAATCGCGTTTTCGCCATCGCAGGAACCAGTAGGCCAGTGAGAAGAGGATTATGGCGAGACCGCTGCCGACCATGACCTGGAAGGAGACGTGTACGAGGGGCACCAGGGGCCAATCGGCCTCCGGAACAGCGTCCAGACCCTGTATCTCAGCGTTCGGATCGTGTGTCGCAAGGAAGCTAAGCCCGCTCGGTATCTCAATGGCGAAAGGCACCGTTCGATTGGCGACATCAGGTATGCCCCCAATGCGAAGCGGTGCGCCCGCCTCGGTCGTGAATTGCGATTCCATGGCCGCCAGTTTGGTCGGCTGAGTTTCGTAGACAAGTCGCGCAGTGAGGTCGCCGCTGATGGGTTGGGCCAGCGCAGCCAGCGTGCCAAGTACCATAGCGATAGCAAGCCCGCTCTTGTGATAATCGTCGCGCCGCCCCTTTAGCAATCCCCATGCGTACACGGCAGCCACCATGAAGGCAGTCGCCATATAGCAGGCCAGCGTCAGGTGCAACGCAAGTATACCCCAGGAGGGGTTCATCAGCGCCTTTACAGGATCGATGTTGGTGGCCTGGCCGTTCACCATTGTGAAGCCCGTGGGGTTCTGCATCCACGAGTTGGCCGACATTACCAATATGCCCGACATCGCTCCGCTGATGGCGACAGGTACACCGCAGAGCCAGTGCGCGATAGGCTTGAGTCTTTTCCAACCGTACAGGTAGAGTCCGAGGAATATCGCCTCGATAAAGAAAGCATATCCTTCGAGAGCAAATGCGGGGCCGATTAGTGGTCCGGCCAACCGCATGAACGGGGGCCAGAGCAGCCCTAGCTCGAACGAGAGGGCAGTGCCGCTCACAGCGCCAATCGCGAAGAGGATTCCTGTGCCTTTCGCCCATTTCCGGGCCAGATCGAGATAAACCTGCTTCTTCGTTCGCAGCCACAATCCTTCAGCTACCAGCATCAGCAAAGGCAGCCCTATGCCAAGCGCGGCGAACACCATATGAAACCCAAGGGAAATCGCCATTTGCATGCGTGCCGCAATTAGATTTTCCATTATATTACCCGACCTTTTCTTATAAACCTTTACTGTTCGATTAGATTCCCTCCACTTAATTGTACGCTCTTTACCGGTGATATGATACCAATCTGTGATTAATTTCACATATATTTTCGGTGACGTTCTCCGTCTGCAGCCCTACCTGTCAACCCTGCTTCAGCCCTACGCGAAGGCCGCGCTCGGGATGGTATAATTAATGGTTGGGAGCCACGGATTATTCCTTTCAATATTTGCTCTCTTTTGTCCTGCTTTCTATTCTTTTTCATCACACCGGAAAATATCTTGAACGAAAAAACCCTCAATACACTTGAGTTTCCTAAGGTGCGCGAGCGCCTTGCGACCCATACGTCGTTTAGCGCAGGGCGGGCGCTGGCGCTTGACCTGGCTCCATTGACAGACATCGATGCGATTCGGCGCGCCCAGCGAATCACTACTGAAGCTGTACGTATGCTTGCGCTGCGACCTGATGTCACGATTGGAGGAGCACGGGATGTTCGCGAGCTGGCGAAGCGCGCCGAATTAGGCTCGTTACTTGATCCATCCGAGATCCTGTTGATAAGGGCAACGCTCGCGGCCGGCCGCAACCTCCGCAACCTCATTGTCCACACCGCCGAGCAGAAGGGCGGCCTTCAGACGCTGCGTTTTATTGCCGATGGTATTACACTCCTGCCGAAAGTCGAGCAGGAAATTGAGCGATGTATCAACGATGACGGCGAAGTGCTCGATTCGGCCTCTCCCAAGCTTGCGAATGTTCGGAGCAGCATTCGTGCAGCGCACTCGCGGCTGATGGCGAAGCTGCAGCAGATCATATCATCTGACACATACGCGCGCGCCCTCCAGGAACCGATTATCACATTGCGAGACGGGCGCTATGTAGTGCCTGTCAAGCGTGATTTCCAGGGTTCACTTCGCGGAGTTGTGCACGACCAGTCGAATAGCGGATCCACCCTCTTTGTTGAGCCGCTTGCCATTGTTGATCTGGGCAACGAGTGGCGGCAGCTTCAGATGGAAGAAAGCCAGGAGATCGAGCGAATACTGCGCGAGCTTGGTACGTTGATTGGCGGCCACGGCGACGCAATCGGCATCAACGTTGAAATCCTCGCTGACCTTGACCTCGCGCTTGCGAAAGCACGCTACAGCGTGGCGATACGCGGCATGGAACCACGCCTGCTCGAAATCAACAGCCGCCCTGCTGCCGACAACCGCCGCTTGCCCGACAACCGCCGCTTGCCCGACAACCGGGAGCGTAATAAGCAGCGCGCAGTTGCCCATATGCCTGAAACCGCTCCTCCCGACCAAACACCGAACGCGGACGAGCGCGGCCTCTACTTCAAGAACGCACGTCACCCCTTGCTCTCGGGCAACGTCGTGCCTATCACTATTGAGCTTGGTGACCGGTTCCGTATGCTCGTTATCACCGGCCCCAACACGGGTGGGAAGACAGTCGCGCTGAAAACCGTGGGCCTGCTAACAATAATGGCCCAGGCCGGACTACATATCCCGGTAGATCATGGGTCGAGGGCGATTGTGTTCAAGGATGTGTTCGCGGACATCGGTGACGAGCAGAGCATCGAGCAGAGCCTCAGCACATTCTCCTCTCACATGAGCAACATCATCAACATATTGAAACGTGCCAACCGCGAGTCGCTTGTGCTGCTTGACGAGCTTGGCGCAGGGACCGACCCGCAGGAAGGTTCGGCTCTGGCGCGGTCCATCATCACACATATCCTGGAGATAGGCGCACTATCTGTCTGTACCACGCACTACTCAGAGCTAAAGGCCTTTGCATTCTCAACGCCCGGTGTTGAGAACGCTTCGGTCGAGTTCGACGTCAACACACTCAGCCCGACATACCGCTTGATGATAGGAGTGCCGGGACGCAGCAACGCGCTTGCCATCGCCAACCGTCTTGGCTTGAGCCACACGATTATCGACCGGGCCAAGTCGTTCATCGATCCTGAGGCGCAGAATGTGGAGGATCTACTTGAAAGCATCCGCAGCGAGCGTGAGAGCGCGCGCAACGAGCGTGGCACAGTAGCACGCACATTAGAGGAGATAGAACGCCGCAACCAGGAACTTGAGCGGCGTCTGGCTGAAGTGGACGAGATCAAGGCACGCGCCGCCGAAGATGCCCGCCTCGAAATGGAGCGGGAGCTGGAAGACCTGCGAGGCGAGTTGCGCCGACTGCGGGGACGCGTTGAGGCGGGTCTTGCCGCCACTTCAGACGAAGCGCTCACGCGCCAGTGGGTCACCGAAGCCCAGGCCCGTGCTGAGGCGCTCGATAAGCAAGTGCGGACGCGGTCGCAGGAGCAGCGGAAAGAACGCAACCGCGCATCGAACCAACGCCGCGCAGCCAACCGCGAGGCCGGGACCGGAAAGCCGCATGTGCTTGGACCGGGCGATGTGGTGTTTGTACAGAACCTGGGTGCAGAGGGTGATGTGCTTAGTGCCGCCGATTCGGGCGGGCAGATCGAGGTGCAGGTTGGTGCATTCAAGATGCGGGTGCCGGCAACAGGGGTAACGCTGCGCCGCACCGCGGCAAAGGTGGCTGCCAACCGCGAAAGCGCGATGCAGCCCTCCACAAGCCGTTATGCGCCCACTATGCCAACAGCGGCCCCACCACTTGAATATGACTTCCGAGGCTGGCGCGCAGAAGAGGCTATCGAAGAGTTGGACCGCCGCCTCGACGAAGCCACAGTCGCCGGTATGCCATTCTTGCGAGTAATTCACGGCAAGGGCACAGGTGCGCTGCGGAAGGCTCTGCGCGAATATTTTCGAACCCACCCGGCAGTCCGGGAGGTTGAGACGGCCCCACTTGAGCAGGGCGGCGAAGGCGTTACGATAGTCAAGCTGTAGATGCGCTGCTGTACAGTCGGCGGGAACTGACGAAGAAACAGGATGAGTAACGACATAGAGATACGTCCGTTTCAGCAAGTGGATGCTATTGCAGTCGAACAGATATTGCAGCAGCTATGGGGGCACGACCCGACGCACCTCAGCCTGTACCGCCAGCACCGAGATTGGCAAGCTGATCCGTCCTCGGCTGGCCTGGCAAGGCACACGCTGGTGGCGGTAGAGGGCAGCACGGTAGTGGGCGCGGGCACTCTATTCGAGAGCACGCTGCACCCGCGTATGCACCTGTTGGTTATCAATGTAGCGCAAGAATGGCAGCGGCGCGGCATAGGCACAAAGCTGTACGATGCGTTGTATCTGCTTAGCTCGGATCGCCAATGGTGCGCCAAGATGACTCAATGTGATCCTGCGGGCATGTCGTTCCTTGCTAAAAGAGGCTGGTACGGGCTTGTAGGCACTCTCACCGGCCTGCTTGATCCACAGGCGGAGGCCGTCGCCAAGTGGATGCGGAGCTTACCAGCGTCTATTGAAGGTTGCTGCATAGTAACCTTTAGCGAGCCTGACTGCCCGGCGACCCTGGACGAGATGGCCTCTATACATGTACATTTGTACACGGAAGCGCATTACTGGAACCCACCTTCGCAGGCACTTGCGTCTAGCGCCCAGACTATCTTCTGTGACGGGGCTATCAAAGGCTCGGAACTGCTGGCTTATGCAGGTGGCGATCTGGTTGGGGCAGCCAACCTCATTACGTCGCCATTCGATCCGGCGTCCGGCGAAGCATACATGGTGTGGCTGGGCGTGCTTGAGCGGGAGTTGCATAGAAATCCAGATCTCCCCGCCGCGCTGATACGCCGTATGCTTGAGTTCGCGGCCCGCCGGAACTTACGTGTACGCTTTGAAGTCGACAGCACCAGGCACCCGGAACGCGAAATCCTCCAAAGCTCTCCCGCTATTGAGCTGGACAACGACTCGCTGTTCATGGTCAGCAAATAGCTGGACAAGATTTATCCAGGGCCGCCTGGCGACCATCGCAGAGCGTGCACGAAACCTTTATAATGTATGTGCAACCTCTGCGATTTCTCATTTATCGCGGATAACTACTAGGAGTCTCATGCCCATACCTTCTCCATATCCACGCCGCGACTTCGGCGAGCCACCGACGCTGGATCCTCGTCTAATGGCCGCCTCAAGGAGCATTATCAGCCAGGTAATGCTGCCTAACGACGCCAACCCCATGGGAAATGTCCACGGCGGCTCGATCATGCGCCTGGTTGACGTTGGCACCGCAGTCTCGGCCATGAGGCACTGCGGACGCCAGGTCGTGACGGTGGCTCTTGACCACATGAGCTTTCTCCAGCCGGTATACATAGGCGACCTGGTTACTATCACATCGCAAGTCGAATATGTGGGCCGCACATCTATGCTGGTTCGCGCCCATGTGGAGGCCGAAAGCCCCATCAGTCCCGGCAAGCGCGTGCTTACAAGCTCCTGCGTCCTAACCTTTGTGGCTCTTGGCGATGATGGACGCCCTTTTCCGGTACCTCCACTCCTGACGGAGTCACCTGAAGAGCAAGCGCGTCTCGAAGAAGGTCAGCGCATCTACGAGAACGCCAAGGCCGAGCGTCAGCGCCAGGCAGATCGTTAGCGCGGGATCAATGCTCACTTCGCAAATATGACTTGCCACCTGTTCGATGTGGACTGATGGTAATCACTCACTAGACCAGCATCCAAGGTCCGATACCTTTTGCTTGTTGTTTCGTCATATATTTTGACAACACATAACAAAGGAAGGACATATGGACACAACCGGCGCAACAAGAATGCGTAGCGTGGCCGTTCTGATCGCAATCGCTCTATCCGCTGCTATACTACTTCAGCCAATTGTGACGCAGATTGCCGGCGCGCAGCCAACAAATGCGACACCTGATCCAAACGACTTCACTACAAAGGGCAGCATTCTCTTCGCACCGGTTACACTGGCCGATTTCGGGCCCGTCACTACCAATGCGCCTGTGCCCAGCACGCTCGTAGTGAGCGACGACTGGGTCGCCTATGGATCGTCGCATATTGTATGCGGGCATTGCGGATATATAACCGACTCCGTATACGGACAAAACGTCGTCACAGGAAAGACGGTACATATCAAAGGATCGTCACAGCGGAACGGGAATAGTGACAGCCGCACCGGCATGGGCGCAATAGAGCTCAGGGACGCGTTGCTCACGTGGACCCAACCTGCCTTACCCGACGGCCAGCTACCGACACCGGGAGCTAACCCCACCGACTTTATCGCGGGTGACTATAACTTGGACTGCACCCCATGTGCAGGACAATGAAGCAAGTCACATTCTCCCGAAACG
>JBDTQH010000072.1:0-25702 GCA_039932335.1 Chloroflexota bacterium
TGGACCTGGCTGATGCGCACGCAGCGGGGTCTGTTCTGTGGGTTTCATGTATAGAGTGCCATTGGTGTGGAGATATGAGACACGATTTGGGGAGGATTGGGGAAAGATAGGCCATCGGGGTGAGGTCGGTGGGTGTTTGTTCTTTCGCCCCTACGGGGCTCGCTGCGCTGATATGGGGCGATTCCCCACGCTTACGCATGGGGCTACTTTCTTGGGCCTACTTCGTGGGTTGGGGAGGATTGGGAGGCTGTGCTATAGCCTTACGCCAGTGGTTAGCCCCTCGCGCCCACTTCGCAGCCTTATAAGGCGGTCGGCGGTCAGGGTTCTATTCAGGGGCGCGGGTCATGGCAACCAGGCGCTGACCGCTGACGGCGAGAACTGACAACTGACAACTGACAACCCGGCCACTACGCAGTACGAGAGGGCGAATCGGTCCTACCTAGACAACAAACGGCGTGTCGCATAAAATAGGCAGATGAGCAGTAGAAAATACTAGCTGCGTGACCCTGTCTCCCCATCAGGCATAATCGAACGTTTTAGCATGGAGGACGGATGAAAGAAGCAGTTGATCCTCGGTCCATACTCGTAGTAGACGATGATCCTTATCTGTTGAGTCTCATAGCAGAGGTGCTCGAATCCGATGGATACGCCGTCCGCGTGGCGAATAACGGAGCGGAGGCGCTCAAAATCGCAAACGCGTTAGAGCCAAGACTTGTCCTGCTGGATGTACATATGCCCGTACTGGATGGCTGGGGATTTGTGAAAGCCATGAGAAAGACAGGCATCACCTTTCCAATTGTGATCATGACGGGCAGCATTGACGCGGCTCGATGGACATCCGCGCTCAGGGCCGATGATTATCTCGGCAAGCCATTTCAGATGGACGAACTGCTGGCGGTGGTTGAGAGGTTTTGCTCCTGACCCTACTCCATCGTCTCTGCGTTAGCATAGGGATATGATCAGGTTGCGGTTGTCTTGAAAGCGACCATTTGAGCCTGTGCAAGCGCGTGACAGAGCCTCTTCCCGTATGCCATAATGGGCCGTGCCAGATGGCCTTAGATTATCCCACCCATTGAATAAGCTGCGAAATCCCAACGTGCTGTTTCTCTTGCTCGTTGCGCTCTTTTGCGTATATGGGCTGATATTTATCTATACCACCAGCTTCGTTGTGCAGGGCGAACGCTACTTCTGCCTGTTTGACGATGCGATGATCTCCATGCGTTACGCCAAGAACCTGGCGGACGGCTACGGCCTCGTTTGGAACCCCGGTGGGCCCGCAATAGAGGGATATACCAACCCGCTCTGGGTGATTTTCATGGCGTTCTGGCACCTCTTCCCTATCGCAGCCTCAAAGATGAGCCTGGCGATTCAACTGAGCGCACTGGCTCTCATGGCGGTCAACCTCTACTTCGTTCGCAAGATCGCGCTGCTTGTATCGGGCGGCTCCAACACTGTGGCTCTCATCGCGGTGGCGCTCACCGCATTCTATCTGCCTCTCAACAACTGGAGCTTGCAGGGAATGGAAGTCGCCGCGATAACACCCGTAGTGTCACTGGCGGTGTGGCTGGCCCTGAGGATCATGAAGGGCGCGCCCTTCTCGCCCTGGCTTTATGTGATACTGGGCATGGGCACGCTGATACGTATGGATGTTGCCGTGGTGCTGGTGACGATCACCGCCTTCCTTACCATCGCAGACAAGAAGAACAGAGCTGCCCACATTGTCGCGGGGCTTGGCTCATTGTTGCTGTTCGGTGGAGCGCAAACAGCGTTCCGGCTGGCCTACTACGGCGATTGGCTCCCGAACACCTACTATCTGAAAGTAGAAGGGTTCTCGCTGTGGGGCAGAATATCGCGCGGCCTGTTCGTGCTCGGTTGGTTTGTCACGAGCATGAGTCCTATCGTGTTTCTCTGGACTTTCGCAGTGGTAGTGCTGCGGCGTGACAGGGCTGTCATGTTACTCGCCGGGCTCTTCTTTGCACAGGTGGCCTATAGCGTCTACGTGGGCGGCGACGCATGGGAGTGGTGGGGCGGCAGCAATCGCTACATCAGCGTTGTTATGCCCCTCTTCCTCACTCTGCTGGCCTACAGCCTGTGGGTTACGCTTGCTCGCGCCGGGGAGGTCGTGCCGCTCTGGCACAAAGTGGTCGATACGACGCCGCTGAACGGTACGATACATCTGCTCATCTTGCTGGGGCTTCTGGTGTGGGCTGCCGTCGTAAACTTCGGGGGGCAGGCTGTGCCCTTGCCTGCCTGGGGCCTGGCTATCGGCATCTGGCTCATTGTGGCGCTCGCCTTCAGGTGGTGGATGCAGAGGTCGGCTCTCAGGGCCGGGGGTAACGACAGAGCAGCAACCAGCAGAGTGAAAGCAAACCTCAAAGCATATGTGCTGCCATTGGTGTTGCTATTTGTAATGATAGATCTCAACACGCTCTATGTACCGCGTGGCCTGCTGGAATGGGTACTCCTCAAGACGCCCGTGCAGGTGCATAATAACCCCGGCATGGTCGAGCGGGCCATTATGCTGAAGAAGGTGCTGAAGCCGGACGCCAGTTATGCGGTGGTGTGGGCGGGCATTATGCCCTACTTTGTGGGCGGCAACGCGATTGATTTGCTAGGCAAGAACGACCGCAAGATAGCTCACGAGCCAATGCGTCCCAATCTCATAGCGGCAAGCCCCGACCAGCTATTTTACCCGGGGCATATGAAGTACGATTACGAATACTCGCTTGGGGAGCTAAAGCCCGATTCGATTGTGCAGTTCTGGTCGCTGCTGCCCGACCCGGTTGAGGAGCCTCCCGGCCCCATCCCCTCTATCGCGAAGCCGTATGTGCTTGATACATACAGGCGCTTTGATTTTGGGCCGCTGTTTATATATCTGCGTAAAGACTCACCCAACGTCAGGTGGGACGTGGTTGAGCAGCAAGGAACCTTGCAAGACACGGCCCTGCCCTCGGGCGCAGGACAGTGACAACGGGAAGAGGGGAAATTATGCCTGTAGCAATCTTCAGCGATATACACGGCAATTTGCCCGCGCTCGAGGCAGTGCTGGCCGACATAGACGCCCGCGGCCTGAGGGAGCGGTATTGCCTGGGCGATCTTGTGGGATATGGAACCTTTCCCAACGAAGTGGTTGAGATCATTCGCGAGCATGAGATTCCCTGCGTTATGGGCAATTATGATCTTGGGGTGGGCAACGATAGTGATGATTGCGGCTGCGCGTACAAGGACGCTTATTCCGAGGCGCTGGGCAAGCGTTCGATTGCCTGGAGCAACGCCCACACCAGGGATGGAAACAAAGCGTTTCTACGTGCTCTGCCGCTACAGATCGCGCTGGAACTGGGGGAGTTGCGCGTAATGCTGGTGCACGGCAGCCCGCGGCGAGTAAACGAATATCTGTACGAGGATAGACCGGATGCCAGCCTGGAACGATTGCTGGACGCGGTTGAATCCGATGTGCTGGTGTGCGGCCACACGCATATCCCCTATCATCGCGTCTTGCCGAGCGGCAGGCACGTAATAAACGAGGGATCGGTAGGCAAGCCCAAGGACAACAACCCGGACGTCTGTTATGTTGTTCTCGATGCCGAAGGTAGCAAGTTGAGCGTGCAGTTTATACGCGTGCCATATGATGTCGAACGTGCGGCGCGAGCGATTGAAGCGACAACTCCCCCGCTGGGGATGCCGCATGAGTACGCGCGTATGTTGAGGGAAGGCAAAGGCTAGGGCGTTCCCTCGTGCTGTGGCGTATTTGTAGAGGTCGCGGCCTCTCAGTAAGTCAAGCCGTGGCCGAAGGGGAAGAGAGGGTTTTCGGAATCGTAGGGTACATCCTCCTTTTGTTTGCGTACCGCTTCCATCGAGGAAGGCAACTCAAAAGGCAGCTTACCTGACGGATTGAACTTGCCGAAGATTATGTCAAGTAAAGCAGCATCGTTTGCTCCGAAGTCTGCAAGCAGAGCGTCGCTCGCCTCAGCTATCTCCGGGATAACGGCGGCGCGGTCGAGGTAGATGCCCACGATGGTTGGCTTCTTCTGCATAATGGCTAAGATACGGTCGCGCTCGTGGGGTGCGAAATCAAGATCGCCGGCGTGGAAGAGGCGCTCAAGGAAGCCGCCATCGCGCTGCTGGTAGGGTGCCTGGAGACGCAAGATGGCAAGGTCGGCGTCGTCCAGGCTGGCGACCACCTCGCCGTAGCGGGAGGCTACTTCGGGGTCCATATTCTCTATATAGAGCTTAGGTCTGCCCTGTAGGGGCAAGACGCTGCCCTCGTTCTTCAGGAGGACGATAGATTTGCGCTGGGCAAGCTCGCCGCGCTCGCGGAAAACGCTATTGCCGACGGTCTGCTCGGCGGCATCGGGGTCAATGTAGGGGTTATCGAAGAGGCCCAGCCGGAACTTGTCGCGAAGCAGCCTGCGTATCGATGCATCTAGGCGCTCTTCGGGTATGAGCCCGCCGCGAACAAGCTCTACAATGACCTCAGGGCAGGCCTCGCCGCCAAATTGGTCTACGCCCGCTTCTATGGCCTTCTGTGCCCGCTGAGGGCGGCTCAAGTGCTCTACGCCCCATGCGCGAGCCTCCATGACGCTGCCTGCAATCTCCGAATCGGTCAGCAAACCCCAATCGGTGCAAACCACGCCAGCAAAGCCGTATTTCTCTCTCAGGAGGCCTGTGATAACATCCTTATTAAAGCCGAACGCCACCTCTTCATGAGGGGTGCCGATTGGCATTCCGTAGTAGGGCATTATCTGGGCGGTGCCTGCCGCGAACGCCGCTTCAAAGGGTGCAAGGTGATAGTCGAAGTTGTCGCCGGGGTAGACCTGCTCCCGGCCGTAGGGGAAGTGGGGGTCCTCGCCGTCCTTCTGCGGGCCACCGCCGGGGAAGTGCTTGGTCATGCAGGCTACACTCTGCGGACCCAGCGATGCGCCCTGGAAGCCGCGAATGTATGCGGCGGTCATGCGGGATGACAGTTCGGCGTCCTCGCCAAAGGTGCCGTTGCTGCGGGCCCAGCGCGGCTCGGTGGCGAGATCGGCCATCGGGTGAAGAGCCACACGGATTCCTACGGCGACGTATTCCTGCTTGGCGATGTCGGCAAACTCTTCTACCAGATCGGCGTCACGGGTGGCTGCCAGTCCGAGCGGCTCGGGCCACTGGGAGAACTTGCCCGCGAACATGCTGGTGGCAGGGTTATCGGTAAAGGCGTGGCGCGGGTCGGACGAGACGGTGATGGGGATGCCCAGGCGTGTCTCTTCGGCAAGGCTCTGCAAGCGGTTGTGCCACTCGGCCATGAGCCTCGGCTCGGCGACCGACAGCACGTTGAAGTGGTTCATCAGCTTTTCGCGGACGACATCGTTTGTGGAGGCAGGACCAAACGGCCCGACGCCCTCAACCAGGCTGCCATCCCGGTTCATGCCAATCATGGTGTGGAACATCATGCCCGCCTTCTCTTCGAGGGTCATCTGGGAGAGAAGGTCCTCTATGCGCTCATCGATGGGGCGGCGCGGGTCTTCGTATGGGTCGAGGCGGCCGTTCTTGTTCAGATCGCGAAAAGGCGTGCCGTTTTCGGTATGCAGCAGATTATCGCTCAATTCGGCTCTCCTATTCGGCGTCTTGCAGATCTGCGGCGATGGCTAGCAGGGTGGCTTCGTTGAAGGTCTCGCTATCAAAACCGGCAAGCTGGGCAAGTGAGAAACCCTGTGCGAAGCCCACCTGCGGGTTCGTAGAGAAGCCGGGCAGATGGCGGTCAAGGATGGCGCGGGTGGCATTGTCGGTGAGTAGCTCTTTGATGGTGCTTTCAATGCTGAGGCGGGCTGCCTGGCGACCCGGCCCATCGAAGGCGGCAGTATCCGTCAGGTGGAAGGGTGCGGAAAGGCGAATGTCGCCCGCAGAGCGGCCAACCATGAGCTGGAAGTCGCCCGCTTCGGCTATCCACTGTCGTGCGGCTTCGCTGTAGTAGGCGAACGCCCGGCGGTCGAGCGATAGCGTTACTGTGCGGCTCTCGCCTGCCTTCAACTGCACACGCGCAAAACCTTTCAGTTCCTTCTCGGGGCGGAGCACATTGGAGTGAACGTCGCGCACATAAAGCTGCACAATCTCTGTGCCGTCGCGGGAGCCGCTATTGCGTACGTCCACGCTCACCCGCACCGTTTCGCCGGGGGCAGAAGTCGCGGGGCTGACAATCAGGTTGTCGTAGTCGAAGGTGGTGTATGACAGGCCGAAGCCGAACGGGAAGAGCGGGTCGATTTCTTTCTTGTCGTAGTAGCGGTAGCCGACAAAGATGCCCTCGCCATAGACCACTTTGCCGTTCTCACCGGGGTAGTTGATGTAGGCTGGATTGTCCTGCAGCCGCCGGGGGAATGTCTGGGGCAGGCGGCCTGTGGCGTCCACCTTGCCGAATAGCACATCGGCTATGCTGTTACCGCACTCCTGGCCGCAAAACCAGGCTTGCAGCACGGCAGCAGGCGCAGCGAGCCAGGGCATGGCGACGGGTGAGCCTGTTTGCAAGACCACTACGGTGCGCGGGTTGGCGGCTGCCACGGCCTCTATCAATTCGGCTTGCTTGCCTGAGAGGTCCATGTTAGGACGGTCGACACCTTCGCTTTCCCATTCACCCGACGAGCCGACGAATACAAGGGCCACATCGGACCGCTTGGCCAGCGCCGCCGCACGCTCGATGGCGTCGTCGCGCGAGGAGGGAGCGGCACCAAGGCGGACGCCTGCCAGCATGGTTGACTTGAGATTGCTGTACTCGACGCGTAGCGCGACGGGCTTGCCTGCTTGCAGGTTGACCTCTGCGAGCTTTTCAGCGCTGCCCATTCCCATGAACGATGCCCCGGAGCTTTGCTCGGTCCAGTTGTCGATGATCTCTTTGCCATCAACGTAGAGGCGGCTCAACCCCGATGAGGCCAGGCCGAACGTGTAGGGTCCGCTCTCTTCGGGCGTGTAGACACCGCTGATACGCGCCGAAAAAGCCCGGAGGTCGACACCCGGCGCAACTTCGCCAAGCCATATTGGCTCGGATCCCGTCAGGGAGTCTTTCACTTCAGGGGCGCCCGACAGATCCTGGTTGTTGAAGTATTCTACGGCGAACTTGCCGCCCGGTGCGCCGGGCGAGGGCGCGACACGGCTCATGTCAAGCGCGGGCGCGAACTTATGGTTGTCAGCGCCTGGCTCATAGCCGATTTCTATTGTCGAACCAAGCTGGGCGACAATGCCCTCATAGGGAGTGATAGCGTAGTGTGCGTGGACGTGCGCGCTGCCGCCACCCATAATCTGGGCAACTTTGGCGTTCGGGCCGATAATTGCCACGCTGCGAAGCGCGCCGGGATCGAGAGGCAGCAGGTTGTCGCGGTTCTGAAGCAGTACAGTACCCTCGGCCCCTGCCCTGCGGATGACGGCGCGGTGCTCCAGGCGGTCGATGGACTGCTCCTCGTGGATTTGCGGCTGCTCGAAAGCGCCTGTGCGCTCGATCAGGTGGAGGATGCGTGCGGCAGCAGCGTCGATTACGGCTTCGGATACTTCGCCGTTCCGTACTGCCTGCACGAGCTTTTCGCTGCGCCACTGGGTTGGGCCGGGCATCTCAAGGTCAAGCCCGGCGTTGGCGGCGGGCGCTGTGCTGTGGGTGCCAAACCAGTCGGAGACAACCGCGCCTTCCCAACCCCACTCTTCTTTGAGGATGCCTGTAAGCAGCCCGGGGTTCTCGCCGCAATAGGTGCCGTTGAACTTGTTGTAAGCCGACATGACCAGCCATGTGCCGGCCTCCCGAACGGCGGCCTCGAATGCAGGGAGGTATATCTCTCGGAAGGCACGCTCGCCTATCTCGGAGCTGATGGTGTTGCGCTCGAACTCCGAGTTGTTGCCGGCGTAGTGCTTGACGGCTGCGCCCACGCCGCCCCTTTGCAGGCCGGTGATGTAGGCGACAGCCATGCGGGAGGTCAGGTAAGGATCTTCGGAAAAGCACTCGAAGTTGCGCCCGTTGAGGGGAGAGCGGTGGATGTTGACCGTGGGACCGAGCAAGACGGACGCGCCCTTGGTTCGTGCCTCTTCGGCGAGCGCGTTGCCGACTTCAGCAATCAGGTCGACATCCCATGTGGAGGCGAGGGAAATGCCTGCCGGGAAGCACGCCGCGCTCTTGCCTGACCCGAAGACATCACCTCGCGCGCCGTTCGGACCATCCGATACTTTGATTGCGGGTATGCCGAGCCGCTCAACAGGCACTGTGTACCACATCGACGCGCCTGCCAGCAGGCCTACTTTTTCCTCAAGGGTCAGGGTCTGTAATAGTTCTTCTACCCTCTTGCTATTGTTGCTCATCTGGTTACCCTCACATAGCGGCAAGAATTGCTGCGCTTATCCGCACGGTTCTTCATTTTTTTCGCGAAGCAGGCACGTGCGTATGCATCATATCATGTGCGGGCTATCTTGTCCGATTGCTGATTGCGAACAATGGGAACACTTCTCACCCTGGACAAGGGTTCCCTATCAACCCCTTCTGCTTTGGAAGAATGGGAACACCCCTCACCCCCAACCCCCTCTCCCCGCTTCGCGTGGAAAGGGGGCTTTTTATACTGGAGGAGATGGGGGACACCCCCATACCCCCGGACAGGGAGGCCCCTGTCAACCCCTTTGCTTGGATGGAGAGCAACTACCCATCACCTCAACCCCGCCCCCGCTTCGCGGGATGATGGGGCTTTCTATTTTGGCGGGTAGATGGGGGACACCCCCATACCCCCGTCATGGGCTTCGCCCCTGCACCCCTTCTCATAAACCTACCCTTGAAAGCGCTGCGCGGGGAGAGAATGGGGGACACCCCTGTCAACCCCTTCTCTTTAGGCAGATTGCGGACACCACAGCGTTTGGCCCATCTCCGGCAGGCGGTTCCCTTTGCACTCCTACGCCTGCTAACCGACTTCTGAACAGTTAGATTTGCGGATGATGCGAATAATGGTTCGGGATCGTCTGATTGGGCTTAACCGTGCATAATAACGGTGTACAAGGGATATAGACCATTCAGAGAGGAGATTACTTTGAGCGACAATATGAGGGATGCAATTGAGCCGCTATTGATCCTGGTGGCTGGCCCATACAGGTCGGGCACGAATGACGACCCGGCGTTGATCGATGCAAACATGAGGGCTATGAACGAGGCTGCCCTGATGCTTTTTAGAGCGGGGCATATCGGTATAACAGGCGAAGTGGTTGCCTTGCCTCTTGTGGAGCTTGCGGGGTCGCAGCGCGTCGGGGATGACATTTTCAACGAGTTCATGCACCCGGTCGGGCGGGTCCTGGCAGCGCGGTGCGACGCGGTATTGCGTGTTGGCGGGCCATCTCGCGGCGCTGACTAGATGGTCGAGATCGCCGGTGCACACGGCAAGCAGGTGTTCATGAGCCTGGACGAAGTACCGGGCGTGTGGGGATGATGGCTGACCACGTTGTCAGTTGCCAGTTATCAGTTGTCGGTTGTTGTTGACCGCAGACGGCCGTACCTGGTTGTGGCTGCTATTCTGTATATCTGGCCCTTCGTCATTTTTGTCGCGACAAAAATCAGCCGTCTTTTCGGATCTCGAAACGGTAGCAAAGCCGCTCGGCCACGACGGCGAGTGTGGCAAGCTCCAGTCTTTCCTCTTCAGAGAAGGTCTCATCATCTCGCAGGCTGTCGTTGAGAGATAGCATCAGGCTGAGCAGCCGGGAGATGCGCGACCGCCTGGCTCGTATGCGCGCCCGTTCGGCGCGTTCTTCGCTGCCCAACCGTCCGGCCATGCTGTGCGCCGGCCTGCTGCGTTCCACCGGAACCTGTACCCCGTCTACCAGGACGGTGCTGACTTCGGTTACCTCACCGGTGGGGGGTGCGTAGATGGCAGGATCGAGCGGCGTTGTGGCGTCATAATCGAACCGGCGAGAAGGCGACATACCGGCATCGTGGCGGTCGGTGCTTCCCTCTGAGTGCTTGGTAGGTGCGTGGGTCTCGTGCGGGAGAGTGGGCGATTTATGTTCGGTGGCGAGCGCCTTGATGTATGACGGCAGGTCGTCGGTGGTCATACGGCCGTCAAGCAGACGCCCTATAATCTCGGCGCGCTCGGCCGGGTCCTCGACCTTGATGAGGTTAGCCACGGCGCGGAGGCTGTCGGGCTTCTCCTGCACAAGCGCCTGTATGTCGTCGGGCGCTTTGGCGGCTCGCAAACGGTTGTAGATATAGCCGATGGTTTTGCCGATTTCTCTCGACATCTGCTCAAGCGTGTAGCCCATCTCGTCGCTCATGAGCAGAAAGATGCGCCCCTCTTCCAGGGGAGTGAGGTCGTCGCGCTGTATATTCTCGGTGATAGCCAGCGTGACCATCTCCTCGTCACTCAAGTCTTGCAAGACAACCGGAAGAGTAGAGAGGCCGGCACGCTTTGCCGCCTCGCGCCGCCTGTGCCCGGCGGTCAACTGGTAGGTGTCGGCCTGTTCGGGGTGAGGACGCGCCACGAGTACGCCCTGGAATCCTTGCCCACCGATCACGCGCGAAAGCTCGTCCAGCGACCCATCGTCCATGTGAAGGCGGGGCTGATAGGGGTTGTCGAGCAGTTTATCTACAGGCAGCATGGAGGCGTGGCGTGCCTCTGTTCTATTCGACAGGCTCGCCGCGAACATGCGCGATAGGTCTTTGCCCGGCTCGTCCAGGTTGAGATCGACCGGCTTGAGTATGCGCTTGCTCATGCGGGCCTCCCTTTGCTCTCTGCTTCTACGCTAACTTCAACAGGCTCGCTTTTGTCGTCGCGCTTGCCCTGGAGGAGCGAGATACGGTCGAGTCCTCGCCCTCCCACCACCTTCAAAAGCTCAGCAAGCAGATTCTTATATGCTTGCGTGTGCTCGCTGCGCGGGTGAGCAGCGGCCATCACTTGCCGCATCATAGAAGCCTCACCGTACTTGGTACTGCGCTTGATCGCCGTTTTGAAGGCGCGAATATTGCGCTTCTGGAGCGCCTGCCGCAAGCTCTGGTCCATCAGCCGCGAGACGTTCGTGTTGGGCTGCACCATCATCGCCACCGCGCCCGCCACCTGCAGCCTGGGGTTGAAATCAGTGCGCGTTTCGTCCACCCGCTTCAGCAAGAGCTGCAATCCCTTGAGGGAAAGCATCTCAAGCTCGGTCGGTATCAACAGGTAGTCGGCGGCATAGAGGGCGTTGATGGTTAGGGAGCTAAGGTTGGGGCCGGGATCGAGCACGATGTAGTCGTAGTTGGAGCGAATATCGCGCATGGCGTTGGCGAGGCGGCTGCCCCAGTTCGGCTTGCCGCGCAGATAATCCTCCGCTTCGCTGCTCACGATGTTGTTCGGGGCAAGATCGGGCCCGAACGCGGTCTTGAGTATGACTGATTCCACAGGCTGCTCGCCCACCATCGCGTCGTAGATGGTCCAGGTGAGGGCGTCAGGGTTATGGCCGAGCGTCCAGGTGAGGTGGCCCTGCGGGTCGAGATCGACGGCAAGCACGCGCATTCCAATCTGGGAGAGAAGCACCGACAGATTGGCAGCGGCTGTGGTCTTGCCGACACCACCCTTCTGGTTGACGATGCCTATCACGACGGCTCCGTGCTCTCGATCCAACGTGGCCCCGGCGAGGAAGGCCTGCAGATCGGCCTCGTAGATACGGTAATGCCCACCGGACGTGGAGAGCGCAGGTAGTGACCCCTCGCGAATATACTGCGCCACCGTGCCTGTATGGACACCGAGCCGCTCAGCGACCTCTGACGTTCTCAGCAGCCGTCCTTTGTCCTTCATCCGCCCCTCCATATTTCTTGCGTTTCTTGGATTTCCTGCATTGGACGGCTACTTTATCAGAGAATCGCATAAATAGCAACGTTTTCCACAGTGCGGATGGTATTGGTGGCCCGACATATTTTTGTCGCGACAAAAATGCGGGGTTGGTGTATTCTTATCACGGCTCTAGGGCTGATGCAAAGTGAGGAATGCCGGTGAAGTGGCAACCACCTGAACACATTCACAATGAATGCGTCGCTAACAAAGAAGTGGCAGATAGCGCACCCCACCAGGCAGTGTCATTCTGAGCGAAGCGAAGAATCCGTCTGGCTAGCAATTAGTATGGAGGTTGATTCTTCACTGCGTTCAGAATGACACCGCTAAGAGAGGGCACTCTAGAAACCGACTTTGCATCAGCCTTGATCACCACTCAGGCAGACTGGCGTTGTCGCTTGTAATGGAGTAATATAACGGGCAGTAAAGAAGCGGGAGTTAGTTGCCCTTGCGCCGGCTTGTTATGACTCATGCCATTGTAGCTATTGGCGGCGTGGAGGAGAGGGGCACTCTCGGGACTGTGTCACTGTTGTGGCGTGAGTGACTAAATCAGCCGTCGGGAATATGGAGTGAGTTAGAGTTAGCAAGTTGAGGAGCATACTTTTATGGCCAAAACGGTTGCAGAAGCTAAGATGGAGATGTTTTTTCGGGTGTGGTTCGACGATGATAAGAAGAAGCTGACTGCCGACAAGATCACGGACGCCTGCCGAAACTACCAGGCGAAAATCGGCAAGCCCGCGAACGTCTGCCTTGTCAATATCGCGGACATCGAGGAGCCACAGGAGATACACGTGGACGGCGAGTTGGTCAACGTCAGGGTGGCGGCCAACGTCAATAGATGGAACTACTTCGCAGGCAACGAGTAATAACCGGTAATGACTTAGTAAAGGCTCCCGTCACATGGATGGGAGCCTTTACTCTATCTCTGTGTTTACGGTTGAGATTGCTATGCGAACGAGGGCATAACCTCTTCCGCGAAGCGATAGACCATCTCCTGGTCATACGCCAGCCCGGCCAGGTATACGAGCACATAGGTTGCGCCCGCATCGGTAAGTTGCCGGATTTTCTCTGATAGCTCATCGGCGGTAAGCACTTTGAAGCGCTTGCGATACTCTTCCAGGCTGTACTGCCCGCGTGTCCATGCGGCTACCTGGTCACGATCTTCGCCGCTGCCAAGCAAGTGGATGTCCTCCAGGCTCGTGCTGACAGTGATCTCGTTGGGGTCACGGCCCAGCGTCTCGCAGTGGCCGCGCAGCACCTCGACTTTGTGCCGCACTGTATCTGGATTGCCGCCGCCCACATTGCAGCCGTCAGCCCATTTCGCGACCAGCTTTAGCGTAACCTTCTCGCCGCCACCGCCAAGCCACAACTCAGGGTGAGGCTTGCTGGCGCCTTTAGGCTGGTTGATGGGGCCGTCTATGCTGTAATACTTACCGTTGAACACCGGCCTGTCTTCCGTCCACATGCGCGAGATGATCTCGCACGCTTCGCGGAACATGCCCATGCGCACGGGCACTTCGGGGAAGCCATAGCCGTATGCCCGCCATTCGTGCTCGTACCAACCGGCACCGAGGCCGCAGATCAGCCGCCCGTTGCTCATGACATCGACTGTAGAGGCCATCTTCGCCAGTAATGAGGGGCTGCGGTAACCGTTGCAGGTGACCATCTGGCCCACACGAACGCGCTCGGTATCGCGCACCAGGCCAGCGGTGATTGTCCACGCCTCAAAGGTGGTCTCGTCGCTGGGTACAGGTATTGTGTGGAAGTGGTCGTATACCCAGATCGAATCAAGCCCGGCATCGTCAGCGGCTTTCGCGGCTCGCGTCATCGCCTCGTATTGCTCCACAGGATCCGGAATCCCAACCAGATCCATCTTCCAGCCCTGGGGCACAAATACCCCGAACTTTACCGCCATAATATATCTCCTTTGGGTGAATGCATTGGTATATCGATAATGACCGCGGACCGCCGACCGCGAGGCGATGGAGTATCCGTTGAAATATTCTTTACTGGCTGTATTGCGTTTCTTGCTTATGCTGTTGATAGCGGTCGGCCGTCGGCGGTCGGCGGTCAATAGAGCGTGCAGAAAACGTGCCAGCGCAGGTGTGCTCGGGGCTAGATATTGCCCTGGCCTTTGAGGGGGCGGTCGGTGGGAGGGATGTAGCGGGCGAACAGGATTGTAATATCGCGCAGTGCTGCCCGCAGGGGGTCGCTCAGGCTGTCGGGGTGGAAGCGCCAGCTCCAGTTTCCTTCGGCGCGGCCGGGCCAGTTCATGCGGCCCTCGTTGCCCGCGCCAAGCAGATCCTGTAGCGGCACAATCGCCATATCGGCAACCGAGCTATAAGCCAGGCGCACAAGTTTCCCCGCGACCAGCCTTGCCATGTCGACCGGATCGGTATTAGGGCCGTACTGGTCGAGGTCGAGATAATGCTTGACGTTGGCCTGCTCTTGCGCCGATGCGGTGAGGAACCAGGCGACAGTGGTGTCGTTGTCGTGGGTGCCCGTATAGACCACCGTGTTCTGTAAATAGTTATGCGGCAGATAGGGATCGGTGGCGTCGGTCTCGAACGCACCGAAGGCGAACTGCAGCACGCGCATGCCGGGGAAACCCATCGCTTCCCGAATCTCCACGACATCGGGCGTTATAACGCCGAGGTCTTCCGCGATAATCGGTTGATCGCCCAGGGCGGCGAGTACTGCTTGGAAGAACTTCAAGCCCGGTCCCTTCACCCAGTGGCCGTTTGCTGCCGTTTGCTCGTCGTTGACAGGCACCTCCCAGTAGGCGGCGAAACCGCGGAAATGGTCGAGTCGCACATAATCATACAGACGGAAGGCATTACGGAACCGGTCGAGCCACCAGGCGTAGCCCGTATCGGCCAGCACATCCCACCTGTAGAGCGGGTTGCCCCAGTACTGCCCTGTGGCGCTGAAGTAATCGGGCGGCACCCCGGCCACAACGGTTGTGCGGCCCTTTTCGTCAAGATGGAAAAGCTCAGGGTGCGCCCACACATCCGCGCTATCGTAGGCGACGAAGATGGGGATGTCGCCCACTATGTGCACATTGCGTTCGTTGGCATATTTCTTCAGTGACATCCACTGTATGGAGAAGAGGAACTGGATATATTTCTGGAAGCGGATCTCATCTTCCAGCTTGGCGCTCCACGCGGCGATGCTGTCGGGCAGGCGCAGCGCGATACCCTGCTCCCAGTCGCTCCAGGTGATGCCGCCGTGCGCGGCCTTCACCGCCATAAAGAGGGCATAGTCTTCCAGCCAGCTTGCGTTCTCTTTCTCGAAACGGGCTAATTCTTCGTGGAATTGCTTAACCGGGCTACTCTTGAAGAGGGTGTATGAGCGCTTGAGCAGGCCCATTTTCCACTCGATAACAGGGCCATAGTCAACACGGTCAGGAGGGAAACCGGGCACATCAAGCAGGTCGTGCGGCTCGAGAAGGGACATACCTCCGAGGATGTCGGGGCTGATGAGCAGGGGATTGCCCGCGAACGCGGAAAAGGCCGCATAGGGCGAGTCGCCGTAACCTGTGGGCGACAAGGGCAGGATCTGCCACAGCTTCTGGCCCGTTTGCTGTAGGAAATCGACGAAGCGGTAAGCCTCACCGCCCAGGTCACCGATCCCATACGGTCCGGGGAAGCTGGTCGGGTGCAGTAAGATACCGCCGGCACGCCTGGAGGGGACCGTTTGTGCTGCTGTTTCGGTTGCTTTGCCGGGATCGGCCGGGCTCGCTTGTTGATCACTATTCATCACCTTATACCTCGTCTGCTCATTCGCATGATTGCAGACCATTATACTCGCAGGGGAGTCGCGGACGCTAGGATTGGTACTGCGTAGTTGTCAGTTATCAGTTGTCAGTATTACGGCGGTCGGCGGTCGGCGGTCGGTCGTCGGCGGTCATACGCAGTACGCAGTAGCTCACGTTTCACGTTTCGCGCTTCACGCCTCCCCACTCCGTCTTTCGGCCTAGTGGCTGTCTAACCTTTGGCGCAAAAGGAATTCGATACAAGGCCCATGTTCTACTGACGCCTGGGACGTGTATAGTTGGGAACGACAGGAGCCTTTGTACTGCTCCTTCAGCCCAGAGATATAGAAAGGGAAGCGTCATGTATATCAAGAAGTACGCCGGGTCGGGCCTGGCGGGCGGTCTCGGTTTGATAGCATTGGGGTTTGTTTTCTTCACAGCGACACAGCATGTGCTCAACTTCGATTGGGACAATATCTGGTCGCTCTTCCCCGTAGTGGGAGGCGTTGGGCTGCTTGTGAAAGCGACGGGCGAAGTAAACTACTTTCGGAGAGCTACCAACGTGGCAGGCGGCACATTGCTGCTGCTGCTTGGAGCTTTCTTCGTCGCTGTTTCAACCCTTCAACTTCTTGATAGCAGCGATAGCGATTTGTGGCCGGTGTATCCCGTCGCGGTGGGCATCGCGCTTCTGGCGGGCTACCTCTCGGCCGGCCGCCGAAGCGACAGGTATGTGTTGCTGTCGTGCGTGCTGTGCATCACAGGCGTTGTGTTTGCCGGGCTCACTGTGACGGGCGCATCCTATGCCCCGCTCGGCGAGCTCTGGCCAATAGCGGTTGTGGCGGCGGGTGCTTTAATCGTGGTTCATAGCGCCCGCCCGGCCGCAGACTGAGCGATCACGCAGCAATACGCAGCCACAATATAGACAAAATTATGACTATGTTATCTGGAGGAACGTTATCCATGCAACGGTACGGACCACGCCATTACTTTCCGAACTTCATCAGGGTGGCACTGCCGGTATTCGGCATAATGGGCGGCCTCATACTCTCTCTGCCGCTTGCCGCGATGCTGGGCGTTGTGTGGGGGCCGGTGATCGGCTTCGGGCTTGGGATACTCTACGCTCTCGGGATGGCAATGTTCTTCGGCTGGTTGGCTTCGATGCGCAAGCTGCTGACAAGCTTTCAGGATGCAAAGGGGCTGCATTCATGGAGCTACCTGGATGTAACAGGCTCCTACAATGAGCTATACAGGCTCTGCGCGGAGTCGCTCGCGGCTATCTGTATGCAGGACAGCGTGCGCGAGTACGGGCGGGCCGGCCTGCTGGTCGGCGAAACAAAGTGCAACCTCATCTCATGGGGGTCCGAGGTGTTTCTGCTAGTAGAGTACCTCGGCCCGAACGCCACGCGGGTGCAGGTGTTCAGCAGGCCGCTGATTCCCACAAACTTCATCGACTTCGGCTCTAACAAGCGCATAGTATCCGACCTGGCAGGTAAGCTAAGCGCGCACTATACGGCCCTGGTCGCGTAAAAGCCTGTACGCATACAGGGCTGATGCAAAGTCGGAAATGCGGATGAACCGAGCACTACGTCGAGTTTGTCATTCTGAACAGAGTGAAGAATCAACCTCCATACTAATTTGTACCCGAACGGATTCTTCGCTTCGCTCAGAATGACACCGCCTGGTGGGGCGCGTACCTGACACATCTTGGTTAGTACGGTATTCAGAATGACACCACCATGAGGGCACGCTCGATACTGACTTTGCATCAGCCCTGTGTAGCAATAGCTGAACGCTAGTAAATCTTTAGATTTAGGGTGGAGCAACCTGACACCCAGGTAAGCCAGACCCACCGCCCCCCCGCTTCGCTCATGCCCCGGCAGGCGTTCCTCCTGCACCCCCTATGTCTAGCGGGGTTCTCCCGTTGAACCTCTGGATGGTATCCCCCATTCTTCTCGCACCTTAGACCCCCGTCCCAAGTGCGGGAGCGTCATGAGCGCAGCGGGAGTGGTGGCTCTTCCCTTACCTGGATGTCAGTTTGTTCCACGCCTAATGTCGATACTAAGCGCCTATGCCCTGCGCACAGATGGGATGTATTCCGACAACGAGATCCGCGATGTACTAATGCAAGGGCTGTAGCAGCACAGACCGCGAACGGTAAGTAGGCCCTACGAATTGCTCAAGCACCAATATTCAAAGGATGTGTATAAAGGGGTTGCGCCTATCGGCAAAATGCGCTGATAATTAGCGTAGGTTTCGGACGTAGGATCCGGGAGTAGGTTTTGGATGCGGATTTTCAGGGCCGGTTCTCAGCGTAGCGGCACACGGAGGCTCTCATGGCTCAGGTCAATATAAATGATGTTATCGAATACCCAACGTTCCGCAAGAACCCTGGGCCTCTGCTGAACAGGGCAGCCGAGGGCAGACCCTTGCTGCTTATCAAAGGACGAGAGCGACTGATTGTGGTAGACGCCGAAGCCTATGAGGAGCTGGTGCGGCGAGCGGAAAGGGCTGAGCACATCGAGCGGCCCGAACCGTTGGACGCCTCTGAGCACCCGCGAACAGGCACAAACGGCTAAACAACCGGCGTGCCATAAAGAGACGGCCTATTTTGTAGGAGAGAATGGTGAGCTAAACTGCGAGGTGCTTTGGCGGCACTATACACAAGCTGATATGGCGAGAAAACAAAGAACCCCATCTGCTGGTAACAGATCGGGTTCGGAAATCTCTCGCTGCTGGTGCCCTCTGGCAAGGGCTGTGCAACTTTATATGTGCTGGACACACATATGATAGCAGAGCGCAGACTCCTTGTCAATAGGCAAGGAGTTTTGTTATACCCGGAATTTTGTCCAATAGAAGTGATGATCGCACCGTGCCCGGGCAGGCTGCGGGATGTGTACAAAAGGCTTGCATCCATCCAAGATCATCCGCTACAGTCGATTTATTAGGTTGGTGGAATCTGCCGACCGCACACTTTAACTATGATAAGCACGATTGAACACCGGCAGGAGACAAGCTCGCGACCCTCACGAGGGGCAAGCGGGTTGGCAACGCGATGGTGTGGTAGCCGGAGCGGAGCCGCGTCGAATGCACGAAGCGAACAGGGTGGTTGGGGGTGGTGCCTCGATCTACCTGTTGCCTCAGGGATGTTCAGCAGAAACGATCGCAGGATAGAAGCAAAATGGAGAGAGCAAGTGCAGACATAGCACAGAGTCTCAATATGAAATAAGGATACCGGAGCAACAAAAAACCCGGTTGTTGGTGCAACCAGGTTTCAGAGTTCCGATATAAAAGCCCTCTTGGTGGGAGAGCCCGTTCAATTCACTTGGTAACTGGATTGTAGCACAGGGCACCTCCTCTGTCAAGTGGGTTGGAGGTGCATTTTAATGCCAAAGTTAGACAGGGGACAGGGCCGCGAGGGACGGGGAAAGCCCACCCAGGCAGGCCAACAATCGAGCAACAGGAGAGGCGTTTCGAGCTTCGAGGCTCGCTTCGGGCGAGTGATCCTTGAGCACGGCATCGCCGCCATACCTGCGGGCCTGTTCCACTTCCAGCGCATGATGGGGCTAGACGCCAAGCACCTCTGGTTTATAGCCTACATACTTTCCTGCAAGTGGGACGCCGATCTACCATACCCCAGCCTCAACAAGATGGAACGCTGTACCGGCGTCGACATCCAGGCTCTCTATCGCTACAAGAAAGCCCTCATCGGGCAGGGTTACCTGACCGTTCAGAAGCGCCTCACCGAGCGCGGCGGCTACGACACGGATGCTTACGACTTCTCGGGCCTGTTCGATAGCCTGGAAGAGTGTATCGCCGCCGAGCAGCCCTCCCCTAACAGGATACAGGCAGATGGCCCCTCTCCGGCTCCCGCCGATGGCATCGAGAGCGACTCTAGCTTCGTGGCGCGCTACGGCCGCGTGATCGTGCGGTACGGGGTGGCGGCTATACCGAAAGCCATCTTCACCTACCAGAAGGCGCTCCGGCTGACCCCTCAGCAGGTGTGGTTTGTGGGGTATATTCTGTCGTTCAAGTGGGACGCCGCGCTTCCATATCCCAGCATCGAGAAGATGGCGCTCGCCACCGGATACAACCGCACGTACCTGCACGAGATCAAGCGAAGCCTGGTCGAAACGGGCTATCTGCATTTGGTGCACAGGGCCAACGAACAGGGCGGACAGGACACGAATGCCTATGATTTCAGCGGACTGCTGGACGCAATAAAGCTGCAATTGAAGGCCGACAAAGACGCGCAAGAAATAGACGAGAGCACTGAAACTATGGCCGCAACGGTCGTTCCGGTTGAACCGCCCGCACGCCTGAGAAGCCGCAATGCAGCGCAAAAGAGGGCGTCAACACACGCAAACGGGCACATGGAGGCAGGTACTACAGAGGCTACACCGATAGGTATCATTCAGGATACTCCCCCAGGTATTACAGGGCGCACGCGGGTAGGTATTACTGAGCCAACTGGGGTAACTATCAATGGGTATACAGGGGTAGGTATTGGCAGGCATACACGGGCAGCTATCAGCGGGCAAACAGGGGCAGGTGTTACGCAGTCTACAGAGAGCGTACAGCAGGTGAAACCTACCCACCGCTCAACAGGCAAACAGGGGCAGGTATCGCACGGGCGACACGAAATAGAAGCAATTAAAACAGAGACATTGAATAGATTTGATTCGAATCAACGCCCCCAAATAAAAAGAAGAAAAGACGCTTCGCTACCGGCACACGAGGCAGAAGAGCAGACACTTTACTCGCCCTATATCGCGGCCGTTATCTCTGATTTCTCAGCCGAGCTGGGCGACCAGAATCACATTGTTTCCAACGTGACCCAAGCCTTGAGGATCTACAGCAAGTCGGGTATGGACGAAGAAGAGTTCGCGGCACTCCTCTTCACAGCACGAAAGCTGGTGAGAACCTACCAGGGCAAACAGGGCATGAAGGGCATCGAAAATAAGATGTCATACTTCTTCGCGATCCTGCGCTCCGAGCTAGCCTGATACGGCTGACCAGCCTTCTATGCCGCCGCTACTATAGACCGGCAGCCTGGCTCAACACCGGGTCATCGGAATCGACAGGGTAGTAGACGCGAAGATCCCTTAGCTCGCGGATGTGGTCGGTGAAGAGAATGCCATCGAGGTGATCTATCTCATGCTGTATTGCGCGCGACAGCAGCTTATCGCCCTCGACGGTTATCTCCCGACCGAGCCTATTGTAACCCCGCACAACGATTCTCTCAGGCCGCTCGACCACGCCCTCATAGACGCCTTTGCCATCCGGTGTGCGTATTGACAGGCAGGCTTCGGGAGCCCACCTCATCTCTTGCGACTTCTCCAGTATGACGGGATTGATCAGCACCAGCAGCGGAGTTTCGGGAACGTCGCCGTATCCCACACGATTCATCGCGGGTATCTTGATAATCAACAATCGTTGCGAAAGGCCAATCTGCGGAGCCGCAAGACCAACGCCCTTCGCAGCCGCTAGCGACGCCACCATGTCGTCGATAGTGCCCTGAACCTCAGCCGAGCCGATGCGGTCATGGTCGATCTCCATGGCGGGCACCCGCAGCACCGGGTCGCCAAACTGTCTTATTGGCACGGCCGCACGTAGTTGTGTTTCTTCGTGTTCCTGGGTTTCCATTGCATCCTCCTGACAATATGTTGCTATTTTACTCATTATGCGCAATCTGTTCGAGAAGCGGGATTTTGCCTCCGCTGGGAGAGGGGTTGCATTGGGAAAAACGTGGTTTCTGCGTTAAGATAGTGAGAGCAACATACCATTGGTTAGCTTACGCTGTGCGCGCCGGCACATGAAGAGATAGAAAGGTTAGCGAAAGAATGATCCAAGCAGTTGTGATGCCAAAGCCCGATGCCCCGCTGGAGATACGGCAGTTCGTGGAGCCCAACCTTGAGCCGGGAGCGGTGCTGCTTCGCACGCTGGGCAGTGAAGTATGCGGCACGGATGTGCATCTGTGGCACGGACGCCTCGCCGGGGTTCCATATCCCATCATCCCCGGCCATGTGAGCGCGGGTGAGGTCGCGGCCATTGGCGGCTCGGCGGCAGACGTGGATGGAAGGCCGCTGGCAGTGGGCGATAGAGTGACATTTCTGGACGTGTATGGATCGTGCGGCCGCTGCTGGTACTGCACCGTGGCACATGCCAGCACCCGTTGTCCCCACCGCCGTGTCTACGGCATCACGCTCTCGGCGGACGATGGACTGCTGGGTGGGTGGAGCGAGTACATCTATCTGCGGCCCGGGGTGCATATCGTTAGTATGCCGCCGGAGCTTCCCTGGGAGACATTTCTCGCGGCGGGTTGCGGATTGCCAACCGCGCTTCACGCCATGGAGCGCGCTGAGGTGCATTTCGGGGACACCGTGCTGGTGCAGGGCAGCGGTCCTGTCGGGTTGAGCGCGGCTATTCTCGCACAGCTTAGAGGCGCAGGGAAGGTTATCGTTATTGGCGGCCCGCCGCTGCGCCTGGAAATGGCAAGCGCGAGCGGGGCGGATGCTGTAATAGATATCGGCACGACCGATGCGCAATCGCGGCTCGATGCTGTGCGCGACCTGACGGGTGGCAGGGGAGCCGATGTCACTATAGAGGCGACGGGCGTTGCCGCAGCGGTGCCCGAGGGAATGCGCATGACGCGCGACGCGGGCCGCTATGTGGTGGTCGGGCAGTATACCGATGCCGGACCCGCCGAGTTCAACCCGCATCTGGACCTGAACCGCAAGCATCTTGACGTCCTGGGCTGCTGGGGAAGCGACGTCAGCCACGTTTACAGGGCCGCGCAGGTGCTCGCACGCTACCACACACGCTTTCCCTGGCATGAGTTCGTTAGCGGGCGCTACAGCCTCGCTAGAGCGCAACAAGCGCTTGAGGACGTAGAAGCGCAGCGGGTCGTAAAGGCGCTCATTGTTCCAGAGTAAACCAGTACCGAGTACCGAGTACCGAGTACCGAGTGTGACCGCCGACCGCCGTAATACTGACAACTGACAACTGACAACTGACAGCTGACAACTCGGTACTCACCCCTAGTACTACAGCCGCAGTTATTTCTGATAGAACAGACCGTCACGATAAGGAGGTAGTTGAGGGTCTATGGTGGGCACGACAGAGTTTGCAGATGTTGAGGAGTAGGCCAAAGGGCTTGAGCAGTTGCACGCACGTACTGCTCCTCGACTTGCACGGTCAGAGCAGCGTAGCAGAGCATTAGCATACCTGAAGGGGCTGTTCAGCCCAATCAAACGCAAGAATGGCTGGCAGTTGGCTGAACAAGCAGGAGAGCGCAACCCAGATGGCATACAACGCCTGCTCAACAACACGCTGTGGGACGCCGACCTGGTGCGGGATGACCTCAGAGAGTATATTGTCGAGCACCTGGGCGATGAAAATGCGGTGCTGGTAGTCGACGGAACGGGTTTCCTGAAGAAGGGCAACAAGAGCGTAGGTGCCAAGAGGCAGTACTCGGGCACAGCCGGTCGTATAGAGAATAGCCAGCTCGGGGTCTTTCTGGCTTATGCTTCCTCCAGGGGCCACACACTACTCGATCGAGAACTCTATCTGCCGAAAGAGTGGGCTGAGGACGAAACCAGACGCAAGGAAGCAGGTGTGCCCGAGGAGGTGCAGTTCGCGTGTGTTCCTTAGCAAGATGGTTCGATTTATCCCAATGGTACACGACGAATTGCACCTTCGCCAAACCATGTACTCAGTTCTGACACTACCATCTTACTTGTCCTGCGTGCTAATCTGTAACCTGGTAACGCAGGAGCACCAGGCTGGAGTTTTCCCATGTGCGTGGCGGTGCGATCATATTCAAGCGAACCGATGTAGGGTTTTCGAAGACGGGAACGCCGTTGCCTAGTAGAGAGGGGCCGACCATCAGGTGCAGTTCATCAACGACGTCGTGTACGAGCAAATCGTTCCACAACTTATGGCTTGCGAAAACGAGGATGTCGCCGCCTTCTTCGCGCTTCAGGGCGGCGATCTCTTTGTGAGCATCCGCTCGAGGGATGATGCGTGTGTTGGTCCAGGGCGCGGTTTGATCGGCAGTAAGTGTATCCGAGATAACAACTTTGTCGATAGCGTTGTTGAGGCGGGAGATCTCACGGTTAGTGCTGTCAGCGTTGGGATCATCAACGACACCCGGCCAGTAGCTCTTGAAGCCTTCGAACGAGCTGCGCCCCAGCAACAGGGTGGTAGCTGAGCGCAACCGCTCGGCATTATAATCGTCGAAGCCGTAGTCGAACGGCATGACCATTACATTGTTATCGGAGCCGGTGAAGTAACCATCGAGTGATATGATGTTGGAAACAATGACCTTGCGCATACGAGCCTCCATTATCTTTAATCGAAGGGATTAGCGAGCAACATTCGGACCATCATCGAAACGTGCACAATTTGAAGATTACACGTCTGTAGGTACTCTTGCAACAACTTTGACAAGACCAGACAGTGACATATTGATAGGGAAAGAGGTTGAGGTCTAGGCAGCCAGCCCAAATGCTGTCGCTACGAACCGCAACCGGCTCCTGTGGTGCAATATCGGGCGTGGCCCGCGACAGAAACGAACAGCGGCTATGGCCACGAGTGTTGCAGATGATAAATGGTACAGGCTAAGTGCTGGGGACGGGGCAAAAGGATCACGACTGTACTACTGGGCAAGGGTAGCTCTTGATCGATTGAACCGGCTAGGTTTGGCGGATGGAGAGGAACCACGTTGGGGGCACTGGCTGCTGGTGCGCCGCAGTATCGAAAAGCCTGAGAAGCCAGAGGAGCTAGCCTACTATGTGGCGTTCTGTCCGGTTGGCACCACCCTTGAGGAATTGGTTATGTAGCAGGTAAGCGATGGACAATCGAGGAGAGTTTCGAGATCACCAAAGACGAGGTTGGGTCTGGACGAGTACGAGGTACGACGCTGGACAGGTTGGTACAGGCTTGATGAGGGCATAGGGGCGGCGCACAGGGTGCTCGAGATAGGGCAGGCCTGGCAACAGGCCGATCTTTTGATTGTGGGGAGCACTGATTTAGTACCTCTCCTCCTGGCAAAGGGCGAAACCGAGGCAGCCCTTGAGGCGCTCCAAAAGGCGGAGCAGGTGGTCCAGCAAGAGCGATTTGCGCTCCACAGTGCCCATGTAGCCGCAGCCCCGGTGCAGTACTGGCTGGCAACGGAGAACCTGGAGGCAGCAAGCGACTGGGCTAGCCATGTCTTTTTCTCTCCCGAAACCTGGGACACAAACCGTAAGATGGAGTTCTTGCTGCTGGTACGCGTGTATCTTGCTCAGAGCCGGTATGAGGAGGCGCTTAGAGCGCTCCAGCGCTACCGTACCTACCTTGATCGTCCAGGAGATACCCTCATAACCATCGAGTTCCTGGCGGTGTATATTCTCGCTCTACATCATGCTGGGGCAAGTGAGCAGGTCGGTAGCGTTGCCCTACGTCTGTTGGAACTGACGGCGCCGGAAGGCTATGTTCGGCTCTATCTGGATGAAGGCGAACCGATGCGGAATGTGCTCCAGAGCCTGCTGGGTACGCAGGGCATGGAGGGAGAGGGTGAGAGAGCGCTTCCCCCTACTTCCGCTGCCTTTGTGAGCAGGTTATTGGCCGTCTTTGCGCTGGAAGCAAAGGTTGCAGAACAGAGAACACAGAACCACCAGGTCCAGGAGAACCGTGAAACCGCAGCTTTAACTATTCCGGCTCAGGGTTCCAATCCGCTGGTGGAGCCACTCACCAGGCGCGAGCAGGAGGTACTGCAGCTGCTCATGTCCGGCGCATCGAACGACGAGATCGCCGCACGATTGGTGATTTCACTGGCCACAGTCAAGAAGCACGTCAGCAACATACTTGGTAAGTTAGGCGTCGAAAGCCGCACGCAGGCCGTTGCTCGTGCGCGTGACTGGCCCGTACTAAAGTAAGTGCTGTCCGGCTTGCACTTTGCCTCACAATGTCAGTACGCTGATCTACATACATCTCCTAAAGTCGAGCAGCTACTCAGATTGCTCCTGGCAAAGTTATGAAGTTAAAGATAGGCATCTGGGTCGCGGAAGAGAAGCAAGAGGAAAGGCTATGCATGAGTTAACGCTGATAATCAAACAGGACGAAGAGAACATCGAAGCCGCCGAAGTTCTCGTTGACGGCACAATCGGCGGCAAAGAATACCGTTTTC
>JBDTQH010000073.1:0-23160 GCA_039932335.1 Chloroflexota bacterium
TCATGCCTTACATTTTATCGTGGAAACTCCTCCACCTCAACTCTGAACACTTACAAGGGCGCCCTGCTTTGACAACTACAACGAAAGCTGATATAATAAAGCCGCATTGGGGCGTCGTCTAACGGTAGGACAGCTGATTCTGGATCAGTAAGTTGAGGTTCGAATCCTTGCGCCCCAGCCAATAGAATAGGCACAAAAAAGGCTCTTGCAATCGTTGCCAGGGCCTTTCTTGTTGTTTTGCCCGAGAGATGGAACTGTCACCTTCTTCTCACCTGTTTTCACCGAGGCTTACACCCATGTAATGTATCATTACAGTGGCGTCATGCCGCCTGGTTCTGAGTGGTAGGCACCGCCTCGATTATATCCACTGCATGGCGCATGGACCTGAATCAGTCGAAAGGAGAATGACATGGGCAGCATCGCGTGGATTATCCTGTTAGTACTGTCCGCGGCTCTCGCTACTGCAGCGCAGTACCTCTTCTTCCGGCGTGACCGCAAGGCCGCAGACTTCGATTGGGTGTACATCGCGGGTGGAGCATTGCTCGGCGGTTTTACGGCGCACGTGTGGTATCCGGGGTTCGGCCCGGTCGTGGACGGTCTCAACGTTGTACCAGCCCTTGGTGGAGCGGTCTTCCTTGGAGTCGTGCTTGAATTGATCTACCGTGTCATCCTGCGGCCCCGAGTGGCTTATTAGCTTACAGAAGGCGTGAGCGGCAAGAACGTGGGCAACAGTTATCGGTGATCTGGTCCGCAATCCGGGGTGAGCAGTGCATAATGACGTTACCTTTAATTGAGCAATCATCAATACCCGATTGCTTAGCACCCACATCTCCTCTGTGGTATAATTATGGGCTGAGGCGTTCCTCAACCTGTAACCATGACCGAAAATAAGCGCGACAACCTCATACGAGTCGATATGCATTGCCACACGCAGCTGAGCAAAGACTCCCTCAACGACCCGCGTAAGCTGGTGGATACCGCCGCTGCTCGTGGCCTCGGTGCACTTTGCGTCACCGACCATAACGCGCTCGCCAATGCCCTCGCGCTCTCTCGTCTCCCCGGCCTCCCAATCAAGATCATCCCCTCCGAAGAGGTGAAGTCGAGCGAAGGTGAGATCATCGGCTACTACCTTACAGAGGTTGTTCCCAAAGGGCTGACCCCCGAAGAAACGGTCAAGCGCATCAAAGGCCAGGGCGGGCTTGTTGCCATTCCTCACCCTTTCGATTCGCTCCGCACCGCCAGCCGTATAGAGACGCCAGCCCTATACCGGCTGGTCGATGCAGGCATGGTTGACATCCTCGAAGTGCTCAACGCCCGATCCATCGACGTTGAAGACAACCGCAAAGCTCATGAATACGCCATCGAGCACAACCTGGCGATGTCTGCCGGCTCCGATGCGCATACCCTGCTGGAAGTGGGTAGAGCTTACGCTGAGGTTCCGCCCTTCGATGGCCCCGAGCAATTCCTGGCGGCCCTGAGACAGGGCACAATACACGGTACAGTAAGCAATAAATTAGTACATATAGGCAGCACCTGGGCCCGAGTAGCAAAAGCTATCCCGGTCGTAGGCCAAAAATGGAGGAGATAAGCGTCTGCTTACCGATGTTGCCGATGCAACCGGTAAGCAGAACGCCGTAGAACCATGGCTCAATTCAAATCACAAGGTACGATAGATAAGATCATACCGGGAAGCCCCGCTGAGCGAGCGGGTATCGTCCAGGGAGACAGGCTCCTCGCCATCAACGGCACACCCGTCAAAGATGTCGTCGGCTACCAGTTCCACCAGGTCAGCTCGCGTGTAACCGTCGAGGTGGCTCGCGAAGGCGTTGCCGCCCCGCTCGTCTTCACAATACGTAAGCCTGAGCAGCAAGATCTCGGCATGGAGTTCGTTGATCCCACGTTCGACGGTATCAAGCGGTGCAACAACCACTGCCCCTTCTGCTTCGTTGATCAGAACGCCCCCGGTCTTCGGCGCACACTCGATATCAAAGACGACGATTTTCGCTATTCCTTCCTGTATGGCGGCTTCATCACGCTCACAAACGTAAGAGAAAGCGACTGGGAGCGCGTCAACGAGGAACGTCTGACCCCCCTCTATGTCTCCATTCACGCCACCGAGATCGGCCTGCGCAGCCAGCTACTCGGCAACCCGCGCATCCCGAACGTCCTTGAGCAGCTAAAGCGCCTGGGCGATATGGGCATCCAGGTTCATACCCAGCTTGTCATCTGCCCCGGTGTCAACGACGGCGAGCATCTTGACCGTTCGATCGCTGACCTTGCAGCCCTCTATCCTATTGTTCAGACTGTAGGTGTTGTGCCGGTCGGCCTCACCCAATTCCGCCGCAACAACCACTACCAGATCAAGCTCGATCTCCGCCCCTACCGCCCCGATGAATCGCCCACTGTAGTAGATCAGGTTGAAGGCTGGCAGCAGCGCCTCAAGAACAAAATCGGGACCAACTTCGCATTCCTTTCCGACGAGTGGTATCTAATGGCAGGCCGCAAAGTGCCCCACGTTCGCGATTATGAAGAGTTCCCTCAACTGGAAAACGGTGTCGGCCTGATTCGCCAGCTTCTCGACGAGTCGCGCAAGACCGCCAAGAAGCTGCCCGCCCGCATCGATCGCCCAACCCGCGTTGTCCTTGCCTGTGGTGAGATGCCCGCAGCTACTCTCGACCGCGCCCTTCAGCCGCTTAGAGAGGTCGAAAATCTGGATGTCCGCCTCGTCGTCATCAAGAACAACACTCTCGGCGGCAACGTTGCCTGCTCAGGTCTGCTCTTCGGTGCCGAAACAGCCGAGGCCCTCCGCCCTTACTCATCAGCGGGTGAAGAACCCGCCGACCTCATCTTCCTGCCGCGCCGCATGTTCGATTTCACAGGCATCCGCACCCTGGACGAATGGACCGCCGACAAGTTCCAGCAGGAACTGGGCTGCCCCGTAATCCCCGCCGAATGGACCCACCAGATCTGGTCCACCATTGAGCGCCACCTAAACGGTGAAGACTGCTCTACTCCCGCCCCCGAAATAATCCGCCTCTCCCAACTAGGCTAACCAACCCACACAAAAAGAACCCCACCGTCATGGTGGGGTTCTTGTCATTCAACCGGCTACCGACAACTCGGTACTCGGTACTCGTTCTACAAGCTGATGTCGCTCGCTCCACTGGCTGCTGTTGTGGCCTCGTCGGTCTCATAGCGGAAGGCGTCTTCGCTGTAGTCATCATAGTCCGAATCGTCGCTGCGTCGGAGCAAGAAGAAAGCTGCCGCGCCAATCGCGCCTGCTGCGACCAGCAGAGGGAAAGGCAAACCGCCCTTCTTCTTATCTTCCGCGTCCTCAACTTCAAGCGCCTTATCCCGGCTCGACTCGACCTTGTTCTCCAGCTTAACCGAGCGCTCCTTGCCGACCTGCTCGTCGTACCAGGCCATCTCGTCCTGCTTGGCTTCGAGGTTCTTGCGGATGATATTCAGAGCCTTGGGATCCTCTACCTCGTCAAGGTGATCGATATAGCGCTTCAGACCGCGCTCAGCACCGATCTTCATACCGGCGATGCTTGAGTCGTCCCGCATTGCGGTCAGCTTACCCCAGAGCGATGCCTGGCCCTTACCTGTGCCGACTTCGTATTCCACAGGCTCGCCGCCCAAATCTTCAAGGCGGCTGTTCAGCGCCTCGGCCTGCTTCATGTGCGAGTCGCGCCATTTCTTGTACTGCTTGCGCAGTTTGTTGTCGTCTACTTCTTCAAGAGCGCTGTCGAGAGCGGCGACCGCCATGTACTCCGTCTTTACCAATTCCTCAAGCGCCTTTAATGTTCGTTTGTTACTCATTCCATGTGCCTCCTAGATTTGTTGTAGCCCTGCTACAGATATGCACGGTACGTTATATTACACCAAAACGTCACTATTTGGGAAGCAAGAAGAGTGCCATTATGTGCCCCTGCCGGGCGAGTCTAAGCCACCTCGCGCCGCACTGTAGCTGCGGCCAGCACTGCCATTGCAGCCGCAAAGCCAAACAGGAAGAGCAAGGGCAGCCAGGCCGAGGCCAGGCTCATGCCGCGAATCATGATACTAGTCATGGCGTCCACCGCATAAGTAAGCGGCATCACTCGCGCTATCGCCTGTAGCCAACCCGGCATATCTTGCACGGGCCATAACAGCCCCGACAATAGCACTTGAGGCAATATCACGATGGGAATGAATTGTATAGCCTGCAGTTCGTTCTTAGCGAAGGCCGACAGGAATATCCCCAGGTTCACCGCACCGAGCACGAGCGCCAGCGTCACCACGAATATCGACAGCAAATTGCCCGTATACTTCACCTGCAGCGCGTACACCGTGAATAAGAGCAGCACTATAGCCTGTATCACCGAGAAGAACCCAAACCCCAGCATATAGCCGAGCACAAGCTCCAGCCGGGTGACGGGCGACGCCGCGAGCCGCTCCATTGTGCCCTGCGTGCGCTCACGCAAGAACGAAACGCTTGTCAGCAAGAAGATCAGGAAGAAGCCAATGTAGGCGATGAACATCGGCGCGAAGAAATCGAGCATGCCCAGGTCCTCGCTTCCATACAGTCGAGTCGTCTTGATTTGTAGCGGCAAGGTCGAGGGCACAGCGCCGCGTAAGGGTGCAGGGAGCGCAGCCTTCAGCAAAATGGGCGCGGTTGCCACTATCGACTGGCCAACGATAGCGAGCGCGCCGCTGGCCTGCCCCGGATTTGACCCTTCGACCACCACGTCCACAGTGCCCTGGCGCTCGGTTGCAAACTTCGCAGTGAAATCAGATCCGAAGATGAGCGCAACCTTCGCCGTGCCGTCGCGCACCGCCTTGTCGGCATCCTCTCTGCTCATCTCGGTAATTACCAGCCTGTCGTTCGTCTTCAGGTTGTCGATGATCGGCACGGTAAGACTGGCCTGCGAAGCCGGAGGCTGGTCCTCGTTGACCACCGCGACACTCACCGTGCTACCCTCCTGTGAGCGGAACACATAGCCGAAGATGGTCATGATAAGGATAGGCGCGATAAATATGAGCGCCAGCGTGCGGTGGTCGCGGCGGAACTGCGCTATGATCCTGCCTGTGATGGCGAAAATGCGTGGGAAACTCACCTTAGTGCCTCCTCTGGCGTGCTTTCCTTGCCCGCGAGCGTCAGGAATGCCTCTTCAAGATTGTCGGTCTCAGCCATCTGCTTTATCTCACCGGGCGACCCGACAGCCAGCAGTCTGCCAAAGCGCATCAAGCCGAGTCTGTCGCACCGGTCCGCTTCGTCCATAACATGGCTCGATACGATAATGGTCACGCCCTGCTCGTTCAGCAACCGGAAGTAGCCCCAGAAGCTCTGCCGCAATTGTGGATCAACACCCACCGTCGGCTCGTCCAGCAGCAGCAACTCAGGATTGTGTACCAGCGCGCAGGCCAGCGACAGCCTCTGCTTCATGCCGCCGCTCAGGTTCGCCGTTAGAGAACTCTTGCGCGGCAGTAGCTCTACAAGATCCAGCACATGCTCTACCCTCTTGTCGCGGGCGGCCTTGTCGTTCATGCCGAATATTCGTGCAAAGAACTGCACGTTCTCCCACACAGACAGGTCGTTGTAGAGGGCCTGCTGCTGTGTCATATAGCCCAACCTGTACATTACCTTCGGTGCTTCGGCGGGCATCCGATGACCCAGCACAGTAAGGCTGCCCGAAGTCGGCACCACGAGCGCGGCGATCATCCGGATAAACGTCGTCTTGCCCGATCCATTCGGCCCAAGCAGCCCGAACGACTCGCCCTTGCGTATGCCCAGCGTAAATTCATCCAGGGCACGCACATCTCCAAACTGCTTTACCAGTCTGTCCGCCCTGACCACATCTTCGTTTGACCCTGCTCTCGCCATGCGATTGTCTTCCAATTCTTTGCTCCCTGTGCCTTAGTTTGATTGATTGGTCAATTAATATCAAAGCGCAAGAACTGCCTCGTACAAGACACAACCGGCTTGCACACGTACTGCAATCCTTACCCTTCACCTGCCCCCTCATGGTTTCTGTTCACTTCGAGGCCGTAGAGGAACAGATCAACCGTTGTCGTCACCATTGTCTCCGGACTGAGACTCTGGGCGTCTTCCTGAACAAATATCTCGCGCATTATCATGTAAGCCACGAGCGGCCCCATGAAGCAGCGCACCGCCGCGCCCGGGTCGATACGCCGCAGCCTGCCCAGGTCCATCTGGTGCTCAAGGTAACGCCTCAGATAGTTGAAGCCGCGCCACGGCCCCACTTTATTGAATATCGCCGCCACCGCAGGCTTACGGGTCGACTCAGCCAGCATCATCTTGAACATGGCAAGTCCGGCTCTATTGTCCATCATTGTCACGAAACTATCGGCGAACATCGTAAGCACTTCGCGCGGCTCGCTCTCCATGAAATCGTCGCCGTGAGTGACAAGCTGTAGAATTGGTGCGCGCTCTTCTACCACTTGCCGGAACAAATCGGTTTTGTCCTTAAAATAGTGGTAAATAAGCCCCGGCGAATTAATACGTGCAGCACGGGCGATATCCTTGTTGGTCGCCTTCTCGAAGCCCTCGCTAGAGAACACCTGCAGTGCACCATCAATAATCTGCTGCCGCTTGGCTTCGTAGTCCTGATCGTCTCTGGGTGGCATGTTTCCTCTTTCCTGTGTATTTGATTGACTAATCAATCAAGATTATAGAGCGGATTTGACCTCATGTCAATAGGATGTACCAGCGGACTGTGGTGATCGCGTGCGCTATACCGGAAATCAAGAGGGGTTGACGCACCAACCGGATGTTGGTCAAGATAGCATTAAGCACAAAACAGCCGCCAAACGACTGTTTTGTGCTTAATTTATTTGGGTTGTAGCTGAGGCTTATATCTTGCGCGATGCCAGGCGGCGGCGCACCGCCAGACCCGAACCGAGCAGGGCCGCGCCCAGAAGCCCGACAACGAACGGGGACTGATCCGAACCCTGCCCTGTGGTAGGCATCCCCGGCGTGGTTACTTGTTCGGCCAGCACCGTCACCTCCCCGACCATGCCTTTGTCTGCGTGGCTATCCACGGGGCAATACATCTTCCATGTGCCCGCCTCATCAAAGGTAAAGTCGGCAGTGCCTGCCTGGCCGGTGGTTAGCGGCTGCGCGAAAAGGTCATACTTCTCGGTGCCGTTCAGGAAGGTCACGTTGTGAGGAAACTTACCCGCATTGGTTGCCGAGAAATGCACAACCTGCCCTTTGGTAACGGTTAAATCCATCGGGGTAATCATGAACTCTGATAGGGTAATAGAGACTTGCTATCCGGACGTTTGCGCCTGGGAAAGACCGGGCGCTGCGAGCATGGCGAACAGGGCCGCGCACGCCAGGATACTGAAGATTAGATTTCGTCTCATTTTCTTATTGCCTCCATTATTGATTGCCATGATTGGTGTACCGGGCCGGACCGGCCATTCACTCACGGTGGCATGGCTCTTCCTCCTCATGACGAATGGATAGTTATGTGCTGAAGAGTAGGGCCGATCTCTGCACACCATGGCGCTGCATGAGGGAGGAGAGCAGCGAAGAAGCAGGGAGACAGCGCCTGTCTAAGACATACGCAGGGGAGATACATTTCCTTGAGGGTAGCCTGGCTGGTGGCTTTGGGCGAGGGATGAAGGAAAGAGACAATGTCTCACCAACGCCGGAACAACCACCGGCGCGCCATAACGAAGAGAACTTCAGTGCACTATGCTACTTTGAACAATGGGAAAACAAAACCCCAAGAACATTCGTCTCTTGGAGTCTTAGAGCCATATCATGCGGTCAGCGCTCGTCCCCTAACATCCTCGTTAAAATGTTAGGGGCGGTGCCCGCGCAGCAGACAGACACCGCTTCCCACAAGACAATCATACTTTCTCTGAGTCATACGGCTGGTGTAAATTGGTGTACATTAGGTGAATATTTTACGGATCTCACCCTTTTCGTGCGACGTTGCTACATTAAGGCTTATATATCCACGCCATATTCGTCGACAGGAAGCCCCCTATGTAGCCGCCTGTGAATAATAGCCATCCATCGCGCAACACTGTGGCCGCCTGGAAGAATCGATCTCTGTCCATAGTGCTGTCAGCCGCGCCATGCTTGTATTGTGCCGTCGCCACATTCCCTGTCCCAAGAACGTTCCAGAGGCAGGGTCATATATCTCGGCAGTGGCTGCACATAATCTCTCGGCGCGGACGCCGGATCAAGAAGGAGAGGTCTTCAATCCTCGGAAAACCTCTCCTACAAACTATGACATTACACTGACCACGTTTCTGTTATTGTGGCCCGTCCCGCAGGAACGCGTTAATCTGCTCAACACTGCTCCGTGCGCTCCTCCCTACTCCTATCAGCGTCGCGGATGCAAAGCCCGTCCAATCGCCGTACCCCACCAGCCACAGCCGCGGCTGCTTAACCGAGCGTGTTCCCTCAACAGCCACATTACCATCAGGCTCGATAACCTCCAGGCTGTCAAGGTGGTCGAGCGCGTGACGGAACCCTGTGCACCAGATAACAGCGTCAATCTCTTCCTCTCGCCCGTCCGGCCACACGACCCCACTTTCGGTAAAGCGTGTGAACGGCCGCACCGTCCGCAGCACATCGCGCGATCTCGCCTCTTTCACCACGGGCGTCATCACAATATCTCCCAGGCTGCCCGTAACCTCCCCGCGCAGCGACCCATCGCCGCCTTCCTGCTGCGCCCTGTACCGCCTTGTGGCTACATCGAAAAGCGCCCTTCCGTCAATATTGTCCGCCATAAAATGCGGCTCTCGCCTCGTCACCCAGTCAACGCGGGCCACTCGTGACACTTCAGCCAGTATCTGCGCGCCAGAATTGCCCCCACCCACAATCAGCACTCGCTTGCCTGCAAATGGCTCCGGCGATCTGTAGTGCGCTGAGTGGATCTGCGTTCCCTTGAACAGACCCTGCCCGGGATATACCGGCACATACGGGCGCTCCCAACTACCTGTCGCGCTCACAACGGCTCGCGCAACCCACTCTCCACCGTCCTCGCTCTCAACCAGCAAGCCGCCGTCTGCTTCCAGCACTGAGCGCACCCGCACGGGACGCTCAACGGGCAGCGCATAACGCCGCTCATACTCCGCCAGGTATGCCAGCACTGCATCGCGCCCTGGGTACTCGACTCCACCGCCAGGCATCAGCCAGCCCGGCAGCGAACTCCACTGTGCGGGCGAAAAGAGCGCCAGCAAGTCCCATGTATGCCGCCACGCCCCACCCGGCCCCTCCTGGGCGTCCAGTATGGTATATCGCAGCCCGCTCCTACGCAAATAATAGCCCGTGGCAAGCCCCGCCTGCCCGCCGCCGATCACAACTACATCGTACATATCCTGTTGCGGTTTGCTCAATCTACGCCGTCTTTCCAGGCCCCATTGGCTAGAAGTCTACCGGGTCTACTTTCGTGTAAGCGCCCGCTTCGTCAACCACGACGCACGGTGTCCATTCCCATACTGCCGGGACGTGGGCTTGCAGCCAGGGAGCGGCCTGCTCCTCATCAGCAGTGAGAATGCTCGGTTTGACATCGAGAGGGGTGAGATAGGCAAGATCATCAGGCTCTACTGCTCTGAAGTGCGCGTTAAAGCCAGCGTAAATCGCCTGGAAGGCCTCAAAGACGTTTGCCTTCAATTGAGCTTGCGAGAGGCTAGCCCAGGAATCGGGCACGCTGAGATAGTATGTGCTCAGGCGCTCACCTGATGGGACGTGGAATTCGCCCGCCCACGCCATCAGGGTATCGGTTAGCGCGACCTGTAACTTCTTACTCACACGATTCTTCCTTTGCGCGTTCTGAAGGGTAAACTTTGAACCGGCGAAAGAGAGAAGCGCACTGCTTCTATGCAGGCATAGTTGCGCGGCTGCGGGCCTGTCTCATCAGACTCGCAGCCGCGCGAAACAGAAAAGTTGGTCAGCGACCTTTCAGGCTCCGTATCTCTTCAGCAGGTTGTAGACGGCTTGCGTGCCGAACTCCATGGCTTCGGCCGGAACACGCTCGTCGGCGGCGTGGACAGTAGAGAATGTAAAGCCATCGGGGAGCAGCATAGGAGTGAAGCCGTAGTTCTCGATGCCAAGGTGAGCGAAGTGGCGGCCATCAGTGACCCCTGTCAGCATATTGGGAATGGGAATGCCGTCCGGATCGGCTTCTCGCAGCACATCAGATAGCAAATCATAGAGGCCCATCGTGAAGTCGCCGGGATAAGGATCGTAGCGCACCAGCTTAAGCTCCGCATCGTCGCCCAGGAGCGCGCCTAGCTCGGCAAACATATTGGCGGGCGTGAAGCCGGGAAGCAAGCGGCCGTCAAGGGTGAGCACGATTTCGCTAGGAATAACGTTGTGCGCGAAGCCGCCCTTCACGATTGTGGGGCTGACTGTGTTGTGAAAGAGTGGAGCAAACTGGCGTGCCAACGGGCCGAGGTTATCGAGCACACTATCTGTGGTTTCGGTGTTCAGCAACAAGGGAAGAGCATCGCCTATCTCAGCAGGCAGATGGGGAGCCATCTCCTGGATCATTTTGGTCATGACGGGGGTAATATGAACGGGAAGCTGCTGGGTATCAAGCTTGGTGAGTACTCGGCCGAGCTTTGCCATCGCACCGTCGCGTATCGGTGCGGAACCGTGGCCGCCCGGGCCGCGCATTATCGCCTGCATGGTGCAGATCTGCTTTTCGGCCACCTGGATGGGGTAGAATTTGCGGCCGCCCATGAAGATTGTGAAGCCGCCCGACTCGCCTATCGAGTAGCGAACGCCCTCGAAAAGCTCAGGGTGCTCCTCCACAAGGAACTTCGCGCCGTAGTTGCCGCCGTTCTCTTCATCGCTGACAATCGCCAGAATAATGTCCCCGGCAGGCTCTATGCCGTCTGCCTTTATACGGAGAAGAGCGGCTGTGTACATGGCGACGGTGTTCTTCATGTCGAGCGTGCCGCGTCCCCAGACGTAGCCGTCAATAAGCTCGCCGCCGAAGGGATCGTGCTGCCAATCCTGGTTGGCCGTGGTCACGACATCAACATGCGCTTGCATGAGAAACGGCGGGGCATCACCGCGGCCCTTCAGGCGAGCGATCAGATTGGGACGGTTGGGGTCCAGGGCGCGAATAGTGGTCTCTATCCCTGCTTCAGTGAGGATGCCGTCGAGATAGGCGATGCAGGCCGCTTCGTTGCCGGGAGGATTTGTGGTATCGAACCGGATGAGATCCTGCAAGAGCTCAACAGGACGGAGGTGAATATCGGATGTGGGGCTGGTCGAAAGCATGCTAATGTAACTCCTTCACAAAGGTATACGATGATTATACACGGATGGTATAGAATACTGTTTACTACATTTTACTTATTTCTTTATCTAAGTTAAGGCGGGAGACGAGTATGAAGGCGATCATAATAGGGTGCGGCGTGTCGGGACTATCAACGGGCATAAGGATGATCGAAGCGGGCCATGACGTGGAGATTTGGGCGAAGGACCTGCCGCCGAAAACAACCTCCAACGTGGCCGCGGCCATCTGGTATCCCTACCTGGCGCTTCCAAGAGAGCGCGTGCTGGCTTGGGGGCAGCGCACGCTGGAGGTGTTCTATGGCATAGCCGGAGAGCCGGATTGCGGTGTGCTGATTGGCGAGACCATAGAGGTCTTTCGACAGGATATGGCAGAGCCGTGGTGGCGTAGCGCGGTGCGGCACTTTCGCTTTGCCCAACCCGCCGAATTGCCGCCAGGCTACACTACGGGTTATGTCTTCGAGACCGCTGTGATTGATACGGGCATATATTTGCCCTACTTGATGCGGCAGTTTGAGGGGATGGGCGGCAAGATTATAGAGCGCGATATACAATCTCTTGACAATGCGCTCGCCGTTGCGGAAACGGTGGTGAATTGTGCCGGGCTTGGTACGCTCAGTTTCATGCAGGACACAGAACTTTACCCCGTAAGAGGCCAGGTGCTGCGCATAGAAAAGCCCGCATTGAAGTGGAGTATGCTCGATGACGAAGAGGACGAAGCGGGCGTGTTGGCCTATGTGGTGCCCAGAGTGAACGACTGCATACTTGGCGGCGTGGCGCAAGCGGGAGAGTGGTCACTTGAGGCGGACGAGGCAACCGCGCAGAGGATAGTCGAGCGGTGCGCGCTGCTTGCCCCCGAGGTGCGCGACATGAAGGTGCTGGAGCACAAGGTTGGCCTAAGGCCGGGGCGAAGCAGCGTGAGAGTAGAGGTAGAGCGATTGCCAGGAGGCAAGGCACTGGCGCACAACTACGGTCACAGCGGAGCGGGCGTTACGCTATCGTGGGGCTGTGCTGAAGATATTGTGGCATTGCTGAAGGGGTAGCTAGGAAAGATCAAGGAGTGGGCGCGCCGCTCCTGGGCTTGATGTGGCGCACTCGCCTGCGGACCACCGAAAGGGGCGACGGCAGTGACACAGGAGCCTGGGGCGTAGGAAGAGGCTTGAAGCCGTAACCAAGCACTTCCCGTGCTTCGCTCACGATAACAAACGCCGCAGGGTCAAGCTCGCGAACAATATTTGTGACGGTGGGCAATTCTTGCTGGCGAACTGCCGTGAGAATTACCTGGTAGTCTTTCCCCTCGTAAGCGCCCTGTCCGGTAAGAAAGGTAATGCCGCGTCCGGTAGTTGTCTGTATGCGTTCAGCTATGGCTGTAGGTTGGCTTGAGATAATGTAGATGAGACGCGTGGGCCGCAGTCCCTCCAGCACGAAATCCACGGCTTTGCTGGCGGCGAAGGCGCTGATGAGCGCATAAAGAGCTTTCTCAGGGCCGAAACGCAGGCCAACCAGCACGAGTATAGCGGCATTGATCATTACCAGCGCGCTATTGACAGGTATACCTCGAAAGCGGTGGAGTAGCTGCGCGATAATATCATCCCCGCCGGTGGTGCCCTGTGCGCGGAAAACAAGACCTACGCCTACCCCTCCCAGGAGGCCGCCGTACAGAGTGTAGAGAAGCGGGTCTGTCGTCACAGGCTGAGTGAAAAGCGGGCGTAAGAGATCCAGCAGGATGGAATAAACAAGCACAGCATAGGTGGTGCGCACAAGGAAGCGCCAGCCCCCAAGCCACATTATACCTGCAAGCACTAGCGGGATATTGATGAGAAGGACCAACACGCCCACAGGCACAGGCAGATACGAGTTAATGACGAGCGCAATGCCTGTGGCCCCACCCGAGAAGACGTTGTTCGGAATAAGAAAGATGTCATTAGCGAGGGCAAGCAGAAGTACGCCCACAGTTATGAGGGCATAGGTGCTCACATAGTAGAGCACTCTGTTAGAAAAGGAGCTTTTTGCTGTGCTTGCCACGATGTTAGTTTCTCATTAAGTCATGGGGTATGCAATTAGGACGAATGCACAAAATTGCTACCGAAACATTCTCCATCCTGCACATAGACAGCCGTTTTCCACAATGTTATACTACCGCTCGGTAGGTGAGTTTATGCTCCCTACCGGTTGTTTTTTGTGGAATTGTCCATAACTGGAGGATATGATGGTTCAAGAGCTTACAAGACCCGCCCCGAGTAGGGTCTGGACACCAGCCTCAGCTGGTAACAAACCTTCCGAAGTTAGCAAATTGATCGGGCAGGCCGAGGCCGACAACGTCCGGTTCGTAAATCTACAGTTCACCGATTTGATGGGCATTGTGAAGTCGGTCGCCATACCGCTGCACCAGTTCGAGGACGCCTGCATCAACGGCAAGTGGTTCGATGGTTCCTCTATCGAAGGCTTTGCCCGCATTGCCGAGTCGGATATGTTCCTTGTACCCGACCTTTCCACCTGGGCCGTCATGCCCTGGGAGAAGGGTGAGGAGAGCACCGGCCGCGCTATCTGCTGGGTGTACAACCCTAACGGCGACCTGTTCGAGGGCGACCCCCGCATGGTCCTGGCGCGGGCGATGGACTACGCAGCCAACCTTGGATATAAGTTCAACACCGGACCTGAGCTTGAGTTCTTCCTTTTCAAGAAGGACGGTGGGCAGATTAGCCGTGAAACTCACGATGTCGGCGGATATTTCGACCTTTCCGGCGATCTGGGCGCAGACGTGCGTAAAGATATGGTGAACGCCCTGGAAGGCATGGGCATCAAGGTCGAGACCTCTCACCATGAGGTAGCGCGCGGCCAGCACGAAATCGACTTCGAGTACAACGACGGCCTTTATTGCGCCGACAGCGCGGTGACGTTCAAGTACACATTGAAGGCCATCGCCGCAGAGCACGGACTCCACTGCACGTTTATGCCTAAACCGATCTTTGGTATCAACGGCTCAGGTATGCATACCCACCAGAGCCTCGCGGACCTGGAAGACGGCACAAATCTCTTCGCCGATTCCGATGATACTTACGGCATCTCGACCATGGCGAAGAAATATATCGCCGGGCAACTTAAGCACGCTCGCGGTATGTGCGCTGTGCTGGCTCCCCTGGTGAACTCTTACAAGAGGCTTGTGCCAGGCTATGAGGCCCCTGTTTATATCTCCTGGGCACGGGTAAACAGGTCGGCGCTAATTCGCGTGCCGAAGAACCGTCCCAACAAGCCCCAGGCCGCTCGCATAGAGCTGCGCTGCCCCGACCCGACCAGCAATCCCTACCTTGCCTTCGCGATCATGCTTCGCTCCGGTCTGGAAGGAATTGAGAAAGATTACGACATCCCTGAGCCGGTCGAGGAGAACCTGTACCACTTTGACGAGACTGAGCGACGACGACGCAACATCCAGACCCTGCCTGGCTCGCTTGATGAAGCGCTGGCTGAAATGGAGAAGGACGAGCTGGTACGTGAAACACTGGGCGATCACATCACGGACCGCCTGCTCGAAGCCAAGCGCGAGGAGTGGAACGAGTTCAGGATGCGAGTATCGCAGTGGGAGATCGATAGATACCTGGACGTCTACTGAGCTTACACTTGCAACTAACGAGAAGGGCTGCCGGAATACGGTAGCCCCTCTGCTTATGCGGGTGCCAAAATACACGCACAACTCTTGCGGTTTGCGGATATAGAGCGTACTCTACTCACGTATTCATTACGCCGTAGAAAACTGCAATATTCGTAAGGAGGCAAGGCTGTGTACCATCATTCCGCATTTGGACGGCTGGCAAAGTGGATTGCGCGGGCATCGGGGCATCCGACTGCCTTCGCAGTTGCGTTGCTGACTGTAGTAGCCTGGATTATCACCGGGCCGCTTTTCGGCTTTAGCGACACATGGCAGCTTGTAATAAATACAGGCACCACGATCGTGACATTCCTGATGGTGTTCCTCATCCAGAACACGCAGAATAGAGATACCATCGCCGTGCAGCTAAAGCTAGACGAGCTGATCCGGGCCATGAGCGGCGCACACAATGCCCTGCTCGATCTCGAAGAGCTAACAGAGCAGGATCTGGAGAAGATAAGGGAATCTTACGAGCAGCTAGCCCGCACAGCCAAGGAAGAGCTGAGGCAAGGCAGGGTAGACACGGACACGCCGCGTTTGCAAAGCTGATGTTGCGGGGGTGCAGGGGCGCTCCCCTGCCGGGGTATGAGCGAAGCGGGGGGCGGGGTGTCCCCCAACACTTCTCTTTTCTTCTTAGACTCCCCTCCCACACGTGGGAGGGGCATGAGCGAAGCGGGGGGCGGTGGGTCTTCCCTTACCCAGATGTTAGATAGCTCCACCCCAAAACTGAACGTTTACGCTGCGGGGCCGACTTTGCGGCTTGCTGCTCAGGAATGTTATATTAGTCGCAGGCAGGCGTAAAGAATCGCGCCTGATCGCACATACTGAGCGGGAGTAGATTATGTCAACCGAAATAAGAGAAATGAGTGCTGTAGAAACTGCGACGCGAACCGGAAGCGTAATCGCGCTCGCGTACAGCCTTGAGCTTGTCAACAACGTGGCCAAGCAGCCGCATGAGAGTGCCGAGATTACCCACCTGGGTGTGCCGGGCGACAGGCATTATGGCGAAACACGATATAGCCAGAGCCAGCGCAGGCGGCTGAAAAACGACAGGCCAATCACCATATTTGGGGCTGAGGCCACACGCGATGCCTGTGCTAAGCTGGGCATTGAGCCGGTGCCACCCGGCGGCATGGGCGAAAACCTGCTGACCGAAGGCCTTGGCGATCTGGCTTATCTGAAGCAGGGCGACAGAATAGAGGTGCTCGGGGAGAACGGCGAGGCAAAGGTCGTGTTTGAGGTGCAAAAGCAGAACGACCCATGTTCTAACCTGCGCATCTATCACAAGCTGATGCCAAAGGAGCTAATGGGCAAGCGCGGGGTGATCTGCACAGTATTGCAGGAAGGCCGCGTTGACGTTGGCGACCGAGTGGTTGCAATCCAGAAGTAGGAACGTCCAGACACCGGCCAAGTAACATCTCCTCTCAATAGAAGAAGCTCCGGCTGAATGCTGGAGCTTCTTCTGTGTGTGGCCGTTGGATTACAGGCAATGTCTGAAGGCTGAGTCCTAACCAAGCGGTTCGCTGAGGCGTGTGAGGACTTGCCAGCGTCCATCACGATTCACCCAGAGATCGGTGAGCATATAGTTGCTGGGGAGTGGGTTGCCGCGAATTGACCAGTCTATTGTGGCCCGTAGAAATACCACGGCTGCGCTCCCATAAATCATAACCTGCGTGTCGTTGAGGTCAAACGACCGTGTCTCAATAAAGTCCAGGGTCTCAAGCCAGACGTCTTTTGTGGCCGCCTGTCCTGTTGAGAGGCGCTCCAGGTCGGGGCCGGTGAGCCTGAACTCATCCGCCAGGATCTTATCGGCCGCCGTCTTGTCCCTATGCACAACAACGTTAACCCATTCTTTTTCCGCGTCCAGTATCTCTTGCTCGCTCGTGGATGTATCTTTATGCGCGTCGTTCATGTCCTGCCTCCCCGTTCAATGGCTTTGCCTTCGGATGCCTGGATGCACTCAGCAGTGCGGCGTTGTGAAGATCGGGAAATCTCTCTTAAGTGACTGTGGGCTACACAGGCGGACTCGCTGCCCACCCGTGTAGCCCACGGCTCTTATATCATTTATGAAATCAGCCCTAGCGACTGACGACCGTGGTTTCGTCCTTGCCAAGGATATCGCCGCTTTGACCTGGCATCGGCATCTTGGTGAAAGGAGCAAAGTGGCACGCCACCAGGTGCTCATCCTGGCCGGGCAGGGCCACGTTTCGCCATGCCGGAACCTGCTGCTTGCAGATGTCCTGAGCCAGCCAGCAGCGTGTGTGGAAACGGCAGCCGCTCGGCGGGTTGAGAGGCGAGGGAACATCGCCTTTGAGGATGATACGCTCACGCCTGATCTTGGGGTCAGGGATCGGAATAGCAGAGAGGAGAGCGTGGGTGTAGGGGTGTTGGGGGTTCTCGAATAGCTCCGTGCGGTCGGCAAGCTCGGCCATTTTGCCCAGATACATCACGCCAACACGGTCGGAGATGTGCTCAACAACGCTGAGGTTGTGCGCGATGAAAAGGTAGGTCAGACCAAACTCATTTTGCAGGTCCTTCAAGATGTTCAGCACCTGTGACTGGATCGAAACATCAAGAGCAGACACAGGCTCATCGCAGACGATGAACTTGGGGCGAAGAGCAAGAGCGCGAGCAATACCGATACGCTGTCGCTGGCCGCCGGAGAACTCGTGCGGGTAGCGCTTGGCGTGCTCAGGTAGCAAACCCACGCGAGACAATACTTCGCGCACGCGCTGTTGCCTTTCCTCTTTACCGACACCATGGATCAGCAGACCTTCAGCGATACTCTCGCCGATGGGCACGCGGGGGTCAAGAGAGGAAAAAGGATCCTGGAAGATGATCTGTATGTCACGGCGCGTTCGCTTGAGTTGGTCGGCCTTGAGATCGAATATGTTCTTACCCTCAAAGCGGACCTGACCGCTGGTGGCAGGCACAAGGCGGAGGAGCGTACGGCCCACGGTAGTCTTGCCGCAGCCCGATTCGCCTACGAGACCGAGCGTCTCGCCACGACGAATGGAGAAGGTCACATCGTCAACCGCTTTTACCCAGGCAACTGTGCGCTGTAGTAGGCCGCCGCGTACAGGAAAGAACTTTACCAACCGGTCTACTTCGAGAAGGATGTCGGATTTAGGCTTATCCTTGCGCGGGCTGCCATTTGCCGACATAGCCGTGGTAGGTATGTCGGACACCGCGCTCGCTGGTGGCTGCATTGACTGTGTGCTCTGCTGATCGCTCATAAGCTAGTATCCCTCTTCTAATTTTGGAGTTCCGGATTCTCGGTTCTGGGACATGAGGCAGTTGCAGTTTACCACTGCAAATCCAAAACCCAAAATTAGTAATCCGACATTGCTTTTGTTGCCGTGCTTTCCTGGCTGCCAACACCCGCACCGGCGTTCGCGGTGGCCTTGCCTTGCTGGCTCATGGCCTTTTCATCGTAGAGCCAGCAACGAGCAGTGCGCTTCTCGCTAAGGCGGAGAAGGGCAGGCTCCTCGACACGGCAAATGTCCATTACATAGGGACAGCGCCCGGCGAAACGGCAGCCGGGAGGCAAATTGCGAAGCGAGGGGACGGAGCCGGGAATAACGGCCAACTTGTCCTTAACTTCGCCCAGGACAGGGATAGAGGCGAGCAACCCTTGCGTGTAGGGGTGCTTGGGGGCCTCAAACAGGTCGTTCACAGGGGCCTCTTCTACTATTTTCCCTGCATACATAACGACCACGTTATCGGCCATTTCAGCGATAACGCCCAGGTCGTGGGTAATGAGCATGATACCTGTATCATAGCGGTTCTTAAGGTCGCGCATGAGCTCCAGGATCTGGGCCTGAATTGTAACGTCGAGAGCGGTGGTCGGCTCGTCAGCGATAAGTAGCTCAGGCTCGCAGGAGAGGGCCATTGCGATCATGACACGCTGGCACATACCACCCGACATCTCGTGGGGGTATGTATCTACGCGGGTTTTGGCCGACGGGATACCCACCATTGTGAGAAGCTCGATAGAACGCTGGCGCGCCTGCTGCTTGCTCATTCCACGGTGCAGCATAAGCGACTCGGAAATCTGATCGCCGACGCGGAACACAGGGTTCAAGCAGGAGGTGGGCTGCTGGAAGATCATGGAGATGCGGTTACCGCGAATATGCCGCATGTGTTCCTCGCTCAGTTGGGCGACATCAAGTCCGCGCAGCCATACATTGCCCTCGACGATTTCGCCGGGAGCCGAAATGAGGCGCATGATACTCATGGAGGTGACGCTTTTGCCGCAGCCGGATTCGCCCACGATACCAAGTGTCTCACCCCTGTTCAGCTTGAGGCTGACGCCGTCAACTGCCCGAACTGTGCCATCGTCTGTGAAGAAGTGCGTTTTGAGACCCTCAACACGCAGCAGCTCGTTGGGGTTCTCCATATTTTCGGGGTAGTCGCGCTCAAGGGGATTTACACTGGACTTGCCGTCGATTCTGCCACGCTTCCCTTCGAGGGTGGATTTAGTCTCTGTGTTCAGGTTCTTGCTCCTTTCAGATGCCGTGGGGCATATGAAAAATATCCGACGGGTAAAAGCCGCGTTACTGCTTATAATAACAGTTTAAAGAAGGCTCCGCTCTATTGTACGACGGCAGGGGATACAACACAAAGCACATCTCTCATTATATGCTAGAGTGCGCGTGAATAGTACACCAATCTTATCAAAAAGATACATCCATGTCAACGCCTACCACGTAAGTGCCCGTTCACTTCTACAGAGTTATACATACCGAGGTGTGAAACGGTTCAATTATGCTGTGAACATGCCGAGAAATCGTGGCAGAAAAGGAGCAAGAGCATCAAAATGCCAGGCGTGGAGGAGATGGGAAGCCGATATCGCACAACCCCGTTAGTGCTATAATTTCGGCACCTGATATTTGTAGGAGGGGGCAGGGCGTGGTTAAGGTTGCTGTGATTACTACCGGAGGCACAATCTCTATGAGGTATGACCCCGCGCTGGGCGGGGCTGTGCCTGCTGTGAACGGCGACGAGCTATTAGAGATGGTACCGGGGATCGGGGATGTGGCTTCGCTGGAGCTAATAGAGTTTTCCAATAAACCCTCTTGCCACCTTACGCCCGCGATCATGTTCGAGCTATGCGGGCTGGTGCAGAAAACGATTGAGCGCGATGATATAGATGGGGTTGTTGTAACCCACGGAACCGACGCGCTGGAAGAGTCGGCTTATATGGCCGACCTGTGGGTCGATTCGGAGAAGCCACTGGTCTTTACGGCGGCGATGAGAAACAACTCCGAGGTGGGGGCCGACGGGCCGCGAAATATTCTGGCAGCGGTGAGGGTGGCGGCCTGTAAGGAAGCGCGAGAATTGGGCACGCTCGTGGTCTTTAACAGCAGGGTGCTGGCGGCGCGCGATACGATCAAGATGCATACGTCGAATCTGGATGCGTTCAGGTCGCCTATGCTTGGGCCGCTTGGCAATGTTGATACGGATGCGGTCGTGATGTTCCGGCGATCTATGGTACGGCAGTCGATCAGGCCGGAGAAGATTGTTACAGGAGTTGATCTGCTCAGAATATACGGAGGAATGGACAGCGAATTGATCTTCTGGAGCCTGGAGCGGGGAAGACGAGGGCTGGTGATCGAGGCGATGGGCCAGGGGAATGTGCCGCCCACGATTATTCCGGGGCTTCGCGCATGGATCGACGCCGGGCGGCCTGTCGTGCTGGTGTCCCGCTGCCCTGAGGGCAGGGCGCTCGACACTTATGCTTACGAAGGCGGCGGGAAGCAGTTGCACAATATCGGGGTCATATTCGGCGAAGACCTCACCGGGCAGAAGGCCAGGGTCAAGTTGATGCTCGCGCTCGGCTTGACCGAAGAGCTCGACAAGATTCGAGCGATGTTCGAGTATCTGGTGTAAGTTGCCTGGTCACCCACAATGCCGAGCGAGTGCGCCTTAGAGCGCCAACCACCTGCCGGTAAAGAGACCGCCGCTTTCCGCAGTGGGTTGTGGAGCAGGCATGACTTTGCCTTTAGCGAAGAAGGGAAAGTCCGGCCATTCGGCGGGGTCACCTGCGGATTTGCCGGGAACGGGTAGCAGGCGGGCGGTGAGAGGCTTGTCGAGGCGTAGGGCGAGGGACGCCATGTCGAGAATTATGCGCTCCAGTGCTGCAAGCGATATGTCGCCGGGCAAAGGCACAGTATCGAGGCCGAGGCCGCAGACAGCGGACATCAGGAGAAGGGTATCGAGCGTGACGAGTCCTTCAGCGGCGCGGTCGGCAAGGGTTTGGTCTTCGAGCACGGGGAGCATGAGGCCGGAGTAGCCGACAGTGGGCAGATGGTTGCGGGCTTCCTTCAGGATGCCTGTCACGAAGGCCGAAGCGGATAATGTGCCGGGGTCGCCCAGCGGGGCTCCGCTTACCATTTCGAGGGCGCGCGCGATGCTTTTATCGGGGTCGGGGTGAGGGGCCATTGAGATGTCGAGGCCGGTGAATGTGAAGCCTGCATCGGCCCCAAAAGAAGCGCATACTTCGGCCACCTTCCCACCTTCATCCGACAGGAGAGCGAGCAAGTTAGAGCGCGCTTCCTCGTGCGAGCGGGTCCCGCTAAAGGCACGAACGGCAAGATCGGCGGCTTCCAGGGCGAGACCGAACTCAGGAGCACCGCCATTGCGCTCGTCTTCGGCGTAATACGAGGCCGGGAAGAAAGGCACATGGGGCGGACAATTGGCGGCAGCGGCGAAGCGCAGGTTGCCAAAACCGTCAGGTGTAGCCTCAGACAGGGCGCGCATCACGCGGGCCGAAGCGCGTACAGCATCAAGGTTGATACCGCTCTGACCGTTGCTCCTGACACCCACGTTGACGCTGGCAAAGCAGTTCTCGGCGGCCATAAGCAAACCCGGCAAGCTGTCGATCAGGGTTATGATGCGAGGGTCATCAGGGTCATATCCGGCCTGGATTGTGCCTATGGAGCAGTAGTCGAACCCCGAACGGATGGCGATAGAGGATAGGGCGGCAACCGCAGCACGAGTATCTTCGTGAGGTGCCACCCAAAGTTCCAGTGGCTGTGTGGAAAGACGAGTGGTCTGCACCGTGAAGCCTGCAGCTTGAAGAGATGCGCGGCCCGTGATAGCGAAATCACCCAGGCGGGAGATAATTGTGGCGCGGTCTACCTCATCGTGGGGTATGGCCGCGCCAACTGTCAGAGAGCGTATGTTCATGTAACCTGCTAGGGTTCTACCGGGTAGCCTGCGTTCTTCCATGCGGTAAGGGCCTGAGGGCCTTGCAGGATGCGCATATTGGTGTAACCCGCAATCTTCAGCGCATAGGCCACGCTGGCGCTTTCTTCGTCGTTAGGACATTCGCAGTAGAGCACCAGATTGCCAGACCGGGGCAGGTCGCTGAGCCTGGAGGCAAGGTCTCCATGCGGCACATTGATCGAGCCTTTGATATGGCCCTGGTCGTAGAATTGTTTGTCGCGCACGTCCACGATCTTAACGTCGTTCGCGTCGGTGAGGGCCTTGGCCTCCGCTATCGTGACGCGAGGCAGGATATTGGGAGCGGTCTGCGTGGAGAAGATAATCATCGTCTGCGTGGGACCGGGCAGCGCGCTCAGGGCGTTCCCGCCGCCGCTGCTGGAGCCGCTGGAGTTGAGGGCAATGAACAGGATGACCACCAGGACACCGATTGTACTGGTGGCAATGAGGCCGATAGCGAATGGGTCGATGCCGCGCCGTGCTGTCTTGCCCGGTGCGCGCCTGGGGTCGATGGGTCTGCTAGCGCCGCGAAGTGCCGCACTGCTGCGAACCGTTTTACTACGTTTGTTGCTCATAAGGTCCTTCCGGTAGATAGTGCTGCAAATATATAACATAGCCAGGGCGTTATGGGCAAGGAGGAAGGAGCGACAGCAGCTTCGCGTCTTACGCCCCTGCGGGGCTTGGGGGCTTTGGTGGCTGTTACCCCACGCTTACGCATGGGGCTAATGTGTGCTGCTACATTTACCTGAGCGGGGCTGATGCAAAGTCGGTTTCTTGCGTATCCTCTTGGTGGTGTCATTCTGAACGAAGTGAAGAATCAACCTCCATAGCAATCTGCCAGGGGTACTGATTCTTCACTTCGTTCAGAATGACAAAGTCTGGGTGGTGGCCGGTTCACAGGCATTCCCATTTTGCATCAGCCCTGTTCACTTGAGGAGGTAAGTGTTCAGACTTATGGTGCAGAGGGGGTGCAGGGGCGCAGCCCATGACGGGGGTATGGGGGTGTCCCCCACTCTCC
>JBDTQH010000074.1:0-21350 GCA_039932335.1 Chloroflexota bacterium
AGTACCGAGTACCGAGTACCGAGTACCGAGTACCGAGTACCGAGTACCGAGGTGTCAGTTGTCAGTTGTCAGTTGTCAGTTGTCAGTTGTCAGTTGTCAGTTGTCAGTGGTCAGTGGTCAGTGGGCCATTATGCTAGATAGAAGCGGTTGACAAGGGAACCTCCGGTTTGGTAAGGAAGCGGTTGCGAGACCAAGTCGAACCAAACACGGAGGATACCCAATGATACCAGATGGAGCGCGCATCAGTAGCTTTGACGATTTGTGTTTGTGGATGTACTGCATCGTGGAAGACACCTATAGACAAGTGAAGCACTTCTTCCCTCGTCCCGGCCCCGCCTCTCGCTGCTCGGACCAAGAACTTATGACGATGTGCCTGGTAGGAGAGTGCAAGGGCTGGGATAGAGAGTTGACCCTGCTCTCTGAATGGCAGCGCCATCCTGAGCTGTTCCCCAATATCCCGTCTCAGAGCCGTTTCAACCGAAGAAGACGTGCCCTTGCGGGTGCTTTCAACCTGATCAGAAGGGTGGTGCTCGGTGTGCTGGACGTAGCGGGGGACAGGCAGTGCTGCATAGACTCGATGCCTATACCTGTGGTGGAGTTTCACCTGGCTCCTCAAGCTACAAGGGAGTGGGCTCAAAACGGCGCTACCTTCGGCAGAGTATCTTCCAAGGATCTCACTTTCTTTGGCTACAAGATGCAACTGCTCGTCACGTTGGGAGGGGTGATCTTGGACTTCGAGTTGGTCCCTGCTAATATCACGGACCTGCAGGGTGGGTATGACCTGCTGCAGGAACACACTGACTTGGTGGCGGTAGCGGACAAAGGCTACATCTCCAAGCCTGTGGCCGATGCCCTTCTTGAAAGCAATCGCCTCTGCTTGATGACCGTACCTCGTGCTAACCAACGGCAGCAGTTGCCTCCTCAGGTGGCTGCGTGCATCACACGTGTTCGGCAGATCATCGAGACAGTCAACGGCCAGTTGGTTGAGCAGTTCGGCGTGCAAACCAACCATGCTCATACCTTCTGTGGTCTGTGTACTCGTTTGTACTGCAAGTTGACTGCTCATACCTTGTGCATCTACATCAACCGCTTGTTGGGTAAGCATGACTTCCTTCACATCAAGGAGTTGGCTTTCCCTCATCTAGCATAATGGCCCAGTGGTCAGTTGTCAGTTGTCAGTTGTCAGCACCAAATGGAAAGCTCCCTCTCTATTGAGTAAAGAGGGAGCTTACGTTTTACGCCTTACGTTTTACGGTTACGCGCCTACACACCGACCGGCTGTGGGGCTTCTTGCAGGGAGGAGAGGTCTTTTTCTACTCCGTTCTGATGTACTTCGAACTCTTCCTCGATGCGGTCGCGGCCACCGCCGCCGAAGCGTCTGCGGATGCTATCGAGCAGGCTGTAGACTACCGGCACTACGATCAAGGTCAGAAATGTGCTGGTGAAGAGACCGCCGACCACCACAGTGCCGAGTTCGGCGGCAATGATGGAGCCTTCGCTGAAGCCGAGCACGAGGGGCAGGAGGGCCAGCATAGTTGCTATGGCTGTCATGATAATGGGGCGAACGCGGGTGCGGCCGCCCTGTATGAGTGCGTCGTGAGTGCTGAAGCCGCGGTCCTTCAACTGCTCAACAAGGTCAAGCAGCACTATAGCATTTGTTACCACGATGCCTACAAGCATCAGCACTCCTATAAGGGCGCTGATACCGAGCGGCCGATTGGTGAGCCAGAGGGCCACGATAGAACCGATAGCCGCCAGCGGGATCGAGAACATGATTATGAACGGCGTTGTGAGCGAGCCAAACGTGAGCACCATCACCATGTAGACCAGGACGATAGCCACTACTAACGCTACTCCCAACTGGGCGAACGACTCGCCTTGCTGCTGGGCTACACCTGCCACGCTCACTTTCGTGCCGGGGCCGGGGGTTAGCTCGTCTATGGCGGTCTGCGCGGCCCTTGTCACGCCCGACGTGCTCGCGCTGTTGATGGTGCCCTTGACGGTGATGGCGCGCTCCTGGTTCACACGGCTGATAGACACAGGACCGTCGGCCATGCTGACATCGGCAACTTCGCTCAGGGCCACAGGCTTTACCGTGCCGACCTTGATGTTCTTGATCGCATCAATGTCGTTCAGGGTAGCCTTATCGTAGGTGGCCTGCACATCGTAGTTCTGGCCACCCACCGTGATCTGCGTGACTTTCTGGCTTGTCAGGAGATTGCGAATCTGACCCGCAATCTGGACCGTTGTGCTGCCGTGCTCAAGAGCCTTAGCGGGGTCAACCTGCACGCGTATCTCGGGCTTGGCCTGGGCGGCGTTGCTGCTGACGCTTACAAGGTCGGGGATGGTCTGCAACTTTGCCAGCAAGGCATTGCTTGTCTTGACCACATCGCCATAGTCGCTGCCGGAGACCACTACGGAATACGCAGTGCTATTCGGGCCTGCGCCTGTACCCTCGCTGACGCTGTAGTCGTTAATCTTTAGTATATCTTTCTGGCCGCCTATTACGCCGCGCAGCCAATCGGCTTCTGCCTTGATATCGGCGTCACGCTTCAGGGTAATCGTGAGACGAGCCGTAGAAGCGTTGCCCAGGGCGGAGAAGCCACCTGATGCGCCCGCAGCGTTCGTACCGGCGCTTGCCTGGTAGTTGACCACACTGCTGTGCTTCTGGATTTCGGCCTCAAGTGCCTGCGACGCTTTGTCGGTTGTGGCGAGGTCGGTGCCGGGCTGCATGTTGACTGTGGCCTGCAGCACCTTGTCGCTGCCGAAGCTGATAAATGTTGTGCCGATCTGAGTGCTGAGAAGGATGCTGCCAACGAACAGCAGCAAGGCTATACCAAGCGTGGTTAGCTGTGTGACGCGGTTCTTCAGCACCCATGTGATGGTCGGGGTGTAGAGTCGCTGCAGCCAGGTCTCCTTCTCCTCATGCTCAAGAGCGGGACCGGGATCCTTGGCCCTGCCTGTCTTCAGGAAGAAGGTAGCTAGCACAGGGATAACGGTGAGCGCCACGAGGAGCGAGGCAAGCAGGGAGATCGTGACCGCGATGGCGAATGGGCGGAAGAACTCGCTCACAAGACCCGCGATGAAGCCGAGCGGCAGGAATACGCAGACCGTCGTGATAGTTGAGGATGTAATAGCGGTAGCCACTTCTTTGGTGCCGTTGAAGGCGGCCTGCCGCAGCGGTTCGCCTCTCTGGAAGTGGTGGCGGTAAATGTTCTCCAGCACCACGATACTATCATCGACCACGCGCCCGATAGCCACCGCGAGACCGGCAAGGCTCATTATGTTGAGCGTGAGGCCGAACACGTTGAACATGGTTAGCGCGATCAGCACCGACAATGGAATAGATACCGCTGTTACGAGGGTAGACTTGATGCTGGCGAGGAAGATCAGAATTACTATGATAGCCAACACAGCGCCGAGCAAGCCTTCACGAATGAGGCCGTCGAGCGACTCCTTGATAAAGGTTGACTGGTCGAATAGTACTTCTTTGCCCGCACCCGGAATGCTCTCTCCGACCTTGTCCATCTGGGCGGCAACATCGTCGGCCACCTGTACGGTGTTGGCGTTCTGGGTCTTGTAGATGGTGACGCTAAGGCTTGGCTTACCATTGCTTCGGCTGATGGAGTCGCCACCCGCATTCACAAGCTCAACATCCGCCACATCACCCAGCTTAACAGCGGGGAGCGTCTCGGCAGGTTGCGCTGTAGCGCCCGATTGTGCACCTGTCTGTGCCCCGGTTTGAGCGCCAGTTTGACCTGATTGTGCGGCACCGCCGCCTGTTGCGCCCGAGGGAGCACCCGTGGCACCCGCGCCACCTGTAGCGGCTTTAGCGCGCGAGGGCAGCACCACAAGGTTCGACAACGATTGCACGCTGGTGAACTGGTTGGTCACGCGCACAGGGATCGCCTGGTTGTTATCTACCACCTCACCGGTTGGGAATGAAATATTGTTAGCTTGGAGCACGCCATTGACGGCGGAAGCGGTCAGGTTATTCTTGTCGAGCTTGGCCTGATCGTAGGTGATCTGTATTTCTTTGGTGCCGCCGCCCAACACGCTAACCGAGTTGACACCCGGTATAGCCTTCAGGTTAGGGACGATCTTATCTTCGAGGCTGCGGCGCAGATCAGCGAGAGCATCTTCGCTCGTGGACTGGGTGTTGACGGTGTAGGCCAGCACCGGGATGTCCTGGAATGAGAAGCGACCTACAGTCGGACGCTGCACCTGGCTGGGGAGGGTGAGGGCGTTTACCAGCTCCTGCAGGCTTTGCTGGGTTTTCTCCATGTCAGTGCCGTATTCGTACTCGGCCGAGACAAAAGAGACGCTATCGTTGGAGGTGGAGGTAACATTCTTGAGGTTTGCTGTGCCTGCGATCGCCTTCTCCACAGGCTCTGTAACGTCGCGGCGCACGTCATCGGGCGCGGCACCCGGATAGATGCTGATAACGCTGACGACCGGTAAATCGATGTTGGGCAGGAGTTCGCTCTTAAGCTGGCCCGCCGAGTAGAGTCCCGCTGCGATAACAAAAAGCGCCAGTAATATAACGATTGAAGCGCGCTTGAGCGAGAACCGTGTCAATAAGTGCATCCCGATGTTTCCTCCGTATAGCTGTTTATAACTGTTGTGGATGTTAGCCTATTTCTTGTTACACATTCACAGATATTGTATAATATTTCACAAATGCTATTTCGTAAGCTTCCGCTAGCAGTAGCTATCATGGATTCTACGCAAACCGCGGCGAAATGTATTGCGCAGGCCAAATGCAAAATGCGGCGTCTGGGCTGGATGTCGCAAGCATATACGTCATAAAACGAGCGAATGTTACGACCGAATTAGATTCGATCACAAATAGTTAGCGAAGCTAATTATATATTACGGTAGCCGAAACGACAAGCCAAATGATGCACCTGTAAGTCCTGCGAGAACAGGAAAGAGGTCCCATGCGCGGTTATTGCGGGCAGATCGCAGTTAGCCATGTGCCCCTAAAAAGCCCTTCAATGCATTGTCATTCTGAATGCGTGGCTAACAAAGATGTGGCAGGTAAGCGTGCTCTCTCTGCGGTGTCATTCTGAACGCAGTGAAGAATCAACCTCCATACTAATTGTTACCCGAACGGATTCTTCGCTACGCTCAGAATGACACTGCCTGGTGGGGTGTGCTTACCTGCCACATCTTTGTTAGTACAGTGTTCAGAATGACAATGGCGTAGGGAAGGCGGCGGCACCGAAATACGCTGTCGGTATGGTGCTCAGAACGACAACACCGAGCGGGGCGCTCCATAGCACGCTCGATGGATGTAGCGAGGCTACCAGATGCACTACTGCTGATGAGTGAAGACAAGTTACTGCCTAAGTCCGATGTACTCGATGGGTGCAGATACTACAATTATTTGGTTGACAATATTCAGAGAATTTTTCGATGTAGAACCAGGAGTCTTATAAATGCAATCTACAGCAGGTAAGAAAAGCACATTTGCCTACAGCATCCGCCCATTGGTGGAGAGCGACATCCCTGCCTTTATCGACCACACGAACGAGTGCGCTCGGCTTGAGGAGGCGGTTGAAGCGGTCACCCTTGAAGAATGGGTTGAGTGGTATAACAGCCCAATGAACGCGGATCACCAAACACTGGCCTTGCTGACGAACGGGGACGGGAGCGAAGGGCCAATCGTTGGTACGATGTCTATTGAGGTACGCCCCGAGGACACCAACGCATGGAGCTGGCTGCATGTCCATCCGGACTACCGCGATAATGGCGTAGGTTCCGCGCTTTACGACGAGGCTGTGCGGCTGACACACGAGTTAGGTGCGAACACGCTACATATGACGCCAAGCAGCCACGCGAAGTTGTTGATTGATTTCCTCACCAGGCGAGGCCATCAGTTGGAGCGATGGTTCTGGGATATGCAATTGCCCGCCGGCCACGAGATCGCGAGTGCTGAGCTACCAGCAGGCTTTACGATGCGCACGTTCGTACATAATCAAGACGAACAACTGCTGACCGATGTACGCAATGTGACGTTCGCCGATCATTACGGATCGGTACAGCGCACGCTTGAGCAAATCACGCACATTACCACGCTGCCCGACTTCCATGCCGACGGGGTATTCTTCGCTTTTGAGGGCGATAAGGTAGCAGGCTTCTGCTACACCAGCCACGACCCACGAGAATGGGAGCGCCGGGGCGAAAAGATAGGCCATGTCCAACTGCTGGGCGTGGTGCCGGAGTATCGAGGAAAGGGATTGGGGCGCGTGCTGCTGCTCACAGGTTCCAACTACCTGCGCCAGTATGTCTCCGTGGTAGAGCTTGGCGTCGAGGGCAAGAACAACAACGCGCTGGCCCTCTACGAAAGCGTTGGCTTCCGACAGCACAAAGCCTGGGCGAATATGCCTAAAGAGCTTTAGCAAAAGCTAGACAAAGAGGCCACGGTAATTATAGAGAAAGAGCTGTGCAAGTAAGTTTCCTGCACAGCTCTTTTCTTTACACTTGCGCCTCGCATTTGCGTCTGGTTTGCAGGCTGCTACCCGGTTGTTACACGCTGCTCCTGGTCAGCCTCTTCCCGCACGGTGGGAGCGGGTGGCGTCTCCGCAGGGGGTTCCTCGTCCTTATCGTCGATTCCCAGGCCACCGAGAGTGCGGGCGAGTGTCTGGGCTGTTACGACAAAGGGGCGGGCCGCCACGTGCTGGATTCGGCGCAGATAGCGAAGAACGCGGCGTGTCCACGCGCCGTAGTTCTCGCTGTAACTGATAGCCGCTGTGCGCGGGCCAATATCCAGGCCGGTCTGCTCGCGCAAATACCAGCGGTGATCCATGATCCATAGGTAGAGATCGCCTGCTGTGCGGCCCGGAAAGTCATTGAGGATCCGGTTCTCCTCTATAACCTTCACAACGGGCAGATAGACGTTGTCGTACCAGTCAAGAACCGCTTCCTGCCATTCGATAGGACGGTCTTGCTCGATACCCATATACCAGCGGTGCGCCGAGATATGTTCGAGCAGAACGTCGTAGCGGCCCAGCGAGGTGAAGTCGATGTTCACGCCTTCGCGCAGCTTGTCCAGGTGCGTCTTTTCCAGGAAGTAGGCATACTCACCCATGCGAATTAGATCGCGCGGATCGGTGTCGCGGGTAAGAGGCACGCTGGTGACAAGCTCTATCACCTCGGCGTCCAGGTATTCCATGCCCTTTTCTTTGGCAACTGATACACGGTGGTTGCCGTCCTTCACGAAGTAAACCTCGCCCACCTTGTAGAGTTGTACGGGCGGAAGGATAACGTCGGTCAGGGTTGCGCGGTCCACGCTTTCCCATCGTGGACGCGTGCGCGCCTGCGTGGGCAGGAAGGCCCGGTCGAAATCGTGGTAGCGGTCCACGCTCCCCACGACAGAGGACACAGGAACCTCTTGCAGACCCTTGTAACTCTGGCCATTTATGGGGATGGTGCGCTGCACCTCCTCGAAGGCCATGAGCCAGTTAGGCTCGCGTCCTAGCCTGGACATCAAATCATTGAGAAACGCTTTGCGCCGCGCCCGCTCAAAGTCATTACTCGCAATCTTAGCTATGTGTAGATCAAATCCACTGTCGTCCATTCATCATCCTCGCCGACTCTCAGTCGTTGCGGCCACTTTCCAGGCAGAGACCCCGTTGTCACGGCTCAAATCCAGGAGAACGTGGCCGTATGCATTAACAATCTCAGTTTCAGCGTAGCGGGTGCGAACCGGTTGCATAGGATCATAACGATGGGTGTGGCCGTGCAGGAGGAGGGCCGGCTTAAAGCGTTCGATGAACGGGATAAGCGAAGTGAATCCTCTGTGCGCGATGTCAGTGTTATCGTGTATTCCCCTGGGCGGTGCATGGGTTAGCAGAACGTCAAGGTAGCGGCCTGTGCGTACTTTGTTGAGTATCATACCGGGTACAAGCCGCAGCAGGTTCAATTCCATTTGCTGCTCGTTATACTGGTGCGGTCCTCTATTATAGACGGGGCTACCTTCGACGCCCCCCAACAACAAGCCGCGGTACTCAGCCAATCTACCGTTCAAGTTCTGTGCCCCCGCATAAGCGCCGGGCGAGCATCGATTTGTCACACTGTCGTGTGGCACATCACAATGGTTGCCTAGCACGTGAAACATTGGTGCGTGGAATGTGCTGACCAGGAAGTCAAGATAGTATGGCGGCAGGTCGCCGCAACTGAACATTATATCTACCGGTCCAAGCCAATCGGCCACGCCACTATTGTAGATTTGCGGCTCTACTACATCTGATACCGCAAATACCCTCAAAGTCTCACTGCCTTGTAGACTCTTACCATTGTTCTCCAGGGTGGACATAACACTTAAGTTTACCATAGATGGGTAGTTCGTACTGAGTACTGCGTTCTGCGTAGGGCCAGTAGACGGAAGTCGTTCCTACAGTAAGTGTCCAGAATAGGGGTAACGGGGTGCAGGGGCGCAGCCCATGACGGGGGTTGTGGGGGTGTCCCCCACTCTTTCCTTCTTTTTAGACTCCCCTCCCACATGTGGGAGGGGCTGGGGGTGGGCCTTGGCTTACCTGGATGTAAGATTGCTCCACCCTATATCTGAACATGTAGTTCCTGCAACCTGATTGATATTAGCCTCTGATTCCGGTAAAATGCGGAGTAACCTGAGAGGACAGACCAGTAACGTAATGCAAGACGACGAGCTACAAGTGCGGAAGCCTGAGCCTATCACGCCGGGCGATCTGCCTGCGTCTCCATCATCTCGACAATCACAGACGCCACCACAGACAAAGCGACCCACTCCCGGCAACCCCACGCCGCCTATGTATACCGGGCAAGTTCTTGTGCCTCGGAAACCCAGGCAACAGGAACAGGGCGCAAACAGTAAAGAGCCACAGCCTCCCTCGATACCAGAAAGACGACAAGCAACACCTGTACCAAAGTCTGAACGGGCGAAGAAAAGCAGCGGTGGCACGATGGCAAGCCTGTGGGCGATGCGCGCCAAATACAGGTGGGTGCTGGGTCTTGTGGCGCTGGGGGTTGCACTGCTCGCGCAAAAGCTGGCAAGCGACACTCGCGCTGCTGATGGCCCGGCGGGTGTGCCTCCTCTACTTAGCTGGGCGCTCTTCGCGCTTGCCGCCGTTATCTTCGTGGCGGCAGTACCTGGCTCACCCGCGCCTAGCGCCGCGCCCACCACGCCGTTTCTCGCCACTCTTAGGGCTATGCGCAGGCGCTGGCTCTTCATTGGTCTTCTTGGTGCTGCGGTTCTGTGCGACTTGATTGCGCTGCCGTTGTTTCTGGCCCTGAGCAGCGGTCCAACCGAAGAGATGGTGATCCAGGCGTGGCCCATCAACACAGGCTCGTGGCTGCTATATATCGCTTCGCTCTTGCTGTTCGGGGCAGCCTGGGTGGTGTGGGAGCGCAGCGCTTCGGCAACCCCATTAGCGGAGAGCAGCAAGCCATCCACGGTGGAGAGCGAAAAGCAAAATCGCGGCATCCCGAACGCGCGGATAGAATGGGCTGTTACAGGCGTGTTATTCGTTGCGGCGCTGCTGCTCAGAGTTGTGAACCTCGATAGCGCACCGCCCGGCCTCTGGTTTGACGAAGCGCAGAACGGCATCGTGGGGCGCGGTCTACTGGCCCCGGACGCTATTCACCCTGCGTTTATCAGCTCGTACACGCAGATGGGCGCGTTCTTCTTCTACATAATGGGCCTTGTGCTCAAGCTGTTCGGTGATACGCTGGTGTGGCCGCTGCGGCTGCTGCCTGCCATAGCGGGCGCGCTGCTGGTCCCAATGCTCTATCTGATAGGGGCGCGCCTGTATGGGTGGCGCGTAGGCGTGGCGGCGGCAGCGTTACTGGCTGTATCAGGCTGGAATATCACTTTCAGCCGCATGGGGTTTGCCACTTTGCCGACAATCGCGCTCGACGTCGCGGTATTCCTCTGCCTGCTGCAAGGGCTTCGTACCGGGCGTCTTGGCTACTACGCCGGCGCTGGTGTGCTGCTGGGACTGGCTCTTCAGATGTATTATGCGGCCCAGTTGGTGTCTGTGGTGCTGTTACTGGTGTTCCTTTACAGGCTCATCACCGAGCGTGCCCGGTTCTGGCGAGCGGTACGGCCGGGCTTGCTGCTTTTTGCGGTGGGCGCTCTACTCGCTGTCTTGCCGGTAGGGACCTTCGCCATCAAGCACCCCGAAGCGTACACACAGCGCACCGGAACCGTTTCTATCTTCTCGCCGGAAGGCAGCGATGGGCAGCCCGATGCGCTTGCGCGCAGCATTAGCAAGCATGCGCTTATGTTCAACTATGCGGGCGACGCGAACGGGCGGCACAATGCGCCGGGCGACCCGATGCTCGACTGGTGGACAGGGGCGCTCTTTATTGCAGGCATTGGCGTCTGCCTGCTGAGAATAAGACGCTGGCACTATTTCTACCCCCTCGTATGGTTCCTCATTTCGATGTCGGGCGGCGTGCTCACGGTTATATTCGAGGCTCCTCAGTCGCACAGAACGCTGGAGAACAGCGTAGTAACCGCGCTGATAGCGGGTATTTTCCTGGGTGAGCTTTGCGGTGCGCTAACAGTGGGCATAAAGTCGCTCGCACAGAATACGGCTGATAAAGTGCAGTCGGTGCGAGCAAGATCCCTGAAGGCGGCAGCTAACGGCGCAACTTATCTGCTGCTCGTGCCGGTATTGTTGCTGGCGGCACAAGGCGGTATTGACCACTACTTCAACGTGCAGATGAACAACCAGGCGGTGTGGCTTGAAATGCTGGGGCAAGACCGGGCCGTTGGCAAGTATCTCGCCCAGTATGGCGGCACGCACGAGATATATGTGAGCGCGGTGAAGGCAAACTATGCAACCGGTATCTACCAGGCTCCAAACGTCGTCGCTACGCCGTGGCTTGGCATGTACACGTTCCCGCTGACGGTGGAGCGCGACACCGAGATCATACTTACTCCGGGCGATGGATTCGATGTGGTAGGTATAAAGCGCGCTTATCCTAATGCGGTCGTGGAGGTGCTGTATGGACCCAACAAAACAGACGTGCAGCTTTACTCCGTTACGATACCCGTCGAGGATATAAAGGCACTACGAGGTGTGCGCGCTACCATCTTGCCCAAAGATGGGACCAAACCACCCGTGGAAAAGATGCTGCCCGCGATGGAGTTCGACTCGGCCGGGAAAGATGCACAGGACGCCGGTGCGGCAGACGTGAGGCTGTCAACCACGCTCAAAATAAGTGATTACGGCAGCTACAGCTTCGAATGGGCAGACGGTAATAGTGAAGCGAAACAGGCGGGCATAGCGATAGACGGCTTCGAGGTTGGGGCGAGTGCGCCTGTAACGCTTGGTGCCGGCCTGCACAGCGTTGTTGTTACTGCCACGGCAGAGAGCACGGCAAGCAGCACGGCCCGTCTGCTCTGGAAATCAACGGCCAACGGCGGCGGCAACACTATGACCCCTATAAGCGATACGCTGCTCTTTGACCCCCGCAAGATAGAGCCGCGAGGGCTTACGTCCGTATTCCGCAAGGGTGATAGCTTTGACGCGCCGGCAGAGGGCGGCCACGTTGATCCTGTCATGGCTTTTCAGTATCACATAACACCAATTGACCGGCCATATACAGGCGAGTGGGCAGGCAAGCTGTATGCGCCGGTAGATGGTACTTACAAGTTCTTCACGGAGCAAGTCTCGCGCTCGCGTCTGTTCATTGATGGGCATGAATTGATAGTGAACGAAAACGCGAACCAGCAGCAGAGCCAGACGATTGAGCTGCAGACCGGGCTGCACGATATAAAGCTTCTCTATGAGGACGAGGCAAGCTCTTCGCACCTGTATCTGTCCTGGACGCCTCCCGGCATATCGGGCCAGTATATTATTCCGTCTGCCTTCCTGCTGCCCCTGATGGGGAGCTATCCGCAACGGCCTGAGAGCGGTGATTGGCCCAGCCTCGACCAGGCAGACGACACAATATGGACGAAATCAGCGGAATCGCAAGGGGCAGAGGGAGCGACACAAGGGGGAGCAGAACCAACACTCGCAACCGTGTCTGGGCTTGCTACTCCTCAACCCACAGCGCAAGTAGTGACAACCGCAGCTCCAGACAGCACGCAACCGCCGCCCACCCCGCAGCAAGAAGAGGTGCCAACGGCCCTACCCGCCGCGACGCCTGCACCGCAGACCACGCCCAGAATCATCGAGCCGATCCTGCAGCTTGGCAAGGATGGCCCGGTGCTTGACCGGCCCAAGGCGGCAGCGATTGACCCGGCGGGCAACATCTATATCTACACGGAGAACGACGGGACCATACATAAATTCGCGCCCGACGGTAAACCCCAGAATACCTGGGTAGTGGCGGGCAAGGACAATAAGCCTGCCAACGAAATATCAGCACTGGCGGTGAAGGACGGCAAACTGTTAGCCCTGGACGCCTTGAGCGCGGAGATTATTAGCTACGGGCTAGATGGCTCTGGAGGAGAGCGAAAGTCGCTTTGCGATTGCTTCTTTCCGCGGGATATGTTTATCGCCGGTGACGGCAATTTCTGGGTGGCCGACACGGGTGGCAGCAGAGTGATAAAGGTAAGCCCGGACGGTAATATCATAGCGAGCGTTGGCAGCCAGGGCAGCGGGCCGGGTGAGTTTGTTGAGCCTGCGGGAGTGTGGCAGGCCGCGGACGGCACTCTCTATGTAACCGACATCAGCAACAATCGCGTGCAGAGCTTTGATGCTGACCTGAAGCCGGTCGCGGCATGGACGGTGGGCGACAGCACGGCACGTGATGGCAACCGGGTTTCGGGTGATGCGGCGGGCGCGCTTGTCACCGAGTACGCGAGTAAGGCGATAGTGCGGTATGACGCGCAGGGCAAGGAGCTAGCACGTTGGGTATACAACGACACAGCTGACGCACCTGTCCCATCGAGCATTACGCCTGCCGGAGACGGCAAGTTCCTCGTGCTCTTCCCATTCGATAACCTGGCGCTGCTCTTCGATGCGGGAAGATAAGGACAATATGCTGTCACGCGAGCCGGAGTATGATGCCTTCGTTGCCTTGAAGCTCCAGCGTGCCTGATTGCAGAGTATCCCCGCCTGCGGGGCGGTGGGTTGAAAGTAGCAACTCGGCGTTGCCTACGTGCGGTGCAAGGTCAAGCGGTGCAGGCTCGGCGGAGAAGTTGAGAGCGACCAGAATGCGGCTATCTTCATAGGAGCGAACATAAGCCAGCACATTGCTGCTGCCCGCATCAAACGTACTGTAATGGCCTACTGCCAGGGCGGGAATTGCGCGCCGTAACTCTACGAGAGCGTGAAAGAAGCAAAGCATGGAGTTGGGGTTATCTCGCTCGACGGCGACGTTCACCTGGCCGTAATTACCTGCAACCGGCAGCCACGGCTCAACAGTAGAGAAGCCCGCATATTCCGACGCATCCCACTGCATGGGCGTGCGCTCAGGATCTCGGCCCAGGCCGTGACCGGGCACGTTGCGCTCCCAGGGGTCCTGCACGCGGTCGTCTGGTATGGGCACATTGGTCATACCGATTTCGTCGCCGTAGTAGCAGGTCGGCGTGCCGCGCAGGGTCAGGAGCAGCATCTGGGCGAGTCGTGCATGGTCGGGCCCCACACGAGACGCCACACGGTGCCTGTCGTGGTTGCCCAGCACCCAGTTGGGCCATGCGCCCACCGGCAACGCGGCTTCATACTCCTTTATGTAGTTCCGTATGTAGTCAGGGTCCCATGGGGCGCGTATTAGCTCAAAGTTGAACGGCATGTGGGCTTCATCGCCGTGCTCCCCGTATAGCTCCACAAGCTGTTTGAGGGGCAGGTACGACTCGCCTACTATCACTCTATCAGGATAGCTATTGAATAGGGTGCGTATCTCGCGGAGGATGGCGTGCAATTCAGGCCGGTCCATGCTGTAAACATGAATGAGTGATTTGTAAGGCTCCATGCCGGGACGCCAGTCGGGGTTAGGAGGATCATCACGCAGACGCGCATCCTTGATCATGCGGTCTATCACGTCAACGCGAAAGCCATCCACACCCCTGTCGAGCCAGAAGCGCATGGCAGCCAGCACGGCAGTTTGTACTTCAGGATTGCGCCAGTTGAGATCGGGTTGCTCTTTGAGGAAGGAATGGAGATAGTACTGGCCGGTGGCATTGTCCCATGTCCAGGCCGGGCCGCCGAAGACGCTGAGCCAGTTGTTGGGAGGAGTGCCATTGGAAGAGGGGTCTGCCCAGATATACCAGTCGCGCTTAGGGTTGTCGCGTGACGACCGCGACGCGATGAACCATGGGTGCAGGTCTGAAGTGTGGTTTGGCACAAAATCGAGGATGACCTTTAGGCCGCGGCTGTGCGCCTCTGCCAGCAACCTATCAAAGTCGTCCAGAGTGCCGAAGAGGGGGTCGATACCTGTGTAGTCGGCCACATCATAGCCGAAATCCGCCATGGGCGACGGGTAGATAGGCGAAATCCAGATAGCGTCGATACCCAGCCAGGTAAAGTAGTCAAGACGCGACGTTATACCCGGAAGATCCCCTACACCATCGGCGTTGCTGTCCTGAAGAGAGCGGGGATATATCTGATATATGATGCCGGACTGCCACCATTCGTATGCGGTGTGCGAAGCGCCGGTCGCGGTCCGGCCCGATTGTATGCCAGGCGGGTTGTTATCCATGGTGCGGTGTCGTTGCTCCTTGTTGCGCGTGAAACGTGAGACGTGAGACGTGAAACGTGAAACGTGTGACGTGAGACGTAAGTACGAGAACTTCGAGTTATTATGGAATACGCTTCACGGTTACGCGTCACGTTTCACGCTCATTTCTCATTTCTCATTTCTTACGTCTCACGCATCACGTTTCACGCTCCGTCCCGATCGTCTACATCTGCGCCGAAAGGATCACGAGCCTGGGTATCCGGGTCACCGGGCCCACCGCCGCGATCTTCATGCCCTGTATTGGGCGGCGCCATCTCCCCACTCGGCGATGAGCCCACGCTTGCGACCGGAGCCGCTGCAGGAGGCTCATAACCGGTGTCGCCGCCGACCGGACCGGAGCCTTCATCCAGGTTCGCACGAACTCGCTCCGGGTCATCGGGTGGCAGCTCCCCGGGTGCGAAGGTTCTCTCGAACTCATCCATTCCCTGGAACAGTGGTTTTTCGTTATCAGCCATATGGCCTCCTTTGCGCGGCTACAACGTACTGCGTACTACGTGCTCCGTATGACCGCCAACGAAACGGAACAATCTATGCTAACCGGATGTTCTCGCGTTACGGAATACGCAGTACGTAGTACACTCATTACCCCTTGACCGAGCCGGCCAACAGGCCTCTTACGAAGTATCGCTGGAGACCGAAGAAGACGACGAGGGGGACAACCATTGTCACGAAAGCGCCTGCCGTCAGGAGATGCCAATCCTGCCCGCGTGAGCCTGTGATCGTGGTCAGTTGTTGTGTCAATACTGCATAATCAGGGCCACCGCTGCTAAGGAACACAAGGGCGACCAGCAGATCGTTCCAGACCCACAGGAACTGGAAGATAGCGAAGGACGCCAGAGCGGGCATGGAGAGCGGCAGTATCAGCCGGTAGAAGATAGTGAAGTGTGATGCGCCATCAATGAAAGCCGACTCAAGGATGTCTCTCGGTAGGGTGCTTATGTAATTGAATAAGAGGTAGGTGGCGAGGGGCAGACCAAAGCCGGTGTGCGCCAGCCATACAGACAGAAAGGTGCCGTTTAGCTGCAGGCCGGTATAGTCGCGCAGAAGTGGGATCAGCGCGATCTGCAATGGCACGACAAGCAGTGCGACCACCACCGTAAAGAAGAATTTCCGCCCGGGGAACTCCATCCAGGCGAATGCGTAGGCAGCGAATGCGGCGATTAGAATGGGGATCAGTGTGGAAGGAATAGTCACAGTCAGGCTATTCAGGAAGGAGTTGCTCATGTTCTGGCCCCTCGCCACACCACCCGGCAGCGACGGATCAGGATACTCCTTGCCACCCAGCACCTGTTCGTAATTGGCGAGTGTGAAACTGGTGGGGTTGGTCTTCCACCAACCGGTAGAGAGCACTTCGTCTCTCGGACGCAGCGACGATACCAGCAAGCCCACGGTGGGTATGGTCCAGAGGGCGCAAAGCACAATGAGGATAGCGTTGACGAGAAAGATTGAGAAGACGTTTTTCTGTGTTGGAGCCATTAGAAAGCCTTCCTCTCACGAAACTGGCGCAAGTTATAGATCATTACAGGTATAGTCACGATCAGGAGAACAATAGCTATAGCGGAGCCTGTCCCGAAGTTACCAAATCTGAAGAACTGCTTGTACTGCTCGTTTGCTATTACGTCTGTGCCGTATTGACCGCCGCTGGCCATCACATAGACGATATCGAATACCTTCAGTGTTGCGATAATAACCGTGGTTGTTACGGTGACAATTGTGCCGGTGATGGTGGGAATAATGATCCTGAAGAAGATCTGGAACTCATTCGCACCGTCAATTCTGGCGGCTTCCAGTAGATCACCTGGCACGCCTTTGAGCGCAGCCGAGAGAAGCACCATCGCAAATCCTGTTTGGAGCCACACAAATACGATGATGAGAAAGAAGGTATTCCAGGGCTGCTGGGTAATCCAGTTTACAGGGTCGCCGCCAAAGCCTGTAACTATGGCGTTGAGGAGGCCTATCTGTTCCCGTCCCTGCGGTTGATAGGCATAAATGAACTTCCAGATAATGCCCGCACCTACGAAAGAAATAGCCATTGGCAGGAAGATTAGCGATTTTGCTACTCTCTCGAACTTGGAGCGATCGGCCAGCACAGCAATCAACAAGCCGGATACAACGCTTAAGCCTGTGCCGAATACCAACCAGAGGAGGTTGTTGCGGAAGGCCTCCAACATTAATGGGTTGGTAAAGGCATACTGGTAGTTATCGAGGCCGACGAACTGAGTGGCGCTAGCGTTAAAGAAGCTTTGATAAAAGGTACGGAGAGTAGGAAGAGCGAGGAACCAGGTGAGCATGACGAGGGCCGGCCCCACGAAGATAAAAGGCTGTATGCGTGTTCGCCAGGCGGCGGGAAGCCTCTCGACTATCCAGTTAGAGAGGTAGAACAGCACAGCCACTCCGCCTACGCCCCAGAGTATCGCCACAATCGCGATAACCAGCTTGGGTGCGTTGCTATCACGTAAGAAGAGGAAGACCTGCCACAGGACAATAAACGTGATAATTGGTATGACCAGTGAGACCAGTATGCGAACAACCCATGCGAGTGGCTTAAGAGGGGCGGGCGCCGCCGTTTCCGATTGAGCCATGGAACTCCCTCCTTCTATGGGAACGACGAATTACGAACAACGAATAGCGAGCCAGATAGATCCAACTCGCTATTCGTTGCTTGTAATACGTAGTGTATCTAACTACTTGGTGCTACTTGGGCCAGCTTGCATCTATAGTCTTCAGGACTTCGTCGGTATTCTTACCGTCGGCCTGAACCCAGCTGACGATGCCGGTCCAGAAGGAGCCTGCGCCAACCGCGCCCGGCATAAGGTCGGAACCGTCGAAGCGGAAGGTGGTAGCTTCCTGGAGGATCTGGGCGAAGCCGCGTGCGGCGTCGGTCGGATACCAGCTAGGATCAGCGTCCTTCTGAGGCGCTACAGCCACACCTGCCTTGACTTCTTCCTTGATCGATTCGCCTGTTGCAAGGAATTCCATGACCGCACGAACTTCGGGGCGATCATTGAACATGGCTGCGAGCGAACCGGAACCGAGTACAGGCTTGCCCTCGGCGGCGTCAATAGGCGGCAGATAGAAGTAAGCTACGTCTGTGCCGACCTTGGCGCTAGCCGGGAAGTTGTTAGTGATAAAGCTAGCCTGGCGGTGTAGCCAGCAGCTAGGAGGATTCTCGAACAGGCCCCTGGGCGAGTCGCCAAAGGCGGTGCTCAAGATGCTCTGCGTGCCACCAAGCACATACTTATCCTTGAACCAGATGCTTCCGACAGTGTCGAATGCCTTCTTAACTTCAGGGGAGTCGAACTTGAGCTCGCCCTTCGTCCACTTATCATAGTTCTCAGGGGAGGTGGTGCGGAGCATGACGTCCTCCACCCAGTCTGTGCCTACCCAGCCGGTAGCACCGGCCGACTCTATGCCTACGCACCAGGGGGTGCCGCCATCGGCGACGATCTGGTCTGAGAGCGCAATCATTTCGTCCCAGGTTGTGGGTATCTTATAGCCCTTCGCATCGAAGGCTGCCTTGGGATACCAGACGAGGCTCTTCACGTCGTTATTGTGCCACAGTCCTGCCATCTTGCCGTCAATTGTAGCAAGGTCAAGAAAAGTCTTGTTGTACTGCTTCTCCAGGAAAGCCTTATCTATAAAGGTGTTCAGGTCGATAACTTTGCCTCTGCTAACGAAGTCGCCCAGGAGACCGGGCTGTGCAAAGGTGGCGATATCGGGAGCGCTGTTGCCCTCAACGCGAACTCGGATCAAGGTCTCGAAGTCTTTGTTGCCTTCATATGTGACTTCGATGCCTGTGCGGGCTGTAAAAGCGTCAAATTCCTTCTGGAAGAGGCGGGCCTGCTCATCTGCGGCCACGCCGAAGATTGTAACTTTCTTACCCTTAAGCGAGGGGTCAACTGTGCCCATGGCAGAGGGAGTCTCGCCGGTTGTAGCTCCAGTTGTGTTAGTGGGTTCAGCCATTGCCACTGTAGTGTTGGTCGGCTCGGCTGCCATCACTGTAGTGTTTGTGGGGGCTGCTACGGCTTCTGTGGGAGCAGCTACCTCTACCGTGTTGGTTGGCGCGGCTGCGGGCACGGTCGCCGTGGCTGCATCACCGCCGCAAGCCGAGAGGAGCATTGTGCTCGCCACAGCCAGGGTCATCAAGATGCTAGCACGTTTCTGTTTAATTGCCATGTCTTTCCTCCATTGAAATAAACATCATTGCCAGGAAACTGTTCTGCTTGGTTGGGTTATCTTTTGAGCTTGGACCACCTCCTCCAGAGTAAGATTAGGCAGGGGCACTGCTATTCTCAACCGGCTGCCCTTAACCGAGTAAGTATAGCTGCTGTAACAGCACGTCGCGTGCCGCTTGTCAGAGATGAGGCAGGTGAACAGGTTATGTCCACCGAGGGGTCGATGCATACAAGCTGTACGCTATTTCACCCTATTCTACGCTCTTTGAGAGTTATCGTCTAGTGTCAATGTCCCGCTAAGCGCTCAGGGTGAGAGTAGAGCAACCTTATATCTCGGTCAGCTAACACTCATCTTTATCCCCTTGCACAGGTTTCGTTGCAGTAATTATGAAGGGCGGAAGAGAAGCTACGGGTTGCTACGCTTTACTTGCGCCGGAGAGCGCCCACGCTGCCCACATAGCCTGGGCAACGTCTTGCGGTGTCATAGAGGGTTCGCCGCAAGCAGCGTTGAGAGTAGCAGCACGCTCGCGCAGCGCCTGGGCGTAAGCAAGATAATATTTGGTGGTGAAAGCCACAGGGCCAAGGCCCGGAATCTGGCCGGATACCGCTTCATCGAAGAATGGGTATATATCCGGGCGAAACGCAGCGAGGGCAGCCGAGGCCGTGGCCGGACCAACCCCGGCCAGCGCAGCAAGGGCAGTTATGGGCAATCTAGGGTCGGGAACAGAGACGAATGCTTTACGGCTGGCCTCTACTACTGCTTGCTGGGAGTTGCCCGATATAAGCACGCGGTTGCGCTCGCGCCACACGCCGCGCGACATCTTCCAGGCAGCAATACCCTGTAGCTCATCGGGATAGAGACAAGGTTCGGCACGCGAAGCAATCGCGGCGGGAAGCTCATCGCGGAACCATACGTCAAGGTTGGTTAGCTTGCTGCTGCCCTGTGCCTCAATAGCAGCGGGGTAAGAAGCCAGCAGAGCACGCCAGACAGCGCAGTCGCTTTCATTCCAAACGCTAAAGTTCCCAGTCACTCCAGGCATAATCTCACAACCTTTCGCGGTATGCAGATTGGTACAGCACAAGCAGAGATATTATAGGCCAAAGGCCAGCAAATGTGCAGAATATGGCCTGCTGACAAGAGTAACGGAAGGGCATTGGGCACGGTGCTTGCTCAGAAATATTGCGACAGGGTCCAACATGGCCCGTAAAACCGGAAGAAGAAATGGGAGGTTCAGTAATGGCTAACAAACTTGAAGGCAAGAAAGTAGCTATCGTTGTCGCCAACGGCTTCGAGCAAGTTGAGATGACCGAGCCGAAGCGTGCCCTTGAAGAAGCAGGGGCACAAACTTCGATAATTTCGCCGGAACAGGGCAAAGTGAAAGGCTGGCAGCATACCGTCTGGGGAGACGAATTTCCAGTCGATGTGCCGTTGCAGAGCGCACGCCCCGAGGAGTACGACGCACTTCTGCTTCCGGGAGGTGTGATGAATCCCGACCATCTGAGGATGAACCCCCAGGCTGTGCAGTTTATCAAGGCATTTGTAGACAGCAACAAACCCATAGCGTCGATTTGTCATGGTCCGTGGACGCTGATCGAGGCAGGCGCTGTGAAGGGCCGCACTATGACATCGTACCCATCAATCAAGACAGACCTCAAGAACGCAGGCGCTAACTGGGTCGACCAGGAGGTTGTGACCGACAACGGGCTGGTGACGAGCCGTAACCCGGACGATATTCCGGCATTCAACCGCAAGATGGTGGAAGAGTTCAGTGAAGGCCGCCATGATGCCCGCAGGGCAGGACAGTACGCAGGGTCCGGTTCTACGGATACAACATCGGCCGCCTAGAGGCACACGCGATTCTGCCCATTCCCAGGGCGATAACACAAAAGGCCTGACCAGGTGATCAGGCCTTTTATCATCCCTGTCGCTCAAACAGGACGCTCAATCGTCAGCGTTGGCGGCTGACAGCGTACCTGCGATTTCCGCTATTACGGCGTCCTGTGCGGAGGGGTCGCGCACCAAATCGAGGTTGTCGGTATCGAGCGTGAGGAGTGGTGACGCGGTGAAGGTTTTGAAGAATGCATCGTAGGTCACGGCTAACTGAGCTATATAGCTGCGCTCCATACCGCGCTCAAACTGGCGATCGCGCTGGTAGATGCGGGACATAAGCGTATCGACAGAGGCACGCAGGTAGATTACGAGATCGGGCCGCGCTACCTGCTGCTGAAGGGCGTCGTAGATCTGGAGGAAGAGATCCCATTCATCGCCGCGCAGGTTCATGCCCGCGAAAAGCCGCGTCTTGGCGAATAGGTAGTCCGACACCACGCCGGGTGGCTGAAGGGCAGGCGCTATGTCGGACTGCTGCTGGCGGTAGCGGTTGAGCAGGAAGAAGATTTCGGTCTGGAAAGCGTAGCGCTCGCGGTCCGTATAAAAGTTGCTGAGGAAGGGGTTCTCCTCGAAACGCTCAAGGAGCAGAGGCATGTCCATGCGAGCGC
>JBDTQH010000075.1:0-20878 GCA_039932335.1 Chloroflexota bacterium
CATGCCTTACATTTTATCGTGGAAACTCCTCCACCTCAACTCTGAACACTTACACTTCTACGGCCTCTTGACGCCCTGTAGGGATATGAGTATAATTAAAGTAGCAGAATATTGAAGGCTGCGACCAGGACGAGTAACCGGAACGGGGATATCAGAGAAGCGGGCATCTGCTGAAAGCCTGCCATCCATGACCCGGCGAAAACCACCTGAGAGCTGTATTGCGGAAAGCGTCACCTGTGGTGCAAGTATGCGAGACCGACTGGCCTCGTTACAGGCTAGAGAGGACACGACCCTGCGGGGACGCGTCGAACTCGGGTGGAACCACGTGAGGCATTGCCTTTCGTCCCGTTTGTGGGATGAAGGGCTTTTTTGATTCCTGACGGGTTTTGTGGGACAGGCCGGCCAGACGAAAAAGCACATCAAGGGCGGCACAGTAAGCTGCTATGGAGGAAAAAGATGGCTGTTATTGAGAAAGATCAGAGCGAGAAAGCTCAGGCCGAACAACTTTATAAGCTGCGGCACAGCGCGGCGCACATTATGGCCGAGGCGGTGCTGCAGTTCTACCCGGACGCCAAGATCGCGATTGGGCCACCAATTGAGAACGGCTTCTACTATGACTTCGACCTTGGCAAGGACGAGCAGGGCAAACCGCGCACATTCGAGCCAGAGGATCTGGAGAAGATAACGAAGCGGATGCGCCAGATTATCGCGGGCAAATTCCCCTTTGAATACAGGCAGGTGGACGCCGATGAAGCGCGCCAACTCTTCGAGGGCCAGCCGTACAAGCTGGAACTGATAGAAGGTCTTGCGAAGGGCGAAGTGGACGAATACGGCAACGAAGTGTCGTTGGCTCCTGTTATCAGCACATACAAGCACGATACGTTCGAGGACCTTTGCCGAGGACCGCACGTTGAGCACACAGGACAGGTTCCGGCGGATGCGTTCGCGCTCATGAGCGTGGCCGGCGCATACTGGCGCGGTGATGAGAACAAACCGATGCTGCAGCGTATCTATGGTACGGCGTGGCAAAACAAGAAGGATCTCAACGCTTACCTGCAGATGTTGGAGGAGGTCAAGAAGCGTGACCACCGCAAGCTGGGGCGCGATCTTGAGATATTCTTCTTTGACGACGAGATCGGGCCGGGGCTTCCGCTCTGGATGCCGCGTGGCGCGATTATTATCGAGGAGCTGGAGAAGCTGGCGAAAGAGATGGAGCTAAACGCAGGCTATGACCGCGTGCGAACGCCTCACCTGACGAAGGAAGGATTGTTCCTGCGGAGCGGCCACCTGCCGTATTACGCCGAGCATATGTACCCGCCGATGGATCTCGAAGGCGTGCGCTATTACATGAAGCCGATGAACTGCCCGTTCCATCACAAGATATTCGCTAACAAAACACGCAGCTATCGCGATCTACCTGTGAGGCTTGCCGAATACGGTACGTGCTACAGGTATGAGAAGAGCGGCGAGCTGTTTGGGTTGATGCGCGTGCGCTCAATGCAGATGAACGACGCGCACATATATTGCTCTGAGGAACAGTTCGAAGAGGAATTCATGGGCGTGGTTGGCCTGTATCTCGAATACTTCCGGCTGTTCGGGATCGAGCGGTATGTGATGCGGCTTAGCACGCACCACAAGAAGGGCCTCGGCAAGAAGTATGTGGACAATGAGCGCCTGTGGCTGAAGACGGAGGACATGGTCAGACGGGCGATGGACAACGGCAACGTGCCTTATGTCGAAGTGCCCGACGAGGCTGCGTTCTACGGACCGAAGATTGACGTGCAGATCTGGAGCGCGATAGGCCGTGAATTCTCGCTGGCCACGAACCAGGTGGACTTTGCTGTGCCGGAGCGGTTCGATCTGAAATATACGAACCACGAGGGCAAGGACGAGGTGCCCCTCTGCATTCACCGCGCACCGCTCGGCACGCACGAGCGGATGATCGGGTTCTTGCTGGAGCACTACGCGGGCAACTTCCCAGTGTGGTTGTCGCCCGATCAGGTACGTGTTATCCCTGTGTCGGAAGCGCACAACGACTACGCAGAACAGATAGCGCGTGAGCTAAGGGCCATAGACGTGCGGGCCGAAGCCGACTTGAGCCACGACCGCATGAACGCCAAAATCAGGCAGGCACAGATCTTGAAGATACCGTACATGCCAGTGGTAGGCGAGAAGGAAATGGCTGAAGGCACGGTGTCGCTGCGCAAGCGCGACGGCACACAACAGAACAGCTTGCCGGTGGCCGAGTTCCAGGCGATGGTACGTGAGCGTATCGCCACGAGATCATCTGAGTTGTAAGGTCTGAGTGCTGCCGCATGAGCAATTGCGCCAGGCGTTAGAATGAGGGGACTCGTGTTATAATTGCGGCGAGAAGAGTGGGCGATAGGTAAGGAGGACAACTATGGGCGTGATTGGCAAGACGCTGAAGTTTACTGCCGGACTGGCCCTGGGGGCGGGTATCGGTGCGGTGGGAGCAATGCTCGTGGCTCCGCAGTCGGGCAAGGTTACCACTGACGAAATAAAAGCGCGTGTGAATGCAGTTCTGGACGCCGGTAAGGATGCTCAGAGCAAACGCGAGAAAGAGTTGCAAACCTACTGGGAGCAGGAGATCAACAGCAAGGCTGACTCGAACAAAGAAAAAGCCAAAAGCAAATAGCGCCAGTGCTGTACTGTAAAACAGGAAGAAGGCCAGGTACGTTACCTGGCCTTCTTCCTGTTCTGCTTTTAAGTATTGAGTGAGCGAAGGGAAGTAGAGCTATTAGCTGGCCACCTGAGCTGAGGTTGGCATGAAGAATTCAAGCATGAAGGGCAGCCCCCTAGCAGAGCCTTCGATAAAGTGCTTCAGGTCGCCCTTCCGCATAACATAGTAGCCGTCCTCCACGGTGGCGGGTAGCTCCTGTTCGGCTAAGGCCTCGCATAGCTCGCCAAATGTCTTAAATTCGTTAAGGTCTGTATATGATGTTTCATTCATTCTATTTCTCCAGATGTATAACGTGGTCCGATCAGGAAGCCACTACCGCGAAGGGCATGGGACTCGCATATAAGCAGTTTTGATGCCACCGCTGCTGATATTGTATGTACTATATATACTGCGTTTGGTGCGATTTGGTTCCGCGGATGCGGGCACAAATATTGGCGAGTTTTCGCGATTTGATACCCCACTTGCCCACGGCGTTCCCCCTACGCAGCAAAAGAGCCTTCCCCAAGGAAGGCTCTTTTGCTTATGTAGTATTCGGTTGGCATACCACCCGGCGCTCTTTTGGAGACACCGGGCGGTTTGCCCTTGGCACTACCGTCAGTGCGGTTACTCAGTCGCCTGAGTTACTTGCTGCGGCGTGCTTTGCTTGCTTGCTGTGGCGTGTCGCAGTTAGGGAAGAAGGTGTTAGCCACTATCTTCGATGCCTGCCCACGTGACAGGGTTGCGTTCGGTCGGAAGTACGACCTGTTCTGATCGTCGCACGGTTCGCTCGGATCGACACCGCATGGGTAGCCGACCATCGCACCCGGCCTGTTGATCAACAGACGCTCCACGTATACATGGAATGTCGATCCAGGAGGTACGTCGGTGAAGGTGAATGTCGCAGGATCGGGATCGTTGAAGCCCGCTGCATTACTCACGATCTTGGTTAGCTGTCCGCGGGTTGCACTTGCGCCTGGCCTGAAGTACGGCCTGTTGTCAGGCAATACGCATGGCTCGCTTGGTATCAATCCGCAGGGGTAGCCGCCCATTACTCCACGACTTGCCAACCGCTCTATGTAGTCGTAGAACGTTGAACCGGGAACAACGTCCTCAAAGGTCTGGCCGCTGACTGGCTCCGAGAAGCCGGCAGACTGCGAGACGATCTTGGATAGCTGTCCGCGTGTGACGAAGTTAGACGGTCGGAAGTACGGGTCACTATTGGCGTTGCACGGCTCGCCGGTACCACCGCACGGATAACCGTTGATGATATTGCGGCATGCAAGGCACTTGATGAAGGGGTAGAAGGTGTTGCCGGGCAGCACATCTGCGAACTCAATCGCGCAATGTGTCGGCGTGGCTGTGGGCGGTCCAACTGTGCCGGTCGCAACTGCTGTACCGGTCGAGACCGCTGTACCAGTCGCAACTACTGTGCCGGTCGAAACCGATGTAGAGGTTGCCACTACTGTATCGGTCGCGCCCGCTGTAGCTGTAGAGACTACTGTGTTGGTAGGTACAGGAGTACCGCAAGCGCCACCTGCATCGAGGGTAACATCATCAACGCTAGCGTTGAATACTGCACCACCATTGCTGTGGGACTCAAGCCTTACCACGCGGCTTCCACCGCTCTGGGCCGATACGTCTACTGTTACCAGTACGTAGCCGGCGTCGTATGCGGTCGATGTGTCGTCTGCGCGGAATACTTCCGTGCCGTTGACCAACGCTCGAATGTAGTCGCCTGCGCCGTTACCGGAGTGTGCGCCTATCCACAAGTAGAACTTGAGGGTAGCCGTGCCACTCGGTATGTTCACTGTCTGCTCGACGTATGCGTCTTCTACAGATGCTGATCCGCCGAACCAGCTCCACCACGTACCGGTATTAGGACCGGCTGATCCACCACCGTTGCCGCACGAAGCTTCGTCGCAAAGAGGTGTGCCGAAGTTGGTTGAGCCTTCACCCCATACAGGGTTCGGGGAACCTGCTTCGAACGAGGTATCGCCTAGAAGCTGGGTGTTTGCCGAGCATGTAGGTGTAGGTCCGCCAGGTGTGTTTGTCGGAGGTACAGGAGTGCTCGTGCCGCAGGAGCCAAGCGTGAACGACAATTGCTTGCCGGACAGGTTGGATACTGCTGTGTTGCAGGAGTACTGCGCGTATGTGCTGGAGTTCTTCTGGACACCTATGGTCGCGCTGCCACCGGTTTGACCGGAAGCCATCGTGCCATAGATGATGTCGAACTGGCCGGTGCCTTCATACAAGCGTAGCTCGTAGTTAGCATCGGAGTCTGCGGCACAGGTGGTGGGTCCGGCATACGCGCATGTGCGCCACTCGATATTGAAGATACGGTTTGGTGCCGTTCCACTTATCGAGGTAAAGATGCCCTTACCTGCCGGTGCTGTGATCTGATCGTCCCAGTATGGCATGATCACATTGGTTGGGATAGTGGTAGAAGGCAAGCAGTCGTTGGTCCAGTCAATGTTAGCGCTGGAGAACTGAGCATTGCCGTTCGGTCCAAGATCCACACTGTTGAAAGCCTGGCCGTACAGGTTGAAGGCAAAGGGCAGAGCGATATTGGTTGTAACATCGTCTGTGTGGTTGCCTATGTCTGTTGTGCCGGCTACGATTGTGCCTGTCGACTCAACGAAGCTATAGTTGGTCGTACAAACTGTGGCTGTGGCTGTAGGTACAGGGGTATCTGTAGGACCGCCTGGTGTGTTGGTTGGTACAGGGGTTGTGCAGATGCCGCCCGAGTACTTCTCAACGCGTGCGTCAGGTGTGAAGCCTGCTGTGCTGCCGCCGACGATATAGAGGGCTGCGCCCAGTACGTCGCCTTGCTGGCGATAGGAGGCAACTGCCATGTCTGCGTCATTTACCCATGCGTCTGTAGCGACGTTATAGGTAATGGTGCGGTTTGTTACTGTGGTGAAGCCGTCGAGCACACCACCGTACATATACATCTTGCCGCCTGTGATGGCGCTGGCTGCTGCCCACCATGTTTCAGGTAGATCAGCCATCGAGGCATCGCTCCAGGTGTCGGCTCCGATGTCGTAGCGATAGGTCTTCATGGTCGCCTGTCCCGAAGCGTCTACACCACCTGCGAGGTAGATGAAGTTGCCGGAGACTTCGGCTGAACTGAAGGTTACGCCGCCAGGTACTGCAGCGCCGGAGGACCATGTATCGCCCGCGACGTCGTAGATCTGGAGGCTGGTGCGAGGTGCACCGCAAGTGCCGTCGTTACAACCACCGATCAGGTAGATCTTGCCGCCAGAGTACACAGCAGAGGCACCGGCAACACCCAGGGGTATCGCAGCGCCATTGCTCCAGCTGCTGGTAGCAGGATTGTAGATCTGGTTAGTTGCGGCGACGCCACCGAAGTCATCGTAACCGCCGAGGACATAGAACTTGGTTCCATCGCTAACGCCCGAGCCGTCGAAGGCGGCGGAGAGCATGTTAGGAATGGCAGTCCAGGTACCAGCGCCGTCAGTACGAGCAGCGGTTAGAGGGTTGACCACAGCCGGGCCGGTCCTGCGAGGACTCTGCACGCTGGGTGCACTACCCTTGTTGAAGCTAAGCGAGTAACCGCCGGCCTCATAAAGGAAGCCACCTGCGGACGAAACCGCAGCGCCCATGCGGGCAGCCGGTAGCGATGTGTAGGAACCCCATGTGCCGGTACCCGCAACACAGGTTGTGGCTGTTGCAACAGGAGTGCCGGGTGTTGGGCTTGCGCAGCCGCCGCCGCCACCGGAAAGCTGCGATACCTGTACGGTATCGTAGTAGACCGCTGCGTTGGTTCCACCCTGGATCATCAGCTTGCCGCCCGCTAGTCCACCTGCCACCGAGGAGGCTGTGGTTACCACGGGGTTGCCGTATGTCCATGTGTTGGCTGCTATGTCGTAGATTTCTACGGTGTGGGCCAGCGGTACGCCGTTGAAGAACGTCGCATCACCACCGGCTACTGCGTAGATGTGTGTGCCGTCCGACATCAACTCTTCCCATGTTCTCGCTTCCTGTAGGGGAGCCATGGTGGTGATTGTGTTGGTTGCCGGGTCGAAGCGGAGTACCACCCCTGTTGTTGATGCCTGGATACCGCCCACTACATAGATGTAGTTGCCTACTGTGATAGCCCGTCCATAGGACGTTGCGGCAAGCAGGGAAGCAGGTGAGGTGGACCATGTGTTCGCGGCAATGTCGTACACAATGATGGAGGCCATCGGTCCGGGGTTACCACCGAACACGTAGATCTTACCATTGTATGCGGCGGTCATGCCGGAACGTGCCGCAGGCTCAGCCGCGCCTGTGGTCCATGTGTTGGTGGCAATATCGTAGATGGCGTTCTCGGTCAGGTGACTGCCGGTGAAACCACCTGGTAGATAGATCTTGCCGTTCCAGTAAGCGGCCTGGGCATTCTGCTTGCCTGTAGGCATGTTGGCCAGCTGGGTCCATGTCTGGGTAGCTGAGCTCCACTTCCACAGGTCGTTGAGATAGCCGCCGCTGCTGTTGCCGCCACCCATGACATAGACGTCATTGCCGACAGACGCGGCGGTGTGGCGATAGCGAGCGGAAGGTCCGGTTGTGGAGGTTGCCCACGGGCCGGGTGTTCCGCCGCCGCCTGCTACGCAGGTTGGGGTTGCTGTAGAGCCGCTAGGGGTACTTGTTGGAAGTACAGGAGTAGAAGTAGTGGCAGGGGTACCACATGAGCCGAGTGTGAACGACAATTGCTTGCCGCTGAGACCCGTTACTGCTGTGTTGCAGGAGTACTGCTTGTAGGTGGTTGAGTTCTTCTGTACACCTATGGTAGCACCACTGGCGTCCTGAGATGCAGACATCGTGCCGTAGATGATGTCGAACTGGCCTGTCGTTTCGTACAAGCGTAGCTCGTAGTTGGCGTCAGTGTCCGCTACGCAGGTGGTCGCTGTGTTATACGAACATGTGCGCCACTCGATGTTGAAGATACGGTTTGGTGCCGTTCCGCTTGTCGAGGTAAAGATACCTTTACCTGCCGCCGATGTAATCTGATCGTCCCAGTAAGGCATGATCGCATAGGTGCTCAGAGTTGCCGAGGGCAAGCACTGGTTGCTAAACGCGCTGCTGTTTGTGACGAACTGAGCGTTACCGTTAGGTCCCAGGGTCACATTGTTGAAGGACTGATCGTACAGGTTGAAGGCAAAGGGCAGAGCGATATTAGTTGTAAGATCGTCTGTGTGGTTGCCTATGTCTGTTGTGCCAGCTACGATTGTGCCTGTGGCCTCAACATAGTTGTAGTTAACTACACATGCTGTGGCTGTGGCAATGGGTGTGCTGGTAGCTGCAGCTGACGTTGAGGTAGGTACAGCTGTACCGCAACCTGCGCCAGCACTTGTGTACAACACATCGTCAACTCCGATGAAGTCGGAGCGTGAGCCGCCGGGTCCACCGTTCTCTACGAAGTAGCGGAAGGCTAATCGTCCTGTCGGTGTGCCGCTGACGCCAGACAGCGTAACTGTGTACTGGGTCCAGACGTTCGGATACCCATTCACCGTGTATGTCGGGTTGATATCGAGCAACAGAGTGGTGAAGTCTCCAACATCTGTTGCTGTGGTGCCCACATTGGTGGACGCTCCATTTGTGGACATGCGTACCTGCAACCGATCAGGGAATGCAGGGGCGTCCACTGTGCGCGTCCAGAAACTGAAGACGTTGCCGTTCTGCAGTGTGACCGCAGGTGTGAGCATCCAGTCAGAGAGGGTGGCTGTTCCCGCGCCACTGTTGTAGTTGACACCTGCATATGAGGTGGCAGCACCTGAGTGAGAGGAGAAGACAGTCGGGTTACCCTGGAACCAGGCGAGGGTACCCACAGGCTGGCTGTGATTGATCACTGTCCATGACGCAGGAGGTGCTACGTCCATGTTCTCGTTCAGCAGCGTCGCCCCGCCTGCCACGCAGGTAGGTGTGGCTACCGGTGAGGTAGCTGTGGCCGTGGCGCCACCGGCAACCACCAGTTGCTGGGTGTTGCCAATGTCAACGGCGCCGGTATATCCACCGACCACGTTGAACAGTGTACCAGCCGCTCCGGCGAAGCCGCCGTTAGTGTGATACACCGCCTCGTTCAGAGCATCGGCCGTTGTCCAGGTGTTAGTAGCCGGATTGTAGTACTCTGTTCGGTTGGTCGGGCTTGAGGCGTTGCTGCAGAAGCCGCCTCCGGCTATCCAGAACCGATTGCTCGCATCTACACCTGCGGCACCGAACAGGCAGCCGACACCCATCGACGCTATGGGCGTCCAGGTGTTGGTGGCTATGTTGTAATCATACGCGTTGGTGCCTACACCACTTCCACCCGCCAGGTAGACGTGGCCGTTGATAAGCCCACCATCTGCGCCGTAGGTGGCGATCGGTAGGGTCGCTCCCGTGCTCCAGGTGTTGCCGGCTACATCGTAGATGTAGTTGGTGTTGAGGGCAGCACTTAAGTTGTACCCGCCCATTACGTACACCTTGTTGTTGGCGGCGCTGCACGTCACCGTAGACCACAGATTGCCCGGGCTCGAAGGCACAGGTGCGCCGGTGGTCCATGTATTGGTGGCGATGTTGTAAATGTAGAGCGTGTTAACAGCAGTGGTGCCGTTGTAGCCACCCGGCACATAAATCTTGCCGTTCAGGGCGCACGCTTCAGTGTTGTCGAAGGTAACCGGTAGTGGAGCCATAGTGGTCCAGCTGTTTGCCACCGGATCGAAACGCTGAACAATATTGGTAGCAGCATACGCCGATCCGTTGTAGGTCTCACCGCCTATTACGTACAGGTAGGTGCCATCAGAAGCGGTGGCATGCCTGTCAATACCGGTGAAACCGGGGTAGGGAGCCTTCTCTACATAGGCATTCGGAGAGGCCAACTTTGCCGGATTAGCATAACTGGGGGCGACGGCACCACTAAGAGAAGTGGTGTCAGCGGCCGTCCACTGCCTGCCTTGGCTTCCCGTCTTAGAGCCATTTGCCGGCCCTGCGGTCTCGCCCTTGGATTGGGCGGGAGGGGCAGCGGTTACGCCACCCGGTACGCCTGCCGGTACACCGGCCAGCGCCACGCCGCCTGTGACCAGCATACCCAGCGCCAGCAACATAATTGCTATAAACCGCCAGGTGTTGCGCCTATTACTTGGTTGATTCATTCTTCCTTCCTTCCTCAATAAGAGACAAAATGAGAGACAGCGTCTCTACATACGCTCCTGATGTCCTGGCCGCGGTTGGCTGGTTTTTCGTGACGCCCAGACCGACCCGGCTTTTCCCTTGCGCTTTACCTTTCGTGTAACAAATGGGCTGATCCTCCTCGTTATGAATTGGACGAGTAAATGTGTGCAGGGGCGCTCCAACTGGCGGCGCAACTCAATAACCGGTTCTGGATGGCACAGAACCAGTATGGACAACTGCGTCCCTTATGATTGGAGTACACACCTGACCGACCCACGGGTGCCGGTGCCTGCCCCATTTCGGTTTACGGGTAGGGGTGGAACGCCGGTACCTCTGTTCCGTATCCATCAATATGGAAGAGCGGGACAGGATTACTACCTGCTGGACAAAGTTGTCTGAAGATGGTGCGTGGGATATTTTGCCGCGCTAAAACAGAGCCATCCTGGCATAGCAAGAGCGCACCACGACAGGCACTTCATCTCAAGGTGTGCTTATGATAGCAGACGCTTAAGAGGCTGTCAATAGTTACAAGCGGCTTTTCGCGAGATTAGACTAATGTTTTGCGCGCACCGTGGAAAAGGAGATGAGAAGGTTCTTTTCTTCACGCCAAAGCGACAGTAGAGATAGTCCACTATATGTGCCCTCCGGCGAGCAAGTTTGGGTTGATTTCCCGATTCAAGGTGTGACGCACCGGCGCTCTGTTGCGGTATAATATAGGTAATGTCCACTGTCAGGCAGACGTAACGCTGCCGGGTTTCATCTATGTTACTTTCTCTCAGAAAAGCCTACAGGGATCTGACGCGGCGCAAGTTGCGCTCATTTCTTACTATCATCGGCATCATCATCGGTGTTGCCGGTATCGTCGCGATCACTTCCACATCGAAGAATATGGCGGCTGCCCAGGCGTCATCGTACAACAACAATTCGCAGCAGGACATGCGCTGGTGGCTGGGGGGCGCTCCCCAGAGTTTGCTCAGCGCGGTCGAGCAAGTGCCCAATGTTGATGGGGTTGAGCTGCGGGCGACATACTACACGAAGTATTACGTGGGTGGGGCCTGGCGCGATATGCTTTTCAACGGCATACACGATTTCGCGCAGATGAAGGTGAACCGCGTTGACCTCGTGGAAGGGCGGTGGCCGGGACGCGGCGAATTGGTGTTGGAGTCGTCAGTCAAGGATGTTTCGCCTGTCGAGATTGGGCACGATATTGTTTACCGGGCAGGCGAGGGGAACGAGACTCGCCACCTGAAGGTGGTGGGCTTCGCGAAATCGCCGTCCTATCCCTCTGCATCCATTATCGGCACTTCAGTGGCCTACACACCTGATGCTGAAGTGCACAGGATGAACGGCGTTGACGCCGCCAACCAGATTCTTGTGCGACTGAACGATTTCTCGACAGGGGTGCGCGAGGATACACGCAAGGAGATCGAGCGGGTCTATACCAAACGGAATTTGCAGTTCGGCTCGTACTGGGAGCGCAATCCCGATGATTATGTTGGCAAGCGTCAGTTGGATGCGCTTGTGCTGCTGATGACTGTATTCTCGATTGTGGGATTGGTGATTGCGTCTTTTCTCGTGGCGAACACACTGGCTGCCGTTATTTCCGAGCAGATGGGCGAGATCGGCGCGATGAAGGCCATCGGCGCGACCGGCGGCAAGGTTATCGGCATATATGTGGTTGCCGGTGTCATTTATGGTATTGTGGGCACGGGTATTGGCCTGCTTGTGGGCGTATTCGGTGGGTATGCGCTCTTGCTGTACCTGGGCAACCTATTCAACCTCACGATAAAGGGCCTTTCGGTTGACCCCGTCGATATTTTGCAGGGCGTGGTTGTGGGGGTTGGTGTAACGACGCTGGCGGCGCTCTTGCCGGCGTGGCGGGGCACTTCGATAACGGTGCGCAAGGCCCTCGACAGTTACGGGATTTCGGCCACATACGGGCAGGGTGTTATTGACCGGATAGTACAGAGGGTTAGCAGGCTGCCGCGCATCCCGGCAATCGCGCTGCGAAACCTCGCACGGCGTAAGGCGCGTAACTTAATTACGGTCGGGGCAATTGGGTTAGCGACGGCGGCGTTTCTCGCCGCGCAGGGCACGTCCGACTCGGTGGATAGCTCAATTGTCCATGCCTACGATGTGTACGGCAGCGATGCATGGGTGTGGTTCCAGTCGCCGGTATCGCGGGGGTTCGCGTCCACGCTGCGGGCGATGCCTGAGGTGCAGCAGGTGGAGGCGTGGGCGTCGTCGGGCGCGGCGGTGGACGACCTGAGGGTGACGATGTGGGGCATACCGCCCGATACGTCGCTCTACCAGTACAGGCTAACAGACGGGCGCTGGTTCACGGCTGAGGAGCCGCAGGCTGCGGTCGTGTCATCAAGGTTCGCGGAGTCGCGCTCGCTACGGGTGGGCGACCGCATTGAGTTGCGCGTTGGCGATGAGTCGGGATGGCTCACAGTTATAGGCATGGTGAACGACAACGCACAGGGGTTGCAGTCATCGTCCAAGGGGAAGGTGTTTGTGCCATTGGATACGGCGGCGCGGCTGATGAACCGCTCGAACGCAGCTGATTTCTTCGCGGTGCGCTTCCAGCAGCACGACGGGCCGGCGGTAGAGAGCGCGCTGGCAAAGCTGGAGAAGAAGTATCGCAACCTGTCGCCCGGCATGCTGGCCGCATATGCCGACCAGGCAAGCAGCCTGGAAGCCAGCAAGATCCTCACGATTTTGCTCTATGCGATGACGGTGATTGTGGGAACGATCGGCGGAATTGGTGTAGCGAACACACTGACGCTGAACGTGCTTGAGCGGCGGCGCGAGATAGGCGTAATGAGGGCGGTGGGAGCCCGCGATTCTCATCTGCTGCAGGTCTTTTTGACAGAGGCGCTGGCGATGGGTGGGCTGGGCTTCATACTGGGGCTGGCGCTGGGCTACCCATTGGCGCGCTTGCTTGTGTGGCTGATGGAGCAGGTGCTGTTCCCTCTCGATTTTGTTTTCCCTGTAGCGATGGTCGGCAATGCTCTACTCTTCACAATCTTCCTGACTACGCTAGCGAGTATAGGCCCCGCGCTGGGCGCAGCAAGGATGAAGGTAAGCCACGCGCTGAGATATGAGTGAGTAGTGCGTACTGCGTACTCCATAAGACGGCAGACCGCCGACCGCGGTAACTGACAACTGACAACTGACAACTACGCAGTACGCAGTACGAGACAGAACCAAGAATGGAACGCATATGAAGGACACATTACATAAAGATATAGAGGTAGCAGGGAACGGGGTCGAGCACTTGAACGGCAACGGGGCTTCCGATTCCGGGGTGGCTGCTTCAACTATGGGGGATATGGCGCTTTTGAGCAGGCCGAAGCGGCGGCCCTGGCGTATCGCGCTGCCTATCCTGCTGGTGTTGTTGGTTGCGGTGGCGGCTGCCTTTGTGTTGTTCAGACCTGGCAAGAGCATTACTACAGCCGTTGCGACGCGCGGGACCATCGTCTCGACGGTAGAAACGACAGGAAAGCTGGAAGCCGAAAGCAACGCCAATCTTAGCTTCAAGGCATCGGGCCAGGTGACCAACGTGCTGGCGAAGCAGGGCGATGCGGTGGAGGCGGGGCAGGTGCTAGCGGAGCTTGACACGGCTGCTCTAAAGCGCAACCTGGACCAGGCAACCACTCAGCTGGAGATAAGCAAGCTGCAATTGCAGAAGGCGAAGGACGGTGCGAGACCGCAGGATATCGCCGCGGCAACCGCTGACCTTGAGGGTGCTCTGGCAGGCCTGAACAGCGCGAGATCCGGCGGTCGACCGGAGGATGTCGCGGCGGCAACAGCGGCGCTGAACCAGGCGCAGGCCAAGCTGGATGGGATAAAGAAGGGCGCGACGCCTCAGGACATCGCGGCGGCACAGGCTGGGGTTCAGCAGGCAGAGGCGAAATTGCAAGCGGTGAAGCAGCCCGCCACTCCCGGCGACATCAGCCAGGCGGAGGCCGCGCTCAGGCAAGCCGAGGCTAACCTGGAATCGGTAAAACAGCCTGCCACTCCCGAGAAAATAAACCAGGCGCAGGCTGCTGTGCGTGAAGCGCAGGCAAAATACGACTCGCTCAAGGCTGGCGCGACCCCGGAAGATCTGAAGGCAGCACAGGCGGCCGTAGATCAGGCTGTCGCGAACTTCAACAAAGTGAAGGCGGGCGCTACAAGCGACGATATAGCCGGCGCGCAGGCCAAGCTCGACCAGGCCAAAGCAGCACGCGACCAGACAGCCTCCAACGCCTCCAATGTGAAGGAACAGGCGAGGCTGGACGTTGTACAGGCGTCGAACGCGCTGCAGAACGCGCAGGATGCATACGGCAAGATAAAATACGACAACGACCATGTGAACCCCAAGGACCTCAATGACGACGACCGCAACCGCGAGGCGAAGGCGCTGCGAGATGTGCAGGATGCGCAGGCTCGCGTGGACCAGGCGACATCAACCTATGAGACCGCCAGGGCGAACGAAATCGCGCAGCTGAACTCGGCTGATGCGGCTGTTCGAGAAGCCCAGGCTGCCTTCGACAAGCTCAAAGCAGGACCGACCACACAGGATATTGCGATTGCCCAATCGGGCGTCGATTCGGCCAATGCCAAGCTGAACGCGCTCAAGGCGGGGCCGAAGCCCGAGGACCTGGCGGCAGCGCAGGCGGGTGTTGACCAGGCGCAAGCACAACTGAATGCGATGAACGCGGGCGGCAGCGCGTCTGATGTGGCCGCGGCACAGGCAGGCGTTGATAAGGCAAAGGCAGCCCTCGACCAGTTGAAGGCGGGCGGCTCGGCCAACGATATCGCGGCGGCACAGGGCGATGTTGACAAGGCAGAGGCAGCCCTCGATAAGCTTCTAGCGGGCGCTACGCCCGAGGAGTTGCGGCAGGCCCAGCAGGCAGTCGTGCAGGCCCAGGCCAACCTCGACAAAGTAAAGAAGGGCCCCACAGCCGACGATATCAAGGCGGCCCAGGCGAAGGTGGACGCAGCACAGGCTGCGCTGGACAAGGTCAAGGCAGGCTCGACACCTACGGAGCTGGCGATATTGGAGCAGCAGATCGCGCTGGCGCAGATAACGGTGACCAACGCTACCGCGCAGATCAGCGATGCCCAGCTGAAGTCGCCCATTAGCGGCACTCTGTTGTCAATGGATATTGAGATAGGCGAGACTGTCGGCGGGCAGCAGAAGGTAGCGGTCGTAGCCGACACTAACACGCTCAGGATAAAGGCCGACGTGGACGAGATCGATGTGGGCAAGGTAAGCGCGGGGCAGGCGGTCACAGTTACGCTGGACGCCTATCCCGGCGTAAAGCTGGCTGGCAAAATCGAAAGGCTCGCACCGGGTGCCACCCAGAAGCAGGGCAGCACCATCTACCAGGCGACTATCAGTTTTACGCCGGGAGAGGGAGTGACCCCTCGTGAGGGTATGGCGGCAAGCGTCGATATTACAGCACAACGCAAGGAAAATGTCCTGCTGCTGCCCAACCGCGCATTCGAGACCGTTGGCACGCGGCAATACGTGACCATCCTCGATAATGACCAAACCCGCAAGGTTGAGGTTGAAACCGGCCTCTCCAATTATGCTGACACCGAAGTCATATCGGGAGTGGCGGAGGGACAGGCAGTGGTGATCAAGTAGGCGGCGATATGAAGAGAATGCGACCACACGCTTGTTAATTGCACTTAATAATGCCTATAACATTCACTATAGCTCACCTGTTGTCACCCGCCGGTCCTCTGGCGGGTGGCGACTTGCTGGCCGGGGAACGGGGGCTTGACAACGCGGTAACGTGGGCGGTATCGCTACGGCCATATGCGCCTGCAATCCCACGCCTGAAGGGGGGCGAGATCGCCCTTGTCGGCATGGATTTGCTGTCGAGGCATGAGCCGCCCGTTACGCTTGCCGATGTTGTGCGGGAATTGCAGGCGCGAGGCGCATCCGGTATGGCTGTGCGCGGCGATGTAGATTCAGCGGCGGTCGAGGCCGCAGACAGCGCAGGGTTGCCGCTTATCAGGATAGCAGGCGACACACCACTGCATGAGATTGAGCAAGCAATCATGCGTGAGTGCGCCCTCTTTCTGGCGCGTCGCGAGATTATGGCCGAGGAAGCGCCGGGCGCATGGATCGAGCGATTGCTGACTGGAGAAATAGCCACTTTCACCGACGCTCAGGTGCTGGCGAGGCGCGAGGGCCACGTTCTCGCACCCCATTATGAGGTGGCGTATGTCGTGCCGCGCAACAGGACGGGCCCACATGGACGGCTATATGAGATCGTTGAAAGGATAGCCGCGCTGAACCGCAAGCGCGAGCAAGGCATTTTGCATTTTGCCCAGGAGACTAACTTAACTGTGCTGCTGCCGACTGGCGCGGAGGGTGATGTCCTGGCTGCTATCCATGAAGGCGGGTGGGCTTGCGGCGTTGGCGGCCAGAGGCCCACTCTGCAAGCAGGCGAGTCGCTGCGCGAAGCTAAATTGGCGGCGCAGTCGTCCGCGCTGCTGCACGATGGCGCTCCCGTGCGGTATGCAGACCTGGGGGCGGACAAGATGCTGCTCTTGCTGTACCGTGACAATCGTGCTGAGCTGGAGGCGTTTGTAGAAGAGACGCTTGGCCCGCTGCTGCGCCACGACAGCCATTCCGCGACACCTCTCTTGCCGACCGTTGCGTCATTTGTGGGGCACAGCGGGCGACTGCGCGAGACCGCAGCGGAGATCTATGTGCACAGGAATACGTTGGCCTACAGGCTTGACCGCGCAGCCGAGATCCTGGGCGTGGACTTGAAAGAGGCTGACGCACGCCTTGCCCTTGAGATGGCGTTGCGCTCGCTGAAGCTTGTGCGGAGCAACTATGTACTTTGACCAGCGCCACTATGATGTGCGCTGCGAATGGGGGCTGCAGGCAATCACGCAACTCGGGGCGCTGGCGGACGTGCTGATTATTATAGACACGCTATCCTTTACGACATGCGTTGACATCGCGGTAGGCAGAGGTGCCATAGTGTACCCGTACAGGTGGAGGGACGCGCCACTTAACGATTTCGCGGCTAGCATTGAAGCAGTCGTAGCGGGTGCAAGTCGCGGAGGTGCAGGTTTCACTCTGTCGCCAGCGTCGTTGCTGGGGATTGAACCGGGCACGAAGCTGGTGCTGCCGTCCCCCAACGGCTCGGCGCTCTCCCTGGCGGTAGACGGCCGAATAACGTTTGCGGGGTGCATACGAAATGCGAAAGCAGTGGCGAGGGCGGCCGAAGCAGTAGGAAGCCGCATTCTGGTGGTGCCCGCAGGCGAGCGATGGCCGGACCACACGCTTCGCCCCGGCGTGGAAGACATGCTGGGAGCGGGTGCGATCATCCATTATCTTGGCGGCACAAAGTCACCCGAAGCAGCTGCCGCCGAAGCGGTTTATCTAGCGGCAGACGGCGACATTGAAGCCGTGCTGCAAGAATGTAGCTCGGGCAGAAAGTTGATTGAACGAGGCTTCTCGAAGGACGTAGAGATTGCGGCTCAACTGAATGTCAGCAAAATAGCACCGAAGTTGATTGAAGGGGCTTACCGATAGTGGAGCGTAGACCCCGGCGCAATTCTGCCAGACATGCAGCATTTGTCCGATCTGCGCAACGCTTCCGGCCTGACAGTAGCAGGGCCTCAGCTACAACATCTGCAATGTCTTGGAGGGCCGGGCGGTCTTCGGGTGAGTAGCCTGCTCAGTCGGCCTACGCGATTCGCGACAACAGGCCGGGCGGCTGCGGCTTCGAGGTTGGGCTGACGAAGATCCATAGCAATCCTCCCTGGTAGAGCCAATCAAAGGTAGAAAGCGCAAGATTGCAGCAAGTGTGCACCGGCTGAGCACGAGATCTAACGTACCCCAGTACATCACTCAAGCGGTCAAAATGGTGCGAAAAGACAGAGACACCCGAACTTAGTTTAGGCAGATTAGGTGCGCATCAGTGAGGGGAGCAAACCTGCTGTTGGTCTGCTCCCCTGTGCTCTAGCATCCGCCTGCCTGCAACGGCTGTATGTCTGCCCAAGGGTGATAGCTGCCGGTGTAGTTATTCGGCCGGCACTATCTTGTAATCCTTGAAGTCAGAAGGCACATTGAACACCACGACAGTTTTATCAGTTTGGCCGGGCTTGAGAGTAGTGTAATTAGGCACGACCCCGTATATCTTGGCGGCAGATTCGTGTGGGGGGTTGACATCTCTGGCATAAGTAGAGCCATTCCCACCTTGTATCTTGAACCCGACAGCCATCTCACCGGCCTCGTTGCCGCTGTTGGTGACTGTGACAAATACGAGCACGAACTTGCCTCGATCGGGAACCTGTTCAGGGTTGCCCGCTGCCGCAGCCAGGCTGGCAACTTCCTTAACATCGGTGACAGTAGCGCGCATCTTGCCTTTGCCGGAGTAGCCTGTGTATTCTATTACCTGGCCGATAATGGAGGGCTTGCCCGAAGGGTCGCCGGCAGGGTATTTAGCCTTAAATCGGAACGTGCCAAGCTGCGAAAGCAAGACGTCGTAAGGCGCTGCGTTCTCGGGGTGCTTTTCAAAAACTGCCCGCTCGAAGTACTGAACAGTGTACGACTTGCCGTTAAGGTCGGATACCTCTACGAACTCATTACTGAGCGGTAACCCTTGCTGAGCAAGGCCGCCATTTTTCTGCCAGTATTCAAGGAACCTACCACATACCTGTTTGCCAGTTTCTGTGAAGGTCTGGCAGGTAGATTGCGCAATTGCAGGTAAGTGGTCAAACGGCTTTAATATACTGCCGATTGTCATGCTAAGTAGTGCCACCAGTACGTAAGGTGTTAGACGCCGAATCATAGCTGTTGCCCCTCCTGATGAAATGTAATAATGGAAAACAAAGGGCATAGTGGACTACTAGTGAGGCTTCAAGGCTGTGAAACCCCGAGACTCAAAGATTCACATGCCCTACAGAATAAGTATACTAGCTGATTTGGTGGCGTCAATATCCAGGGCATACTGTCAAGTAGTAGAGGGAGCACACGGGTCGCTATGTACGATGTGCAGGAAAGGGTCGACAATTCCGTTCCTGCACATCGTGCGCTGAAGGCCGGCACATTACTTTGTCTATAATCGGCTACACGTTGAAGAGAACGTTGGCTTTCTGTTCTCAATTGAAACTCCCTGCCGTTCTTACCTTCACCGTCACCCGGGCCGTCATCCTTGCCGCTTATGCTCATCCTGATACTCAGACACCCGGTAATATAGAGGCTATCGGTCTCACCGTCTACTACACCTTTGAAGCTGATAGCCTCCAGTGCAGCGCGGCGGTCCTCAAAGCTCATTGTGGGCAGTCCTTTCTTTGCAAGGGCAACGTGCCTCATTATCATCGCCTGTTGCCCTTGTGCGGCGTCTGAGGCCTGCACACGCTCTTCTATCTCAGCGCGCATCTTGGCGAGCGCAGCCTTTTGCTTGCGGATGCCGCTCATGCGCTCCTGGAGCTGGTCGATATCTATGATGCTCTTTGCGTAGGCATCCAGTAGCCGGGTCTCTTCAGTCTTCACGGATATCTCACTGCTGAGAAGAGCGCCTAGTTCGGCATCCTGGCGCGCGCGCTCTGTCTCACGGTTTGCCTGCTGACTCTCCAGGATACCCGCGATCTGCTCTTCATCGCTCAGCAGAGCCGCTATCTTTTCCCACACCCGCGCGTCGAGCTTCTGAGCGTTCGGCCAGGTGCATTTGCAGGAGTCCCGAAGACCGGCGTCATACTTGCCCGTACAGTAGTATTGAATGTAGGTGGGCGTGTGACGGGCCGTGAGACGCCGCCCACACTGCCTACAGAGCAGCAAGCCGCGCAACAGGTATTCCCTCTTACAGTTGCGCTTCTGGAGGCGCGCGTTGCGCTCCATCTGTGCTGCTACCAGTGGGTAGAGATCCGGATCGATTATTGCGGGCACCTGAACGCCTATCCACTCCTCACGCGGTCTCACCAGGTGGCCGCTCTTCTCGTTACGAGGCTTACGCCCATCCGCATACCGCCGGCGCTTCGCCAATACCGCCTCATTCTTGTTGTAGTACCAGGTGCCTCCATACGTCTCGTTGGTCAGGATGGCCCTGATCGTCGATGGGCTCCATGTTGCAGCCCCGCGCTTTGTCGGTATGCCCATGGAAGTAAGCCGGGCCGCTATCATCCGCAAGGATGCACCCTCAGTCGCGTACCAGTCGAATATCCTGGTCACCAGCTGCGCCTCTGCCGGTATGATCTCATAGCGCCCTTCGCCCACAATATAGGCGTAGCCAAGGGGAACGGTCCAGGAGCTTAGCACCTTGCCCTCCCTGGCTCTACGCTCCTTACCGCGGCGTGTGCGCTCCATGATCTTTGTGCGCTCATATTCTGCAAACAGGCTCTTCATGCCGAAGAGCATCTTGCCCTCCGGGGTGTCTTCACGCGGCGCGTTCACAAAGAGGATACCGGCGCGGCTCCGCTCGAATTCCTCCATGAGCAGCATTGTGTGTGGCATGGAGCGAGACAGACGGTCCGGATCGAATACTATCAGCGCTTCGATCTCATGTTTGCCCGCCATGTCGCGCAGCTCGCCCAGCTTGGGGCGGTCCAGGCGCGCTCCGCTCATGTCTTCTTGCATGACCTTTATCACGGTGTAGCCGTTCTCCCGGGCGTACTCCTGGCATGATTGCACCTGGCCGTCCAACGATGTGCCCTTCACCTGGTCTGCTGTGCTCACTCTGGCGTATATGGCCGCTGCTTTCATGGTGTGTGCCTCCTCATAGCTAAACGAAATCAGGGAGAGTGTTTAACCGCACTCTCCCTGCTCCGCCTGCCCTTATTCGTAATTCAGTTGTTCGGCGAGCTCCCTATGACACTCGTCGAGTATCGCCATCATGTCCCTGATATCAGCGGCAGGCGTCCCCGGCGCAAATACCCCTTGAAAGAGAATGCGCAGCGTGCCTGGATTGATCGGATCTGCAAGGGTCGGATCTTCGAATGTCGCGTTAAAGTAAGCGCAGTGGACGGCTTCAGCGAAGAGCACCTGCAGCCCGGTGAGGGCTGGGATGCATTCGTATTGCGGTGTCT
>JBDTQH010000076.1:0-20378 GCA_039932335.1 Chloroflexota bacterium
TCATGCCTTACATTTTATCGTGGAAACTCCTCCACCTCAACTCTGAACACTTACAGAAGCAAACGCTTTTGACAAGGTCTGACCCAAAAGCTATACTGGCTGTGAAGCGCTTATTGCGCTGCCTCACCTCATGACCCCTGCAAGCAGCTGGATTGTAAGCGATAAAACCCCTATGAGTACAACGCACGTAACACGAGAATATCTGGAGACGATCTATAACCTGACGGTTGAGGGAGACCCCGTTGTGGGCGCTCGGCTGGCAGAGAAGTTTGGTGTGTCACAGCCAAACGTGGCGCAGGTGCTCGACCGTATGCAGAAGGGCGGGTTGATATTGATGCCCGGACGAGGGCGCGGGCGGCAGGGCGAGGGTATTGAGCTTACTCTGCAGGGGAAGGCCGAGGCCGAGGCGCTGCTGAGGCAGCACAGGCTTGCTGAGCGATTTCTGGTGGACGTGCTGGGGATGGACTGGGTGAAAGCCCACGAGGAAGCGCATAACCTTGAGCGGGGTATGTCGCCGGAGATCGAGGCTAACCTGATGCGCGTGCTCAATAATCCCCGAACCTGCCCTCACGGCAACCCCATACCATCCGAAGATTTTAACACTGTTGAATACCTGCGTGAGCAGAACGCCCAGCGCCTCAGCACTGCTGATGAGGGAGTGAACATGAGCGTGGTGCTTATCTCTGAGGTGGTGGAAGACGAATCGGCGCTGCTGACAAGCCTGGGAGAGATGAGCATCATGCCGGGCGCTACGCTCACGGTGATAGCGCGCCGCCCTGACGAAGGTATCTTCGAGGTCCGGGTAGTGCCGAGGAACGTTCAGCCTGACCATGCACGTACTGTGCGAATCAGCAACGACCTGGCGGCCAAGATCTGGGTCAAGAAGGCATAGGGACCACCGGCACATCACCGCTAGTGCGGGTAGACGCGCATCGCCCAGGGCGTGCCGGGGTACTCCTCTGTCAGGCGGTCCCACGCCGTGAACATCCCTACTGTGCCACGCTTCTCGAAGAAAGAAGCGACACCAAGCCAGTATAGGGCCTCGGGCGCGAACGAGTTCTTCTGTTCCGCAGCCGCCAGCAGCTCAACGCCTGCCTCCCGTGATTTATTCCAGGCCATAAGTGTATGTGCCTTGCCTATCCGCAGCATCGAGAGAAACTCCCAGGGCGGCATAAAACCGGGCGACTGGTAGTGTATCTTCGCGTTTCGGTCCATGAATGCAATAGTGGGAGTCCACAGGATGTTGTTGGCGCGAAAGACAGGCCAATCCTCCGGCCTGTTTAGCATTAGCTTTAGCGGGATGAAGTTGGCGGTTATGTAGTTTGCCACTGAGGTGTCAGGATACGTCACGGCATCCAGTCGGTCACAGCCTGTTCAAGGGTGCTTGCTGAAGTCAACCAGCAGGTCGCGCCTCTCCGCTCTTGCTCTCGCGAAGGCAGCGTTATGGTCGTGTTCCCATTCAATCATAACGTTACCAGCCTCCGGTGCCGGGCTCGCCCTTGAACGGGCCTTTGATGTCGCTGGTGATCCAGCCGCCGTAGAAGCCGCCCGGCTGCGGCCGCGCTACCTGTCCGTCAACCAGGCAGGCGTCCATGAGAGCGGGGTATACAGCGATGTAACCCTCAATCTCGCGGAAAGCCGGGTGGGGATTGCGGTAGGTCCAGGCGGCGTTCGATGCTGACCTATCGCCTACTGTTATTGTGAAATAAGAGGCGCTGCCCTTCCACTCGCAGAAAGTGCGGTTGCCTGCTTCGCTGAAGTGTTCCGCGAGCATGACATCCTCAGACGGTATATAGTAGACGGGCGGGTGGCTCGTTTCCAGCACACGTTTGGCACGGTGGGTGTCTGCGATTTTCACGTTGTTGAAGACTATTTCGATATGTTTGTTGGAGTCTTCGATGCGGGGTGGTCGAGGGTAATCCCAGACCGACTCCTCGCCCGGGCCAACGGACTCCCTTACTAGCTGTACAGGCAATTGAGCAACTTCCTCCGGTCAATGATGCAGGATATACCCATTATACGCGCATCACATCTAGAAGAGATTTGTCAGCCAGCGGTTGAGCAACTTCACGCGGGGGTGCTGAGTGTCGCCGGGGAGCAACGCCCGCATTTCGCCGTCGAGATGCCACGTGAAGGTGGTCAGCCGAGTGCGTAGATCGCCTGTGAACTGGGCGGGGTCGATGGGCTTGCCTATTTGCACGGTGAGTGTGTGGCGAAACCAGAGATCGCGCGTGCCCGTCAAGCCAACAGGCAGGATGGGCGAGCCGGCGTGCAGGCTGAGATGTGAGGCCCCTGACTGAAGTGGCTGCAGCGTGCCCTCTTCTGTGCCAAGTTTGCCTTCGGGGAAAATGAGGAGCGAGCCGCCCCGCGCCAGCACATCACTCATGACCCTGAGAGCTTCACGCGGCTTGTCGCGGTCTAGAGGCACCATGACCTGTAATGTACGAACGACAGCGTTGCGGAAGCGCGATATGTGGGCCACCTGTCTCTCGCCCAGAATGTAGATGCGAGGCTCGACGGGAAGGAACAGGAGGATAAGGAAGGGGTCGGTCCAGCCGAGGTGGTTCGCGCAGATGATCACAGGGCGGTCCGGGACATTCGTCAGCCCGTGGACGCGTATCCGAAAGAAGATCTTGAAGAGTGTTCGCACTATGATCCTGAAGAGCCAAACTACGCCGCCTGCGTGAACGAGATCGCCTGTCTGCGGGTGAATATCATCTATAGGAGCTATGGTTGCTTCGGCCATTGGTTTGTCCTCCACGGTATGTGTGTATACCTGTGTAACGCTGTCCGTGTGATATGTTCTACCGGTCGATGGAGGTCACCCGCTCAGGGTGGACGAAGCGAAGTGAAAGCCCTGCCAGCACGATCATTGCGCCCGCGAAGATGAATGTCCAGCGATAGGCGTCATGCTCGCCCACAAATAGGGCGGCCACTGTGACGATGATGCCTGCCAGCGCCGAACCCAGGGGCTGTGCGAACGACCAGACCGCCGACCCAAGACCCATTAGCTCGGCAGTACGGCTGCGCGGTATAAGATCGGTCAGAAGAGGATTAAGGGCGGCAGTTCCGGCGTTGCCGATGCCAATAACAGCCAGTGCCAGCGTAGCCTGCATAAGGTCGTGGGCTTGCGAGCCGATGAGCGCACCTATGCCGTAGATAAGCAGGCCTCCGAACATTACTCGCTTCTTGCCGATACGATCTGACAACCGCCCGGCGGGTACAGAAAAGATGGCCGACATTACGACAAATGCTAGGGGCAGAAGAAAGACGTCGCTGGTGCTTGCGTTGAGCGCCTTTGTGCCGAAGAGGGTCACATAGGGGGTAGCGCCACCCGTGCCTATCCAGAAGAGGCAGAGCGCTCCAATATACTTGGCTGCTTCCGGGTATTGCCGCAGCTCTTTGATGTAGAGCTTCAGGTTGAAGGGCCGCTTCTTCTCTTCGGTAGCGATAGCGGGGGCCGGAGGCTCTTTGACCGTGAAGAATGTGAAGGCATATGTCACCAGGAGTATGGCGATTACAAGGCCGAAAACGAGAGCCTCGTTGCTGTCCCAGAGAAAATGGGCTATGAGCGAGAAGGTTATGATGCCAAGGGCGGTAGTCAGGCCTAGAAAGCCGCCCACTTTGCCGCGATGCTGCTCGGGAAAGAGATCGGCCAGCAGGGCTATATATGGGTCCTGGGCGACCGCCAGGAAGAAGGAGCCGATGGTCATCAGCCCAAGCATCACCCAGATGTTGGGGTGGACAGCAAGCAAGAGCAAGGAAATCGACATCAGGGGAACGCCGACGAGGAAGAAGGGACGCCGCCTGCCGAGTGGGCTGCGGGTGCGGTCGCTCAGGCGGCCAACGAAGGGCTGCACAATAGCGCCGACAAATGCACGTTCGTTCGCCAGCAACCCTATCAGCCACGGGAAGATGCCGTAGGTCTCAAGATAAAGCGGCATACCCGAATTGAACAGGCCGTAGACAACCGACGAGCCGAAGTTCGCGACGCTGTAGCGAGCAGCGGTTGGAACATCGTATCGGGCCACCTCTTCTATGGGAAGAGGACTTTCCTGAACAGGCAACTCGCCAGCTGCCATGCCAACCGGTCCGCCCGCAGGTATAAGCGGTGTTTCCATTGTTGCCTCCTCTAATCTTGCGCCCGGCAATAATCGTAGTCGGATTATACTCCCTTGCCGGCTGCCATGTAAGACTTCTACGGCAACTATATGGCAAAAGAAGTCCACATGCGTCGGTATTTCTGCCTGATTCATTTACAGGGGATTATTGGCTGGAGTAGGTAATACTACCTAGTGGCGCGACGCATGAGGACAGCCGCTCACACGGTGCTCGGTTCTGCTACGCTGCCTGTGTGTCATGGTATGCCGGATTTGTCGCAGCGGCATCGCGCAGTTTATCATGGATACTACAATCGTAATAGGCAATAATGGGAGGAGAAATGAGCACCAGAAAGAGCAATGCGGCACCTGAAGATCGACTCGAGGAGTTTCGCGAATACAGGGTGAAGATGAACGAGCGCATACTTGGCGCGGGGCACCTCGGCATCAACCGCTTCTTCAACCTGGATACAGCGGCCTATAACGATGGCGCGCTGACCGGGAAGACCAAAGAGCTGCTTGGGCTGGTAGCGTCGGCTGTGCTGCGATGCGATGATTGTGTGGACTACCATCTAATTCAGTGCGTTCAGGCAGGATACACAGACGAAGAGCTTACCGATGCGCTGAACGTGGCGCTTATCGTTGGGGGCAGCATCGTGATACCGCACTTGCGTCATGCCATGGAAACAATTGACCTGTTGCGGGCCGGGGCAGAAAAAGGCCTTGAATGAACATGGCCATTGCAAAGCAAACAGCGCAGAAGGATTGCCCGGAAATTGGCCTTCAAGACCATTGACAGGCGGCATCTGTTCGGCTATACTGAGGTTACTTCGGAGGTGTTGAGCCACTGAGGTAAGAAAAGCCTTGAGGGATCTTCGGATTTGTCAGGGCTTTTTGCTTTGCCCTCTTTCCCCTCATTTGGCCTCGCAACACGCCAGCTATTCGGCTCAGCAGTAAGGTAGCAAGTACTGCCTGTGCTGCGATAGATTTGGCTGGTTGGTCCCGGCCGAAATGGGACTTCAGTTTCGACAAAAGGGTACTAAACTCCCTGCGTGGGATTGCAGCTTTCACTATATAATGAGATTAGAGGGTGTCTCTATTGCATGCTGGGCGTATGATTGCCTTGCCGGAGAGCTTTGGACACAAGCAGTGACAGATCTATTCATAACCAATAAAATAGGCCAGCCTGACCAGGACAGGGTTCGGCTTGAAGCACTCGTGAGCATTTCGCGTAGGGTGGCCGAGCGGTCGCGCGAAGAGGACATACTGCAACAGATCGTGCAGGTTGCTTGCCGTGTGCTGGAAGCAGACAGCGCGCTAATTGTGCTCAGAGAGTCTGATCGCCGCAGAGTGCGTATTGTGGCGGAGGTTGGACTTGGAGAGGAGCAGTCCCGCGCTCTAAAGGCAGCCACTTTTAGTATTGATAAGTACACGGTAACGGAGAAGATTTATTTAGAGGGCGAGACAATTGTTGTCTCGGACACTCAGTTTGATCCGACTGCGGCGACAACCGTTTCGGTGCACCAACTTGGCGCGAGGGCTTTCTTCGCGACCCCGCTGTGGGAAGCTGGGGATGTAATTGGCTCGCTGGTCGTTCACTTTACCGAGACCTCTCACGACTGGACCTCAGACGAAATCGACTGGCTAAGAGCACTGGCCGACCAGGGCGCACTCGCCTTGACTCTGGGGCGAACCTTGTTCAGCCAGAATCGCGATATCGCCGTGCGCGAGGCGCTCTACACAGCTAGCCAGAGACTGCAATCCGCTGCCGATCTTGAGACTGTCGTAACGGCGACTCTGGAAGGTGTCGGACATGTTGTGCCCTGCATCGGGGTTACTGTCCATCTGCTCAACGAAGAAGGAACAGAGGCGACGCTTGCCGGGCTGTGGGGTTACGATGCATGGACGGACGTTATGACCGCTGTCACAGGTTTTGTGTATCCAGCGGACGATGGCGCCCTGAATCGCCGCTCGCTTATTGAACACGAGGCATTCTATCTTAACGACTTTCAGGAGGAAGCCGACAGGTGGGCTAATTCCAGTGCGCCCACGTTGAGAGCATGGATGAGCGTGCCGTTGATGTCGCACGGCAAGTGCTTCGGCAAAATCACGGTGGACCACAACCTGCCCGACGTATACGGGCCGGACGAGCTTGCCATCGTGCAAACGTTCGCTGCCCACGCGGCATCCGCCATAGAGCGCGCCCATCTCTACACAGAGACCTCCAGCAGGGCTGAACAGCTTGCGGCACTCCACCTGATCAGCCAGGAATTGTTGGGTGCAAGCGACGAGGCGGGCCTGTACGAATGCCTCAAGAAACGTGTTTTCCAGACGGTGCGTGCCGATACATTCTTCATCTGTTTGGGCGAAAACGAGTACGAGCATCTACAGGTAAAAGTGTTGATTGATGCGGGCAAGGAGTATCCCGGTGAGGTATGGGAGCCGTCGCCTGGGCCGACCACGGCGGTCCTGCGGACAGGCAAGGCTATACGGCTGAGAGATCGACGCGAATGGGAGCACTATGGCTCGGCACAAATGGGTGATTTAGAGCGCATAAGCGAATCGGCCATCTTTGCGCCCCTCACCTGGAACGGCCAGACGCTTGGCGTGTTGAGCGTGCAAACTTACGAGAAGAAGCCTTATACCCAGGACGAGTTCCAGACGTTCCAGGCGTTGGGAGCCACGGCGGCGCTGGCGCTGGCACGCATACGGTCTGAGGCAACGACTGCTGCCCGCGCCGCACAATTCGCCGCGCTGGCGCAGTCTGCCAGGGCAATTGTGAGCAATCTTGAGCTTTCCGAGGTACTGGAGAGCGTGGTAGACAAGGCCAACGAGCTTACGGGCGGCGAAGCGTTCCTTATGCTCTACAACGTTGAGGACGATCAGATCACAGTCAAAACGTATGCGGGGATCTCGCCGTGGTCTGAGGCCGTGTATGGACAGGCAAAGCTAAAGCCGGGTGAAGGCGTGGGCGGGATCTCGTTCGCCGAGCAGCGCACAATCGTTGTGCAGGATATGCTGCTGGACGACCGGCCGTTATACAGGGGGGAGTCGCCAATGCGTTCGCTGGTGGTGCTTCCCCTGACGGTTGGCGACAGCCGCATGGGCATACTGGAGCTTGCCTGGCCGGAGCCGGGCGCTGTCACGCTGGACAGGCTGGCGCTATGCACCGCATTCGCTGACCACGCGGCGCTGGCTATCCACAATGCCCGGCAGCACGAGGAACTCAGGCAGCGCGAAAGCGAGCGCACGGCATTGCTCAGGCAGTTGCTGACGGCGCAGGAAGCCGAAAGAAAGCGCGTCTCCATAGAATTGCACGATGGGCCGTTGCAGTCGCTGGGCGTGGGTCTCATCAATGCCGACACGCTGAGGAGACGGGCCGAAAAGGGGGCTATTACCGCACGAGATATCGACGCGTTGCGGCTTGATTTTGCCGCCGTGGTTGATGAAGTGCGCGATCTGATGGCGGATCTACGCCCTGAGGTGCTCGACTCATATGGGCTGCTGCCTGCGCTGGAGGCTCATGCGCGGCGCATAAATGAGACTACCCAGTTGAAGATAACAATAGAGTCCGACCTGCCTGAGCGGCTGCCTGCCTATATTGAGGTGCTGGTCTACAGACTGGTGCAGGAGTCGCTGTCGAACGTGCGTAAGCATGCTAATGCCACGAGGACGCGCATCACGATCTCGCTCGATACGATGTGGAGGATACTGACTGTTCGGGTGGCTGACGACGGCGTGGGCTTCAATCCGAAAAAGCTGCCCGTCCGGTTGGATGGGTTTGGCCTGGGCTTGAGCAGTATGGCTGAACGCACAGAAAGCGCGGGCGGCACAATGCACATTGATAGCGAGCCAGGCAAAGCCACCACAGTCACGTTCCAAATACCGCTGCGCGACAAAGCGAAGCGGGGCGAGGACGAAGACCGCTAACGAATGTGACGCAGGGAGGGGCAGTTGTTGCGAGGCAAAAGAAAAGGAAGGTACTGCCCGAAACCGCACCCGCCCAGGCTGGTGACAAGCAGCACAACTTCCGATGTTTCCATTGTACCCCTGGCTTTTTATTGCAGCGTTAAGAGGATGTTAACCGTTGTTAACGTTCGCCCTACACGCTTCCACTAGTCTGCCCTTTAGTACTTCGACACGTTGATTTCGTCCATCCTGCCGGTGGTCAGGAAGACGACGCGCTCGCAGATGTTTGTTACGCGGTCGGCTATGCGCTCGAGGTTGTGGGCGACCCAGAGAAGATGGGTGGCGCGGTTGATCGTGCCGGGGTCGGCCATCATGAACGTAAGCAGCTCGCGGTAAACTTGCTCATAAAGCTGGTCCACCTGGTCGTCCTCTTCCCCGATTGCCTGTGCGCTAACGGCGTCGCGGTTGACAAACGCATCCATACTACGCCGCAGCATCGACCGCGATAGCTCGTCCATGCGGGGGATGTCTACTAGCGGCTTCAGGGGCGGCTCGTCACCTGTCATGATGGTTATCTTGGCGATACCTTCAGCGTGGTCGCCCATACGCTCTAGGTCGGTGATGATGTTGATAACGGCTGCAATAACACGTAGATCGGAGGCAATCGGCTGCTGGGTGGCTATGAGCAACAGACAATCTTCCTCTATGCCGAAGCGCTGCTGATTGATCTTGAAGTCATCGTCTATGACCGATTGTGCAAGCCCAACGTCGCGAGTGCGAAGTGAGGTCACCGCACGCTGGATGGCCTTCTCGACCATGCTCGCCATGACGAGTAGCGACTCCTGCACGTTGTGAAGCTCTTGCTGAAACTGTTCTCTTGCCATTCTATTCCCCCCTGACGACTTGTAAATGCGGTGGGCTGCTAGCGCCGGTGATTACAGCCCGCTACTCTCAACTAACCAATCCGGCCTGTTATATACGCTTCGGTACGTGCTTCTCGTGGCGATGTGAAGATTTGACGCGTGGGGCCGACCTCAACAAGCTCGCCTGATTTATCGGGGCGCATCATCAGCACCGCGGTCTGGTCGGATACGCGGCCTGCCTGCTGCATATTGTGGGTCACTATGATGATCGTCAGGCTTTGCTTTAGCTCAAACATGAGGTCTTCTATCTTGAGCGTGGAGACAGGATCGAGCGCGGATGCCGGCTCGTCCATCAGTAGGACGTCCGGCTCGACCGCCAGTGCGCGAGCGATGCAAAGGCGCTGCTGCTGGCCGCCGGAGAGCGATGTGCCCGGCTTATCAAGCTTATCCTTGACCTCGTTCCAGAGTGCGGCTCGCTGCAGCGCAAGCTCAACTTTGCCGCTGAGGTCGGAGCCTCGCCTGGCACCGCCGATAAGCAGACCCATAGCGACATTGTCGAATATGCTCCTGGTGACGAGCGGGTTGGGCCTCTGGAACACCATCCCTATGGCGCGACGCACATCGCCCACGTCAGCCGTGTAGATGTCCACGTCATCAAGCAAGACTTGTCCTGTTACATAGGCTCCGGGAGCGGTCTCGTGTATGCGGTTCAAAGAGCGTAGCAGGGTGGATTTGCCCGAACCGGATGGCCCTATTAGAGCAAGTATCTTGTTTGCAGGCACGTCGAGGCTAACATCGCGAACAGCCTGGAACTTGCCGTAGAAGGCGTTCAGGTTGCGAATAGTGAGCGCGCTGCCTGTGGCGGATACGATGTTACTGTTATTCTTGTCCGTTGCACTTACTGTGGCAACCATATTTCCCCCTTGTAACTGCATGCCCGTTGGCACACAGCCGTTATTAGCCGAAACGCCCAGTGATAAAGTCCTCTGTTTCCTTGTGGTGGGGCTTCAGGAACATTTGTATGGTAGGTCCGGCCTCCAGGATGCGGCCTCCAAGAAAGAAGGCGCAGTATTCGGAGACACGAGCCGCCTGCTGCAGATTATGCGTTACGATGACGATTGTGTAGTTCTTCTTCAACTCAACAATCAGGTCTTCGATCTTGCCTGTCGAGATCGGGTCGAGGGCAGCGGCAGGCTCGTCCATGAGCAGCACATCAGGGCGGAGGGCGATGGCACGAGCAATGCAAAGCCGCTGCTGCTGGCCGCCGGAAAGGTCGTAGGCGGACTTCTTCAGCTTATCCTTGACATCATCCCAGAGTGCCGCTTCTCGGAGGCACTTCTCTACGCGATCGGCCATCTCTGCTCGTGGGTACCTGTGTACCCCCATGGCATAGGCGACGTTTTCGTAGATCGACTTGGGGAAGGGATTTGGGCGCTGGAAGACCATGCCGACCCGCAAGCGCAGTTGGACAACATCAATCTGTCTGCTGAGCACCTGCATGTCGTCAACCATGAGGCTGCCTTCGGCGCGTGCTCCCGGCACAACGTCGTTGAGGCGGTTGATTGTGCGCAGGAATGTGGTCTTGCCGGAGCCGGAAGGGCCGATAAGGGCTGTTACCTGCTTCTCGCGGATTTCGAGGTTAATGTTATCCAGTGCTTTGTTAGTGCCGTAATAGAAGTTGAGGCCTCGGCTTTGCACCTTCACGGGGGCGTCGGGATTGGCCTCGAAGACGGGCCTCAAGCCTGTCATCAGCGTGGATGCCCGCTCGGCTCCCGGCGCGGGGGTGTTGGTCATTTTGGGCTCCTTGCCGTTGCGGCTGATTGTTATAGTGTTATTTGTCATGATTTCTTTTCCTGTTAGTGTTATTGCTTGATAATTGTTAGTGACTTTCTTATGTGTTGATCGAATACCCCTCACCCCCAACCCCGCCCCCGCTGCGCTCATCCCCGCTTCGCGTGGAAAGGGGGCATTTATAGAGGAGGGAGATGGGGGACACCCCCATACCCCCGGACAGGGAGTGCCCTGTCAACCCCTTATTTGGGCGGTCAGCGGTCACATTCCATCGCCTACTGCACTTTTATGCCCCGGCCTCGGGTGGCCAGCCGCAGGAGGAGCGCGGCGATTGCTACGCCCATTACAAGCACGAAGGCTGCGCCGTATGCGTGGGCGTGCTGGGTTTCGAAAGGGCTGCGTGCGTACTTCAGGATGCGAAGTGTAAGCTCATCGGTCGGCTCGCTGATGTTCCAGTTTATATATTCGTTGCCGAGAGCGGTCAGGACCAGAGGGGCTGTTTCGCCAGCCACGCGGGCTACAGCTAACACGCCGCCTGTGATGATACCAGCGCGGGCAGCAGGTAGGACTACACCCAGAGTGACACGCCAGAACGGTATTCCAAGAGCGAGGCCCGCTTCACGGATGCTGCCGGGCACGAGGCGCAATACGTCCTCGGCGGTGCGGGCGAGGATTGGTATCATGATAATTGCCAGCGCAATACCGCCACCTAGCGCGGAGAAGCCTACGCCCAGCGAAAGGCCGCCTGATTTGACCACGAGCGTATAGACGAAAAGGCCGACAATGATAGACGGTATCCCTGTGAAGGTGTTGACCGCCATTCGAGCGATGTTGGCGAATACGCTAGTGGCCGAGGCGACTTCGGCAAGGTAAATGCCCAGCAGGATGCCAAGGGGCACGCCCATCAGCACCGACAAAGACACAATGAGGCCCGTACCGTAGAGTGATGCGGCAATACCACCGCCAGGTTCGTTGGTGGCGGGTGCTTCGCTGGTCAGGAACTCCCAGCTAATCACCCCCGCACCCTTTACAATCAGGAAGCCAAGCAGGTAGACCAGTAGGCCGACCGATATGAGCGTGCACAACCCCGTCAGAGTGTGGGCGAGCACACTTCGCACCCGCCGCGCGCCCTGGTTCGCGGGTTGCGAGCGCGGTACGAGACGCTTTGTTTTGCCAATTGTTTGCGCTTTGTTCATTGAATATCTCCAGCTACCGGTTGCTTGCTATGCTCTCGCGCCCTGCATACGGCTCATGCGGCGCAGCAGGAAGAACGCGCCCATATTGATAATGGCCGTTACCACGAATAGCACAAGACCCACGTTCATAAGTGTGGAAAGATAGATGGGATCGGCTGCCTCGCCAAACTGGTTGGCGATCACCGATGCGAGTGTATAGCCCTGGTCCATAGCGGTCTTTGGTATGCGGAATGCTCCGCCTATGGTCATGGCAACGGCCATCGTTTCGCCCAGAGCACGTCCAAGCGACAGAATAATCGCACCGAAGATACCGCCGTGTGCATACGGGACGATTGCCTGGCGAATAACTTCCCAGCGGGTCGCGCCGAGCGCCAACATCGCCTCACGCTGGCTATCCGGCACAACGAGCAGAGCCTCACGGGAGAGCGACACAATCAGCGGCACGAGCATGATAGCCAGGATCAACGTGGCGGCCATGACACCGACGCCTACGGGAGGACCGTCGAAGAAGGGTATCCAGCCGAGATTTTGCTTAAGCCAGGGTTGCACCGTGGTGCCGAGCCAGGGAGCCATAACGAGCAATCCCCAGAGACCGTAGACTACACTCGGAATGTACGCAAGCAACTCAATAAGAAATCCGGCAGGCTCACGAAGCCAGAGCGGTGCATATTCCACGAGATAGATCGCTGTGGCGACACCCACTACGCTAGCCAGAAGGAGCGCTATGCCTCCGACCATAATGGTGCCGAAGATCGCGGGGAAAACGCCGTATATATTCTCGGTGGGGTTCCAGACGATGCCTGTAAGGAAGCCGAGACCGGAATTGCGGATCGACGGGATAGCCTCGACTGCCAGGACGAAGAGTACGCCCGCCAACACCACGAGGAACAGGATCACCGAGAAACGGATAAGACCGCCGAATACCACGTCGCCGACGTTGCGCGAGCGCGCTGCACGACCAGGCACCACCGCGGCAGCACCAGCGGTATCAATTTCGGTGGCGCGCTCCATTCCGACGAAGGGCAGTCCCTCCTTGCGCGCTTGCAAGGGTGCGTCTCCCGGCTCTTCTTGTATTCGCTCTTCGATTACTTCTTTCATGCTGTCATGCTCCGGATGTAGTTGCTGGGATTCGCTGGCGATAAGTTCTATAAGCTGCTATTCTATGTATGAGACGGTATATTATGTCAAGCTATTTGCACCCGTATGCCAGGGCACTCTCACAAGCGCCCTGGCAATGGGATTATTATTTCCGGTTGTGGGTCAGCACTACGGTACGCACTTGGCGCTGCCACACTGCATACGCTTGATCTGGGCCTCTGCGCGCTCAACGATAGAGCGTGGCAAGGGAGAGTAGTAGAGGTCTGACGAGAAGGACTGGCCTTCGTGGGTTGCCCACCATGCGAAGAAGGCAAGTGCCTTACCCTTGTTGGCGTCGGCCTGATTCACGTACACCAGCAGCCAGTTCGTACCGGCGATGGGATAGGCGTTCGTGCCGGGCGCGTCGGTGATCGAGTAGCGTAGGTCGGCGGGGATAGATGTGTTGATCAGGCTGTCGGCGGCTTCCGCCACATTCTCGCCCTTACCACCATCTACGAAGTTGCCCGCCTTGTTCTTAATCAGCGCATACTGGAGGTTGCTCGATTTAGCATAGCCAACTTCAACGTAGCCGATTGCACCCGCGGTCTGCTTCACAAGCTGGGTTACGCCAGGGTTGCCCTGACCGCCGATGCCGCCCGGCCATGTCGGCAGATCAGCGCGGCCGATTGCGGACTTAAAGTCGGCACTGGCCTTCGACAGGTAGTCGGTGAAGATGTTTGTAGTGCCGGAGCTATCCGAGCGGTGCACAGTCACGATGTCTGTAGCGGGCAGCGTCACGCCTGCGTTCAGAGAGGCGATGGCTGGATCGTTCCACTTCTTGATCTTCTCAAGGAATATGTCGCCCAGCACCTGTCCGGTCAGCTTGATGCCGGTGGTGACGCCAGGGACGTTATAGGCGGCTACAACAGCGCCCATTGTCCACGGGATGTGCATTGTGTTCTCAGGTCCGCCTGCGGTCGCAAACTGTGCGTCCGACATGGGGGCATCCGAGCTTGCGAAGTCAACCGTCTTGTTGATGAACTGGGTGCGCCCGCTGCCGGAGCCGACGCCCTGATAATTGACCTTGACGTTCTTGTATGCCTTGTTATATTCCTGGCTCCACTTCGAGATAAGAGGTTCGGGGAACGTTGCACCCGCACCGTTCAGGTTGACATTGCCGGTAAGGCCGGGATAGTCAAGCGACTCGCCTTTGGTCTTTGCGTCGTACTGGAACTTGCCCAGCAAACTCAGTAGAACATCATTAGGAGCGGCGTTCTCGGGGTGAAGCTCGAACACTGCTCGCTCAAAGTACTGCACTGTGTAGGTCTTGCCGTCGGTAGCGCTTTTCTCGGTGAACTCGTCAGAGATAGGGTAGCCCTGTTGAGCGAGGCCGCCGTTCTTCTCCCAATATGCGCGGAACTTACCGCCGACGCTGTGGCCGGTGGCCGCGAACCTGGTGGCGTTATCCGTGCTTGCTTTCTGTCCGGGTGCACCCGCCTTGCCGTACTTCTTGTCGTACTGGAAGCGTCCGAGGAGTTGGAGCAGCACATCATAGGGTGCGCTGTTCTCGGGGTGCATTTCGAAGACTGCTCGCTCGAAATACTGTGTGGTGTATGTCTTGCCGTTTACGTCGCTCTTCTCCTGAAGCTCACCGGAGATGGGGAAACCTTGCTGGGCGAGGCCTCCGTTTTTGTTCCAATAGTCGAGGAATTTACCCTTGACAGTCTTGCCGGTCTCGTTGAAGGTGCGCGAATCGCTCTGCGCATAGGCGCTTGTGCCGGAAGCGGCGGGCAGAAGGCCGCCCATCAAACCGGCAAGAGCGATAACGCTCAATACTTTGCCTGCCTTGCGGCGGGGCGTAACTATATTTTCACTTGATCGATACATTTGTTGCTGTTTCTCCTCTGTATTACTTTCCTGGTTGAAGACTCTTTGGGCGGGTCTTTTTAACTATGCTACTGCTCCGGCAGGGAGCAGATCGACACCGGCCTGTGGATCGGCGGTACCAATGACAGGCCAGACAAAGCCCCACGGGCGGGCGGTTATCGCGCCTCGGTTGGGGCTGGTCTGCAGGAAATGGATTAGCGCTTCGGCGGTTGCGCGGTTGGTGGCTATGGGGATTTCGCGTGTGTCGCAAACTCGAAGGAGGTCTGCGAAATCGGGTTCATAAGGTGCGGCGGAAACAGGATCGCGGAAGAGGATCACAGCTTGCACTTCGTTCTCTTCGGCAAGTACGCCCATCTGTTGGTCGCCGCCGTCGGGGCCGTGCTCCATAAGGTGCACTTTGAGGCCTGTAAGCTTCTTTACCAACAGGCCGGTGTCGCGGGTGGCGACAATGTGTAACCTGCTGAATGCTGCTCTATGTTCAAAAACGAAATCTGCCAGTTCTTCCTTCTTGTGATCGTGCGCAATAAGCGCGACTGTAAAATTATGGTTCAATATTCTCCTTTGTTGCGGGTGGTGCCTGACGGCCAATTCCGTCTGAGACCCACTCGCGTCTCGGCGCACTGCTTTTGTCCGGCCCTTTGCAAACGGATCCGTGCGCTCATATCACTATCTTCTCATCATCGATTATGACCGCCTGGTTTTAATAGATGATTAGCAGGATGTTAACATTCCGAGCGGAAATGTTAACGTTTTGGCTTTTTGACAGGAGTGCGGAGACGCCGGGGGCGGGGTGGCGAAGACTTACAGGGGAAGAGAACCCGGATGGGAAGGTCGCCTCGAGAGGCGTGTCAACAAAGACGTGTGAGACAAGCGCGTCCTCATGGCGGTGTCATTTTGAACGCAGTGAAGAATCTCGCAGGAGAGGCTGGTGTTTCCTTAAGAGCCTATCCCAAGAGAAAAGCGGGGTACGAGATTCTTCACTGGGTTCAGAATGACATGGGCGAGGGGAGGCGGCGGCACCGCTCATATTGCCGTTGGCGTAGTAATAGGTGTAGCGCAGAGCGCTAAGCAGAGTGTATAGTCCACCCTGGTTGGCCAATGATCGTGTGTAGTCGTTGGTGTAGCCAAAGCCCCCGAACTAAGGGACGTTTAATAGCTGTGCTACCTTCTGACAAATAGGCTGCTAATCAACAACACGAATCCTACGACAGCTGTAGTTACCGCTAAAGGCATTCCTACCGCCACAAACTCAGGGATGTTGCTTCTAACAAGAGCGCCCGCAGCAAACAACACGCCGCCCAACATGAGAAGGATTCCATCGCCACCCTGGAGAAGCACTCCTTTTGTAATAGCACTCGGCATATTCGATTGTGGTAATATGCTATCTCGTGTTCTGCTTGGTTTTGACTTCAGCTTCGCTCTTGAGATTGACTCTAACGCCACAAAGATCCCCGTCAGTAGTAGACAACACGAAGATATGAATAGAAGGAACCATAGTTTCTCAGTAGGGATCGAGAGTAGAAACGATATGATGAAGAAAGTGCATACTATGTTCAGCAATAACTCGATGTTTTTCTTAGATTTCATACAGAGATCCGTTCTACAGGGGAATGTCTGCCCTGGCTTAGTGAGTTCACGTAAGACGGGAACGGCCATGGCAGTATATGATGGCAAATCAATTTACGCTCCCAATAATGAAACGTATTTAGGCTGCTAAAGGAGAGGAGCAATTGATGTCATCTAGCGTTTTTCTTCGCTGAGGGGGATGCTGAAGTAGAAGGTTGTGCCTTCGCCCGGGTTGCTTTCGGCCCAGATCTGGCCGCCGTGAGCCTGGACCAGGTGCTTGGCGATAGCGAGACCGAGGCCGGTGCCGCCGTCGCGGTCGCGGGAGCCTGTGCGCGACTTATCTACCTTGTAGAAACGCTCGAAGATGCGCGGTAGGTCTTCAGTGGGGACGCCCACACCTGTGTCGGCCACGCATATCACGACGCTGGACGGGTCGCGGTCAGCACCGAGGGTGATTTGGCCGCCCGGCTCGGTGAACTTGATGGCGTTATGCAGCAGGTTTACCAGCACCTGTTCGATACGTTCAGGATCAGCGTCAGCACTGGGCAGGCCAGGCGCTACGTTTACCGTGAGGGTCAAGCCGGCACGTTCAGCCTGTGCGCGGAGCCGGGCCGTAGCGCGTTCCAGTAGATCGGCAACCGGAACGGCCCGCCGATTCAGCTGTACCCTGCCCGATTCGATACGCGACAACTCAAGAAGCTCGCGAACAAGCTGAGTTAGGCCATCAAGCTCGACATCAATGCGGGACAGGAAATTCTTCGCGGCTTCGGGATCTTCGTCAATGGCCGTGCTGAGTGTTTCTACGAGCAACTTTATCGATGTCAGGGGAGTGCGGATCTCGTGGCCGATATTCGCTACGAAGTCGCGGCGCACCCGCTCAAGGCGGCGCAACTCGGTTACATTTTGCAGCACAACGAGACCGTTCGGGCCGCCTCGATTGGGGCTGGGCACGCCTGTAACAAGGGCAGAGATACTGTTCTTGCCGACCTCCATCTCCAGCCTGTGCCAGTCCATTGGCGTCGATAGCACCGTGCGGAGGGAGGAGTGAAGCTCATGATCGTGCGTCAACTGGATCAACGTGCGGCCTGTTGCCTCCTCGGGCGTCGTGTCGAAGAGCATAGCCGCAGCGGGATTCATCCCCTCGATGCGGCCCTGCGTATCGGTCAGAATGATGCCGTCGTGCATGTTTTCCAGCACAGCCGCCATCCTGTTGCGGTCTTCGGTGCGCTGCTCGATCAATGTGCCCAGGCGATCAGCTGTTGAGTTGAGAACGCGGCCGAGGTCGCCAATTTCATCGTGCGAGTCGATATGGACGCGAGCAGAAAAGTCACCTTCGCCAAAGCGGAGCGCGACCGCTTTTAGCCTGGACAACGGGCCGATTATGGAGCGCACCACGAGCGTTCCAAGCAGCAGGGCCAACAGGCTTACCAGCAGCACAGTGAGGGCAAGGCTTGTCCAGAGGGTATTGCGAGCCTGCTCAACAGCCGTCATGGGGTAGGCAACACGTGCCACGCCCACCACTGCGGGACGTCCTTGGCCACTCGTCACCGCTACGGCGACATATAGAAGGCTGCGGCGGACGGTCGCGCTCACACGGCTGCTGCTGCCGACAACGCCGGGGCGGGAGAGCGCCTGAGCCACTTCGGGGCGGTTGGCGTGATTTTCCATGCCAGAAGGTGCATCCTCGGAATCGCCGACTACCACCCCATCGGGCCTGATGAGGGTGACTCGCGTACCAAAAAGCGCAGACATTTCGTGCGCCAACTGGTTGGTTGCTGTTATAGGGGCTGATTGTGTAAAGAGCGGCTCGGCAGAGTAGCCGACAGCACGCGCCTGGTCGCTTAGCTCGCGGAGCAGAGCCGACTCTTCTTGCTGCTCGAACTCACCGCCCAACAAGAGCGCGAGAATGCCGCCCATGACAAGCACGAGTACCGCGTAGCTAAGGGCGAGGCGCGTCCAGGTATGCGACAACATAGTAGAGATCAGGCCGGAATCTGCACGGCCACAGGTTCGTTGAATTTATAGCCGACGCCGTAAACCGTTTGAATATACTGAGGAACGGCCGGGTTCTCCTCAAGTTTGGTGCGCAGCCAGCGCACGTGAACGTCTACCGTACGAGTGCCGCCCACGAAATCATAGCCCCAAACGCGATCCAGCAGCGACTCCCGCGAGAATACCTGCAGGGGATGACCGGCAAGGAAAGCGAGCAGGTCGAACTCTTTTGGCTTGAGCGCCACAGACTGTCCCCTGGCCGTTACTGTGCGGCGTGCGAGGTCGATCTTCAAATCGCCTGCGACGAGAACCGGGGGCATGTCGGGGTCGGCGGGCAGTGGGCCTGTTGTAGCAGGCTCCAGCGGTGACTTCGCATTCACGATCTCCGACCTGCGCAACATGGCCCTCACACGTGCCAGAAGCTCACGCAGGCTGAAGGGCTTGGTCAGATAGTCGTCGGCGCCAAGCTCAAGGCCAAGCACCTTGTCTATCTCTTCCTCGCGGGCCGACAGCATCAGGATGGGTACAGTTAGCTGCTTGCGAACCGCGCGGCAGACGTCGAAGCCGCTCATGCCGGGGAGCATAATGTCGAGGATGATAAGGTCAGGGCGCTCGGCATAGGCGATGCGCAATGCTTCGCTGCCTTCGGCGGCTGTGAAAACGGTGTAGCCTTCACGCCGAAGGTTATACTCGAGCATATCACGCAAAGTCTTCTCGTCGTCTACGACAAGTATCTTTGGCTGCCGGCCATTCAGGGCCTCAGATTCGGTGTTTACAGCTTTATCCAATGCAATAGCGGTCCCATTAGTAAGGGCAGCGACGCGGGCGGGTCCATCACGATTGTAGCATTGCAGGGTGCAGTTCGCAAGTGCCGGCTGTTGACTAAATGCTCAGATTGCGTTGGAGCGATCTGACATCTCGGTAAGCCAAGGCCCATCCCTAGCCCCTCGCATGACTGGCATTCAAGGGTAGGCTGTTGTAAATCCCAAGAAAAAGCAAATGAAACTCCCCTCTCCCTGCGGAACGGGACGAGTGGAGTTTCAGAAGGGGGAGAGTGGGGGACACCCCCATACCCCCGTCATGGGCTTCGCCCCTGCACCCCGTTATCCTAACGCGATTGTTGTCATCGGCGATAGTTGGCTGGCGGGGATGATACTGGAACGGCACCGGAAATCGCTACGACGACCGTCCCACGCGCATCTTCACCGGCCAGACTACCCGGCGGCGCTCGGTGGGGTTGCCCCAGGCAGATCGGAGCGAGTCTGCGATAATAGCAATGGGGTCGTGTCCGTTTGCTTCGATGTAGCGCCGGACGGGCGACCACGTGCCGAGGTAGCCTATGAGGTCTTCAAGTTCCCACTCAAGCTCGATGGCGAAGTCGGGGGCTTCTATTGCGTCGAATGGGAAGTGGAGAGATGCGTAGCCATCGTCCACAATGGCCCGCTCGCGGGGCCAGTATGGGCCAACGGTCTCAAAGTAGAACCTGTCGATGATGATGTCCAATTCAGGGGATATTCTGCAAAGGATGTAGCACCAGATGGCACAGACGCCTCCCGGCTTCAACACGCGCTTCACCTCGGTATAGAACCTGTCGAGGTCAAACCAGTGCACAGCCTGCGCTACAGTCACGAGATCGACCGACGCGCTTTGGAGGCCGGATTCTTCGGCGGTAGCCTGCGTGTAGGTTACTCCGGGATGCTGAAATGCGTTGCGAAGCTGGTCGGGGCTGGGGTCGGTAGCGATAACCCGCTCAAAGTAGGGTGCTATGCCAACGGCCGCCTGCCCGTTTCCGGTGCCGCAATCCCATGCGAGATCGCGCACAGCCGTAAGAGAGGCCAAGTATTCGAACAGATCGGGCGGATAGTTGGGCCGTCGGCGAGCATACTCGTCTGCCTGGGCGGAAAAGTAGTCTTTGAATTGCATGGGATATTATACTATTATCGACCGCGTTGTCAGTTGTCAGTTGTCAGTTGTCAGTTGTCAGTTGTCAGTTGTCA
>JBDTQH010000077.1:0-19972 GCA_039932335.1 Chloroflexota bacterium
ATAGACTCCCCTCCCGCGTGCGGGAGGGGCCGGGGGTGGGTCTTCCCTTACCAATGTGTTATGTGCCTCTGCCCTAGTTCTTAACGCAAATATGCGGTATCGCCACCACTCTTAAGCAACTGGCTACGGCATAATCAGCCCAAACAGCATTGGCGCTGGAGAAACACATAAACAAAGGCACACCCAGCAGATGGGTGTGCCTTTGCTTTGCGTGAGCTAAGTGATTACTTCCTGCGCCCCTGCTGCCGAGTTGACTTGTCGTAATGCATCTCTTTGCGCTTCATGGGCGCGAAGCCTGTCGGAGCCTGCACACCTTCGGCGTCCAGAGCGGCAGCCTCGGCCTGTGCAGCAGGCGATGCCGGGGCGGCGGCCCTCACGTAGCTCGCCGCCTGTACTAAAGTGGCGGCGCTTCTTGCATAATCGCCCGCAGAGTCATATACCAGCGCCTCCTCACGAGCGCGAGCAGCCTGCAGCAGCGCTACCTCTTCCATCACCGAGCTATTAGCTATCTCAGAAGCACACTCGACAGCAGTCGCGTAGGTCAGCATCGACTCGCTGTTCGTCACTGTGCGCGAGGTTTCGTTCAGCACATCGTCATAGCTGAGCGATACAGGCAGCGGCAGTGTGTTGCCCACATTACCTGGCCTTACTACGAGCTTGAACACCACCGACCGCGACTCGCCGGCCATCATATCGTCCAGCCGGGCGCGCACCCCAGAACCAGGCCTGTCCATCTCGTACGTATTCAGCATAGTAGCTTCCACGCCTGACGGCAGGCTTACTTCTACCATGACCTTACGCGCCACTGTAGCCAGCACTTCGCCAAGCTCTCTGTGCATGAAGTCGGGTATCTGGTTAGCATGCTCGATGAAGTAGAAGTGCCCGCCGCCCTTGATAGCCATCCGCTCCATCAAATCCTCGTTGAAGTCAGCGCCTATGCCCATCGTGGTGGTGCTCACCCCGCGCCTGCGAAGTTCCGATGCGTGGTGCTCAAGCTGCTCAGGCTCGACAATGCCCACGTTAGCAAGGCCATCACTCAACACGATAGCGCGGCTGAGATAGTTAGCCTCGTGGATATGGTTAGCCACTTCCTGCGCGCCCGTTAGCCAGCCGCCGCCCAGGTTCGTCATCCCGCCCGTCTGAATCGCACGCACATCAGCGATCATTTGGTTCTTGGTCTCAGGCGTAAGCAGCTTGCTGGACGAGATCACCGTTACATCGGAATCGTAAGCGACAATGGCCGCTCGGTCGGTCGAGGTCAGGTTGCGGAGGCAGAAAATCGCGGCCTCTTTCGCCTTCTCCAGCTTGTCGCCTTCCATAGAGCCGCTGCGGTCGATAATAAGCGCGATGTTCAGCGGCAGGCGCGTGCCCGATCCGCTTTTCTCAGGTGCGGTGATCTTCACGCGCAAATAGTGCTCGGTCGTCGTAGTGGCCTCCACCAGGCGTCGATCAAGGTTCGCAATAATGTTCATTCCCTTATTCTCCATTCCCCGGATCTTCGTCCAGGATACGGCGTGCGGACTCTATCAGCCGCATCACCCTTTTATTGAACCGGGCATCGCTGCTAGCCAAATAATGCAGCTCGATACCTTCACCCAGATCGACGCGCTGCCACATCACAGGTGGCTCCATTTGCGCTCTCTCTTCCCTGGCGGCAGCGGCTTTTGACGCTCGCTTGCCGGTGACCAACGACCACAGTTGCGAAGCGGGCGACTGTGGTGCCTCGTGTGGGGACTGCGGAGCTGACGCGGGCTGTGGAGCAGCAGGTGCAGCCGGGGCAGGTTGTGGTGGAGGCGCGTATGCGGCCCGTGAATAATCGACAGCATCTTCGCGCAACGTGCCTCCCGAAGAGGCAGCGGACCCCGGCGCAAACGGAGGCTCGATAGCAGCACTCTCACTCTCCGGTTCAGGTTCAACCGCAGGTGCGTCCATTGGCGGCATAGTGGGCAACGGGGCCGACTGCTGCTTCATCTGTTCCCGCACCTGGCCCCTGCTGAGCACCGTTGTGATGTAATCCGACGCCGAGTCTAGCTGTTGCGTCCGTTCCGGCGGCGTATATTGCTCAACAAGCGATTCAAGATCACCCAGGTCGAGCCGCTGAAGAGTGTCGCGGATCTCTTCCAGCGGGAGATACTGCTCCTTCAGCCGCTTTATCAGAGCCAACCGGGCTATGTGCTCCTCCGTATACTCGGCGGGACGCCCACGCTCAGGCGGAGGCAACACCCCCTGCTCCACGTAATAACGTATCGTTCGGGTAGTGACCTGCGCCCTGTCTGCCAGCTCCTGGATTGTCATTATCTTCCTCCCACTGCTACGTTACGCTGGCATTATAGCAGTATTACGTAACAGTGTCAATAGGCAATCACAGGGCGAATATTAGCTGTTCCTGGTGCCGATCCCCATGCACCTTAGTAATCTTCCCGCAAAAAGAGGCAACCACGACAATCCACTGGGAGCAGACTGCTATGCTTGCCTCTTTGTGTCTCGTATCCGATTGGATTTGCCGGACTGAAGGCGAAAAAGTCTTATACAAACAAAGTAATGTCGGTGTCGCCGCCTTCCCTCCGCATTGTCATTCTGAACGAAGTGAAGAATCTCGTCCCTTTCTTTTCTGCTTGGGATTCACCAAAGGCAGCATCATCCTGCTTTGCGAGATTCTTCGCTACGCTCAGAATGACACCGCCTGGTAGCACTGTCTTAACTGATAGATTGCTCTTAGCACGGTGCTAGATCGGCAGAAGCCCTTCGGTTAGGTACGCTATAGCCTCTTTTGGCCGGAGGTGTTCGGGATAGCGTTCAAACCCGGCAAAGCCGCCCCAGCGAAAAGAAACGCGCAGGTAATTGAGGAATGTGGTTTCGTGCCACTCGTTTTGCAGGCGCGCATCCATAGCAGGATTAGGCACAAGCACCTCGTAAGATGATCCCGCGCTTATCGCCGCTTTCACAAACTCGTCAGGCGAGACAGGCATCGGAAAACACTTCATTTGTTCGCCCTCATACATTCCCTCAGCGCAGCCCCACTGCCAGTAAACATACTCGTCAAATACATTGACCAGCGGCTCAATTACGAGCGCGTCACGTGCCGTCTCGAAATCGTCCTCATCAGGCCAATCAGGGTGGCTGCCCACAAAGTTTACCGAGCCAACACTCTCGCACCACGCATACAGCGAAAGCGGCAAGGGGCCGGTAAGACGCTCAAGGGTGGCAAGACGGAACTTAATATCGGCCCCCGGAGGAACAAAAGCGTATTCAGGCTCCGCGAAGCGATAGCCGACGACCTCCAAACGAGGCACCAGCAACAAGATATTCTGAGCTATTCTGCTCATAGTTTCCTGCGCTACTGCTTGTGCCTCTGAAAGCAGCGGCTCCTGGCGCACCTTCGCGCCGTATGACAATAGCTCGGCCCATACAAGCCTATGTTCCCCTTCCCTGTACCGCTCGAGAAAAGTCGGCATATAACCGCCTATTTGATAAGATACTGTATTCTATTCACTATTGGCGCGATGTCAAATCAGGCGCGCTCAGTGAGCGTTCAGATTAGGGGCATGAGCGAAACGGGGGCGGGGTGCAGGGGCGAAGCCCATGACGTGGGTGTGGGGCGCAGGGGCGCAGCCCATGACGGGATCATGCCTTCCATGTCAGCATCGTACCACGGGGGTGCAGGGGCGAGGCCCATGACGGGGTACCAAGGGTGTCCCCTGGTTTCCCAAGTAAAAGCCCCCTCTCCCAAGCTTGGGAGAGGAGGTTGGGGGTGAGGGTGCTCGGATAGAAACAAGACTTGAAGATTACTCCACCCCACGTGTGAACACTTACGCGCCCAACAGACAGGAACCGGAAACGTTATGCCCACAACAGGCGACCCACAACCAGACTCAAATGCCGGCTCATTCATAAACCTCGTAGAGCGAGTCCAGTCGTGCCGTCTTTGCCCGCGCATGGAAGGACGCACGCGTGTACTCAGCCATGCTAACGGCAACCTGCAAGCCCGCATTCTCTTTGTGGCCGAAGCTCCCGGAAGGCTTGGCGCCGATAGGTCGGGCGTCCCGCTCTCCGGCGATCAATCAGGCCGCAACTTCGCCGCCCTGCTTGCCGCGGCAGGAATCGAACGCTCCTCTATCTTCGCGACCAACGCCGTGCTCTGCAATCCACGTGACGAGCGCGGCAATAACGCCCCACCTAACACACGGGAGTTGCGCAACTGTTCGGCACACCTGGCCGCCACGATAGATATTGTTCAACCGGGATATGTCGTCGCCCTCGGAGTGGCAGCACTCAAGTCCCTGGCGCTCGTATGTCCGCACGAGGCCATCCTGGCGAGAGACGTCGGCCGCGCCATAGAGTGGAACGGACGTGTGCTTGTGCCGCTCTATCACCCCGGGCCGAGGGCGCTCATACACAGGCCTATGAGCGTGCAAATGGCTGACTATGTGAAACTGGGACAGCTAGCAGGCTAGCAACTATTTTCTTCTCAGGGGTCGAATCAGTTGTCTACAGGCAGCGACATCACCACGCGCGTATATTCACCCTGCACGCTCTCAGCCGACAGCGAGCCGCCCACGACCGCCATCATCGTGCTGTGCAAAGCAAGCCCTTGCCCGCTGACCGGGTTTACGCTGTGGCCGTTGCCCGTCCCGTTACCGTTGGTTGCTCCGTCCGCACCTGTTGCCCCCGCTGAATGACCATTATCATGACCGATTTTGCTTGCTTCATCTTTGCCGTTCGCACCGTTTGACCCCCCATTAAGCCCCACCCCATCATCTTCAACCAGTATCTCCAGCCCATTGTGCCAGAGCACGGCTATCTTGAGGTGCAGCGGGCGGCCTGGATCGCCCGAACGGCCGTACCGTGCCGAGTTGCGGATGGCTTCACGCGCTGCATAATAGATTACTTCGGCGGCAAGCGGCGAGACACTTTCTACCTGCTGAGCTACCTGCGGATCGATCTGCCAGGTAACCCCGTCGAACGCGCCCGCAAGCTCCTCTTCGACCGCCTTCCGCAGCGCGCCCACAAGACCCAACCGTGCCATCTCTGGCGCGACCGTGGGCGGCATATCTCGCAGCAAATCCGATATCCTGCGGTGAGCATCACCCAACAACGCGACAGCGTCTGCGGAGTTGTCGCCCCCTGCCTGGTTCTCCTCCACCGTCTGCGGTCGTTTACCGCTCGTCTGCTTCGCGAGCGCAAGCATCGCCGTATGCAACAGCGGCAGCACATCATCGTGCAGCACCCGGCGGGCTCGGCGGTCCAGCACCTGGCTTTCGGCTAGCCTCTGCCGCTGCAGCAGCATCAGCCGTTGTGCCATCTGCGCGCTTGCCTGCGTGTCAATCATGCGTTCGCCCGCCGCCCGCGCTATCTCGATCTCCTCCTGCGAGTAGAGGCCGTCATCGCCTTTATCCCCCAGCAGCAGCACGCCAATCAAGCCGCGCTCGCTCCAGAGCGGCACAGCCCACGTCGCCCCGCCATATTTTGCCGGGTCAACTGGCAGATACATGGTCTGCGGAGACTCCAGCGTGCTCGTTATAGCCGTAAGCGGGGGCAATTGCACCTGTGTGCCAATGGGATATGTCAATGGCGGGCCAACCAGCGGTGAAAGAGGCCCGACGGCCACCAGGTAGGCCACATCCACGCCCAGCACATCATGGCACAAGGCGTAAAAGGGCGCGCTCGCATCAACATCGGGCGAGGCGTGACGCAGCCTTGATTTCAGGTTGGGGTTGCCGCTGCCGTCCGTAGTGGACGTAGTAGAAAGTAGCTCGTCATATAGTCCCTGGCTTGTCACGAACGGGCGCAGGTTGCTTATGTAGCGGTCGCGCTCGGCGTATGACCGCCACGAAAAGAGAGCGAAAAAGGCAGACATCAAGACCGTGGTCAGCAGCAGGCCGGACGACCCGGCGATGGGATGCGGTTGCCGGGCAAGACTGGCGGCCACAATGCCGCTGTACACAATCGCCAGCACCAGCGCGCTGCGCCACTGCCTCACGAAGCCGCGCCTGGGCAGCGTCTTGCCCGTAAATATCTCGTATGCCACAATGGCTTGCCCCAGCAGCACATTAGCGACCGCGATCAATGCCGAGCTAACCAGGTCAAACCAGTAGACATAGTCCTCCAGCTCGAAGTAGATATTCGATATCTGCCGCTCTCTCGCGCTGGCCACCAGCCAGATTATGGCCCCGGCCACCAGCAAACTAACCGTCAGCAGCACCAGCGACGTGGCAGCCAGCCAGGGACGCGCACGACGCCTCGCCAGCGCGCCCATTACCCTGCCCGTTGGCCCTGGCCGCGCCACCACATCGAGCGACAACCCCATGCAAAGCACAGCATAAGTGGGAAATATAAAAGCCAGCAACTGCAGGCCCGCCATTCCCCGTTCGGAGCCCTGACTCATGGTGGCAAGCTCGGTGTAGGACGGCAGTGGGTTGGCGAAGAGAAAGATCCCCGCCAGCGTAACGAACGCCAGCGAAGCCAGCGCGAAAAAGATACGGTGCCTGCGGTGCAGTCCTGTCGCCGTATCGTTCCAGAAGCCGGAATACCAGAGCAGCACCACATACCAGGCGAACGGCAGCGTCACAACGGGCATCCAGCCGACCTGCCACCAGAAGTCCATGCCCGCGCCAACATCGCGCAGACCATGGCCCAGCATCGCTGAATGGCTGACGAAGAAGAACCCCGCCAGCAATAGGCCGCCGCCCGCCAACCATACTCCCCACGCTCGACGCTCAGAATTAAGGAGCACTGTAATACCGAGCCAGAGCAGGATGATGGTGTTGAAGAGCGACACGGCCATAGTCGCCCAGTCGAGCAGGAACTGAGGTGTAAGCAGCTCTGAGATTAGCTGTCCCAAACCACCCACTCTCCCCGGTCACTGAGCACGCGCGCCGTGCCGTCCTCGTCCCAGGAAATAATGCGGCCCGCGCTCATGATGATGGCCGCCCGCGTGCGCGCCACCTTCTCGTCGGTGGTCGTGTCGTTCAGGCCCCAGGCGCAATAGATCTGCCCGTTGGTGCGGCTGATTGTTCGCTTGTCGCGGAAGCCCATGTGCGCCGCGATCTGCTCGTTGGTAAGGCCCTGCGCCAGCATCCGCGCCACCGCCTGCTCGTTCGGCTCCAGCACCGACATAGGCGACTGCTCGTCTTTGTGCCGGACTTCCATTACACGCGACTCAACCTCAGGGTCGATAAAGCTGTGCCCCGCCACTGCCTCTTTCAACAGCGGTACGATCATCTGCGGCAAGAGATAGTTTGACTTGCGCACGTATGCATAGTGGCTCAGGATGCCGGAGCGCCGGAAATCACGGAAATAAGCATCGTCGTCCTGTATCGAATAGAAGACCACAGGCAGGCGGGGAAACTCGCGCCGTATAGCGACCGCCGCCTCGATGCCATTGATTTCGCCCGCCAGCCGTACATCCATCAGGATTACATCAGGCTTCCGCTGCAAGCAATAAGACAGCGCCTCTTCGCCGCTCTCGCAGGCCAACACAACCCGCACCGCCCCCGTCGCCTCCAGCCCTTCCAGCAGAGCAGGACGCAGCTTTTCGTTATCTTCCACCAACAGCAAATTGAGCATTAGATCTCCCCGATCATGGATGCGGTGCGGGTCGAGAGATCGAGGAATCGACTCCCCTTTTTTTTACCGGCAATCCGCCTATTTACACCTTCGAGACTATCAGACAGCGGTACAGGTGTCAAGCACACAGGTGTGACTTTCACGCGCCTCAGAAGGTCGCTCAGACGCTCTCCGGGCATATAGAATACGCCCAGTGAACTACAATAACTACATGCACACCCGGAGACACAATGACCGACACAACCACATCCCCTCGCCGCATACTCACTGCCGCCCTCGCCATCGGCTGCCTCTTCGATCTGCTCTTCTACGGTAAGCTGCCCGGCGTGTCCGTGCTGCTATTCACGCTCACCATCCTCTCGGCGCTGACTGTGCTTGCCCGCATGGAGGGCGTTTCACCTGCCCGGCGCAATCTCTGGATCCTGGTGCCCTTGATTTTCTTCGCCGCGATGCTGGCCGTCCGCAGTAACGGCTTTCTGCTATTCCTCGATATAGCTGCCTGCATTGTGCTGCTCGCCCTGCTGGCCTATTTCTACACAGCAGGGCGCATCCACAGGTCAGGGCTGGTGGGCTACTATATTTCCTTTGTGGTATCTGCCGTCAATTCCCTCTTCCGTGCTGCCCCACTTGTATCGGCAAGCGTAAAAGGCCGAGGTATGAGCAATCAAAGCGCCCGGCGATTGCTGCCCGTGCTGCGCGGTCTGCTCATCGCGCTGCCTGTGGCTGTGGTCTTTATAGTCCTTCTGGCGTCCGCCGACATTGTCTTTGCGCGATATGTCGCCTCTATACTCAGCCTGCAATTCGTGCCGGATATACGGGCAGTGCTATGGCAAGTCGTGATAGCTCTTTCAGTCGCGTGGATCGTGGCCGGCGGGCTGGTCTTCGCGCTCACCCGTCGCGATACCGGAGAGGAAGAACCGTGGGAAACGGCCATGAGCAGCATCCCGACCGCCGTTCATATCGGCTTCACCGAGGGGGCGACCGTGCTGGTGGTGGTCGATCTTATCTTCCTTTTCTTCGGCTGGATACAGCTTTCCTACCTGTTCGGCGGCCAAAACAATATCGCCATTGACGGCTTCACCTACGCCGATTACGCCCGCCGAGGCTTCTTCGAGCTACTGGCCGTATCCATCCTTACCATGGGCCTTATCCTGTCTCTCCACTGGCTAACCTGGCGCGAGACACGCAAGCAAGCGCTCGCATTCCGCCTGCTCGCTACCCTCATGGCCGGCCTGACCCTCCTGCTGCTCGCCTCCGCTTTCTTCAGGATGTCTCTCTATGAGGAGGCATACGGCTACACTCACCTGCGCCTCTTTGTCCATCTCTTCGAGATATGGCTGGCCCTTCTCTTCGGATGGCTGCTGGTGACACTCTGGCTCCGCCCCAGGCAGTTCGCTATCGGTTTCTTTGCGGCTGCGCTGGGCTTCCTCGTCACCATCAATCTGCTCAACCCCGATGCACTTATAGCCGAGCAAAACATCGCACGGTACGCCGCCACCGGCAAGATCGACAGCTATTATCTAGCCGACCTGTCAGAAGATGCAACCCCGGCGCTGCTCGCGGGCATAGACCGGCTACACGGCGATGAACAGAGCTTGCTCCTATACAGCTTGCAGCAACGGCTCGAGCGCATGAAGAGCGACACAGGCTGGCAGGGGCTTGCCTCCCTCAATCTCTCTCGCTGGAGCGCCTACGACGCACTCACTCGCAATCAGGTCCGGCTAGCACAGGCTAAACCGGTGTACCCTCCAAGCGAGACTGTAGCCCCGGCTGATGAGAGCGATTCGTCAACATCCGGCCTGAGATAGCAGCAGGTCATACAAGTAATCAAAGGGGCGGGCTAATCACCCGCTCCTGTTACATCTGACATTTCTTCGGCAGCACGATCGCGCAATTGTTCGCGCACTTCCATCAGGATGATGCCCAGCATGTTCTTGCCCGTGCCCTCGCTGCCTATGCCCCAGTAATAATCGCCTGTAGTGTTTTCGATCAATTCTTCATCGCCCGTATCGAGCAGGATCTGCCGAATGTCGGCATGCGTCTCGAACTTACGCAGCGCAGCGCGCCTCATAGCGTCATCCTTCACCGCTTCCCAATCGGCGCGCAACGGCCTCCCGCGCTCGCGGCCAATCCTCGCGGCATCACTTGCGCTGCGTGCGCGCTTCACGTCGCCGTAGTGCTCTGTGCCCACGAACTTCTGCGCCTGGAAATAGTGCTCGCTGGTCAGCCAGGTATGTCCATCCAGCTCGAAGCTGTGATGCGAGAAATTAGAGAAGCACCCGTATGGCTCCTCGCGGTTGCTGTAGAAATAAATAGCCAAACGCCAAACCTCCCCGACAAACTACAAACCAGACCGCTAGAGCGCGTTGTGACCTCTTGATAGCAGCCGCAACGCTGACCAGCCAGACTAACTCACTGGCGGCAGAGGATTGCGAAAGCCGATCATCCTGCTAAATCGCCCATCATCAGCTACCACAGCCACGTCCTCTCCTTCACCAAGCACAGATCCATCCGCATCAAGCATGCGCCACCCGACTCGCACCCAGCCGTGATGCTCCTCGATATTAGTCGTCAATTCAATGCTCATACCCGGTGACTGCTGTTTATAAGTCACCATCAGTTCCGAAATACCCTTCCAGCCGCGCGCTTCAAATCTTGGATAGGCCATCAGCGCATCTTCGGTCATGGCCTGCTCAACCAGGCGACGACTCAGAGATGGGTCGCTACTGTTCCAAGCATCTACATATGCATCAATTGCTTCTTTGGCCGTCGGCACTCTATCACCCTCCTTGTTCATGATGTCTGCAAATCGCCCTGACCATCATACTCTATCCCCTCGTCTAACATGTCGCCGCCGTTCTCAATTGTTGTCATGACAACATATGCGCGGTTCCTGTACACCCTCTCGTTGCGTCTCAGCATGTATTTCTCCGGCGCGTCGAGCGGCGCAAAGCCAAATCTGCTGTACAAGCCGTGGGCATCTCGCGTCGCAAGCAAGAAGCTGCGCGGCAACTGTAGCTCCGGGTGCGATAGAATACACTCCATCAACCATTTTGACAGGCCGCGCCCACGGTAATCTTCGAGGATAAACACATCGGCCAGATACGCGAACGTCGCATAGTCGCTAACCACACGGGCAAGCCCCACCTGCACCCCGCTCGCCTCCTCATACACGCCAAAGCAAAGCGAATGCTCAACCGACTTTTCAACAATCGCTCGCGGGATGTTCTCTGCCCAGTACGACTGCGCCAGGTAACCGTGTACTACATCCAGGTCCAGCCGGGCCGGGTCGGTGCTGATAACATAACCATCTTTGCGATACTCTACACTCTCCATGTTGCCCCCGAGTGACACTATCCTCTAACCACTCACGCAATCAACCTTTACTGGGCATCGCGCCGCACACTCTCCAACCAGCGCTGCGCCTCACCTACCGAGCGCAAGCGAATCTTGGTCAGGTGCGTGTATTCGGGTCGGGCGAACAGCACCGGATATTCTCTGCGCCGCTTCTTATATGTCTGGAACACCCACAGATATAGGCTATCCTTGGTGAAAAAGTGCGTGCGCAGCGATTCCTTGTTGCCGTGCCAGATCTCCTCGTTCAACACCGCACGGCTGAACGTTCTCCGCGTCAGCCGCCACAGGATCAAAGGCAGCGAATAGTCAAGCCACACAACCGTATCTGCCCGCGCCCACACAATGTCACGCACAGCGGTATAGTTGCCGTCTGTCGTCCATCCGTCGCCCCTTAGTCTTATGTCAACCCGTTCCCGAAATACATCATCACGTTCCTCTGTCCAGTTCGGTCCCCAGTGTAGCTCATCAAGCTCGATATGCGGCACGCCAAGTCTCGCGGCCAGCCTGCGTGCCATAGTGGTCTTCCCCGACCCCGACGTGCCGACCACCGCTATTCTCTTGCCCGGCTGGGCATGTCTGCTGAATATTTCTTTCTCTAGCATTTCACCTCAAACCCGCTACTGAGCACCACTAATCGGACATCCGACACGCTATCTATACCAAAGCGAAACATTCTACCACAACGGCCTGCTTGCTTCAATAATAGCCACGATTTATAATACAACAAGTAAAACGATGTATTTATCACCAGGAGCTATAATGGCCTATCAGACAGTAGATCAACCACGCATCGAAGTTAGACTGGCGAAGCGACTCTCCGACAAAAAGACACAACTCGATCTGCACAGGCCGCTCCCGGCGGGCGTGGTCAGGAGGCTGGGCGAATCGCTCCGTCTGCTGCTGACATATCATTCCAACGCCATTGAGGGCAACACTCTCACGTTGCGCGAAACCCAGGTGGTAATCGAGACGGGCCTCACGATAGGGGGCCATCCGCTCCGCGAGCACCTGGAAGCCACCAACCATGCCCATGCATACGAATACCTTACCGAGCTAGCGGACCGCAGCGAGCCAATATCCCGCGAAACAATCCTCGCTCTCCATCGCCTGGTAATGGAGGGGATAGACGAAAGCGCGGGCCATTTCCGCACGGGTCAGGTTTACATAAGAGGGGCGCGCACAACTCCGCCGCCTGCCGGACAGCTTGAACGCCTCATAGGCAACTGGCTCGAGTGGATCCACGGCCCGGCGCTCGACTACCCGCCCCTGATAAGAGCCGCCATCGCCCATCACGACTTCGAGGCGATCCACCCATTCTTTGACGGCAACGGGCGCACTGGCCGCCTGCTCCTCAACCTCATGCTGATGCAGGAAGGCTACCCGCCTGCACTCCTCCTTCGAAGCTGGCGCATCAACTATCTGCGCGCACTCGACTCTGCGGGCGTCGGCAGATTCAACCCGCTGGCAAATCTGGTCGGCAGAGCAGTAGAAGGCGGCCTCGATTTGTACCTCGAAGCCTGCACGCCCGCTATGGAAGACGATTATAAGCCGCTCGCCCAGCTAGCCGAGTCATCAGGCTATTCAGCAGACTACCTCGGGTGGCTCTTCCGCCAGGGACGCCTGGAGGCTATCAAGAGGGGAGGGCGTCTCTACAGCACCGAGCAAGCCATAGGACGCTACAAGGAAGAAGTGGAGCGAGGGGTCGCCCCCAAAGGCCGCCCAAGAAAGGGCAAAGCATAGAGGGCCAGGGAACCTCAACACGGCGAAGGGTGTATCAAGCATACTCATGTACTCGTCCCGCCGGTCAGAGGAGCAACCACTATGCCCCATCCCACCACCCGCCTCAAAACCAAATTTTCGCGGCCATTGCTCTACTTTTTTCTTGCGGCGCTTACTGTCGCCGTCATCCCACCCGGCCCATCTCTCGCGCAAAGCAGCAGAACATTCCCCCAAACAGGCAAGACGGTCGCGGGACGCTTTCTCCAGTACTGGGACAGCCATGGAGGCCTAGCCCAGCAAGGCTATCCCATCTCCGATGTGATGCAAGAGAGAAGCGCCGACGGCAAGACCTACACCGTACAGTACTTCGAGCGCACCGTCTTCGAGCTACACCCCGAAAATCAGCCGCCCTATGATGTGCTGCTCTCACGACTGGGCTACGAACGATACCGGCAGAAATACGGCAATGCTGCGCCCGCTCAGAAACCCAGTACCGCATCGAACACCATACTCGTCACCGAGACAGGAAAGCACCTGGGCGGGGCATTCCTCGACTACTGGCAGCGAAACGGCAGCGTAGCTCAGCAGGGCTATCCCCTCACCGAAGAGTTTCTGGAGAAGAGCGACCTAGACGGCGACATCTACACTGTCCAGTACTTCGAGCGTGCCGTCTTCGAGCTTCACCCCGACAACAGCACACAGAACATACTTCTGACCCAGCTAGGCACACTAACCTACAACGAGCGCTATACCCATGCAGCAGCGGGCCGCATCGAGCCGACAGGCAATATGAGCACCGCTCACTCCTGCCACTCATCGACCCTCCTGCCCAACGGCAAAGTCCTTATCGCCGGCGGCATGATTCGGGAAGGCAATTACACGGCGGCAGCCGAGCTATACGACCCTTCAACCGGCAGGTTTGCACCTACGGGCAGTATGAGCGCCGCAAGAGCGTGCCACTCTGCGACCCTCCTCAATAACGGCAAGGTGCTGATTGTCGCCGGCTCCTATGGCTCTACACTCAACAGCGCGGAGCTTTACAATCCGGCTACCGGCAAATTCACCCCTACCGGCAGTATGCTGCACGAGCGCGATGCCTTCGCCGCAACGCTCCTCCCTGACGGCCAAGTGCTTATCACAGGCGGCTATGATAGCGGTATGCTGGCGAGCGCGGAGCTTTACGACCCCACCACCGGACGCTTCACCGCGGCAGGCAACATGACCGAGCCCAGGGCCATTCACGTTGATGTGGTCCTCCCTGACGGCCTTGTGCTAATCACAGGCGGAGGCTCCAGCGGAACCGTCCTCACAACTGCCGAAATCTACGACCCCATCACAGGCAAATTCACTAAAACAGGCAACATGACCCTCCCCAGATACAAACACGCCGCGACCGCTCTAGCAGATGGCAAGGTGCTTATCACCGGCGGCTCTAACAACCGCGACTGGCGAGGCCGCTACGCTGGCGCAGAGATCTATGATCCACAGACCGGTACATTTACAGGGACAGGCAACATGGCGCTCGAACGCTTCAAGCTGCGCGAGGCCGTCGCCACCTTGCTCAACAACCGTCTGCTGGTCGCTGGGGGAGGGGACATGGCCGAAATCTACAACCCCACCACTCAACGATTCGACACCGTCGCAGGCAGTCTGCAAGCCCCGCGCTTCTACCAGACCGCCACAACACTCCCCAACGGCAGCGTCCTCATCTCAGGCGGCTATGACACCAACATAGCATCCACGACCCGAGCCTGGCTCTACCGACCCTAACCACAATTGTTGTCATGACAACAAAAAGCCGCCCACAACAGGCGGCTCCTACTCAAATTGTCACCTAATTGTACTTGACATAATAATCGGCCTCGATCCTCAGCGCTATACCAAACCCGCAGCCCCAAGAAATAAACCGTGCCGCCTACTCTCTACCCACAGCACCGAGCAAACCTCAAGAACCTCAGCGAACCTCAGCGCCCTCTGCGCCTCTGCGGTGAACCCGTAAAACAATCATCGCAACAAATCCACCAGCAGCGGTCTGCCGTCAGCCGTCAGCGGTCATCAACTGACAACGCCGTCGGCGGTCGTCCCCCTACCCGCACAGATCCCGCACCACCTTGAAGAAATACGCCATCTTGTTATTCATCCCGTTCAAGCCCTGCTTTCCCTGGTAGCTTCTCGTGATCCGCTTCGCCTCGTAAAGAAGCTCGGTGAAATGCTGCTCGTCCAATCCCGACGTTTGCCATAGTCGCAGGGCTTGCGTTACGTTGGAGATCACATGTGTTGGGTCGTTAAGCTCGTTAGAGAAATCAGAAATAACTGATGCAACATAAGGCGAATAGGGTGGGGGAGTAACTTCGTTTTCGTTTCTAACAAATCCATTTCCATTGGCACGCTGATTCGAATCAACTTTCTTTTTAGTTGTTTCTTCTTTACCTGATTCTATTTCGTGCAAACCGCGCGCTACCCCCCGCGAGTAACGCACGGATGTCCCCCCGGAGTGCCTGCCGTTACCAGCCTTAGGCAACTCTCTGCTACCCCGCTCTGTTAGCTCTGTGCGATCCCCCTCTGCTAACCTGATGCTACCCCCCTCTAGTAACTGAACGCTATCCCCCCTGGATAACTCTATGCGACCCCCCTCGCCCAATCTACTGCTATCCCCTCCGGTAAGCTGTACGCTACCCCCCTCTGCTAACTCTGTGCGGCCCTGCCCAGGCACGTTTGCGCCTGTTTTCCGGCCTCTTCGCCGCACAGCAGGGCGTACAGACTGCGCTTCACTGACCTCTTCTCCACCTTTGCGGCCGTCGTCTTTTGCTGCTCCCGGCTGCAATAATTCCCGTATCCTGTCCAGCAATCCGCTGAAGTCATAGGCGTTTGTATCCTGACCACCTTGCTCATTGGCACGATGCACCAGCCGCAGATAATTGTGCTCAACAAGCTCTGCCTTGATCGTATGCAATTGCACGCTGCTGTACCCGGTGAGCGACGACATTCGCCTGATGCTGGGATAGGGAAGCGACGTATCCCACTGGAACGAAAAGATATACGTGATGAACCAAACCTGCTGTGGTGTTAGAGTAAGAGCAGCCTGGTGGGTGAAGATGGCGCGTGGCACTGCCGCCACGCCGCGCCTCGTTATCACCCGCCCGTACCGAGCCACAAAGCTGGGGTCCACCTGCCCCAGTTCTGCCATGTCGGGCGGATTATCATCCTCCACCCTGATGCTGTTGGCAAGCGGCGCATCCTGCATAATCAACTCCTCCAGCCGGTCAAACAGCCCGGAGAAATCATATGCATTTGTGGCCTGTCCCTGCTTCTCTGTGTAACGCGGATACACCTTCAGATAGCCCATTTCACAGAGTGTGTTCTTTATCCGCTGAAGCTGGCTCAAGCTCATGCCGACACGCTTCGCCATTGCTTTCAGGCTCGGATAAGGCAGGTCTTCGTCCCACTTGTGGGCCAGGATGTACGATACAAACCACACCTGCTGTGCGGACATTTCGAGCGTCCCCTGGTAGTGGAGCATAGCGCTTGGCACCGTGGCAATGCCATCCTGCAAAATAATCCGACCGAAACGGGCCGCGAAACTGCCTCCGCTCCGGGACTGTTGCTTGCCGCGCTCTGCTGACGTTGTGCCAGGGGGATTGTTCTCCAACCCAGCGGTGGAGGGCGCGGCCTTCCGTCCGGGCTTACCCGGCGTCACGCTCCTCTCCTTGTTGCTCTTAAAATTCGGCATGAAAAAACCTCCAGCCTATTGACAGGAGGTCCATGCCATGCTACAATAACTTTGCCACAAGAAATTATAGCTACGGTGGCCCCCGCCAAGGGCTTACAGTAGCAACGAAGACTTCAAAACCTGATTGTGCCAACAGTCGGGTTTTTTATTTGTCTTCGCTGCTCTCATCTTCGTGATAGTGCAGCGTGTCGCTTTTCTTCGCTACTCTTCTCCTGAATGTCACGGCTTTGATGTGTAGTTTGCCTTCTACCCATCACGCCCCACGCACTACTCTACTTCCCGAACCTCGTGTTCAGCTCGTCCACCAGCAATTTTATGTTGGCGAGGCTGGCTTGCTCCTGCTCCGAGATAGCTTGCCTGCCAAGCGAGCCGTCCCGGTACGTGTTCAGGTAGCGCAATACTGCTGCCAGCTTGGCATTGCCTATCCTGATCGCGCTTCTATCTTCAGAGCCTGCCTTAGCATGGTGCGCTGCCAACGCCCCTGCTTTGCCTTCGCCATTCCCATCGTGATGGCCGTCTGATAGAGGGTGGTGTGCAGCCCACGCCTCGGTGTCCAGCGCTGCCAACGCTGATCCTGACGCCGCGGATTGCTGACCCTTGTGTGCGGACTTTGCCGCGATGTAGCCCGGCAGATCCTCTACCGTGAGAGTGCCCGCCAGCATTAACTCTATTATCTCGGCGCGCTCGCCAGAATCCTTCACCTTGATGAGGGTAGCCACCGCGCGAATGCTGTCAGGCTTGGCCTGTATCAGCTTCTGCACGTCGCCCGGGGCACGGGCCACCCGTATGCGGTTCTCGATATAGCCGCGCTTCCTGCCCACCTCACGAGCGATCTGCTCATGCGTGTAGCCCATCTCGTCAGACATCAGGAGGTATATCTTTCCCTCCTCCAGCGGCGTGAGATCTTCCCGCTGGATATTCTCGGTGATGGCAAGGGTCACCATCTCTTCTTCAGAGAGATCGTGCACCACCACAGGCAACAACGGCAATCCTGCCCGCTTGGCGGCCTCTCGACGCCTGTGCCCGGCGGTCAACTGATAATAGCCGCTCTTGCCGGGAGCAGGGCGAGCAACGAGCACACCCTGAAAGCCCTGCGCACGGATTACGCCCGCAAGTTCTTCAACGCTGTCGTCGCGTATCTCCTGCCGGGGTTGGTACGGATTGTTCAGGAGACGGTCCACCCGCACCATAAGAGCCTGCTGCATATCGGTGGCCGTGGTTACGCTCTGCGCGAACAGTCCCGATAGATCAGTAACTCTCGCCTCTTCCCCTTTGAGGAAACCCAGGTCGATAGTCTGGTTGCCCTTCTTGCTCATCTCTACTCCTGCCTGCTACGAATTATATCATTCGGTTCATAATCCGTAACTCGTGATTATACCGTCACCTGTTCTTCGACTTCGATCTTCTCGGTGCCTTCGAGCACAGCCAGCCGGTCAAGCCCCGGACCACCCACCACCTTCAACAACTCTGCCAGAAGCTTCCTGTACGATCCAGTGTGCTCGCTCTTCGGGTTGAGCGAGGCCATCACGCCGCGCTGGTTGGCGGCTTCGCTGAACTGTACGCTCCGCTTGATAACCGTGCCAAACGCCCTGATACCGCGCTGCCCCAGTGCCTGCCTGAGCGCGCCATCCATAGCTCGTGATGCGTTTGCCTGCTGCACCATCATCGCCACCGCCCCCGCTATCTGCAATCTCGGGTTGGCCTCGGCGCGCGCCTCGTCAATCCGCTCCACAAGCAGTTGCAGGCCTTTGACCGACATCATCTCAAGCTGTGTCGGTATCAGAACGAAATCGGCTGCATAAAGCGCGTTCACCGTCAGGCTGTTCAGGCTCGGCCCCGCGTCAAGCAGAATATAGTCGTAATTGCCCCGAACCTGCCGCAGCACGCTCGCCAGCCTGGTGCCCCATGTCGGCTTATTGCTAAGCTCGCGGTCTGAATTGCTGGCAGAAATATTATTCGGCGCGAGGTCGGGCCCAAACGATGTCTTCAAAATTGCCAGGTGCACATCAAAATTGCGCTCACCCGCCATCGCGTCGTATATTGTGTAAGGCAGCGTATCGGGATTGTGCCCCAGCGACCATGTCAGGTGCCCCTGTGGATCGAGGTCAACAAGCAGAACGCGCAGGCCCATCTGCCAGAGGAGCACGCCAAGGTTTGCCGTAGCTGTGGTCTTGCCGACGCCGCCCTTCTGGTTAGCAAGCGCAATCACAACTGCCCCATCATCTTTGGTGCGAGAGCCGTTAGCCATGAAGGCGTGGAGATCGGCCTCATAGACGCGGTGATGGCCTCCGGCCGTGGCGGTCGCCGAAAGGATACCTTCACGGATATACCGCCCAACTGTCGCGGTATCGACGCCCAGCCGCTGCGCCACCTCGGATGTTTTGAGTAGCTTGCCCGTTTGTGCCATGACCCCTCTGCTCCTTACTCTGCCTGATGCTCGCTCATTCTACACTAGTTCGGTTATCACGGATTTAGTTGATTGAGCATTTCGCGCATATTAAAGGGTTAAGTAACAGAAAATCGCACAAGTTACAAGTGGTTTTTGCACATCCACGCGCGTAAAACAGCAATTCTACCCCCGCCGTTCTAAACTTGCTCAAACTCTGGAGGCTCAGCGCCACGCTTGCGGTAGTAGCTACACATAGCAAGTGCCTGCTTATAACGGCTGTAGGTCGACCCATACAGTACAGTGCAAATGCAACTGGATGTAGTGGTTTCCAGACTATCTCATTCAGCAGGTGGCGCATCTCAGCCACCGTGAGCGGGATCACTGGCACGTGGCGCTTTGCCGCTGGCGTGCCGTCCACCGGCGCAGAAGTCATAGCGCAAACGCAGGCGTCGCACCGTGGCGATCGCCCGCGGGGCTTACCAAGCAGCGCAAGCAAGCCACCCTGCTCGAATGTAGGAATCTAGCCACGAATAGCTCTGCGGCAACAACCACAAGCCTCAGCCATGCTCGAACCGACCAACCACTAGCTGGCAGAAGTAGGATTTGTGCCCGATGGGCCGGATCTGCTGCGTTATGCTGAAATCGCTGGATCGCGCGGCGATTTCCATCCGGCGAGCCGCGAGACTAAGCAGGAACGTAGGTCAACCTGATGACATCCTCGCCAATCCGATCACTGGCCACAAGGCGGAGCGGTGGCCGGGGTCCGGCGAAATATGGCTTGCCCTGACCAAGCACGACGGGGTGCAAGTAGATTCGATACTCATCGATCAGGCCATGTTCGGTGAGGCTTTGCGCCAGGTTCGGGCCGGCAACTTCGATCTCCCCGTCGCGCTCGGCCTTCAGCTTGCGGATCGCGCCCTCAAGATCATCCTCAACAAGCCTGGCGTTGGGGCCGACCGACTTCAACGAGCGCGAGACGACCCATTTCGGCTGGTTCCGCCACGCCGCCGCGAAGGCGTGTTCGTCCTCATCCCATTCAGGCTGATCGTCGTCCCAGTAACGCATGACCTCGTACATGATGCGGCCGTACACACTGCCCGCCTGCCCTTGAGCCTGCTCGATGTAGTGGCGAAAGAGCGTGGGGCTGGGCACAGGCAACGCCGTATGGTCGACGTAGCCGTCCAGGGACTGGTTCATTCCGAACACGAGCT
>JBDTQH010000078.1:0-19181 GCA_039932335.1 Chloroflexota bacterium
ATCCCTGCCATTCAACAATGTATTGAGATTTACTGCGATGCGCTCCTCCAACTCCCGCGCTTCGGCGTTGAGGGTCTCCAACTCCTCGTTCAACTCCTCCAACCTCTCCTTGAAGTCGAAGTCGTCGGCTGGGCGGTCGGCCACCCCCACATAGCGGCCAGGATTGAGACTCCAACCCTGCGCCTCTATCTCCCCCAGCGTGGCAACCTTGCACAGGCCCGCCACGTCGGCATACTTGCCGTCAGGGAACTTCTCCGCCAGCATATCTGTGCTGCCGTCCACCGTCTCAGGCTGCTCGCCCCGGTACAGGCGCACGATGTTCGCCACGAACTCGATCTGCTCCGGCGTGAACTCCCGGTGGGCGCGGTCGACCTGCTTGTATATATGCCGAGCATCAATGAACAGCACCTTATCTTCGCGCTCGGTGCCCCGCTTGCCCCTGTCGAAGAACCAGAGCGTGCAGGGCAGCGTTACCGTATAGAAGAAGTTGGACGAGATGGCCACCATAACGTCTACCGCCCGCTGCTCAACCAACTTCTTGCGTATCTCAAGCTCAGACGCCCGCGCATCGGCAGCCGAATTCGCCATCACGAAACCCGCCCGTCCCTCCTGGTTGAGCGCCGAATAGAAGTGCTGTATCCAGAGGTAGTTACCGTTGTCGGTGCGGGGCATACCGAAGGGATAGCGCGGGTCGTCCTTGATCCTTTCGCGGTCTACTTTGTCCACGTTGAAGGGTGGGTTCGCCATCACGAAATCGAAGCGGCCCACCGACTCGTGGATGTCCTCATAATATGTGTTGCCCTGTTTGATGTCGCCCGACAGCCCATGCACCGCAAGATTCATACGGCACAGACGCACAGTCTCTGATGTCTTCTCCTGGCCGTAGATAGATATTTCAGCGTTGGGGTTGCGCTTGTGCCTCTCTACGAAAGCGGCGGACTGTACGAACATGCCGCCCGAGCCGCACGCCGGGTCGAGTATCCGCCCGTGGAACGGCTCCATAACCTCAACGATCAGTTTTACGAGTGCAGTAGGCGTGAAGAATTCGCCGCCTTTCTGCCCTTCGGCCATGGCGAACTTGCCCAGGAAGTATTCGTAGATCTTGCCGAAAGCATCTCCCTCGATATTTACCGGGATATGAGAGAAGGTCTTGAGCAGCGAGAAGAGCACGTCCTTATCCAGCGCGTTATAGTCGTTGGGCAGCACCCCGCGCAGGTCTTCGTTCTGTTCACCGATCAGGCGCATAGCGTTATTGATCGCTCCGCCGATATCCGCACTCTCCGGCAGGTTCAGCAAATAGGAGAAGCGCGCGGCCTCAGGCAAGAACATCACGCCGCGCGCATGGTAGTCCGTCTTGCCGATAGTGCGGCGGCTGGGAGCAGGCTGTTGTGCCTTTAACTCAGCGTCCACAACCTCGAAGCGCGCATCTGCGAAGCGCAAAAAGATCATGCCAAGTACAGGCACAGAGTATTCGGACGCCTTTAGCTTGGAATTGGCGCGGAGCTGGTCGGCAGCTTCCCAAAGACGCTTTTCAATTTCCGAGATAGGTGTAGTAGAGGGCATGTATAGCTGTGCCATGTTGTTGCCTTTCAGTTAGTGCCGGATCATAGCTGTTGCCGTGCTGACGGGAGTGGGTGTTGTAGTAACAGCAGGTGTTGCGGTATATGTGGCTGGAATATCGGTGGCCGTTGCCGTGGCCGTTGCTGTTTCAGTAGCAGTAGGTATAACGGTGCTTGTGGGAGTAGAAGTAGGCTGGGTACGGGCTAGCTGCACAATCTTCGCAGTCTGTCCCCGTACCACGTTACTACTCGGCCGGAAATAAGGCAAGTTCCCGCCGGGTACACATGGCTCCCCGGCACCGCCGCATGGGTAGCCGTTGATGATAGAGCGATTCGCGAGCCTGGCAATATAATCATAGAAAGTGGAACCGGGTGCAACGTCTTGAAACTGCTGGCCGGATACCGGCTCTGTCCAGCCGAAAGCACTCGCCACCATCTTTGAGAGTTGGCCCCTGGTAACGCTGCTGCCCGGACGGAAATATGGTTTCTGTATCACACCGCAAGGCTCACCCACGCCTCCGCACAGGTAGCCGCTTATGATATTTCTCGATGCCATGCGCTCAATATATGTATAGAACGTCGAACCCGGCAGCACATCCTCGAAGGTTTGGCCGCTCACCGGATCGTTGAAACCGGCAGCCAGCGAGACGACCTTGCTGATCTGGCCCCTTGTGCTGCTGTTATATGGGTTGAAGCAGGGTATCCATAAGCCGTTGAGGCATGGGGGTGAGGTGTTATAGCCCGAAAGTATACTGTCATTGCTGAGGGCCTGCACGGCGTTATAGAAGTAGTCGGTGGGACATACATCAGTGAAACGCTCTCCGGGACAGCGTGGGGGCTCAGGCGTCGGTGTTAGCGTGGGTGTCGGCGGAGTAACGCAGACGCCGTACCGCGCCACCAGGGTATAGTTGGGGCAGCACGACATACCGACAGCCCATGCATCGGTACCTGAAACCGCCGCTGCTCCGTACAAGTAGCTAGGCCCGTTGGCCGAGCCAGGGCTGGAGACGGTACTCCAACCCGCGCCATCCCAGTGCTCTACCAGCGTCTGAGCATATCCTGAAGTGTTACGGTAGAAGCCTACAGCCCATACATCATTGCCTGACGACGCGGTGACCCCGTTAAAGTAGTTGGTATCGGAACCGGGGTTCGGGCTTGCCACTATGCTCCAACTACTGCCGTCCCAGTGCTCTATCAGTGTGCTATATTGTGTTTGGCTTGTCCTATACGAGCCTACAGCCCAAATATCGCTGCTTGACACTGCGGCAATCCCACGCAGTTCGTTATCGTTCGGAATGACATTGGGACTCGGCACCAAGCTCCAGCTACTGCCGTTCCAGTGCACGATCAGCGTTTGATATGCGGATGCAGAAGCATCGATATACGAGCCAACGGCCCATACGTCATTATGTCCAACCGCTGCTACTGCTGCGAGTGAGACCAGCTCCGTATTCAAAATGGGACTCGGCACCAAGCTCCAGCTACTGCCGTTCCAGTGCTCTATCAGCATTTGAGGCGCAGAAGCAGTGCTGGAATAACCGACAGCCCATACGTCATTTGCCCCAACTGCCGCTACTGCGGAGAGAGCGGTGTAATCGGCGTTTACATTAGCGCCAGGCACCACAGACCAGGTGCTGCCGTTCCAGTGCTCAATAAGCGCCCGATTGCGGCCGCTGTTTGGATCATCGTAATAACCGACGGCCCATACGTCATTTGCCCCAACTGCCGCTACTCCTGTGAGAAAGTTGTCGTCGACGGCTGCATTGGGGCTTGGCACCACTGACCAGGCGCTGCCGTTCCAGTGCTCTACCAGCGTCTCGTTCTTGGACCTGTTACTGTAATTGATGTAATAACCCACCGCCCATACGTCGACGGCACCAACCGGCGCTACCGCGCGGAGCTCATTTCCGAATGTGGCTGGGTTGGGACTTGCAACCGCTGACCATTCGTAGCATGTATCGACGGCACTCGAAGAGGATTGTTGCGCGGCCTCAGCTTGCCGGCCAGGTAGGGGCGTATAAGTTGTACCTGCCACGGCAGCGGAACTTGCGGACACAGCAAATGCTGCCCCCACAAGGGTGAACAGTACCAAAAACAAATATAGTCGCATCTTATTCACGTAAAGTTTCCCTCCAATATGTAGCCAGCAAGAGAAGCAAGCATCCAGAGACTGAATCTGGCGCAAAGTTGAACCTCAGCTCGCCAAAGGACTTTACAAGTCCAGTAATGAGTGTGAGCGATAGCATATAAAACGGAATCAGAGCGCGCTCTCATAGAGAGGACGTTCATTATCTGCACAGTAATAGTATAAAAAACTGCGCCTGAGGTCAAGTTGTATGAAACAGTACCTGTCTACCAGGTTGCTCGGCCCATCAGTCATGCTCTGTACGTGCTAAGGCTTCCACTCGCTACACACTGCCTTCTCCACTTTGTTATCCCGCCAAGGATGAATTGGAGAAGGCGGTCCCTATTTACTCGGGTTGGCCCCAGTCGGGACGAGAGGCCAAACCTCAAAGATAGTGGGCAACACCTTCTATCCCGACCGCCAGACGCCGTGAGCGTACAGTGGAACGTGCACATGCGAAAAAATGTGCACGCAGATATGCCAACAGGAACCGGGGTAGCACATCCCGCACAAAACAGGACCTTAAAGCAACAGTTTGAGGACCAATATGCCCTTACCTCGGAACAGGGTAATAGATATACTCGTTATGCTGCCCTATAGAGTCTGGTGCGACTACCTGCCGTCAAGATCTGCATCTGGTCAGCATATTGTCTATCTAACACTGGGCGTCTATCACATGAATGGACCGCGGGAAACATGATTCGTGCGGTCTACAAATTGCGAGCGGGAACTGGAACTAGCTTCCAGGAAGGGATCAGATTATGAAGCTGAAAGGCATGCAAATAGGTGCTGGGTTGGTTGCTTTGCTTTCGGTACTGACTGCCCTGATGTGCATGATTCCCCTCGCCTCTTCGGCATCTGCCAGTGTTGGCACGCTCCCAGGTCCGCCTCATACAGAGCCGGTGTCGCTTCCGGCTTCTGCGACCGGATGCGCCCCTGACTGGAGTGTCGTTCCTAGCCCCGATGTGATCACAGCTACCAACTACCTCCTCGGCGTAGATGCTATATCGAGCAGTGACATATGGGCCGTGGGCCACTACAACCCGACCAGAGGAATAGAGACGCTCATAGAACACTGGGACGGAAGCGCCTGGAGTATTGTACCTAGCCCCAACCCGGGTACCCCCGATAAGTACGCTTTTATCCTTGGAGGGGTATCTGCGGTCTCTACGAATGACGTATGGGCTGTGGGCGAAGCCTTTCTTAGCGGCTCCGGGTGGCAGACGCTGATAGAGCACTGGGACGGTACTGCTTGGAGCGTGGTGCCCAGCCCTAGCCCTGGTACATACGGCAACTTGCTCAATGCAGTAAGCGCAGTCACTGCGAACGACGTATGGGCTGTCGGTGTTTATGAAGTCACCGGGAGCCAGACGCTGATAGAGCACTGGGACGGTAACATCTGGAGTGTGGTGCCGGGTCCCAGTATTGGGGAGAGTGTCAGCGAACTCTATGCAGTAAGCGGGGTCTCTGCGAACGATGTATGGGCTGTGGGCAAGTTCGGCGTTAGCGGCTCCGGGTGGGAGCAGACGCTGATAGAGCACTGGGATGGTAACATCTGGAGCGTGGTGCCCAGCCCTAGCCCTGGTACATACGGCAACTTGCTCAATGCAGTAAGCTGGGTCTCCGCGAACGACGTATGGGCTGTCGGTCATTACCAACCGACGGGCTCGATACGGCAAACGCTCATAGAGCACTGGGACGGAAACACATGGAGTGTGGTGCTTAGCCCCGACCCCGGCACAGTCAGTAATAGCCTTACTGGGGTAAGTGCGATCTCCGCGAATGATGTGTGGGCTGTGGGCCTCTTCTCCGACAGTAATGTTGACAAAACGCTCATAGAGCACTGGGACGGAAACACATGGAGTGTGGTGTCTAGCCCCAACCCCGGCACAACCGGCAACAACCTTGCTGGAGTAAGCGCGGTCTCCGCAGTCGACGTTTGGGCTGTAGGTTATATCGATAACGCCGCAGGCCACACCCTCGTCGAACGGTACAATCCTTGCCCGCCTACACCAAGTACCACACCAACCGTGCCCGTGGCTACAGCCACAAGCATGGCCACAACAGCCCCATCAACTACGCCCAGGGTGACATCAACAGAAACGCCCACGGTAACGGCTACTATGACGGCCAGCACAATATCATCGGCTACTGCTACCGAGTGTATGCTGGTATTTACCGATGTGCCGGAAGGCTCGACATTCTACCCGTTTGTCCGCTGCCTTGCATGCCGTGGTATCGTCTCGGGATACCCTGACGGTACATTCCGCCCCAACAACAACGTAACCAGAGGCCAGTTAGCCAAGATCGTATCAAACGCTGCGGGCTTCCATGAGCCTTCCGGCATACCGTTATTCGAGGACGTAGCACCAGGCTCAACATTCTACGACTTTGTGCAGAGGTTGGCATCTCGCGCCTACATCAACGGATATCCATGCGGCGGGGTGGGCGAGCCGTGTGGTGGGGGAAGCCTGCCCTACTTCCGTCCGAACAACAGCGCAACTCGCGCCCAGATCTCGAAGATTGTATCGAACGCCGCCGGTTACACTGAACCGGCAGGCGTGCAGCTATTCGAGGACGTAGCACCAGGCTCGACCTTCTACGACTTCATACAGCGTCTTGCCTCCCGTAATATAATCAACGGCTATCCGTGCGCAGGTTGGGGCGAGCCATGCGGTCTGTATAGCCTGCCTTACTTCCGCCCGAATAATAACGCGACCCGGGGGCAGACCTCGAAGATCGTGGCTAACAGCTTTTATCCCGACTGCCAGTCTACATTACGATAACCGCCCGGCCTTCTACTCAGTACAGCACAAGGTAAAGCCTACTATGTACTCGCTTACTATTCTTGCCACCAGACCTGCCAGACACGACCCTGACGGCACGTCTTTCCTCTCTGCAGCAAGTCTACTCGTGTTCTTGTTGGGAACGGCCATGCTAGGCTGCGTAGGATCGAGTAGCGCTGCTCCGGGGATCTCGTTGGGCGCTGGCGCACGGCATAGCGTCGTGCCCACTTTCTGCACGGTGCCCAGCTTTAGCCCCGCCACTAACTTCGAGGTCGGTACAAACCCCAACCAGGTTCTGGTGGCCGACTTCAACCGTGACGGTAACCCGGATCTGGCAACGGCCGATGGCCAATCCAGTAGACTTTCGGTGTTCCTGGGTGACGGCAATGGAGGATTTGGTGCAGCTGCTCACTTCGGTGTTGGGCTAACGCCGTTCTCCGTAGTTGCGGGCGACTTCAACCACGACGGCAATCCCGATCTCGTAGCGGCCAACTATACGTCCCGGAATGTGTCTGTTCTGTTGGGCGACGGTACAGGAGGCTTCGGCGCTCTCTCTAACTTCCCGACCGGAACATCTCCCGCCTCAATAGCAATGGGCGACTTCAACCACGACGGCAATCCCGATCTCGTAATGCCTGACAATAGTATCAACACTGTATCTGTGCTACTCGGAAATGGAACGGGAGGCTTCGGCACTGCCTCTAACTTCCCGGTTGGGACAGCTCCCATCTCAATAGCAGTAGGCGACTTCGACCGCGACGGCAATCCCGATCTGGTGACGGCCAATGTCGCTTCTAGCAATGTATCAGTGTTATTGGGCGACGGCTCAGGGAGCTTCGGCACAACCTCTAACTTACCGGTTGGAACCGCCCCTCGTACAGTAGCCGTAGGCGACTTCAACCGCGACGGCAATCCCGATCTGGTGACGGCCAATGCGGGTTCCCATGACATAACGGTGCTGATGGGCAACGGTAGTGGTGAGTTTGGTCCGGCTACGAGCTTCGCAGCAGGGAGGTTTGCTAATTCAGTAGCCGTAGCCGACTTCAACCGCGATGGCAATCCTGATCTGGCGGTTAGCAACGCGGGCCTGGACGCCGCAGCGGTGTTGTTGGGCGACGGCTCAGGAGGCTTCGGCACTGCCACTAACTTAGCAGTGGGGTCAGATCCCATCTCGATAGCAGTGGGTGACTTCAATAGGGATAGTAGCCCTGATCTAGTTGTTAGCAACACCGGATCTTACAACGTATCGGTGCTGTTGAACCTGTGCAGTGTATCGTGCCCCTCGCCCACCTTCGATACTGCCACTGGCTTTGTAGTGGGATCAAATCCATACTCAGTAGTGGTTGGTGATCTTAACAGGGACGGCAAGCTCGATCTCGCGACAGCTAATTATGGATCCAACGACATTTCGATGCTACTTGGCAAAGGTACAGGAGGCTTCGGCGCAGGCGCTAATTTCCCGGTGGGAACAGGTCCCTACTCAGTAGCGGTGGGAGATTTTAGCCGCGATGGCAAGCCCGATGTCGCTGTAGCTAATGCTCTATCCAGCAATGTGTCGGTGTTGTTGGGAGATGGTAGCGGAGGTTTCGGTACTGCCGCCAATTTCCCGGTGGGGACTGATCCTTATTCTGTGACCGCTGGTGATTTCGACCTGGATGGTAATTCTGATCTTGCGACAGCCAACCACGGATCCAACAACGTGTCGGTGCTGCTGGGTGACGGCTCAGGCGGCTTTAGCACGGCGGCTTACTTTGTGGTAGATAACGGTCCCAACTCTGTAGCAGCAGGCGACTTCAATCGCGACGGTAAGCTCGATCTTGCAACGGCTAACACCTATTCTAACAGCAATAATGTGTCGGTGTTGTTGGGCGACGGCTCAGGGGGCTTTGGCGCTGCCTCCAACTTCCCGGTAGGAACCGCCCCTTTCTCACTAGAGGTAGGCGACTTCAATCGCGACGGCAAGGCTGACTTCGCTGTTGCTAACCAGAACTCTAACGACGTATCGGTGTTGCTGGGAGATGGTAGCGGAGGTTTCGGTACTGCCGCCAATTTCCCGGTGGGGAGTTACCCCCGGTCCGTAGCAACGGGCGACTTCAATCGCGACGGTAAGCTCGATCTTGCAACGGCCAATTACGGGGCCAGCAACGTATCAGTATTGCTGGGCGACGGTAGCGGAGGGTTTGGCACGGCTACTAATCTTACTGCGGAAACTAATCCTCTCTCAATAGGTGTGGGTGACTTCAATCTGGACGGCAGCAGCGATCTTGTGACAGCCAACTACAACTCTAGTAACGTGTCGATGCTGCTAAACATTTGTAGTGTTGGCGGTTCTACTGCCACACCCACCACTCTCTCAACCAACACGCCTGCTACAACAGCTACCAACACAGTACCCACACCAAACACAGCAACAGCAACAGTTACTTCAACGCCAACCCGAACCGTCAGCAGTTCGACGGCAACGCCACAGGCAACCTTGCAGGCCACCGGCACATCAGTAAGTACCCCCACGGCTGTGATCACGCCCATGACCACAGCTACTGTCTGCGCAATCACCTTCGTGGATGTGCCGGAAGGCTCGACATTCTACCCGTTTGTCCGCTGCCTTGCATGCCGTGGTATCGTCTCGGGATACCCTGACGGTACATTCCGCCCCAACAACAACGTAACCAGAGGCCAGTTAGCCAAGATCGTATCAAACGCTGCGGGCTTCCATGAGCCTTCCGGCATACCGTTATTCGAGGACGTAGCACCAGGCTCAACATTCTACGACTTTGTGCAGAGGTTGGCATCTCGCGCCTACATCAACGGCTACCCTTGCGGCAGCGTGGGCGAGCCGTGTGTTGGACCAGCAAATCTGCCCTACTTCCGCCCCAACAACAACGCCACCAGGGGACAGATATCGAAGATCGTGTCCAACGCTGGCGGCTTCTCGGACCCTGCAGGGGTGCAACTCTTCGAGGACGTAGCACCAGGCTCAACATTCTACGACTTCATTCAGCGCCTTGCCTCCCGATCCATAATCTCGGGCTACCCCTGCGGTGGACCTGGCGAGCAGTGCGGCAATGGCAACCTGCCTTACTTCCGTCCCAACAACAACGCCACCAGGGGACAGACATCCAAAATCGTGGCCAACACCTTCTTCCTGAACTGTGTCACGCCTTGATGCGGCATGATTGAGATCGTTGAGGTCGCTTTACATGGTAGCACGTAATAGGCAAGCTACAGCACTGCTTTCCACGTTTTTTCGGTAAGGACCAGAAACGAAGCGATGGCCGGAACGCTTGACCCGCCCGCCACACCTGGCCCCTGACACATGGCATCCCCAGAGAAATAACAAAAGGCGGCGAAGAACAGCCTTCGCCACCCTTCTTGATTTGCTTTGTTTGCCCTGGCGTGTCGAGTTACTGCATGACGGCCCTGCGCTTCGCCGCGAGGCCGCCAGTCATGAGCAGCCCGCCAAGCCCCGCAAAGATAAGAGGCACCAAGCCCTCCCCAGCCCCGCTACCCGTAGAGGGCAGATTCGGACCAGCGGAGATAGTGGGGGTAGCGGGGGTAGCGGGGGTAGGGGCAGCACGCGGCTCCAATATTACCGTAGTTTTGTTATCAAGTGTGTCGCTCGCTAACGACAATTCTTCGAGCGCCTGGAAGAATGTCCCTTCACCACTCAGATCTACGGTGCCCATAGGGAGTTCGCGGACCACCTGCACTATCCAGAGGCGCGGCCCTGCCTCTACTACCCACTCGACAGATAGAGCCGGCCGCAAAACGCCGTCCACGTAATTGAGCGGCAATTCGAGCAATGCGGCGTCAGAAGGCGTGCTTTGCCCAAAGAGGGTGGCCGTAGGGCCTGCCCTTGTAGCCCGAGCCCGGGAGTAGGGCGCTGCATACTCCCTCAGCCTGGCTCTATAGATCGGCGCCCGGCCTTTTTGGGCAGATGGGAGGGGGTTCGTTGACGCTGATTCTGCCGGGGGCCTAGTGCCGAAAGGTACGGCGATTATTGAAAGCTCGCTGTATGGCCTTGGTGCGAAAGATGAAGCGCTCTGAATGAGATTGCCCGGCTCCGCTGCGGTAAATTCCGGACCTGGCAAGAACGGCGTGCGCACATTGATCGTAACATTATCGAGTGTGATTGTTCTTTCCTGCAGGGGGCCGGCAAAGAGTGAGAGTGAGGTGGAGAGTGAAGTCGAGAGGGGCGGCGTAGATACCGGACGCGAGGCCCAAGCTGAGGCCGGCACGCAGAGAGATGTCAACACGACCACAATTGTCATGACTCCGGCTTTAGGCATATACGTTTCCACTGCCGCGCTCCTTCTGTTACTGTTGCATGGCCCTTATTAGCCACGAGTGAGGAACAAACAACCCCGCCGTAACCTGTTGTGCCGCAGCCTGAGATATCCGGGCCGGGTCGTGAATAGTCATGGTGGTGGAGGCGGCTGCCTCACGGTGTGCCTGGTGTGGCGCACCCGGTATATCGGAGTATAAGCGGCTTACGCACATCATCGGCACTGCTCGATCCTACAGCCAAAGCCCACATAACTCCGCCGCTTGATCCTGGCACTGCGGCCATGGCGCTCAGCCGGTTGTCCCACCCTTCCACATCTAGCCTTGCAGGTGTGCTCCAACTGCTGCCGTTGCAGTGCATAGCAATCAGCGAAATATCATGGCCTGCTGCCCAAACAGCGTTGATGTAAGGGGTCATGTTTACGCTTCTTTGCTTGGAAAAGCATGTTCTACCACTTGTGTTCAATTCGTGTACGCCACACCTTCTTATCCAGAGGGTGTGGCGTACACAAAATAGTGAGAGGGCTGCCTATGATCTACTACCGACGCAGGCCGGGGGTGCTGGTCGCCGTGGCGGTTGGAAGCTGTGTGGATGTAGCTGCTGCAGTCTCTGTTGCGGTTGGCACCGTAGTCTGGGTACTTGTCTCGGTAGGGCTGGTCGTAGGCGTCACAGTCGACAATGCGGTTTCGGTAGGGGCTGGCGTAGTCGTGTAGGTGCTACTGGCAGTTGGTACAGTTGTGGCGGTGAGCGTGGCTGTCATAGTGGGCGTGAGCGTGGGCGTGGGCTGGACCAGCGAGCGGGCAATGTAAAGCATCTTCGCCGTCTGGCCTCGTGTCACAGGATTGCCAGGCCGGAAGTACGGACGGTTACCTGGTGCTATACAAGGTTCGCCTGCACTACCGCATGGATATCCGTTGATGATGCCCCTGTCCGCCATGCGCTGAATATATGGGTAGAATGTTGAGCCAACAGCTACATCCTCAAACGTTTGTCCACTTGCCACTTCACTGTAACCGAACGCCTGTGAGATCATCTTTGACAGTTGCCCGCGCGTTACCGAACTATTCTGTCTGAAGTAGGGCAGATTGGCCGGGCCGCAGGGTTCGCTGGGTCCACCACACGGGTATCCACTGACGATGCTGCGGTTGGCTAACCGCTGCACGTACTCGTAGAAGGTGCTGCCTGGTGGTATATCCTCGAACAGTTGTCCGCTGACGGGCTCTGTAAAACCTGCTGAAAGAGCAACGATTTTGGCACTCTGGCCGCGGGTCACATTATTGTAGGGAAGGTAGCAGGGTATATGGGCACCCGTTATACAGGGCGGGGCCGTGTTGTAGCCCGACACTATTCCGGCATCATTGAGCGATAGCACAGGCTCATAAAAGTAATCGCCAGGGCAGACGTCTGTGAAGCGCTCACCAGGACAGCGCGGCGGCACGGGAGTGGCGGTGTTTGTTGGGGTGAGCGTTGGCGGAGTTGTAGGCGTTGATACTGGCAGGTTGGTGGGAGTAGAGGTCGGGGTTGCCGGCGTGTAACTGTCGGCCAATAGCCGCACCATTAAATTGCCACCAGGTCCTAGATCGTCAAGCACATACCTGTAGTCGTTGGCACCCAAATTATAGATATTGGGAGAACAACAAACCGTATTCGCGATTAGCCAAGACCTGTGTTGGGAGTGCGTTTCGTCGGTTGCTGCTACATATTCGAGCGGAGACGGCCCGCTCTCTGCCCATTTGTCCTCCCAGCCGACATACAAATCGCCGCGCGTATTTACAACGGCACTTATCGGAAAATACTGGAAGGTATTCCAATCAGCCACTGAAATTGTACGCACCGCTTGATAGATGAGTGATGCGTTTGCTGGATTACCGTCCCCATCGACGTCCAGGTAAATCACCAGCTGAATAGTATCCCCGACAAAGTTACCCGAGTTGAACCCTGGGAAGAGGATCTGCATACCTGTTAGCGTCAACGGATAAGGTACAGGGCCCGGGATACTAAAACGATTCAGCCATATAGCTGCCGCCGAGTAATTGTAGGTATCGTTTCCGAAGCCGTACGACGTTTCAGCGTAGCCATCGTCCAGTGCGAACCCTATGGGTGCCGCCGGCTTAAACTCTGGTTCTTGCGCAGTAGGGCGATCACTACGCTGCACGCTAACCTGACTGTCTGCTCTAACTTCGCCTAAAGCAGTTGCGTGCGTGGGCTGTCCACTGGACGTTTGCAAAGCCAGTAAAACTAAGGTAGCGATAACTAATAGGATGTTTTTCATTGATTGCCTCACATGGGTGGAGCGGAAGGGACTTTCCCTTAAATCTTCGAAGAGTGCCCGTTCGCGGGCGGGGACGTGTAAATGGTGTTACTGACCTGCCGGCTCAATAGATTAGCTGCATTACTATTCCGGACAGAGCGAGAATATGCGACGCCAAACCTCCCACATAGCTGTTCGCATCCGTTACCTGGTTGAGGTGCCTGGACGGTGCCATGCGCGTGCATAGCAGGATGCATCCACTTATAGTAGATTCGATTAGTATTATATCAACGGTTCACTATCAATGGAAGTCCTTATTTTATCGGGACCTTTGGGTACCCGGACTTCCCTAAAGAAGTGGGCAAGAGGATCTGGGCTGGGGCGAGAGTCGTCACGCCAATAGCGCACGATCTACAGTTTGAGTTTCCAGAGATACGAGGATCCTCCACCCGGAAGCTGCGCTATATGCGGAACTTCTACCTCACCTATAAAGACCAGCTCAAACTGCAGGCACTGCCTGCAGTTTGAGTTGAACCCACCATATAGAGATATTGGTCTCCAAAACCCACAGGAGCAAGAATACTACCTGAAAATGGCTGACGAATATGGCTGGTCGTATCGAGTAAGGAGCCATCAGATAGATAGCAAAGCGTATGAGCGCCGGCTCTTCAACCAGACTAACTTTGACACTACGCTAGTCGATAAATCGGAAGAATAAAGGAGTCAGGCGAAGCTCGCGGTGCACGATGGCTATAATTTCGATTTATTGGAAATAGCCGAGCGACATTTAGAGCACGATTGATTAGCTCAACGCAAGCAGATATAACACCACACGCGTGCTTGCCTACGACCCATGTGCCATACAGGGGCTACCGGCTCAGACCATCTACAAGCTGACGCAGCACGGTGAAATAATAGGCCATCTTGTTGCTCAACCCAGCGGAGCCATGCATCCCCTGGCCTGCTCTCGTACGCTTCTTTGCCGTATACATCAGATCCACAAACGCTTTCTCATCGAGACCCGATTCTGCCCACAGCCTCAGCGTCCTGGATACATTAGAAACTATATGCTCTGTGTCTCCCAGGTCATCCGAGAAATCTGCAACTACACTGGAAATATAAGGGGAATAAGGCCGTGACGGTTGGGCATGTTGTTGCGCCGGCAACTGCCCCTTTCCCCCGTTATCTGATTTGTTTTTTTGCGGTTGATGATTCGAATCATCTCTATTGAATGTCTCTTTATTAAGTGCCTCTACTTCGGGTAAACTCTGTTTCCTCCCCTCTGGTAAACCCTGGTTCAAGGGACGCCCTGCAGCCTGCTTGCCCTGCCCGGACAACTGTGTTGCAACCCCGCTGGTCAACCCATTTGCAGCCCGGGTAGACAACCCCGTTGCAGAGGGGGTAGTAAACCCTGATGCAGCCCCCCTGGTCAACTCCGTTGCAGCCCCCACATCACGCATATCGTCAAGTATCTGATCGCCCCTATACCCGTCACCCTGGCTGTTGTCGCGTGCCCCTCTCGCGTATTTCGGCTGGCTCGGCCTATGCCTGCGCCGCACCGATACTGCTTTGTTCTCCTCTAATGTCTCCTCCCCTTCCGTTTGTCCCTCGATCCCTGAACCGGTAGCTTGCTCTTCGGGGTTACTCTCCTGCATCTCTTCGGGTGCTGCAGCGCCTGGTTCCAGTTGAGAGCGGATCGCATCAAGCAGGGGGCTAAAATCGTAGAGGTTAGTATCGTTCCCGCCTCCCTCCGCAAGCCGCCGCTCCACATAGAGATACCCCTTAGCAACCAGCTCGCCCTTGAGAGTATGAAGCTGTTGCTTGCTGTAGCCCGTTCGCTCGGCCATCCTGTTGATACTCGGGTAGGGTAAAGCAATGTCCCACTGGAATGAGAGAATATAGCAGGTAAACCAGACCTGTTGCGGCGTGAGGTCGAGCGTCTTCTGGTGGGTGAACAGAGCCCTTGGCACGGATGCTATACCGTAACCGAGAATCACCCGGCCGTATCGAGCGAGGAAACTGGAGTCAGCTTGCCCGGCTTGCACAACCTGCAGAGGTAGCGCGCCATTCTCCCCCTGTTGTATGGGATTGGGCCGGGGCGCCTCCTGGCTGATGATCTCCTCGAGCCGCGCAAAGAGACGGCTGAAGTCAAAATAGTTGGTACCCTGGCCGCCATTCTCATGGTATCGTGGGTATATCTGCAGGTAACTGAGGTGATGGAGTTCGTTGCACCGGTACCGGAGCATGCGATCACTTACGCCTGTGCAACGCGCCATTTGAGCGATACTCGGATAAGGAAGGTCTTCATCCCACTTGTGCGAGAGTATGTACGAGACGAACCAGACCTGCTGGGCCGTCAGGCCAAGTCTACCCTGGAAGTGGTAGAGGGCTGAGGGTATTGCCGCCACGCCGTGCTTGAGAATGGTACGCCCGAAGCGGGCCGCAAAACTCGACCCTGCAGCGTTTCGGAGAGATTGGCCCTGCGCTTCCTCACGGCCCTGTGCCGCCCTCCCGTCCTCGGTTCGAGGCCTGACTGGCTGATGTTGTCCGGCTGAATTGTGCCTATTTTGAGGCATTAAAAAGCCCTCCACCTCTTGACAAGTTCGTGAGGGCCGTGCTACAATATGCCTGCCAAGCAAAAATAGCGAACGGATCTCTCAGCCAAGAGGTTCGACGAGCAATTGAGAAACTCGAAACCTGATTGTTGCCACAGTCAGGTTTTTTGTTTGTCCTGCTCGGTATGTGTATGTGATGGTGTGACTTTGCGTACGCTTAACTCGTTACGTAGGCTCCTCCGATTTATCCATCGTTATACTCGTATCATGGTTATACCCGTATCATGCGCACCGTCCGTACGCTCGCCGCTTTCTTGCCGATAAAGGAGCCACCCTCTACCCGCCCAGTGATGAGGCTCGCCGCCTTTGCCAAAGCGGTAAGCCAAGGAACCGGCGTTTCGGACCTGCAAATAACAGGTACGGTCGATACGACCCTCCCCCTATTCCGGCTGCTAGCCTTCGGTCCCTGTGCGGGCATCCGACGGTGTCAAGTGCAGATCGTTTCTGACGGCGCGCTGCACCAGCCGCTCATATTCGGCCGCCTCAAGCATCACCACACGCTGGCGGCCTTTAATGACTAACAGGGGTCGCCCGTTTGTTGTGGCACGTTTTATCAGAGGCCCAGGGTTACGGCGAAATGTTCCATACTCGACGATATCGTCCATTGCTATATTGATTCTCTCCGCGTCCATAGTCCCCACCTCTGCTCTGTTGTTTCTCTCGGTAAGTAAGCCACGGGCTCGACCTGCTCTATGGTTGGCATTATGTCCTTAGCTTACAAGCACCAGCACTTGCACCCGCAGCACGGTGCCTTCTAAGCATCCTAGCACCTCGGTACCAGTAAAGCAATCCCCTTTTGCACATCCTTGCCGATTATGACCGTTTTTTCTACGCTGAATATAGCGTAGTTTTTGGCGCTGCTTTATTAGCTATGTGCTACCTGCCTCAGCGACTGAGGTTAGCAGAACGCATAAGGCGGCACTCGTGCCTGGTATTTTCGCCTTTCGAGGGCGGTCCAAGCAAGAGCTCTACCTTGCTGCTCATAGTATATCGCTTCGGGACATAATCTAGCCTCTTAGCAGCGCCGGTTTATCTGCCGGACGTGACTTTCAGGCAGGTTTCTAAGGCATCACGCTTTAGGGGCCTCAACCTCGGCTGCCAGGGCCTTTACGGCACGGCAGCCGTCACCGGTTATCACTCGGCATCCTCGGTTACGGGTGTCTAGTGCGACCGTTTCAGCAAATTGGGCATCGCGCCCCATCCAGGTGGCGAAGGCAGCATACGAACTCTCACACTGGGCGAGCATATTGTGTATCCATTCCCGGCGAGAGTAATGGTACAACTGAAAAGCTTTAGTAGGCACTATCCAGACGGCCTTATGCAGGTCACAGACGAGCGGAGTGACACACTCAGGCAGCAGGGCCGCTCCTTCGGCGAGTATAGGACGGTCGGTAGGCATTGAGTATATATCTTCACGGACCATGCCGAACTCTTCACGGTATAACTCGAGCTCGTCACTTTTGGCCACGTCTACAGGCCGTGACCAAACTTCGTCCCACGCGGCGGTACGCGCTTTGGCAAGGCGCGGGTAGCGGGCAGGGTCTGCCGCCGCTAGATGGTCCGAGTAATGATCGTCACACACGTAAAGTTGCAGTTCGTGCCGAGTAGCTATCAGAAGGGCGATAGAGGACTTGGCATTCCGCAAGCACCAGCATCACAGCAGCACCCGCTCGGACTACTCAGCCTACAACTTTGCTAACCCGCGACACATAGTTTTTCATCTGCTCAAAACGGAAAAGAGTGGCAAGGTGGGTATCAAAAGCGGCTCAACTTAGGGTGGAACCACGACTAATATAAAGTCCTCCTTGGCCATCAACCAATTTTGATGTGTTTGCTCTGGATTATGCGTCAAAATCTGTTGTTATCTGACCTAGTATCATGGTATACTCGACATCGCGTGCGAAAACTCGCTCGACCGCTTTCGTAATCAATAAGCTGGTCGAGCCTTTTATTGCGTGTGCTTGTGGCACGTACCAACCAAATATGGGTAATCTAAAGGACTGTCGGTGAACAAACGTCCTATACTCGCTTCTCTCTTCGTCATTGCTGCGCTACTCTTTTTTCTGACCACTCTACTCGGGATCTCGGTAACAGGGGCCGGGGCGGGAGCCGCCTCCGGAGTGTATAGCACACCTCTGGCAGACGGCGAGTTAGACCCCACCTTCGGCACGGGCGGTAGTGTATTCACGCCTTTCTATGTACCGTCCGCATGGGATTACCCCATTCTAGTTGACACAGCAAGCAGTCAGGCTGCAACCGGCGGCTGGAGTTGCGCCGTGGTGCAAGAGATTGGTAAGATATACGCGGTCGCTGTTTACTTGAGCAGCAAAGGCCAGTCGTGGCTACTTTGGGTATTGTTGAGTGCTCCCCATGCACCTGAGCTTATAGCCTCAGCACAGACGAGGTTGAGGCAGCCCGGGCTTCATCATGAGTGCTCTTGTTACCCTTCGACCCTATTGATGCAGTATCTTCATCTTCTACGTAGCGCACGTAACAGGCACCTGTGGGAGCAGAGACTTGGTTTGTAAGAAGGCCAACATAGCCATGCATTCAACCACCGACACTTCGCCCTCGATAGTCTCCCGGGGTGCCGCCCCGGGGGATACGAGCGGCGCGTCTCGCGCCGTCAAGCGGGTCTTGCGCTTCCTGTTGCTTAGTTTTGCTCTTGCTCCTGGCCTCCCGCTCTTATCCGGCTGCCAGGGCGCAGGGACCCCTTCGAACGAATCTACGCTGCCAGAGTCTGTATCACCCATATTATTGGGTACGCCCCAGCCACCCCTTCCCGTGATTGAACCTCTCCCGAATTCGAACGGCGCCATGGACCGTGCGAACGTACACGGCACAGGTGTTTACGAAACCGGCGCTCCTTTGCAGTTCCACGAGGTCGTGTGGAAGCGTAAGTTAGGGACGGGACCGTCGGGCTTTGGCAACGGTGGCATCAATGGCAGAATAGGTTCCACTCCAGCAGTTGCCGCCGGCACTGTTTATATCGGGAGCGCTGACGACTATCTATTCGCCCTCGATGCCCGAACCGGCACCGAGAAGTGGAAGTTCAGAACAGCTGGTGCAAGCGTGAACTCTCCGTCGGTTGCCGGTGGGGTGGTCTATTTCTCAGGCGGGGATGGAGCGCTGCACGCGCTCGACTCTGAAAGAGGGACCGAGATATGGAGCTTTTCCCTGCCCGCTTTACCTGTAGGGAACCCTTTCTGGTCCAGCTCCTGGTTCTCGAACCCCGTGATTGTCGGCGATATAGTTTACGTCGGGAATCAGCGGAACGAATTCTTCGCCCTGGACGCCCAGACAGGCCTGGTCAAATGGCGCAAACCGGTAGAGGCGAGCGTTGAGTATGCCCCGGCGGTAGCTGACGGCATGGTCTATTTTGGAACGGCGCATGGCAGCAATATTGGACATACCGAAACATATGTCTATGCGCTCGATGCCGCGACGGGGCGGGAGATATGGAAAGCCCGGCAATCTGACGGGGTGGCGGGCTCCCCCGCTGTTCTGGTTCTGCGTCACTTCAAGTGATCAGGTGATGCCATAAATGTCACAATAGTTGC
>JBDTQH010000079.1:0-19018 GCA_039932335.1 Chloroflexota bacterium
ACTCGGTACTCGGTACTCGGTACTCGGTACTCGGTACTCGGTACTCGGTACTCGATATTTTATAGCAGACTCATTGGGTCGACGTCCAGTGACCAGCCCTGGCCGGGGGTGAAGCCGTCGAGGAGGGGGGAAAGGTCGTCGCCGCGCAGGAGGATTTGCCAGCGGTAGCGGTTCCTTATCTTGTGGACGAAGCATGGGGCTGGGCCGAGCACGTCGATTGTCTGGTCGGTTTGCAGCGTTTCTGCTTTATGGCGCAGATAGCGTGCGACTACGCCTGATGCTTGCTCGCTGCGCTCGTTGCTGGCGGCGGTATAGACCAGGCGGGCGATCCGGCCATAGGGTGGGTAGCCGTGTTCGGCACGGAAGCGTATCTCCCCGTTATAGAAGCCTGTATAGTCGTGGGCGGCGGCGGACTGGATTGCGTAGTGGTCGGGGTTGAAGCTCTGCACGATTACACGGCTGTGTGAGCTTTCGGTGCGCCTGCCTGCTCGCCCGGCAACCTGCATAAGAAGCTGGAGGCTGCGCTCAGGGGCGCGGAAATCGGGCAGGAAGAGGCCGGTGTCGGCGCTGATAACGCCAACGAGGGTGACGCGAGCTATATCCAGGCCCTTGGCGATCATTTGCGTGCCCACGAGCACGTCAGCTTCGCCTTTTGTGAACATCTCCATCATGTCGGCGTGACCGCCCTGGCGTGCAGCTGTATCGCGGTCCCAGCGGAGCACGCGCGCCTTCGGGAAGAGGGCAGCCACTTCATCGACCACCTTCTGAGTGCCTGTGCCGAAGCCCTTGATGCTCGGGCTACCACACTTGGGGCAGGCAGCTGGGGTGAGGGAGTATGCATTGCAGCGGTGGCAGAGCATACCGTGAATGTCGGCATGGTAGACGAGGGGGACGTCGCAGCGCGGGCACATGGGCACGTGGCCGCACTCACGGCAGAGCAAGAAGCTGCTGCTGCCTCTTCTATTGAGATAGAGGATGGCTTGCTCGCCCCGCGTGAGCGTGCTGTCGAGGGCGGATTGCAGCGGCTTGCTGAAGAGGGAGTTGTTGCCGCCGCGCAATTCGGCGCGCATATCAACTACCTGCACCGGGGGCATGGGTAGCTCGGTGATTAGCTCGGTGCCGTCGCGGGCTTTGCGCCTGCCAACGCGAGTGGGCAGCGAAAGGAGAGTGTATTCGCCCTGCTGGGCGCCGTGATAGGTGGCGAGGTCGGGCGTGGCGCTGCCGAGGATGGTGACCGAGTTTGTGAGCGCTGCCCGCCTGAGAGCGACATCGCGTGCATGGTAGCGCGGCGTGTGGTCTTGCTGCTTGTAGGCCCATTCGTGCTCTTCGTCAACAACGATGAGGCCGAGTCGAGGCAGGGGGGCGAAGACGGCAGAACGAGAGCCAACTACTATATCGGCGTGGCCTTCGCGGATGCGCCGCCATTCGTCGAACTGCTGGCCGGGCGAAAGCTGGCTGTGGATGAGGGCGACGCGGCCGGGGAAGCGTGATGCGAAGCGGTGGACCGCCTGCGGGGTGAGCGAGATTTCGGGTACAAGCACGAGCGCCTGCCTGTTGAGGCGCAAAGCCATGCCGATAGCGCGCAGGTATATCTCCGTTTTGCCGCTGCCCGTTACGCCGTGCAGCAAGAATGTGGCGCTGCTGGACGGCATGGGGTGGATACCGAGGGAGGATAGCGGGGTGTCCTCGTCGCGTTCTTTGACCTTTGCTGCCGCGCTGTTGGCTTGCATGGCACGCAGGGCCACCGTTATTTCGCGCCACGCGGTTGACTGGGCAGAGGTGAGGTTTGGCGGCTCATCGTTGGGCGTGGAGATAATGTTAGGGACAGGCTTGCGGTGGACAGGGCGGTCGCCAAGCTCGACAAGCCCTTTGCGCTCGAGGGCGGTCACCGTGGACGATGTTGCGCCTGTGTGCAGGTAGAGGTCGCTGAGGCGCTGCCAGCCTTCTTCGGTGTGAGGCTCATCGTCAATGTCGTGCGCGGGCTTGCGGTTGTGAGCAGCGGTATTCTGGGAGCGCTTGAGGAGCCAGTCGATGGTTGCTGCCTGGAGCGGAGCACGGTGTGATGTATCACTAAGGGCCTCGTATGCGCGCTCGGTGGCGACGGCAAGGCGGATGATGCGCTCTTGCTGGGGGCGGGAGCGGGGCGAGGGAAGCTCTATCTTGCGCGTTACGAGCCCGTCGCGTTCGAGGCCGCGCAGGGCGCTTTCAAGGCCCGATTGTGCTCCTTTATAGTTGCGCTTGAGGCGCGCCATGCTCATGCCGTTGCGCGGCGCTTCCTGTAAGAGCGACACAACCTGCTTTTGCTTGCGTCCGAGGGCTGCTATTAAGGGTTGCGCTGGGCTTTCATCTTCGGCGTCAGCTTCGGGTTCGTTGGAGGAGGCGGACAGGCTAATGGTGGTAACGGCGCGGCGAGCTACGCCGGGAGGAAGCATGGGCGCGATAGCCTGCCAGAGCGTGCAGCGGTAGTGGGTGGCGATCCAGCGTGCCAGATCGAGCATGGCGGGCGGCAGGATGGGGCGGGCGTCAACAGCGCGCGTTATGGGCTTTGTGTTCTCGACGGGCGAGCTATCCGTAAGCTCGACCACCACGCCATATGTGGGAGTGCCGCGCAGAGGAACTATTACAAGGTGGCCGGGCGTGACATGTCCGGCTAGGTATTGAGGCAGGTGATAATGAAGCAGCAGGCCGAGGGCAGGGTCGGCCTGGCCGCTCGCGTCTGTGCCTTCCGGCGCGCCTAGCGATTGTTTTCCATATGATGGTTCCAGTGCGACTATAGCGTATTGTTTGGTCATTGTTCGTGTTGCGTGAGGGGTCAGGTGTCGGGTGTCGGGTGCCAGTTACGACCGCAGACCGCCGACGGCAGACCGCCATAGCTGGCAACTGACACCTGACAACGCGGTTCCGGCCCCTCGCTGACGGCGGTCCTTATGGTAAATTATACGCTGTTTGTTGTGTTGGGCAGGGCGGATTTGTTGCAAATAGGCGTGGATGTGGAAAAGTGAGGGGGCAAAACTCGACTCGGGGCATCCTGATTGCTCTAAAATAGAGGCGAACGCGCGCAATGGGCGTGTGTTTGATGGCCTCTGTGGCAGGGGAAGCGGGTAATTATAAGCGTCATGCGCCAAATGCTTGGGAACAATTGCGCCAAAGGGTGCTTCATATATATTGCGGCCTTTGTGCTCCTCGTGATGGTTTCCACGATGGGCTTGAGTGGGCTTGCGGCGAAGTTTGGTGCTGCTGAGGTGCAAGGCAACAAGCCGGAAGTATCTGCTATGACGGCCGGAGGGAACCAACCTGCGCCCGCGCCGAACATGGCGAGCATTACAGCTGATGGTGCGGCAGTACCTGATGGCAGGGGTGGGGGCGGGGTGCCAACACCCGCAAGTGAGCCTCCGCCGCCTGTTAGCCAGCCGCAACCTCAGCCGCAGGTTCAGCCGACATCGGCGCCGCCACCTCCGACGCAGGGACAGGGCGGCTCGATTACAGGTGAGGTATCATCGCCTTTCTATATTGTACAGGGGGGCGACAGCCTCTGGTCGATTTCCCGTAAGTTCGGGGTTGATCTTGATACGCTTCGCTCGAAGAATGGGATCGAGGATGATATGATTCATCCGGACGATCTTCTCTACTTGCCGGATGCATCACAGCCAGCGGCCCCTAGTGCGCCTCCAGCGTCGGGTGAAGGTGCACCGGGTGCAAGTAACGACCCCACGATCCCTGCAATGCCAAACACGGGTATCACTACCAGAAAGCCGTAGGTCAGTCTAGACTTGCCGTACTTATACCGCTTGCAAGGTGTTCGAGGGGGACGGCTCTTAGCAGTCCTCGCTCTTGTGTTTGTCTTGCTGCCTATGCTGGCGGCTTGCGGTGGGGTGGCGGGCACTAATGGGCCTATCAAGCTGGTTGTTACTCCGGTGGCATCGCCCACGACTACACCGCTCGCCGCACCGACGGCTCCCCCGGTGACCTACACTGTCAAGCCCGGCGACACATTGTCGGGCATAGCGGACCTGTTTGGTGTAACTGTGGACGACATTGTGCGGTATAACAACATCGCCGATCCAAACTCGCTTTCGGAGGGGCAGGTACTGATTATACCGGGGCGCGCTCCCACGCCTACGCCCGCCGCTACTATGACCGGAACGCCCGCGCCTGCAATAACTGCCACTCAGGGGATCACGTCCACGTCTACGCCCGTATTACCGCCGCCCGATGTAACGCCGCCGATGGGCCCCACCACCCCGCCGGAAGCAGGACAGTAGCGTGGTTGTCAGTTGACGACCGCCGACCGCGGACGGCAGACCGCCGATGGTAACCGACAACTGACAACTGACAACTGGGCCAGGCGTAGGACCTCTATTTCCGGGGCAAGTGTGTGCAATACTATTGACGCACGTATTTGCTTGCACTATACTCTGTGTGCCAGGCAAGATCATTAGCCGCGCCGCCTAATTGTGTGCCTGACGATTACACTCTGCTGTGGACATATTGAGCCGTGGCAGACTACCATATTGAGCGCAGCATAATCATAATCGACATCACCTCATATCCTGGAGTGCACCGCCGGAAGGCTTAGCCTGCGGCTTTGTTTGCATTTAATTCTTCATTCTTCAACAGTTCTATGCATAACAGGATATTCAGGTTCTTCTGAGCACTACGATGTTTGCGCTGCTGTCCCACTTTCTCAGTTCTATTGCAATAGAAGGAGTCTAGATTATGATAAGGGAACCCGAAAGGCGGGGAAGCACGCTGTGGCGTGTGGTTATCGCATTCGTAGCGCTATTTGCCCTTGGGGGTCTGGCGTTGCAGGCGAAGGCCGCATATCCGGCGAATCCGGTTGGGGCAGTGCCAGGCTCTGCGTCCAGCCAGATAGCTTCGGGCAAGACCGCCGGTAGCGAGACCATGGTGGTTGGTCATTCATACCACAATGACGTGTCTGTGCCTTTGCGGGATATTCCGAGCGTGCCTCTGAAGCCCGGCAAGGAAAGGGAAGCCAACCAGAACCCGTATACGACAGCAATCTATCCTGACTATGCCGACACGGTAGTACAGCGGACCTTTGGCCCGCTTGCCATGCCTGCGCCAATCCTCAACTTTGACGGTATTGCGTACCCAGGCGTGGTCTGTAACTGTGCACCGCCTGACACCAATGGTGAAGTGGGCGCGACGCAATATGTGCAGATGGTTAACGAAGGCTACCAGGTCTTCAACAAGACAACCGGGGCATCCGTGCTTGGACCCAGCGCTATCACCACCATCTGGAGTGGTTTCGGCGGGGTTTGCCAGAACAACGGGGACGGTGACCCTGTTGTACTTTACGATCAGCTTGCTAACCGCTGGGTTATTACTCAGTTTGCCGGTGCCGGCGTACCAACAGACGAGTGCATCGCGGTATCGACAACATCCGATGCAACCGGCAGCTATAATCGCTATGGTTTTCACCTGGGCAGCAATTTCTTCGACTACCCTCACCTGGGTGTCTGGACCGATGCCTATTACATGAGCGACAACGTCTTCAACTCGGCAGGGACCCTTTATCTTGGCCCTCAGCCTTTTGCATTTAATCGTGCCGCCATGCTCGCCGGAGCGCCCGCGACATTCATAACGACAGCGGCTCCGCTCAGCACGGCGATCCAGTATTTCCTTCCTGCTGACCTGGACGGCTCGATACCGCCGCCAGCAGGAGCGCCAAACCCATTCCTGGGCACAGCAGGCACCAACTGGCCACTTTACAGGTTCCACGTGGACTTTGCTGTACCGGCTAACAGTACATTCACGCTTGCCAACACCATCGCAGCGGCGGGCTATACTCAGCTCTGTTCTTCCACTCGCAGCTGCGTACCTAATCTGGGCGGCGGCACAATGGACGGCATTGGAGACCGTGCTATGTTCCGCTCATCCTATCGCCGCTTTGCTGATGGTCACGAGGCCCTTGTGGGCAACAAGACCGTTAGCTCCGGTGGGGTTGCAGGCATTAGATGGTGGGAGATAAACAACGCAACGTCCGGCGTACCCACATTTGTACAGCAGAGCACCTACCAACCAGACACCACATGGCGCTGGATGGGTAGTATTGCTACGGATGCCACCAGCGCAATCGCCCTGGGATTCAGCGCATCCAGCAGTTCTATCAACCCGCAGATCCGCTATGCTGGGCGTCTTTCGAGCGACCCTATCAATACTTTAAGCCAGGGCGAGGCTACGCTTTTTGCCGGCACAGGCTCGCCAACCGGCAGCGGCAATCGCTGGGGCGACTATAGCGATCTGACGGTTGACCCTGTTGACGACTGCACCTTCTGGTACACCCAGGAGTACTATGCAACTACCGGCACGCAGTTCAACTGGAAGACCCGCATAGGCAACTTCAAGTTCCCCGGCTGCGTGACCGGTGGCGTTACACCGACACCTACGGTAACGGGCACGCCTCCTACGGCTACAAACACACCTACAGCCACGGCTACAGCTTGTTCTACTAACTATATCTACACTGATGGCACGGGCACAATCGTAGCCGGCACAACAGACATCGGCAACCACACAGACGATATTACAACCAATATCGCTCTGCCCTTTGCCTTCAACCTGTACGGCCAATCATTTACCAGTGTGGATCTTGGTCCCAACGGCAACGCTCAGTTCTCCAGCGCTAACATTGAATGGAGCAACGACTGCTTGCCTTCTACCAATATCCCCACTAATGTGATCATGCCTTACTGGGACGATCAGATTACGGCACCGGCAGGTAAGGGCATCTTTACCTCGATAAGCGGAACGGCACCAAACCGTATCTTCAACATCGAGTGGCGCACATGCGCGTATAACGGTCCGACCACCTGTGCTGCCAACTCTGACGCCAACTACGAGTTGCGTCTGTATGAAACGACAGGGCAGTTCGACATCATCTATGGCACCATGGCTTCCGGACAAACCGGCAACAGCGCGACCATAGGTGTGCAGAAAGATGCAGGCACGTTTACATCGTACTCCTGCAACACAGCAATAGCAGGTCTCAGTGGCAAGAAATTGTCATTCACGAGACCTGGCTGTGCCACAAGCACACCGACTAATACACCGACCAACACAGCGGTACCGCCGACACGCACACCCACCAATACGCCCACGAATACGGCTGTGATACCAACCAGAACGCCAACCAACACGCCGACGAATACGGCAGTAGCGCCGACACGCACACCTACAAATACACCGACCAATACAGCAGTAGTGCCTACTCGCACACCCACCAACACGCCCACGAATACGGCGGTAGCACCTACCAGAACTCCAACGAACACACCGACTAATACGGCTGTGATACCAACCAACACACCAACCAATACCCCAACGAATACAGCAGTAGCACCAACAAATACGCCTACCAACACACCGACCAACACGGCTGTGATCCCGACTAATACTCCAACCAACACGCCCACGAATACGGCAGTAGCGCCAACGCGAACTCCAACCAACACACCGACCAATACGGCTGTGATCCCGACCAATACACCGACAAACACACCCACGAACACGGCCGTGGCTCCTACCCGCACACCTACAAATACACCGACCAATACAGCCGTGATACCAACTCACACGCCCACCAATACGCCCACGAACACGGCGGTAGCGCCAACGCGAACTCCAACCAACACGCCGACCAATACAGCAGTACCGCCTACTCACACGCCAACCAACACGCCGACCAATACAGCAGTACCGCCGACCCACACACCTACAAATACGCCGACCAATACGGCGGTAGCACCTACTCACACGCCAACCATTACAGTCACGCCAACCACCACAGTAATGATGACACCAACCAACACTCCTACGAGCACATTTGTGCCTGCGACTAGAACACCAACTAATACGCCCACGAACACGGCAGTTGCATCTACTCGCACACCTACGAGAACGCCAATCAACACGGCTGTGATACCGACTAATACTCCAACGAATGCACCCACAGTTACACCAACACACTGCGCGATTGAGTTCGCAGATGTGCTGCCTGGCAATACCTTCTACCCGTACATCAAGTGCCTTGCATGCCGCAACATCATCAACGGCTATCCGTGCGGAGGTACAGGTGAGCCGTGCAACGCCAACAGCGATCCCTACTTCCGACCAAGCAACAACGTTACGAGGGGACAGCTCTCCAAGATCGTCTCGCAGTCTGCCGGCTTCTCTGATCCGGTCAGCGGCCAGACCTTCGAGGACGTACTGCCCGGCACAACGTTCTACGATTATGTAGAACGACTTGCCAGCAGAGGCGTAATGGGCGGCTATCCATGCGGAATGTTGCCAAGCGAGCCATGCGTATTGCCTGCGAATAGGCCATACTTCAGGCCAAGCAACAGCGCGAGCCGCGGACAGCTAACCAAGATCGTGTCGAATGCAGCGGGCTTCAACGATCCCGATCCTGCAACGTTTACCTTCACCGATGTGCCTCCTGGATCGACCTTCCACGTCTATGTGGAGAGACTGTTGATCAACAGGCCGGGTGCGATGGAAGGTTATCCGTGCGGTAGTGCAGGTGAGCCGTGCGACAGCCAGAGCAGGCCGTACTTCCGACCTAACGCAACCCTGTCGCGTGGGCAGGCATCGAAGATAGTGGCTAACACATTCTTCCCTAACTGCGACACGCCACAGCAAGCAAGCAACGCAGGCAACTGAGAACCATACTGGCATACTGCCCGGTGCCCTCAAAGAGCACCGGGCAGTATGCCAAACAGATAAGACATGAGCAAAAGAGCTTCCCTTCGGGGAGGCTCTTTTGCCTGCAAGAAAGAGTGTATGTAGAGGCCGCGCTGAATCCTTACTCCCAACACTTACACAGGCATTTGAGTGTTTGACATTTGGATTACTGGTTCCTATACTAAAGTTGCTATGACTGGAAACCCCTAGTTATGCTTCGATAAGAGGTGGGGAGATATTCCAGCGTGCAGAATGCTCGCTTATTTATGGCTTGATAGTGAGGCAAGATGAGAATTATTCTCTACACGGGAAAAGGTGGTGTGGGCAAGACCAGTGTGTCGGCTTCAACGGCGCTTGGGCTTGCCAAAAAGGGGTATCGCACACTTGTTATGAGCACTGATGCAGCCCATTCTCTGGCAGACTCGTTCGATGTTGAACTGGGACATGAGCCTGTGAAGGTGGCTGAGAACCTGTGGGCGCAAGAGATTTCGGTATTGCACGAGGTTGATCGTTACTGGATAACTTTGCAGGAATACCTGACTACGCTGCTGTCGTGGCGGGGCATGGAAGGCGTAGTAGCGGAAGAGATGACCGTTTTGCCGGGCGCTGAGGAGTTGGCAGGACTCGTGCGTATTGTTAAGCATTACGATTCGGGGCTGTACGATGCCATAGTAGTGGACTGTGCTCCGACAGGCGACACATTGCGCCTTCTCTCTTTCCCTGAGATAGCACGGTGGTGGCTCGAAAAGCTCTTCCCGATACAGCGGCAAGCGGCCAAGTTGCTGCGTCCGTTGGCGCGTGCGGTCACTGATATGCCGATGCCGCAGGATGATGTGTTCGAGTCGATCAAGCAATTGCTCACACAGCTTGACAGGATACACGGCCTGCTCGCCGACCAGAAAATGACCTCTGTGCGTATAGTGCTGAACGCGGAAAAGATGGTGGTGAAGGAGGCGCAGCGCACGTATACTTATCTGTCGCTCTTCGGCTATACGTGCGACATGGTGGTATGCAACCGCCTCTTCCCGCCTTCGGTGGACGGCGCGTACTTCACCATGTGGAAAGAGATACAGAGCCGCAACCACAAGCTGGTAGAGGAATGCTTCGACCCTGTGCCGATCTTTGATGTGCCGTTCTTCGATCAGGAAGTGGTGGGCCTGGGGATGCTAAACAAAATGAGCGCGGCAATCTTCGGTGATGCAGACCCGGCCACTGTTTTCTTTGAGGGCAAAGTGCAGACCATAGAGCCGTCAGGGACGGGCTTTATCCTGAGGCTGCCGCTGCCGCTGGCGAGCAAAGACCAGATCGACCTTTTGCAGACAGGCGATGAATTGGTGGTGCAGGTGGGCGACTATAAGCGTAACCTGATACTGCCCCGTGCGCTGGCTTTGCTGCAGGTAGCGGGAGCCAAACTGGAGAACGGCGAACTCCGCATCAACTTTGTGCAGCCGGTCGCGACGGGAGTGCATTAGGCATTCTCGGCGGATACCAGGGGAACGTAACAGCGAAGGCCGTCCTGATGGGATGGCCTTTGTTACATCTTGTGGGGTAAGAGTTTAGCTAAAGGGCATGAGCGAAGCGGGGGCGGTGGATGTTGGCTTACGAGCTGTCTGCTTGCTCCACGCTGAATCCGGGCATATACGCTGACATCACGGCTGATGCAAAGTCGGAAGTGCCGGTGAACCGGTCACTACTTGGACTTTGTCATTCTGAGCGGCAGCGAAGAATCACTATCCCTGGCAGATTGCTATGGAGGTTGATTCTTCACTCTGTTCAGAATGACACCCCCATGGGGGCACGCAAGAAACCGACTTTGCTGCAGCCCTGACGTGTAAGAGTTCAGACTTATGGTGCAGAGGGGGTGCAGGGGCGAAGCCCATGACGGGGGATGAGCGAAGCGGGGGGCGGGGTGTCCCCCACTCTTCCCTCCTTCTTAGACTCCCCTCCCACGTGTGGGAGGGGTTGGGGGTGGGTCTTCCCTTACCTGGATGCCATGTTGCTCCACTCCAAGTGTGAACATTTACCCTGACGTTGACATTTGCTTATTGGACAAATATTTTTCACAATGGTATCATGATTATTCAAGAGGGATGCTATGGAAGGGGACCAGAAAGACCTACAACGGGCCGGCAATGTGCTGCCGCCAGAAAGCCTTGATAGTGAGGTTGTCACTGAGCGGGCGGAATCAGGCAGCCCGGCGAGCGACACGATATCCCCTCCAGGGCAGATGCTTTTGCCCGAGGCCACGCAACAGATGCTGCAAGAGCTGTTAGAGTTGCCGGGCCAACTGCTTCCCCCTGAAACCGTACACCATCTCAAGAATGCGGGCAGGGAAACCCTACTTGCTTTCTACAGCCTCTGGCAGAACGTCAACCGGGCGACCAAGGGCGCGCCGGAAGAAAAGGTCCGCAAGCATATAGAGGTGGAATGAAGAGGTAGCAAGGAAGATGCCGAACAGTACGTCCCGCCCCGATAACGACTCGACCGAAAAAGCACGGGGCCGTAAAGCTAAAACTAATGCACCTCAGAATGGCATGGAGCACGCTGACAATGGCGTGGACGCCACGAATCACGACGCGCTCGATAGTAGTGGTAGTGCTGCGGGCGTTAATGGCAATGGCGACATGCCTTCGCCTCCTCCTTCGCGTTCGAGGCGCAAGTCCGCCAGACCTGAACAGTTCATGCTTCCCGAGGACGACACCAATTACGACTCCAACATAAACATGGGCGGCGATGATATTTCGTCGGATGACCTGGATGTGGTTGAGCGTCTTGATCTGGGCGATACAAGGCATTCGCGCGGTTCCGGAGCACGCTCTGAGGGCAGCATCGTCGAGGAAATAGAAGAAACATATTATACTCTGCGGCTCGACGACACGGATGCAGATGCTGATGAGGCTATCATTAGCAAACCGGGACGACCTGCAGCATCCAAGCGCAACGGACGCACACCCGCTGCTGAAGCGAGCGATGCGCCCGTGGAAGCAGCAGCTGAGGCTGAAGAGGTGCTCGACGTCACTGAGCTTGAAGAGAGTGAACCCGACGCGGCAGAGCTTGCGCGGGTAGCCACTGATGTAGATGTGGTAGAGGTCGAGCAGCCGGAGGATCTGGAGCGCTTTATTGACCGGGTGCTCAGCATGGAGAGCGTATCGGTTGACGATCCGGTACGTATCTACCTGCGGGAGATCGGCCGCACGGCGCTGCTGAGATCACCCGATGAGAGCGCATTAGCTGAGAAGATGGCGCAAGGGCGGAGAGCCTTCGCGGAGCTGGCTGTAAAGCAGGGCGATTTGAAAGAGGGCACGCTCTCAGAGCCGGAGTATGAAGATATCCGCCGCGAGTGCCAGTTGCTGATAGAAGCAGGGGCTGCTGCCAAGCAGCGTCTTGTACAGGCTAACCTGCGACTCGTGGTGAGTATCGCCCGCCGCTATATTGGGCGCGGCCTGTCGCTGCTGGACCTGATACAGGAAGGCAACATCGGCCTCATGAAGGCGGCGGACAAATTCGACCACCAGAAGGGCTTCAAGTTCTCAACATATGCGACATGGTGGATCAGGCAGGCCATTACACGCGCCATCTCGGACCAGAGCCGCACAATTCGGCTGCCTGTGCATGTGACGGAGATGGTGACACGCCTGCGCCGGGCAGCACACGAGCTTCAGCAGAAGCTGCTGCGGGAACCGACTGAAGAGGAACTGGGGCAGGCTCTCAATATGCCCGCCGAGCGTGTTCGCAAGATACTCGATATGGCCAGGCACCCTGCTTCGCTCGATGCGCCGATGGAAGAGGGGGAAGACAGCTTCCTGGGCGATTTCATCGAGGACGAGAGGACGGGTGGACCCGAAGAGGAAGCGTCTCGCCAGATGCTGAAGGAGCAGGTTGACGACATCCTGCGAAAGCTAACCGACCGCGAGCGGCAGATCCTTCAAATGCGTTACGGCCTGACGGACGACCGTCCGCGAACGCTCGAAGAGGTCGCGAAAGAGTTTGGCATCACCCGCGAGCGCATACGCCAGATCGAGACGCGCATCCTTCGCAAGCTGCGATACGCCCGCTACGGCGCAAGCAAGCTGCGCGGTTACCTCGACTAGGCTGTGAGATAGGATTAGTAAAGGCCGCCCACTGATAGTGTAGGCGGCCTTTTCATAGGAGAGACTAATAACCTTGAACTCAGGGAATCGGCGTTTTGTGTTGGGGGCACTTGCGGTTGTAGGTATTGTCGCCCTAGCTATCGCGGCTTTTTATCTGGTAGGGGCTGCTAAAGCTCCTGTACAGCAGACAGTTGGTCAGCATGTGTCGCCTGATGATTGGCCGGAGTTTATGTATGATGGCGGCAGGAGTGGGTTCAACAGAGGTGAAACCCGCCTTTCGCCTGACAACGCTAAGGATCTCAAGCTGCTGTGGCGCAAGAAGGTCGGAGATGGTAATGTGGTCGCTGCTCAGCCGATCGTCTTTTCCAACACGCTCTATGTCGGGTCGTGGGACGGCTTTTTGTATGCCTTGAACCCTGGCGATGGGTCGGAGATCTGGAAGAAGGACCTGGGGCGCACCACTTCGAAGATGTGTGTGCCTGATGTGGCGGGCATTTCGTCTGCTCCCGCTGTTACGAAGGATGCGCTCTATATCGGCGGAGGGGATGATAAGTTCTACGCCCTGAACCCGAACAACGGCGAAACGCTCTGGAGCTTCAAGACGGGCGACAATAGCGAGCAGGGCGGCTCGTACAACTGGCCCTCTCCGCTTGTCTATAAGGATCGCGTCTACACGGGCATATCTTCTTTTTGCGACCGTCCTTTTATGCAGGGTGGGTTGTGGGGTCTGAACGCGGCGACCGGGCAGACCGAGCAGCAGGTGCGCTTTGTGCCGGATAACCAGAAGGGCGGCGGCATATGGACCTCCCCCACAATTGATGAAGCTACGGGCAGCGTGTTTGTCACCACGGGTTCGGGCGATTACTACATCCCTCACAGTTACAGCATTGCGCGGCTCGACCCGCAGACGCTGGAGGTAAAGGACGCCTGGCAGATACCGATTGAGGTGCAGGTGTTCGACGGCGATTGGGGGACCACGCCCACGCTGTTCCGCGACAAGGATGGCGCTTTGATGGTTGGGGCAGCGGCCAAGAACGGTTATTACTACGCTTTCAAGGCCGACGATATTCACAGCGGTCCTGCCTGGAGCGCGCATGTCGCCGATGGGGGGTCGTGCCCTCAGTGCGGCGAAGGGGCGATTTCGTCGAGCGCGTACGCTTATGATACCGTCTATGTAGCGGCTGGGTATGTGTCGCTTGGCCAGGTGCAGAAGTTCCCCGGCTCGGTTACGGCGCTCGACCCGACCATGGGCGCGGTGAAGTGGATGCACCCGACGTCGGGCTGGGTGATCCCCGCTCTCACGGTGGCGAACGGGCTGGTGGTCGCAGGTGCAGAAGATACTATTGAGGTAATCAACGCGGTGACCGGCGATCTGCTATGGGAGTATGCCACGGGCGGCGCGCTCTATGCCCCGGCAACTATCGCGGGTGGCGTCATTTATGCGGCGTCCACGGACGGCTATCTATATGCTTTCAGCGCCGGACCATATCCTGCCGAGACTAGCGCGTATGCGGTTGGCACCGTTGGCGCTAACCCTCCTCCTTTTACACCGTTTCGAACGCCGGTGGCTGCCGAGCCGCTTGAGGGGGCCGAACAGTGCTTCGATAACAAGCTGTGCGTGCACGGCGCATTTCTGAAGTTCTGGCAGTATAATGGCGGGTTGAACCGCTTTGGCCCTCCGGCGACTGGCGAGCTTAACGAGGCGGGGCGCACCGTTCAATATTTCAGGAATGCCGTGTTGTTGCTCTATATGAAAGAGGATGGGACGCCTGACGTACGACAGGAAGGCATTGACTACCGGCTGGCTTTCTACAGCCCGCTGGACTCTCACTTCGATAGGGCCGATGCGATACCCGGTGCGACCTATGCCCAGGAGACAGGCCACAATATACCTGAGCCGTTCAATGCGTTCTGGCAGGCGAACGGTACGGTGGGCGGGCTGGGCTATCCGCTCAGCGAGCCACTCAGCGAATACAATGTGGTTGACGGCCAGACCCACCGCGCCCAGTACTTCGAGCGCGCCCGCCTTGAGCTGGTGACCGGAGCGGACGGTGCGGAGCATGTCGAGATTGGGGCTATCGGGCTGCAGAAATATCTACAGCGCTACGGTAAGCTGCCCTAGCTCTTTCCGCTATGCTATGCTGTAAAGCCTGCATCACGCTGAAGGTTGTTCAAGGCGATGCAGGTTTTCTTTTGCCCGAAATCGAACTCGGCATAGGGCTTGTTCACACTCCTATCCTCTCTTCATCATCAACTTATTTTAGAACAGATTTGCGCCATTTGTACCTGAGACTATTGACAAAATAGAACATATTTGCTATAATAATACCAGAAGCCGAGATAAGCGCCCTGTGCTGAGAATGGGTGTGACGAGCGGCGAAGTAATCGTATTTAGAGCCGAGTGTGAGTGATTAGAGCTTAGGAGGCACGAGTAGATGAGCGCCAGAAAGTTAGTACAAGACGAATTAGTAGATGAGCAGACAGCTGAGGGCGAGTTCGTAGTGACAGCAGTAGCAACACCCGACGGGGCTGAGAATGCTGAGCCGGGGACGGCTGTCGCGAAGAAGAACGCCAACGGCAGCACCAGGCCCAAAGCAGGCCAGACCTTTGACCCAACCCAGTATCTCAGCAAATTTGATGGCCGCGACTACCTTGAAGTTAAGTGGCGTTTGATGTGGCTCAGGCATGAACACCCTGAGGCGCGTATGACGACCGAGATCGTGCAGCACAACGAAGAAGGCGGCTTCGCTCTCTTCCGTGCTGAGGTCGAGATACCAGACGGCGGCAAGGCCACCGGTTGGGGCTCGGAAACCGTGCGCGACTTCCACGATTACATCGAGGCAGCCGAGACGAAGGCCCTGGGTAGGGCGCTGGCCGCATTGGGCTATGGCACGCAGTTCTGCTCCGATTTCGACTTCTCGGCAAACGCCCGCCCGGGCACAGCCCAGATTGTTGACGCCCCGGTGAACCTTACCGCCCCACGTAACATATCTGGCCGAGCCACGGGTAACGGTGGATTTGTGCAGAAGGCAGTCAGCCTGGTAGGCGGCAATAATGGGAATGGCGACGGCAAGGCCGGCAGCTTTAGCCAGAGCGGCTTCAACCGTGTTCAGGACACAGGCCGCCTTCCCGCTGAGGAAGACGAGTTCGACCGTCTGCCCGAGGTATCGCCTTCGGGTTCGGCAGCCACCGAGAAGCAGGTAAAGGCTATTTACGCGATCGGCAGGGCCAGCAAGCGCCTCTCCGAATCGCAGGTAGACGACAGGTGCGCCGAGGTGTTTGGCGTGCGGCCTAACGAATTGACCAAGGCTGAGGCTTCGCAGTTCATTGACATGCTGAAGGGCGAAGCAGCGGCGTAAGGATACAAGCGGGCAGGGCGAGGGCTTAGCGGCCTTCGTCCTGCGGGCCATTTGCCGCAGGTGTGTGCCGGCGGCGGTTCTGCGGGTTCTACCCGGTAGTGAAAAGGGGAAAAGTAATGACCGATGAAATGTACACAACCAAGCAGGCAGCCTTATACCTGGGAATTACTGACAGCGACGTGCGCCTTGCCGTCCGTGAAGGTAAGCTGCGCGCCTGGAGTTTGCCTTCGCAGCGCGGCCTGCTGGTGCGCAAGGGCGACCTGGCCCGTTTCCGAGATCCTTCTTCTCGCAAGGCTCTCACTCGCCAGCTTCCTCTCTTTGCTGCCGACAACTACGACAGCACGCCAGCGGCACAGGCTGACAGCAATGTCGCTTAGAGCAGCGCTGTAAGTACTAATACGTTCCCACCTTAACAGTACATTAGTCCCAACCTTTGGGCAAACCTATTGCCCTTTGCACTTTGCTCATGTAGTATTGGCTCATACCAGACGATTTTCGTGTTGTTGGGCGTAGGGCCCTATGAGGTGGAGAACAAACATGAGCACATCTGATGTGTTAACGGATAACACAACGGTCGAGAACGAAATAGAGCGAGGCATCGCGGCCGCGCAGGCGGGCGACAGGGCGGGAGCACACAAGATCTTCCAGGGCGTGGCCGCACAGAACGGTCATTTGGCCGATATATGGGTCTGGCTTGGCGGCACAAGTTCCACTCTGGACGAATCAGAAGCCGCATTCCAGCGGGCCGTTATGCTCGATCCGAGCAACGAAGAGGCCAATCTGGGTTTGCGCTGGGTCGCGCTCCGACGTCAGGTAACAGGCGTCGCGGAAGGCTCAGATCTCACAACCGGCGCGTTCGACCGGGCCTATTCCACCGATCAGCTTGCAACGAGCGCTCTTGGCAGCGGTATGCTCGGCAGCGGTAACCTGAGCAGCAGTTCGCTCAACAGTGGCTCGCTAAGGGCCGAGGACGCTGACAAGGCCACCAAGATGAAGGTGGGCAGTTCAGTAGGCCGCCGCAAGATCCCTACAGCGGCGCTGGCGTTCTTTGTTCTCTCGCTAATTCTGTATGGTATAGTCTTATGGGTGCTTGTAATAGAGCCAATGCTTAACCCTAAATAGGGACGGCGCTCACAGGGTTATATCGGGCTGCAAGGCTATGCTCTCGTCCAATGGGTGGGAGCGTAGCTTTTTAATCCAGGCACATAGGCAAACTGTTACGCACAGCGTAGTGATATTACGGGATGGCTGGGGGCAGGGCTGATGCAAAGTCGGTTTCTAGAGTGCCCTCTTGGCGGTGTCATTCTGAACGCAGTGAAGAATCAACCTCCATAGCAATCTACCAGGGATAGTGATTCTTCGCTGCGTTCAGAATGACAAAGTCTAGGTACTGGCCGGTTCACCAGCATTTCTGACTTTGCATCAGCCCTAGCTGGAGGGGCCTGTTAATTGCAAACAAGCTATAGGATAGTTATAATTGTGCTAGGACAGAGCTGCGCAAGTTAGTTATGCATAATGGAGGTCACAAACTGGAAGCAAACGAGTTGGCACGTAAGGTGGTAGAAATTGCCGATGATCGCAAGGCAGAAGATATAGTGATGCTTGATATTCGCAAGGTATCGATCATAGCTGACTACTTCGTCATATGCACCGGCACCAGCGACCGCCACGTCAGGGCGATAGCAAAAGAGGTTGACGACCAGCTAGGTAAGGCGGGGGTAAACCCTGTCAGTATGGAAGGCCAGGCAGAGGGCGAGTGGGTGCTGATAGATTATGGCTCCGTGCTGGTTCATATTTTTGACAGGGAGACGCGCGATTACTATCGCCTGGAGCAACTCTGGTCGGGAGCGCAGCCTGTCCTGGTCGTTCAGTAGAGTTTAAAGCATCGTCGGGCGCAGAGTCGCGCCGGAGGAGAAGATTGGGCAATGCAAGTGAAGACTGAACACGGAACCCTGAACCTGGGCAATCAGAAGCACCCTGCTATCAGCGTAGCGATAGCCCCCAAAAGTCCGGCCGGCAACTTTATGCTGGTGGGCGCGCTTGGTATTGCCTTTGGCTTCGTGCTTGGAACGGTAGCCACGGTGCTTGTAGGTGAGAGAAGCCTCTTGCTTGCTCAGCATCTCTGGACGCGCCTGTCAGGAACAAACGACGATGGGGACCGCGTTCACTTCGAACTGCTGCTACAGTAGAACAATACGTAATATAGAAAGAGAGACCTCACATCGTGGAAGGTCTCTCTTTTTGATTGTCGCGTGTTGAGTTGGCTAGAGGCCGATTGACTCAGGGCCAAAATCGTCGGCGCTGTCGTAGTCATCGTCCATAACGCCGCCCATGCCGCTCAGGTTGTTGAGGGCATCGGGGTCCATATCTTCCATGACCTTATCGGGGTCTTCGCCCGACTCGATCCTGGCAAGCGCCATGTCGAAATCCGGTCCCATATCGATGTCTTCGGCCAGATTGTCTTTCATGCGCCGCGCCCAGCGAGCCACGGTGCGGGGGTCGTCATCTTCCAGGCCGTCCAGCATACCACCCATGCCACCCATGCCACCCATATCAGGCATGGAATCTTCGGCGAAGGCCTCTTCGCTCCGACCCACGTTCACGCGAGACATCAGGCGCGCCAGCTTCTTACTGCCGCAATTGGTGCACTGTATCTCGCCCGCAGCGATGCGCTGCTCGGCCACATTGAAGCTGCCGAAGAATAGATTTACTTTGCGCTTGCAATCGTCACATTTGTACTCATAAATAGGCATGTTTGCGTTGCCACCTCCAGATAAGCTAACTATTGATTATAACATATGGGGATACGGCGTACTGCGTAATGAATGGTGCTAGTTAGGGATTAGAGACTGAAGTGAGCGATAG
>JBDTQH010000080.1:0-18723 GCA_039932335.1 Chloroflexota bacterium
TGACAACTGACAACTGACAACTGACAACTGACAACTGACAACTGACAACGCGGTCTGCCGTCGGCGGTCGTAACTAGCAACTACAACACTATCGCTCCTACCCAACCGACCGCGAGCGCCAGAGCGCCTATCTCAAGCAAGAGCGACATTTGCTTCAGGCGCGAATGATTCGCCAGATATAGTACGATTGCGGCGCTCATCAAGATTGCGCCTGCGATGAGGCCGGGTATATACCACTCCAACCGGTATGGTAGAAAGAAAGCTAGCAGAACGGTCATGAGCATGCACGTGCCGAAGGCCGCCCAGCAGAGGGCAAGCGAGCGGTTCATGCCCAACCTGTGCGCCAGACCGAGCACGCCCGCCTCTGTATCCGAGGCAAGATCGGGTATGGTATCGGCAAGATGGATGCCAAGCACCATTACCCCGGCCACCGGTACCGCCCAGAAGAGTTGGGCCGGGAAATCGCCGCCGGGGTGTACTCCAACCCACGCCCACAATGGCAGTGTAGGGAACGCCACCGAAAAAGGCAGCCACGACAGGGCAGTGTACTTAAGCCCCGCGTCGTAAAGCAGTCCACCGCCCAGCCCGATGGCGGTCAGCAGCACAAACCAGATGCCGAACGGCAGCGACAGCAGCAGGCACACCGCGCCGAACAACGTGCCCACCAGAGCCGCCACCGCCGGGCCGATAGCGCCCGCCGCGACAGGCTTGTCTGCGCGCCCCCGGTCTACATCTCTATCAAAATAGTCGTTGAAGGCCGATATGGAGAATTGCCTGCAAGCCTCTATCGTGAGCAGATGCAGCAATGTGCCAATGGGCGGCATACCATGAGCCGCCAGCAGGATAAACGCGCCGGAGGCAACTACAGTCATCAGCGACGGCAAGGGATGCAGCAGCCGCCAGGCATCTACGATTTTGCTGCCGGCCGCAGGCTTCACCGCCCCGACTTTCTCACCCACCCTTCCCACCGCCCCTACCCGACGGCAAAAGATTGTCGACCATGCGCGCGAGGTTGCTCAGCACGGCATCGTCTTTGTCGTTGATTCCAATCTCGGCGGCAGCTTCGGCAAGGATCCTGATAGGGTCGTCATCAGGCAATTGAGTGGTCTCTGGGCTAACCTTCGTTAACGAGCCAGGGGGAGTATATGCAACCGGGCCAGTTGGAGCTGTAATGCTCGCTGCCGGCACCGGTTCTACGGTCACAGCCTCGTGTGTGCCGTTCAAGCTAACAAGGAACTCAAGGTAGCCGCGGGCCGCCCCCTCCAGTGTGTGTTGCTCGGCAACGTAGCGACGCGCCGCTTCCGACATGGCAGCACGTAGATCGGGTCTGCGCGCCAGCAGTAGAAGGTACTCCAGCAATAACTCTTCCTCAATATCCCCTATGTCAATCTTGCCTGCCGCATCATCAGGTAGCTCCTCGAATGAGCCTGTGCGCGAGACCAGCACCGGCACGCCCGCACCCATAATCCGCAGCAGCGAGGCCGAAGTTTCGCCGGCGGTCGGGAAGCGCAGATTCAGGCAAACATCTGAGGCAGCCAGGTAGTATGGCAAATCCTCCTGAGACACATAGCCTGTGCTCTTCACCTTATCCGATAGCTCCAGCATCTCTATCTGCAAAGTCGGGTCGTAATTGGGCGATTTGCTTCCCACCAGCAGGTAAAGCGAGTTGGGAACCTCCATCAGCAGCGCCTTGAACGCCCGCAGCGTAGCTGACACTCTTTTGTACGGGTTGAGATGCCCCACCGACGTGACCAGGAAGAGGTCGTTGTCCAGCCCTAACCGGGCACGAGCAACATCCTTAGGGATGAGGGGAGGCAGCGGCACGCCCATTGGCGCAACGCTCAACGGCACATCGGGCCGCACCCCGCGCACCAGCCCTTCCATGTACTTGCTGTGCACGATGATGCCGGAGGCGCGCTCTATCACTTCATCGCTCAACGGGTATTTGAATAGCGCCTCCGGAAACTGCCCCAGCATCACGCGCCGGGCCGCCTCTCGGCCTTCCTCGCCATAGCGCCGCTCCATCAGCCCCACGTATTCCTTGCGCCGCCCGCCATTCAATGCCATCCAGATGCGTAGGTGGTGCAGAATAAACTCGTGCATCACGACCACGCCGGGGTGCTTCAGCAGCGCTTCGTATATATAGGCGTGCGCGGGCGAATTGCCCATCTGGTACACGACAGAGTCATACGAGGACGCTACGCGCCCGAAGTCCCGGCCGGCCAGCAGATCGAACTGGGCGCTAATCTCGCGGTTCGACGGCTTGTATCCCTTGTCCAGAAAGAGATCGATGTCAACGGCGCGCCCACCGACCGTTGCCCCGGCCAGGGCCGTCAATAGCTCCTCGCTGTAGTCGGATATGCCGGACTGTATGGGGTTGAGAGGCGAAAAGTACGCGAGTTTCATTTGAGAGTGCCGTGCATCAGGTAGCCTGCAGCTTTAAGCCATCCACCAGCATCTGTATGTGCCCGCGGTGCTCGTCTTCATGCTGGGTCAGGTGGTGCAGTATCCACTCCGGCGTGACATCGTACTGGCCTGTAATATGACGTATCGTGCGAAAATCCTCGATGGACATTGCCCTGAACACATCAAGCAGCCTACCCCGCACTACAGCCAGCCTCTGCAGGTAGCTATCGAGATCAAACCCCTGCATCTTCGACAGTAGTTTCTCCTCGTCGCGGCTGTCCACCGGGAACAGCGGCTCTAGGTCAGCCGGGATGGGCTGCTGAAGAGTATCCTCATAAAGCCACGATGCCTCAACAAGCGCGATGTGATAGAGGATAGTGCCGATAGTGTTGGTAGTCCCCGGAGTCAGCGCGTCGAGCGCACCCGCAGGCAAATCCTGCAGCGCCTCAAGCGTACCGCGCCGCGTGTCTTGCATAGCCCACAAAGCACGCCCGATTTCGGGATCGCTGCCGGGCAACGGTATAACAACAAGTTGCTCCAGTTCGGTGTTCATTTGTCTCCCTTCCTCTCCGCTGTCCATCACAGCAAGTGAACAGGCGTACAGACTAGTGAGGCGTAAACTCCGTCGTCGTCTTGGCTACTTCCGCGCCATCTACTGTGAAAGTTACATCGATCTTGACTGAATACCCGGCCGTAGGCTGGCCGATAGAGTTGGTACAACCGGCATACCCGCTTGCGTCTGTCTTTGCACCATCGCACGGTGTATTCTTGCTTTTGTAGTGCCACTTCGTGTTCATAACAGCACCCTGTACTGGCTGAGTACCCTTCAATAATCTGCCCGTTACTCGGATAGAGCCGCCCAGTGGAGGTGCGGGGTCCGATACAGTTGCAGCCGCGCAAAACTGACCGGCCGCGGCAGCACAATTCAACGGTGGATTATCCCCTGAGGGATTTGGCTGTGGTGCAGGTGGTGCGGGCGGCGTAGTAGGTTGGCCGACAGGTACAGCCGGAACCGCGATAGTGGGAGGCGGACCTGATGCTGCGTATTGCGAACGGAAGCGGAAAGTCCCTAACTGGGAGAGAAGCACCTGATAGGCAGGCTGCTGCTCAGGATGGTACTCAAAGACGGCGCGCTCGAAATACTGCACACGGTAGGTCTGGCCGTCCAGATCACTGGTTTCCATAAACTCATCCGATATGGGCAGCCCTTGTTGAGACAAACCTCCGTGTGTCTTCCAGTATTCTAGAAACCTATCGCCTATGCGCTTACCCGTTTCAGGATACAAGACCGAGCCCGCACTATTATTCGGTTCCTGGTTCGGAGCACCACTCGGATACTTGCTTTGATAAAGGAAAACGCCGAGTAGAGACAAGAGAACATCATTTGGTGCAGGATTCTCGGGGTGCAACTCAAATATTGCGCGCTCGAAATACTGGACTGTATAAGTCTTGCCATCGGTGGAGCTTACCTCTTGAAAGGCACCTGATAACGGGAAGCCCTGTTGCGCTAATCCACCATGCTCTGTCCAGTAAGAAAGAAATTTACCGCATATACTGTTTCCTGTTTCGGTGAAAACTCTACAATCGTTCTGTTGTGCAAACACAGGTTTCTTTAAGGGTCCAACCAGACAACCAACAATCAAAGCAAGTATTAAGACAAAGATTCTCTTCTGCAGCATTTATCTCTCCTCATCTCCTAACTTTATCGATTTGTTCCTCTATGGTGTGTTATTTTCTTCATCCGATCTAGCCGACCTTTTATAGTTCCGCCTATTATACGCATTTACGAAACCAGATCGCACCATATCGTGATATGAAATGCTGGGTGCTCGGGCGTTTCGGTGTCGGTCTCGGTTACGAGCCACCGACAACCGAGGTCAACTCCACTTCAATTTGGCTAAAGAGTTGCCCCACCACGCGCCCGCTCGACCGCCTTCCTCAGTACCCTTCGCGTAAGGACCCCCGCGATATGCCGCCGGTAAGCGTCCGTGGCATGTATGTCCGATTGCGGCTCTATATCAGCATTGACGGCCTCAGCGGCAGCGTCGATAGCCTCCGTTGTGGGCACAACACGCACCAGCATGGCGTCTACAGACGATGCGAGCACCGGCATGTCACCCACCGAAAAGAGCACCACCCTCGCCGCCGACACCGTGCCGTCGTCAGCCAGCGTAACCACAGCCGATACACCCGCCAGCGCGTAATCGCCGTGCCGCCGCGCAAACTCTTCAAATGCAGTGCCGGTGCGCGGGGGAAGCGCGGGCAATGTGACATCTACAAGCAGTTCGTCAGGCTCAAGCGCGGTCGTAAAGAGGCCGAGAAAGAAATCAGCGGCAGGTATCATGCGCTCACCACTGCTGCTCTGCACGCGAAACTGCGCCTCAAGTGCGAGCGCCAGCGCGGGCAACTCTGCAGCCGGGTCAGCATGGGCAAGAGAGCCGCCGAATGTGCCCCGGTTGCGTATCTGCGGATGCGCTATGTAGGGCATCGCTTCAGAAACAAGGGGCGCATGCTGCCTCACCAGAGGGCTACGCTCCACTACGCGCTGCCTCGTCATAGCCCCAATCCGCAATCCCCCCTCTTCAGGGATATGTATGCCGAATAGATCGCCAACGCCGTTCAAATCAACCAGAATAGAAGGCTGCGCCAACCGAAAGTTCATGCTCGGCACAAGGCTCTGCCCACCGGCAAGGGGCTTGGCATCGCCCCCATACCGGCTAAGCAAGAGCAACGCTTCCTCGCGCATATCAGGCGCGTAATAGTCGAATGGTGCAGGTTTCATGGATGGTTATCGTGACGCGTGAAACGTGAGGAGGCGTAAAACGTAAGACGCAGGACCCTAATAACCATGGCGTCTTGGCGTCTTGGCGTTTCAAACCCGTCCTTACGTTTCACGTTTTACGTTTTACGTTTCACACGTCTACTTCTCCTCAACAAATGCCACGATGCGCGCAAACGCCGCTTCGCCGCCTTTGAAGCGGAAGGGGAAGCAGCCTAGCCACACTCGCTGGTCGAGCACTTCGTCTACCTGGCCGCCGACGTTCTCGGCATGGAAGACGCCTCTGGGGAACAGGAGGGTGTGGGTACACTGGTAATCTGCCATCCAGGGGAAGGCTTCGTCCATGCTCATGCCGATCTTGGCTTCCACCTCCGGAATTAGATCAGGGCGAGCCACGCGCACTTTGGTGTTGAAGGGGTGGTCGGTGGAGATAGCATCAATCGCCATCCAGCGGATACCTCTGTCCAGCACCCACTCGCAGAATTCGCGGCGCGGGCCAGGATGCTTCAGGAATGAGCGCGGCAGGTCGGGCTTCTCATTGTTATGGACCTTGTACCAGTCCTCGTTGTAGTAGTGGTGGTATCCGGTATGGATCACGAGGATGTCGCCGCGCTCGATCTTGATGCCTGTGTCCTTCTCCCACTGCTCAAAATGCTCGGAGCCGTAGATGTCGTAATCGCCAATGCCGTAGCGCGTGAGGTCAACCACGCAGGCAGGCCCAAACAGAGTATCAATCGGAATGCCCGCCACGTCCGGCCCCGGATCGTAGAAATGGTAAGGCGAGTCGAGATGGGTGGCGATATGGTTGGTGCTGGAGATATGCTGGGCGTTCACCCCCTCGAAGGCGATCTTCTTCACCCACTTGATGGTCGGTCCCTCGTAGAAGGCAAACGGAGGCGAGTCGACAGAGAAGTTCTGCGACAAATCGAGCACCTTCACTTTGCTCAGGTCATATGGCACGTACATAGTGAATCCTCCTGGGGTTTAGGAATAAGTGGGAGTATTATACACGAGCAAGAGTAGTGGCGATAGACGCCAGACACAGGTAGATGCTCAGAGTAAGGCATAGCCGTGCGGGCCGCCATTGGTGATGAAATTAATGGGGTAAAGAAAGTTGGATGTCCAGCCATGTTGGCAAGCGCAGTTTAGCCCAACTCGTGTGCTACTGTTGCTATATGGCTCTTGAGAGGAGCTAATAAAGTGACCAAACCAGACAGCGCCTCTACTGCTGTAGCATCGTCGCCCGTACCCTGCACATAGCGGTTGACGCGGTAAGCGTCCGGCCAGTCTGCTTCCACGGCTACGGCCTCGAACCCTTTCTCAGCAGTCAACTGCCAGGTGATGCGAGCACGCTCGGCATAGAACTCATGTGTGCCGTGCGATGCCTCTCCAATGAGCACAAAGCGCGCATCGCCGATCATCTCCAGCAGCGGATCGTAATCGGCGTCCGCGTGGCTCAGTGAGTGCATACCGGCGAATAGCTCCGGCTATGGTGTTAGCCGTCCCCTCGCCGTTCATGCTGTTCCTTCGTCTCTCCATGCTCACGCCGCTCTTTGTTCACCGTGCGGGCGGCTCGCTCTTCGGCCTCGTCTTTGGAGACCCCACCATCTTCATACGAGTCCTTGATATGCTCATACTGGCGATCGCGCTTGCTGCCGTCTTTGACTCCTCTTGGTGTCATCGTAATTCCTCCATTTCGTGAGCTAATCAAACTGAAAACTAACATCAAATCGGGAGCATTTTCCGTACCAGACGCGCTTGGATACTATCCGATAGACCCTATTTCGAGACCACGATAAACCGCTCACGCTGCCGCAATACAGAGCAGGAGGCTGACTCGTTCCCGTATAATATACTGGTATGTTATCCGCCCAGACACTAAGCCCGGCCGTGCGGCGGCGCGGCCTCTATACCTTGCTTGCCGACTCCTTCCTCATGTGGGGCGGCTTCTTCATGGTCATCCCGCTGCTCTCCATTTACTACGTGGAGAAGCTTGGCTGGGCCGCTACTTCCATCGGCGTTGTGCTGGCGGTTCGGCAATTCACCCAGCAGGGCTTGACCCCGATAAGTGGCATACTAGCCGACAGGTTTGGGGCAAAGGGCCTTATCTGCATTGGTCTGCTGCTGCGCACGCTTGGCTTTGCGTCGATGGCCTGGGCAAACACTTTCCCGTTGCTGATTCTGTCAGCGGTTCTGGCCGCGCTTGGCGGCAGCATGTTCGAGTCGCCGCGCTCGGCTGCCGTGGCTGCCCTCACCGACGAAACCAACAGAGGCCGCTACTATGCGCTCACAGGCGCCGTGAACCAGCTTGGCCTTACCATTGGCACACAGATAGGCGCACTCCTACTCGGCTTCGATTTCGCGTTGGTCGCCTATTCCGCGGCCGCCGCCTTCTTTGTCACCTTCCTGGTCACACTTGTCTTTATGCCGTCTGTGAAAGTAGCGGCGGAAGACACAGGGCTAACCGACGGCGTGCGCATGGCGGTGCGCGACCGCCCGTTCATCAAGTACAACCTCCTCTTGATGGGCTACTGGTTCATGTGGGTTCAGCTGTCCATTTCCCTTCCTCTGGCCGCGAAGACGGCAGGTGGGGACGCCGCAACCGTGGGCCTTATCTATGCCATAAACGCGGGCCTCACGGTTGTGTTGCAATATCCTCTGCTCAGGTTGGCCTCAAAGTGGCTCAAGCCCATGCGCGTGTTGATCGTGGGTATCGTGCTCATGGCGATCGGGTTGGGCTCCATCGCGCTTGTAACCAACGTGCCGGGGCTGATGGTGTCGGTCGTGCTCTTCGCGTGCGGCGCGCTGCTAGCGTCACCCAGCCAGCAGACAGTTACTGCTGCTCTCGCGAACCCTGTCGCTCTCGGCTCCTACTTCGGGATAAGCTCGCTGGCGCTGGCGTTCGGCGGCGGCCTGGGCAACCTCAGCGGTGGTCTGCTCTATGACATCGGCAAGCAGATCGCCTTCCCTGAGCTTCCCTGGATCGTCTTCTTCGTGGTGGGCCTCAGTTCGGCAGCGGGTCTTATCCTCATGCTCTCGCAGCAGCGCAAAATAGCCGCCCGCATGTCGTTGCAAACGTCTACCGAGATTTCGGCGGTCGTAAGCAACGCGGCCAAATAGCTACCTGGGCCGCATCAGCCCGAATAGCTCCTTACCTTCACGCTGCTTCACCGAATTGGGCGTAATCTCAAGCTGCTCTATGCTGAAGCGCGGCGAAAAGAGGTCACGCGCTTCGGTCGGATCCGTTGTAAAGGGAGGGCCTCCCTGCCTGCCATGCGCGAACAGGATGGCGATATAGAGTCCATCGCTCTTCAAGAGGCTGTGCACCACCCCAACGTACTCCTCGCGCCGCTCCGGTGGTATCGCCGCGAAGCAAGTGTGCTCCAGCACATAGTCAAAGGCGTGGTGGTAAGCTTGCGGCAGCGCGAACATATCCGCCTGCAGGAAATCTATCTTGACCCCTGCTGCCTCGGCTGCCTGCTCTGCAGCCTGAAGCGCGGTCGGCGCGAAATCCACTGCGGTAACGTCAAACCCTTTACCGGCGAAGAATATAGCGTCGTTACCGCGCCCGCACCCCAGCACAATCATGCGGCCCGGAAGCGGCGCATGTGCCCCTTCCGCAAGCGCCACAAACTGCGGAGCAGGTCCGCTCAAATCCCACGGTATATCTAGCTGCCGGTATCGCTCCTCCCAGAAGTCCGGGCGAGCGGGATCGTTCACCTGGTTACTTGCCACTGCACACTCCTTTAACCGGGAGCCATCCAGAGGCCCATTGCCCAGTTATCGCGAGGCGGTAGCTGTATGCGCCACACCGCGAGCAGGCGCACAGCAGGACCACCATCCGGCGACGGCATTCGCCACAGGTCGCACTCGCGGTCCCAGCCAAGCTGCAGGGCCATCTCGCCTACCGGGTTCGCCAACGCCACACTGGTAGCGTTGGGCGACACCCCGAGCGAAGAAAAAGAGGCATCTGCCGGGCGCTCACCATCCACAAGGTAAAACCCCTCCTGCGCGGCAGAAGGGTCTTCCGCAAGCCCCGGCGCGTAAAGATTGTACTCAACCGCGAACAGAATCTGTATCGGCCTCATGCTCGAATTGATAATACGATAGAGCGCCGACACATCGTTCGCGGTGGGTCGAAGGGCGGCACTCTTAGCCATGCGCACTTCGGCCACGCGCTTGCCCGCCTTTATCTGCCCGTCGCGCAGCAGGCCAATCCTTATCTCCCCGCCCGAATCGACCACCTGGCTGCGGTACTGTCCCTCCACAAAATCACCGAACTCGCGCTGCTCACCCGCGGCGACCTCCTGAGGCTTCGTACCGAGCGGCAAGAAATGGTCTATCAACGCTCCGCGCTGAGCATCAACCAGGTCAAGTAAGAGCGGTGGGTTGCCGCGTGTGGCGGGGTCCAGCGCCACGGGGGGTGGTATCGTGCGCCACTGCCACCGGGTAAGCTTGCCGCCATTCTGCGTGTCGAACCTGCAGATCGCATTACCGCTATCTATCCACGCCCCTGTCTCATCCTCGGTGAAGCGCCCTCGAGCAGCCTCTGTAGGGTGGTTGTCACCATGCGCGCGCCCATTCCCGTTACTCTCCATCAATCAGCCTCTCTCCTCTGTACAGACCCCGCGGCCGCACCTCAAAACTCGTGTTCAAGCATGGAGGCAGTACCCCCGCGCACCCTGAATGTAGGACGCAAATCCTATTGACGGCTTGCTACTATAGCCTGTACGATGGATTGGCAGGAGAAGCTGTTTATTCTCCCGCTGTAATGCACCCGACTCGTGACAATCTGCCCATCGAGCCTGACTATAATCTATGCCGGAAAACAAGCCCCCACCCAACTCTAACAGACTCCCCAGGGCGCCCTTCATTTTCAACATAATAGCTGTCCCTCACAGCAAGACCGAGACTCTGCGGTGGCTTGTAGGTATGCGCGGCAATGTCGCGCTTGCCATTCTTGTCGTGCTGGTCCTCTCCCTCTTTATACCGGGTGCACCATCGGCAAACGCCTTTTCTCTCATTGGTATCAATGTACTCTTTCTTCTACCAAACAGCATATACCATTACCTGCTGAACAACGAGCCTTCAGGGAAAACACTCAATCTGCTGAAGGAAATCATGATCCCCGTAGACGTACTGATCTGCACTCTGGCAGTTTATGCGTGCGGTGGCGTTCTGTCGCCGATGTATATTCTATACTCGGTGTTGATACTGATGTCAATCGTTCTCCTGAATCCTCGGTCGGTCTATCGAACCGCGTATATGTCCGTGGGCATGTACTGTATTCTCGCTATCCTCGAAGCCGTCCACGCTATACCATATGTGCAAGCCTACTGGGGCGGGCTCGACCCACATGGGAACGCAACCTACACCACTTACGGAATCTATCTCATATTCGTCAGTACCATACTGATGTCGGAAGCCTATATCGGCAACCGCATCGCGCAGATGATCAATCAGCGAAACAGCCAGATCGAAAGCCAGTACCAGGATCTCAATACGCTCTACAATGTCACGAGCGGCCTGGGCAACCTCATGAACGAAAGTGAGATTACACGTTACCTTGTAAGCACGCTCAAGACAGTGCAAGCCGCCACGTTCTGCATTGTCGGCTTGATAAATAAAGAGGGCCAGCCCGCGATCGCTGCCAGCATGGGACTCACCCCCGACGAGGTTGCAAGTATGCAGTCCCTGGGCTATGAGACAACGGGCATCAAGAATCTGATCGAACGAGGCGAGCCACTAATACTTGAAGATCTCGACAAACACCCTGAGTACCGAATCTACACACCGGGGCTTCCTGTCAACTCGGTCTACGTATATCCCATCATCGTAAAGGGGAGAGTGCTGGGGGCAATCTGCCTGGGCTTCGAGAGCGCCAGGTCGATGAGCCAGGAGTATAGAAATCTGCTTGCCACTATAGCCAACCAGTCCGGGATGGCGATAGAGCGTGCCCGGCTGTTCAGCGACACCCAACGCCTCGCCCGCGAAATGAGCACTCTCTACGACCTGGGTCTTTACACAGGCTCAACCCTCTCGCGCAGTGAGGTGATCAAGCGCACCTCGGACAACATCGAAAAGCTGATGAACCCCGACGTGTACTATATCGCACTGTACGAAGAGGGAACTCACATGATAACATTTGAGCTCTCCAAAGAGTACGGCCGACTCATGCCGAAGACAAAGCTCTCCCTGGAACGCGGAGGCCTTCCGGCGCGCATCATCATAAATCGAGCGCCATTGTTGGTACAGGATTGGTCAGCCGAAGGACTGCAGTACAACAACATCACCAAGAAAAGGGGTGATGACATACTATCTTACCTTGCTGTGCCGATGCTCTACGATGGGCGCGTTATCGGTGTGCTATCGGTGCAGTGTAAAGAGGCATATGCGTTCAACAAGCACGACCAGGGGCTGTTGCAAGCAATGGCTACACAGACGGCTATGGCCCTGGAGAATGCCAACCTGCACCAGCTTGCCCAGATCGGCGCGACCATAGACGGCCTGACGCGGGTCTTCAATCACGGTCACTTCGTAGAGCTTATGAACTGTGCTGTCGCCGACTCGGATAAGGACGACTCGCAAGTTTCGCTCATCATGCTGGATATTGACCACTTCAAGCAATATAACGACGCGCACGGGCATGTGGCGGGCGATACGGTTCTCGCGATGGTAGCAAACGCCCTCAAGACAACCGTGCGAGAGACCGACTCTGTGGGCCGATGGGGTGGCGAAGAATTCGCCGTGCTTCTACCGGGCACAGGTATACAGGAAGCAAAGAAAATAGCTCGATCGGTCAGGCGAGCCATAGCCGAGCTATCTCCGGTGGATGGACGCGGCAAGCCGATTGCCAGCCCCACCGTCAGCCAGGGCATATCGACTTATCCCTTTCCATCAATCAGCACCACCCATCTCATAGAGGAAGCAGACTCGGCTCTCTACCGGTCCAAAGAGTTGGGCCGAAACCAACTTGTGGTGGCCGAAGCAGAAGGCGTCCTCAACCCCAGCACAACGAGCACGCCACGCCTCGGGCCGGTAACCGTCCTGAAAGACGCCACCATCACCACAGGCGACCTCAGCGATTAAGAGCGTCTTTACACATTGCCAAGCCAATACAGACCGCGTAGGCGAGCCTGTCCGCGTGTGAGCGTGGGATTACACACACTTCGATTCGACCTATCTACAGCGGCTATCTTTCTACCCTAATTTTGCCGGAAATTGGTCTTGACAATGGGGGGTACCATGCTTCCTCCTCGTGGAGAGGCATGCTGATCGTGCAACACTCTTTCTATGTCTGTAAGAGATGGTGCAAATGCAAGTATTGAGTTAAAATGAACCTATGAAAGAAATGCAATTCTCAGAGATACAAGATCAAATCGAAAACTATATTACCAGCCAACCTGAACCAAAACGCAGCGACATGCAAGAGTTGCACCGCATCATTCTGGAAGTAGTACCAGCATGTAAATTATGGTTCCTGGATGGTAAGAACAGTGAAAATAAAACTGTTTCTAATCCTAATGTTGGATACGGATCTTACATCATTAAGTATGCTGATGGAACAACTAGAGAGTTTTACCAAATTGGTTTGAGTGCAAACAAGACCGGAATTTCTTTCTATATCCTTGGTATCAATGACAAGACATACTTAGCCAAAACGTATGGAGAAAGAATAGGCAGGGCTAGCGTGAGCGGGTATTGCATCAGGTTCAAGAGTCTTAGAGACATAAACATAGACATCCTTGAAGCCGCAATACGAGATGGAGTGGCGTCTCAAAACTTAGAAAGCCATTTGAATTCATAACCAACTGTAAAGTGTCTGATGTCGTCATCCATGAGGCGATTGTATCAGCAACCCTTTGCAATCATGTCCCCAAATCACACAACTAAAGAGTCGGGGTACGAGAGTCCATAGCCTTTTCTGTGGTAAGCAGACCAGCGGGTTGTTAATGTCGTTGCTCTTGTGCCAGTTCATCAAGCCCTTCGGCCGTGGCGAGATAACCCCGACTTTTTAGTGCTCCCGTCGCTACAGCTACACCCGTAAGTCCTTCTCCTTCTCCAAGCAAGATGCTTATCATTCACTCGCCACCCATTGGTTTGTCATCCTGCACAATCTCACAATCCGTCCATCACTCTCTCTTTGACCACCGTCATAATCACCGTAAAGATCAGGGGCTGTAGGGACAGGGACACGAAAATACGGACACGATATCTTCGTGTCCGCTTGCTCTATAACCTTTCGCTTTAAACGCTGCTTTACTCGTAAAACTCCGGTGCTGTTTTGAGTGTTTTCCACTGCTCCTTGTCATGGCCGAAAATCACCAGCCCGATATGCTCCCGTTCGACCAGATCAAGCAGTTTAATCGTACTGGCGCGGATCGCTTCGGCGTCCGGGTTGCTACCGTCGTCCTGCTCGTCACGGGTAAAGCCCGCGCCGAAGGGTACAGCGTCAATCGTCAATAAAATCGCCCCCGTTTTGGGCAGCCGCACCAGCACCGATTGATGTCCCGGCACATGCCCGCTCGTCTCAATCAGCTCCAGCCCCGGCAGCAGTTCCGTGTCCCCGTCCACCAGCCGAATGCGCTCCATTGGCTGATCCCATTGGGATCGAAGGGCAGCAAAACGTGGGTTGCTCGCCGCATCCAAATGATGCACACGCTGAACGACATATTGCGCCTCTGTGAATGCTGCGTGTCTTCCGGCATGGTCGATATCATAATGCGTCGAAATGACCGTATCAATATCGTCCGGTTTTAAGCCAATGCTCGCCAACTGCTTGATAACGTCCTGCCCATTCTCGAACTCCGTTTCTCCCTCAGGCATAATCTCCGGTAGCCCTGTGTCAATCAGAATGTTCTTGCCGTCACCCGTTTGCACCAGATAGCACACGATCGGAATCCCGTAATCCGGCATAAGCCCAACTTGCATCAGATATAAACGCTGCGGAGCATTTTGGCTCATAATGATCTCCTTATAAACAGTAGCGAAACGACTTGCGGGTAGTAGCACTCATGTTCTAATCATAGCACAGTTCATGCACTTTTAACCAGTCAGCCGGCCCTACCTCCATTCGTCGTAGATAATTCCCGGCCGAGCTAACCGCCTTTGACAGCGCGGCTCCAGCGCAGACGTTGGGAGATTACCGGTGTTGAACTTGGGTCTGATAATCTCGCAATTTAGCAGCATAGCCACCTATAGCCCTTTGCTTCGACGCGTAATATTGCAGGAATTTCTCTGCGCTTGGACAGGCGACAAGATTATCCATCATCGGTCATTATATTCGGCGAGCAGCGGGATTACTTCCTCTACCGAACAAGGGCAAATGAGAAGCTGCCCTTACTCGAACAGCGGCGGCGGTTGTTTCAGGAGCGACTAGGGTCTGTTTTCAAAGGCAAGAAACTGAACTGCGAGTGCCGTCTACCAATTCGCCTTCACATTTATCAGATGCCTTGAATGGCACCAGTCAACTGACTGGGTCAGAGTATGAAAATAGGCACTAGTGTGCAATCTCCCAGATGTGCCCGCCCGGATCGCTGAAGCTTGCGGTTCTTATACCCCAGGGCCTATCCATCGGGCCGTTGAGCAGCACCACACCTCGGGCGACCAGTTCGGCAGCCATGGCATCCACGTCCTCCACCTCAATAGTGAACACCACGCGTGATCCTGCCTCGCGATGAGCCACTCTTGCCGGTGCTATGAGCTCATCCGCCTCCGAGAGTTTCAGGAGGTTGATGAGTGTATTCCCGAACTTGAACACGGCTGAGTTATCGTCCTGATAATATACCGGCAACCCGAAGGTATCCCGATAAAATTGCTTCGTGACTGCCAGGTCCTCGACGAACAGTGTGACGGCCGTAATTGCCCTGGGCCAGGGAAGTGCGTCTTCGCCTTCTGCGCCCTTTGCTGACTGCTGATCCATGGATATTCTCCCTTTGCTTTTCTTGATAATGTGCTGAAGCGACAAGAGTCCTGCTCCAGCTATCAGAAGGTGTAGCGGGTACAGTGGCTGACGCCCTCACCGGTGATGCCGAGGGCGAATACTTTTCGCAGGGTCAATTCGTAGAGGTCATACGGCGCGGGGCCGGTGGTTGGAGCATGATAGGGTGCGTCGATGGTACTGCCCCTGGCTTCGGTGGGCCAGCCTACCGACTTGGAGAAAGCCACAAACTGCTGAACTTTCGCTTCTTCCCTGGTTATGCGTGCGGTTCCTTCAGCGACGATGTCGTAGTCACCGACATGGATGCAAATCGTGCAACTTGGGTTCTGAGCCAGGTTGGCGCGCTTGCGGGTGCCCTGGCCGCTGGTGAAATAATACGTCTCGTTGATGAAGAAGGCACCCACAGGGACGGTGTGGACCTGGCCTTCGGCGCTAACGGTCGAGAGCCAGCTTGTGCCTTCAGGATTGCTGAGAAGTTTGGCAACCTCACTCCAGTCGAGTGCGCTGGCGCTCTGGATGGAAGGCTGGGTCTGCGGGTATGGGTAATCGACCATGACTTCTGCTTTGGGTTCTTGATTGCTCCTGTTACTCATGTTCTTCTCCTTTATTGACCAAACTCTGGATCGAGCTCGCTTCCATGTGAAGAGCCTACCACCATCGCCCCTCTTCAAAGTTCATAACACGCTTCAGGCGATGGACCTTCATATCTCACACCTCCTATGCGTTGATATTGTGGCAAAGACGCAGTTGGCGACGGCCTGTGCACATGCTGGGCGCTCTAGGGCTTCGCATAGAGCATTTGAGGCGTTGATAACCGACTCGCCTGTCTGCAGCGTACTGCCCAACAGCGCATCTGCAGCCTCTGTAGCTAGCGGCCTTGCGCTCAGTTAGTCATATCCTTGTCTTGCATTTCCCAGGCGTGATCAAGCATGTGAAAGGCGGTGTGCCGTATCAGGTATCGCAGCGGCCACTTGCGGGCCATTTGACCTTCGGAATGGAATGCCTGAATTGCATTGCAATAGGCGTCACGATGCGCCTCTAATCCCCCATCGGTCAGCATCTCCTCCCAGGGCGTAAGCACCCCGACCTTCTTTGTGAAGTCCAGCTCTGAGAAAAGCACGTGGCGAACGATGCGGTCCCGATCTCGCCCTCCACCGCGCGGACCCTTCAGCATCTCAGCCGACACGCGAGAACGCACATCGTCGAAGAATGCCCAGCACGCCCGCATTAGCGTTAGTTCACGCTCCAATTCTTCGCCCGACATTGCTTGCCAGTCGATACTCGAAAACTCAAACGAGATACCCCAAAAGTCGGTTGAGCCCGTGCCCGGATACTGCTCGACCACTTCCACGGCTCTATCGACAGCAATGCCGGCCGTGCCGCTCGTGCAGCTCGCAAACTCGGTCTCCATCCCAGCCAGCTTCGCCACCGGTGCGTAACGTGGAACGTAGAAGAGTAAGCGTTCGATCGCAGCCTCCTCTGTCGTTGCTCCGCGCTCGAGACCTGGCCAATCCGCTGCCACCGCCACCACCTTCTTACCTCTCAGTCCGATTTCCAACATCACTCGAAGGTGGTTGGTGTTGTCAGTGTCGTTCGCCCCGCATGATTGCTCACTCAGGCTGATCGGCGGTTCGCTTGGGTTGTTCATGTTACGTGCTCCTGTGCTAGTGTACGGCATCGGAACGCAGTGCTCTAATCCGGCATGCGTTTCTGCGGGTAGAGCTTGCCTACGTGCAGTAAAGTAGCGCCGGCTATTACACCGAAGAAAGCTATCAGCGCTACTAACTGTGAGCTAAGGTTGGCGGTTCCTGCTCTGGGCATACCCACGCCTGCCATAGTGGTTGGTATAGCGTACAGCAGGTCGTAATCTACGTTGTTGCTTCTTCTGACGCTGCCAGCGAGCAGAGTACCATCAGCTACCACAAGAGGCTGGACAAAATAGCTCCCTGGGCCTGAGTACTTTCGCCAGATGATGCTGCGGGAATTGACATCCATAGCATACAGGTCGCTGTACAAGGTGTAGCCAACGCCGCACACTGCGCTGCTTGTGTAGTAAACAGTACCACCCTGGACTGCAAGGCTCTCGCCGATATCAATACTCTTTTCTGTCCGGACTTGCCACTTCTCCAGACCTGTTGCGGCATCTAGCCCCAGGACAGAAGATGCGAGACTATCGTAACATTCTGTCTGTGTATCTCCGGCCAGGGCCACTCCTAGGTAGACCGTATCACCTGTAAATGCAGGCGAGGTACGGATCGCAGGGTATGGCTGGTGTTCGCCTGTCTTATATGGGCCGGGCGTGTAGTTCCACTTGATCCTGCCTGTTGCTTCCTCCAACGCATACAGACTGTGCACACCAGTAACGTAGATGGAAGTGCCAGCCGGCCTGATGGAGGGGAAACCTGCACCGATATCGTCAACGCCGGGAACTGCGAGACTCCACCTTCCTTGCTTTGACCGGGCATCCACGGCATATACCGAGTAGATCTCATTCTGGCTTTGATCCAAGTGGGTACCAAGCAGATACAGAATGCCGTCCTGGGCGGCAATATCGGCTATGTAATCGCCGTTCGGAGAGCGCATGGACCACTCTAACTCACCTGTCGCAACCTTCAAACCGTACAACGACCCGCTGCTTCCCGCCAGATAAACAGTATCGTCTGAGTCAGACCAGGCAGTAATCGAGCTTTCGTGTGTCGTATAGGTCCAGCGCTCCTGACCAGTGAGTGCATCAACGCCGGCGATGTAGGCTTGAGGAACGCCGCCAGCGGGTACAAGGTCGCCTGTAAAGGCGAACGCCAGGATTACCGTATTGTCTGCAACCTCAAGCTGTGTGAGGGATAGTCCAGAACCGGGGTTATAAGTCCAGAGCTTCTTACCCGTCGGACCACCAAGCGCGGTAAGTGTATTGTCGCCGGGCACGTAGATGACGTTGCCACGAATAACAATCGCAGGCACAACGTTGCCGGCATGTGTTGGGTATCCGAGCGACGGCAACGCTGCTGCCCATTTTACTGGTGGGTCAGGAAAGCTGTCCGTGATTTGAGTAGGCGCGCCGGCATCGCCTGTCGGACCCGGCTCTTGCGCAGCGGCGCGATCAACGCAGGCTAAAGAAAAGAGGCACAGTACCAGCCCGATGAAAAGCATCTTAGATTTGCACCTCATGTCTGCATCATCTCCTCACGCCCACCGACCACGATTGTGCCTGGCTCTGCAGTGGCAGTGGCGTATGTGCTGCATCCGTGCTAGTGAATAATACCAGTAAGCACCGATAGCGCACATATCAGCCGGCAGTCTACATCTCCTTAGCTACGGCTCCACCTCAGGGCGTAAACAATTTCCAGTGGCCTTCGGAGATAACTTCGACCGCTCCGTCGATCACTTTGAGCGCGGTATCATCGTCAACCACGTACCCTGGGACAGTCAGCCTGGCGGCCCATTTTTCTGCGACGGGCATAGTATTCTTCGGCAAATCCGGGTTGTCCAGGTGCGGAAACATCGCAAAATCGACCAGTCCTAGCGTCTTGTCGCCCTTGCCCTCGTTGTCGCCAGCGGTGGGCGGCCTCCAGTTGACGAACTCCTGCCCGATGTTGGGGGC
>JBDTQH010000081.1:0-16127 GCA_039932335.1 Chloroflexota bacterium
GAGGTGTCATGAGCATAGTTTACCAACTTTACAGAGTTTGCAGATAAGACCTAGGCAAGTAAGGGATGGTGATCGACGTTCGGCAGGCGAAAGCTAATAGCTTCGCCCGTTCTTCTTTACGCAAGTATTCAAACTTGATGTGCAGAGCGGGGTGCAGGGACAAAGCCCATGACGGGGATGAGCGAAGCGGGGACGGGGTGTGACCTATCTCCCCTGTATTTAGTTACTCCCTCGTCATGCGCTGCCGAGGGTAGGCTTCGGGAACGGAGTTGCAGGGGCGCAACCCATGACAGGGGTCGGGGGTGTCCCATAACGTATCGCTCGAATAGAGCGGTTGACAGGGAGCGCCCTGTCTGCGTCCTCGGCGTAGTACCAGGATGGTACAAGGGGGTGCAGGGGGAACGCCTGCCGGGGATAGGGGTGTCCCCTAACACTTATCTCTTCTTTTAGACTCCCCTCCCAGTCATGGGAGGGGCTGGGGGTGGGTCTTGGCTTACCTGGATGTAAGATTGTTCCGCCCCACGCGCCCGTAGTGGCATGGGTGTTTATGGTATTATATGGTGGCATAAATGGCAGGTTTCTCCGCATGCGGAAGCCTGAACATGAGGCATTGGAATTAGTCCAAAGGTGGAGGAGCAATGCTAAAGATAGAGAACCTCAGTAAAGTGTACGACGATGGAACCAAGGCGCTGCATAATGTATCGCTGGAGATACCGGACGGGCAGTTCCTGGTTATCATCGGTCTGTCGGGTTCCGGCAAGTCGACACTGCTCAGGTGCATCAACGGCCTTATCAAACCGACAGGCGGCAAGATATGGCTTGATGACGAAGAGATAACTGCGGCAAACACGACCCAGATGCGCCGCATTCGCCTGAAGATCGGTATGATCTTCCAGCAGTTTAACCTGGTTAGACGCTCGTCGGTGATGACTAACGTCCTGTCGGGCAGGCTTGGCTACAAGTCTACGCTTTCGTCCGTGCTCCACCGCTTCTCAACCCAGGAGTATACCCTGGCGATGCACAACCTGGAGCGGGTGGGCATACCGCAGAAAGCATGGACGAGAGCCGACCAGCTTTCGGGCGGCCAGCAGCAGCGCGTGGGAATCGCCCGCGCATTGATGCAGGAGCCCAAGGTTATGCTGGCCGATGAGCCGGTTGCCTCGCTTGATCCGGCCACATCGCACTCGGTAATGAAATATCTCGAGCAGATCAACAAGGAAGATAATATTACCGTTCTTTGCAACCTCCACTTCTTATCGCTCGCGAGGCGCTATGCCCACAGGGTGATTGCTCTGCGCAATGACGGAGAAGGTGGCGAGATCGTCTTCGACGGACCTGCAATGGAGATCAATGAAAAGAAGTTCCGCGAGATCTACGGTGAAGACGCGGTCGAGGTCGAGATCGGGCCGGGCGACGCCAAAGTCGCGCCGGAGCGAAGTATAGAGGAGCGGGCAATGTCGGGAGGTGTAATCTAATGGCAACCACTGATACGTCTTTAGAGCGCCCACGTACCGGCAGCACTCCCGATACGGCCCGTCAGGTAACAAAGCCTCCAAGACCGTTCTTTCTCCGGTCATGGAGCACTCTAGCCGTCGTGCTCGTCCTGTTGGGAGCACACATCTACGGCTGGCAGAAGGCGCAGATTCAGCCTGAGCTGCTTGTCACCAAGTGGCCCGACATGCAGCGGCTGTTTACCCAGCTATTGCAGCCCGATGTGATCTCGCAGGATCAGAAGCAGTTGGCAGTATCGCTGCCGATAGTGGGCGTAGAAACAGCCCCCAGCCAGCTAACAGAGGGCCTGGTGGAGAGCCAGCTTAGCCCGGCGATCAAGCGCGGAGGCGGGCAAGCACAACCGTCTGAGACCACCGACAACGAAACCTTCGATGTGAAATTAACCACATCAACCGACAAGGTCGCACCAGGCGAGAAGATGACGGTGACAGGCACAGGCTTCCGCCCCAACTCGGAGGGGCAAGTACTCTGGCAAAGCACCGGCACAAACGCCTTCACACAGCCGCTCGGTGGGTTCAAATCGGACGCCAACGGCAATTTCACGGTTGACGTGACAGTGCCGTCCGATGCCGACAGGGTTATCAACTCGTTTGGCTTCCCGAATACTCTAGCTGCCACGCAGACCTGGGGTTTCGGCAACCCATATGCCAGCGATACACTCTGGCTGGTACTCGATAAGATCGTTGAGACAATCTTCCTGGCCCTGATGGGCACGACCTTCGCGATCATCGTTAGCATCCCTATCAGCTTCCTTGCAGCGCGCAACCTGATGCCGAGGACGTTCCTTGGCAACCTGTCTTATACAGTGGCGCGAATGATCCTGAATATCCTGCGCTCTATTGAGGTGCTGATCCTGGCCATTATCTTTGCGGCAACCGTGGGCCTCGGCCCATTCGCGGGCGTGCTGGCGCTGTCGGTCCACTCGGTCGCTTCGCTCGGCAAGCTCTATTCCGAGGCCATCGAGTCGATTGACGCAGGGCCGATTGAGGCCATCACCGCCACAGGCGCGAACAGGCTGCAGGTAATCACTTATGCCGTGGTGCCGCAGTTTATACCGCAGTTCCTGTCGTTTACGCTCTACAGGTGGGACATCAACGTGCGTATGTCAACCATCATAGGCTTCGTAGGCGGGGGCGGTATCGGCTTCATCTTGCAGCAGTTCATCAACCTCGGAGACTATCACAAAGCCGCCACCTGCATCTGGGCCATCGCCATAGTCGTCATCGCCATGGACTGGTTCTCAGCCAGGCTAAGAGCCAGAGTTATCTAGGGTGGGAAACGCGAGGCGTGAGCTGCGTAAAACGTAAAGCGTAAAACGTAAGACGGAAGCCCCTTTGCCTGCTTTAGTAGGTAAAGGGGCTTCCTATATGTGCAGGTATGAGGTCGCCTAATCGCGCTGCCAGTTGTCAGTTGTCGGTTGTCAGTTGTCGGTTGACAGCCAGTGCCGCATACTCTCTTCCCTCAGCACCATGCAAACCTTAAGAACCTCTGCGAAACTCTGCGCTCTCTGCGCCTCTGCGGTGAATCCGTATATTGCTGACAACGCGGTCGGCGGTCGGCGGTCACGAACAACTGACACCTGACACCTTGACACCCCTACCCAATACATGTATTACTAATACATGTACCCCCTGTTCGTCTTCGGATCGCTGGGGCTTACCGTCGCTCTGGCATGGGCCACCTATCAGAGCGGCCGTTTGCTGCGGTCCGTGCCTGTCCGCGAAAATCTGCTGCTTGCGCCTGTCGAGAACATGGTCAAGGTGATCCTCGTGCTCATCTGCGTGGGGCTGGGGCTACTGAGCGGCACAGCATTCAGCCATCTCGGCTGGACATTCTCGAACGGCTGGCGCGACATAGGGCTGGGTCTCATCCTTGGGCTGATAACTCAACTTGCCGCCAACGCCTTCACACTCTGGGCGATCAAGGTGTGGGGCAAAGAGATTTACTCTCCAGTAGTAATGCTCAACATCATGCCGCGCACTCGCACCGAGTGGATCCTTGTGCCCGCCGCGCTTCTTCTCGCTGTCATACTGGAAGAGCTACTCTTCCGGTCGCTTCTGGTCGGAGCTTTGAGCGATGCTGTTCCCGTGGCAATCCTGATGGTTGTCACTGCCGCTATCTTCGGCCTGATGCACTCACCACAGGGCACGCTCGGCGTAGTCATGACCGGGGCAATGGGCTTCTGGCTCAGCGTTCTTTTCGTTTGGTCGGGAGGACTGATCCTTCCCCTCGTCACGCATTACGTGATCAACTTCCTGCAACTGTTGAAAGCCCAGGACAAGCGAGCCTGGCTAGATGAATACGAAGACTGAGTTACCGAGGCAGCATCCACAGAGCCATATACCTTGTCGCTAACTTTGCTAATGCCTGCCGCATAACCACCAACAAAGCCTATGCCGCCAAGACGCTCCTTTCTTATGCGCCATGTCCCACTTGTTGAGCCCGACGCTCCAACCGCCGAGCAATACCTCCGCATCTGGAATTCAGGCGACCTCTATAACAAGCGCGACACATTTCCCGACATAACCTCACAGTCGCTGTTCGGCAACGATAACCCCCTTGAGCTTGAAATAGGCTGCAGCACGGGCGAGTATATCTGCTCGCTGGCAGCCGCGAACCCCACACATAACTTCGTGGGTATAGAGATCAATCTCAAAGCCCTCTATATAGCGGTGCAAAACGCCTCTGAGCGCGGCCTGCAAAACATCATATTTATCAAAGCTCCCGCCCAGGATACGTACGAGCTAATCCCGCCCGACGCTCTCCACGCCGTCTACATGCATTTCCCCGACCCCAGCCTCCACCCAAAATACCGCAAGCGCAAACTGCTTACACCCGCCTTCTTCGATAAGATGCATTCCGCGCTGGTTGACGGGGGGCTTCTCAGTTTCGTTACCGACAAAGAGGAGCTTTTTATGGAGGTGCTTCCGCTCTTTGAGGCTGACAGCCGTTTCGCGAAGACCCATACCGAGCGCTATCTGCTCGGCTTTGAGCCGCCAGTTAAGTCGCGCTACCAACTATACTGGGAGCGCCACAAAGTAACCATCTTCCGCTTCCAGGCCTCCAACGTAAAACCGCAAACTCAAGACGAAACATAATGGCCCGTATGCAAGACCGCCAATTAGTCGCCAGGACAATCTTTGCTCTCGTAACTGCCGCAACCGTCGTTGTGGGCGCAGTCTTCGTGGTGCTTACAATTGCCGCCCGACAAGCATTCACCGATCCCGCCAATATTCAGCAAAGCATCAGTCAGAGCTACGACGGCGTGGCAACAGTGGACGCGCCGGTAGCCGTCTCAACCGTACAATACGGGCCGGATGCTTTTTACGCGGTAAGCACCAGAGAAGTCGTGCTCGGTATCATGGAGAACGCCGGCCCAACGGGTACGCCGGCACCGCCAACCGCTACCCCGACAACGGACCCCATAGTGATGTCTTGCGTAGCCACCGTTGAGGCCATTCCCGCATACCCCACCACGGCGCTCTACGACACCTTTCGACCGGACCCCCAGAAATCGCAACTGCTCATCGGACAGGTACGCTCTTATTTACTGGGGCTATCCGGCAAAATTATCGCACATCAGGAGAGCGTCGGAGCGCCGCTAACAACCACAGCCACAGCCGATTGGGTAGGGGTCAGGGGCTACGAGGTCGAAGAAGTAAACCTGCCATGTCCAATGGATTTCGGCCTGCGCGAGGTCGCGGCTGCCCTCGGTGCGCCGCCTCTCCAGCCGCAAGGCAACTATGTAGACATGTTCTGGAAGATAAAGAGTATAACCGGCAAGCCACTGCCGGTAGCCTCCTGGGCACTGGAAACATGCATCGACGACGTCCTGATACCAGGTGGCATACTGTTCAACAGATCTCTGCTGCGGGAAGGCGCTACAATATCCTTCGGGTATCAAAGATGCGGCAAATCAATGCCCGGCACGTCTCTCACGCTCCATCTCGAAAAATAACGCGGCTGCCGGATGTGTGATGTAATACTTCTGTATGCATTCATTGGAGTATGTGCCCGAGGCTGTAAAGGCTGCGGTCAAGGACCAGGGCATCACATAGCCCGTCGCTTCCGACCCCAATTACAAGACCTGGCGAGCCTACAACAAGCACTACTGGCCCATCACACTGGACCCGGTCTCTCGTGGAGCGCCTCTGTCCAGAACACCGCTGCTAATGTGCGGCTGTCCAGATTGAGCACCCTCAGGATGCTGGCGACGTGCGATTTAGCTGTGCTTGGGGAGATGCCAAGCTCGCTGGCTATCTCCTTGTTGCTCTTACCATCGGCAAGCAAGCTCAGCACCTCCACTTCGCGCACCGACAGCAGGCAGAGTCCTTCTTGCCTTGTCATCACGGCGCTATCGAATATTTCCGGTTGCTCTCGCACGACGTTGCCCCCGATCCCAAATGCCAATGTTCTAATAATACACACAGTATATAGAACATTAGTTCCAATTTCAATGGCCCAAATGGGTGAATTTGTGCCTGCGAGACATTTTCCGCTCTTTAGAACATCCCCGCTTTGCCTGCCAACCCACGCACAACATCGTACGCATATCGCCCCCGCGTAAAGCGTGCGCAAGCAAGGTAGGCCATTCGGACTACCCGGATGCTCCCTCGGCGGGAGGAGCAGTACACCGTTCGGCTGTTCCAGGCCGCTTATTGCAGTGCTATAACTAGTATGAACAGAAGTAGCAGCTACACAGCATGAGCTACCTATAGATAACCGGCCATGTTCATACGCCTGGGTGCCAGGCACACATAGAGACAAAATAAAGACACACGTATATCAAGATCCGTATTGAGGAGGACTACAATGAGTAAAGCAACTGATAGAGCAAAGGCGGTCGCTGCCGTTATTGGAATTGGCTTGATGGCTGCTCCAATGATGGCGGCTTCCGCCCAGAAGGCGCCCACAGCAGCGCCGCCCATGGCCGACCCGGCCTTACAAACTGTCTGGAACCGCACCGATCTGCCTGTATCACAGGGTAGAGTGGCGCGGTCATGGATGTGGGGGCCCCAGCCCTTCTACAGCGGCTACGAGCCTTACCTTGAAGGTTTGGGAGGACAGCACCTCATAACCTACTTCGACAAGTCGCGCATGGAAATCAATAATCCCGGCGGTGATCGCAACTCCCAGTGGTTTGTCACCAACGGCCTGCTCGTGGTAGAGATGATGACAGGCCGCGTACAGGTCGGCAACAATTCATTTGACCAGATAACCCCGGCCAACGTGGCCGTAGCGGGCGACCCTGCCAGCAGCCTCCAGGCTCCCACATATGCATCGCTGGCCCCGCTCGCCTCGCTCAGCGGCAATAACCGCGCAGTCAACCGCACCGGCCAGCCCATTGTGGAGGGCGTCGGGCGTAATGCCACCATCGGGCGTGTAGACAACCTCGGCGGCTACGCTAAGTACGGCGTATACGAACCGACCCTCGGACACAATATTGCTGATGTATTCTGGACGTTCATGAACCAGAAAGGCCCCGTATTCAACAACGGCCAGTTCGTAAACGACACAGTTATCGACTGGACATTCGCGATGGGCTATCCCATCACCGAGCCATACTGGATACCGATTCAGGTCGGCACAGAGCAGCGTTGGGTACTCATGCAGGCATTCCAGCGCCGCATACTCACCTACTCGCCCTTCAACGACCCCGCATGGCGCGTGGAGATGGGCAACGTAGGCCGAGCCTATTATGACTGGCGTTACAATGGCACAGCCCCTGTTCCTGTTACACCTGTCGCAACTCCCGGCGTGCCTCCCGCAGCCACACCCACCTCCAACCCCAACTTCCAGGCAGCTATCGGCATCAGCCCAACCAGCGGCGACACCAACACAGTCATCACTGTAAACGGACAGGGCTTCCCGAAGAACGCCACGGTCGGCATCGGCGTGCAGAAACTCTCCTTCAACTTCAACCGTGGCCTGGGCCAGACATCGTCCGATGGCAACGGCAACTTCAGCACGAAGATCAAGATACCTGCCGATGCGGCAAAGATGGGCGAGGTAGACATAGTTGCCGACGCGAGTAGAGGCTCTGTCCGCGCTGTCCAAACCTTCAAGCTAAGCTACAACCCCACGATAACCGTCTCGCCTCAGAGCGTTGTGATGAACAACGGCCAGGTATCGGTGAGCGGCGAGGGCTGGCCCGCACGCATAGGCATCCAGCTGGGTGTGCTGTTCGACGGTAGCTCCAACCTCGAAATCCGCTCCAACACCCGCTCAAGCGATGACGGCCGGTTCCAGGGCGTGGTCTCCATTGGCAACCGCCCGGTAGGCTCAGCCTTCCGCGTATACGCCATCGGTGACGGCGGCTACAAGGCACAGTTCGACCCCAAGCTCATCGTTATCGGTCAGCCTACCTTCCGCGTCGATCCTTACAGCGGCCCGGCAGGCCAGAACGTCACCATCAGTGGTAGCGGCTGGCTCGCCAATCAACTGCTGACAATCGGCATCAAGGGCGCGAACAGCGGCAGCGAGGCGTTCGTTGCCAACCGTGTGCAAATAGACGGTAACGGCAACTTCGCCGCTCAGATATATATAGACCCGGCCTACAACAACCAGCGCGAGGTGAAAATCTCGGCGACCGAGAGCCGCAGCGGCATTCGGCTCGAAACAACCTACTACCTGACTTCAGCCCCGCCACCACCCCCTGCCACCCCAACGGTTCCCGCCCCTGTCGGTAACGCCGTCGTGTCGGTGAACCCCAATATAGTAGCTGTCGGCCACGTGGCGACAATAGATGGCAGAGGCTTCACACCAGGCTCCATCGTCACGCTCTCTGTCCAGAAGGCAGGCATGCAGGAGACAGTGGGCCGCGCAGGAACCGACCGCAACGGTAACTTCTCCTTGCAGTTCATACTCAGCGCCACGTGGACCAACCAGGCCAGCGTGACACTTGTCGCCAACGACGGCGCTCGGCTGGCAACCACAGGCTTCACTGTCCTTCCCCCGATCCCCCCGAACCCGGTGCCGGGCGGTGGCGCGATACCCGAAGTCGGGCCTCCATTGAACATCACCACATATCGCGGCCCGACGGCATCTTACGTGAAGGTCGACGGAGCCGGATATACCCCCGGTGTGAACGTGGCCGTGGCAATCGTCTCGACCGACTACACGGTCGGCGTAAGAGTAGCCGACACACTGGTCAAGAGCAACGGCACCTTCTCGGTATCGTTCCCGATGGCTGCTCCCTGGGCCGGGCGTACCGACCTTGCGATTGGCGCGAAGGAAGTAGGCGGCAACACAATGTCGATACGCCACCTGCCCGAGACCACCATGACAAGGGCCGGAGGTAACACCTACCAGGTAAAAGGCACCAACTGGCCGCCAAACGCCGATGTAGTCCTTAGCCTGGACGCTGATGGAAGCGTAAACGAACTCGCCGGACTGAAAACAGACGGCAACGACAACTTCCTCGTCAACGTTCAACTGCCCAGGATCGGCGACAAGGCCAGCGCCAAGCTGGAGGTCAGGACCCCGGACTCACGCTACCTGGCAAGCTTCGGCTTCTAGACCCCTGCCAGGTAAACAACAAAGGCATCTTCCCTCACCGGAAGATGCCTTTGTCTATCGCTCGGAAACAACCTGTAAATCACCCATCTGGAGGCAAGCAGTCCTATCCTTTTACGCCGAGCGCTGCTTTGAAGCCCTCTTCATCAGCAGGCGTTATGCCATATTTGAGGCCTGTCGTTTCGATGATGGTGATCTCTTTCCATGAGGAGGTAGCGCACATTTTGAGCGGACCCCTGTCGTTGTATTTTACGTCCGCAAGAGAGAGGCCAGGCAAGCGGACTCCGGTTACGCCTCTTCTGGATCGGTTGGATACACTGAGGTCGAAATCGCGCCTGTAGACTCGCGTGATGGTGTCGAGGGGTATTGTGAAATGCACAGAACCGCCTATCAGCCTTAGCTCGGTCGGAGTTACTTCGTAATGAACACCGGACGCTACCCGGTTCCCCACTATGCTGAGTGCAAAGCCTACCACCAGGAAGACAATTGCAAGCAATAGCAAGGTGCCTGTAACGATCCAGGGGACGATTGTCGGCAGGAAGCCTGCCAGTAACCAGATGACAAGAATAGGGGCCATAACGCAGACCGCTACTATTGTGAAGACACTCATTGTGGTATCGCCCCTGGCCCTGCTGGGCGCACGGGCTTTAAAGTCGCGGACGCCGATGATCTGTGTCGTTTCCACGAGTTATCACCCCCACTAATAGGTGGCTTTATCTCCAGTATCGCGCCTGTATTGCCGTTGATAGCGGCAGTAGTGTGCCGAGTATAGCATACAGCCGTTTCAGCAGCAAAGGACGCTCCCCTGCCCTGGCATAGGCGAAGCGGGGGTATCCCCTATCTAATCCCTTTTTCTCATCGCCCAGGTAAAGGGGGTGCAGGGGGAACGCCTGCCGGGGCTAGGGGTGTCCCCTAACTTATCCCTTCTTTTTGACTCCCCTCCCGCGTGCGGGAGGGGTTGGGGGTGGGTCTTCCATTACCGACATGTTCGACTGGACTATTCCAACGTCTGAAACACTACTTCTATGCACCCTACACCCCACAAAAAGCGTATATATAAGAGAAGGCCTGAGCACGCCATCATGTATAGCTTGCACGCTTATCCACCTCACCGTGCCAGGCAATCACCCTGTACCATACACTAGTATTAGCGTTTAACTTACGTCTGAAGACCTACCCACTTGCTTGACACATGTGCAACAATAGACGTAAGATAAGCCTTGCCCTCACTCCTACCCATTTTTCAGCATTGAATATAGTGCTTGAGTTGTGAGATATAGAGATGGATCAGCAGCAAAGTCAGAACCGGAAATAACTCGAAAAGGAATAAATGGCAACTACAAAGAAACCAACAGGTGCACCGGCAACAAAGCGCACCACCAAAAGCACTGCCGCAAAAAGCAGCAGCCGCACAACAAGTACGCGCTCCGCCGCTTCGTCCCGCTCCAGGGAGACCCCGATCGCCAGGGGAACAACCAACCTGGTAATCGTCGAATCTCCCGCTAAAGCAAAAACAATAAAGAAATACCTGGGCCGCAACTTCACCGTTGAGGCCAGCATGGGACACGTGCGCGACCTGCCCAAGTCAACCCTTGGCGTCGATACCGAGCACGGCTTTACCCCTCAGTACGTTGTACCACGCGACAAAAGCAAGACCGTCAAAGACCTGCGCCAGCGCGTGCAGAGTGCCAGGGCCGTCTACCTGGCGACCGACCCCGACCGTGAAGGCGAGGCTATCGCATGGCACGTCAGGGAAGTGACCGGCGCGGGCGAGAGAGGCCAGCCTGTCTTCCGCGTTGAGTTTCACGAAATCACGCCAGGAGCCATACAGGACGCCGTTGCGCACCCACGCGATATCGACATGCATATGGTGGACGCACAGCAGGCACGCCGCGTCCTGGACAGACTGGTGGGCTACCGCCTGTCGCCACTCCTCTGGAAAAAGGTCAGGCGTGGTCTTTCCGCGGGACGTGTGCAGAGCGTGGCCGTGCGCCTTGTTGTCGAGCGCGAGCGTGAGATAGAGGCGTTTGTAGCCCAGGAATACTGGTCTATCGAAGCTGATCTCAGCAAGCGTCCGCAAGGCAAGAAGAAAGACGCCTTCCACGCCGCTCTACAGGCTGTGCGCGGCAAGAAACCCGACCTGACCAACGGAAAAGATGCAAACGCCATAGTAGACGCACTCAACGATGCTAATTACAGTGTGGAAAGCGTCAAGAAGCGAGAATCGCAGCGCCGCCCCTCCGCGCCCTTTACCACATCTACATTGCAGCAGGAAGCCTCGCGCAAGCTGAACTTTGCCGCACGCAAAACCATGCTGATCGCGCAGCAACTGTACGAGGGCATTGAGATCGGCATAGAAGGCTCGACCGGCCTCATCACCTACATGAGAACAGACTCCACGAATGTGGCGACGGTCGCCCAGCAGGAAGCGCGTGAGGTTATCGCGCAACGCTTCGGCAAGGAGTTTGTCCCGTCCAGCCCTCCCGTGTACGCTCGCAAGAACGTGCGCACGCAGGACGCCCACGAAGCGATCCGGCCCACCGGCGCGGGGCGCGACCCTGACTCTATCAAGCAATACCTTTCGTCCGATCAGTACCGCATGTACAAGCTAATCTGGCAGCGCTTCATCGCCTCTCAGATGGCTAATGCCGTATTCGATCAGACCAGCGTGGATATCGGAGCGGGCAAGGCCACCGACAAAGCTCCACGGCCCTACACGTTTCGGGCTACAGGCTCGGTTATCAAGTTCCCCGGCTTCATCTCGGTCTATCGAGAAGGACACGACGCGGGCGATGCCGAGGACGAGATGGACCAGGCCGCTCTACCGCCTCTCTCCGAGGGCGAATTGCTCGACCTGTTGAAGCTCTGGCCCGAACAGCACTTCACCCAGCCGCCGCCTCGCTACACCGAGGCCACCCTTGTTAAGGTGCTCGAAGAGCAGGGCATCGGGCGTCCTTCCACATACGCTCCTATCCTCTCAACCATAGTGGACAGGGGATATGTGCTCAAGGAAGAGAAGAAGTTCACCCCGACCGAGCTTGGTATTGCGGTAAACGATCTGCTGGTTGAGCACTTCCCCGACATCGTAGATGTGGGCTTCACCTCCACAATGGAGGGCGAGCTTGACGAAGTGGCCTCCGGTGAGCGCCGCTGGGGACCTGTGATCTCAGAGTTCTACGGCCCTTTCGAGCAGGCCCTTTTGGACGCCGAGTCGCGAGTTGGGCGCATAGAGGTATCAAGGCCTGAAGCACAGAAGACAGGCGAGCTTTGCCCCGAGTCGGGACACGATCTTGTTATCCGTGAGAGCAGGTTCGGCCAGTTCATCGCGTGTTCCGGCTTTCCCAAGTGCCGCTACACTCGCCCCATAGTGGTGAGCATGGGCGTCGAATGCCCGCAGTGCAGACAGGGCGAGATCATCGAAAAGAAGAGCAAGAAGGGACGTCTCTTCTACTCATGCAGCCGCTACCCTGACTGCGACTTCTCTACATGGGAGAAGCCCGTTCCGCTGCCCTGCGCCGAATGCGGCGGCCTTATGACCGTCATGGGCCGCACGCAGCGCCAGGACGGCGTGCAAAAGGTGAAATGCATCCGCTGTGGCCACATAGCCGAATGGGATGGCAAAGCCGCCGAAGAAAAGCTATACGTAGCCAAAGGCGCCTAAGGGATATAACCCAGCCGTAATAAAGAGCGTCCCATCATGTTAGTTGATGGGACGCTCTTTTTGCGCCTAACTAAGTACGGAGCGAACAAACATGCGTCATATACGAGCGCCCCACGATGCGGTGTCATTCTGAGCGTAGCGAAGAATCTCGCAAAGCAGGATAATGTTCCCTTATATCCAGCCCCAGGAGAAAAGAACGGGACGAGATTCTTCACTTCGTTCAGAATGACAAGGCGAAGGGAAGGCGGGAACGCGCATGGATCTTTGTTTGGGAAGCACTAAGACGATTCTTTGGCTTTCTTGTTCAGCTCATACAGCACCCCAAGCGCCTCCAAAGGCGACATCTCTTCCGGCCTTATACGGCTCAGTTCTTCGCGTATGGGGTCGGGCCCCGCGCTGAACGCAAGCTGCATCTGCGCAGCACCATCGGCGGGCTGCTGCATCGCCTTGCGCCGCGACTCTTTGGTGCCGCCTTTCTCAAGGTCTTGCAGAATGTCTTCGGCCCTCCGCAATATCGCCCTCGGCAGCCCGGCCAACCGCGCCACATGTATGCCGTATGAGCGATCCGCGCCGCCCGGCACAATCTTGTGCAGAAACACCACCTTCTCGCCATCCTCTGCTACGGCCACGTTATAATTCCGCACCCTGGGCAATACGTTCTGCAACTCGGTTAGCTCGTGGTAGTGGGTGGCGAACAGCGTCTTCGCGCCAAGCCTGGGCGAATTGTGTATATACTCCACCACGGCGCGGGCAATCGCCAATCCGTCATAGGTGGAAGTGCCGCGTCCAATCTCGTCCAGTATAATCAGCGAGCGGTGCGTGGCATGGTTCAGGATGTTGGCCGTCTCCTCCATCTCCACCATAAAAGTGCTGCGGCCGGTCGCTATATCATCCTGTGCGCCCACCCGCGTAAAGATGCGGTCCACAAGCCCGATGCGTGCGTCCTCGGCAGGCACAAACGACCCAATCTGAGCCAGCAAGACAATCAACGCCACCTGCTTGATATAGACGCTCTTGCCCGCCATATTAGGCCCCGTGAGCAAAACGATGGCCGCGTCCTCGCTGTCCAGTTGCGTATCGTTCGGCACAAATAACTCGTCGCGTAGCGTCTTCTCGACTACCGGGTGGCGGCCCTCACGTATCTGTATGCATGTTCCGCCATCAAGTTGCGGGCGCACATAGTTGTCGCGCACCGCCACCTCTGCCAGGCCGCTGAACACATCCAGCAGCGACAGCGACTCCGACACCTGCAACAGCTTCGGCGCGCATGCCGACACTCCCCGCAGCACCTCCCCGAAAGCGGCTCTCTCAAGCTCTACCAATCGCTCCTGCGCGTTCAGGATAAGGTTCTCGTACTCCTTCAATTCCGGCGTTACATACCGCTCTGCCCCAACCAGTGTCTGCTTGCGTATGTAGTCGGCAGGAATAGCCGCCGAGTTGGCGTTGGAAATCTCGATATAATAGCCGAACACCTTGTTGTAGCCGACCTTCAGGCTCTTTATCCCGGTCTTCTCCCGCTCCTGCGTCTCCAACCCCGCGATCCAGCCTTTAGCGTCCCGGGAGGCCGAACGCAATGTATCAAGCTCTGTGCTGAAGCCCGGCCGTATCGCGTCACCCGTACCGAGCACAGCAGGCGGATCGTCCACGATAGCCCGCCCTATCAGGTCCGATATATCGTCGCACGACTGTATGCGATTGGAGAGTGTGCCAAGCACCTTAGCCGGGCCTTCGTCGCCAATCCGTGCGAGAGCAGCGCGTATCTCCGGCAAGCGGTCCACCGACGTCTTTATAGCGACCATATCGCGCGGCCCCGCTGTTCCCTGCACAGCCCGCGTGCAAAGCCGCTCAAGGTCGGGCAGGTTATTCAGCAGCGCCCGCAACTCAACCCTGAGCACGGCATTGCCCACAAATGTCTCAATGGCGTCCTGGCGGGCGTTCAGCCTCGATAAGTCGAGCAGAGGCTGATTAAGCCACCGCGACAGCAGGCGCGAGCCCATGGCGGTGCGCGTGTCGTCCAGCACCCACAGGAGCGAGTTGCGCCTACCCTCTTGCCCCTCTGATATCTCCAGGTTGCGGCGCGTGTGCGGGTCGAGCGTCATGTACTGCTCGGTCGAGTAAGTGACAAGCCGCGTCAGTTGAGTAAGGGCGCTCCGGTTGGTCTCGCCGATATAGGCAATCAGCGCGCCTGCCGCCCGTATAGCGAGGGGCAACCTCGCACAGCCGTAGCTCTCCAGCGATGCCGCCGAAAAGTGCTTCAGCAGCCGTCTCCGTGCCGCATCGAGCACCCATGAGTTGGGGTCGGTGGGCGTGGTTACCACACCATCCAGCGACAACTGTGCGGCAGAATTAGCCGAGCCACTTCCTTCCGCCTCTTGCGTATCGCTGCCCGACCACTCCCTGTAGCGTGCGCCTCGCCCATTGCGGCTGCTCTCTTCACCCGGCGTGAGCATCTCTGCCGGGCGCAAACGGTCAACTTCCTGCTGAACAGCAGACATCAGGTCGGCGGCAGGGCGGCGAATCTCGGTGGTAGCGAACTCGCCCGTAGTAATATCGGCATAGGCGATACCTGCCACGCCCTGCTCCACAATAGCCGCCACAATATAGTTGTTGCGCCGTTCATCGAGCATACCCGGCTCAGTGACCGTGCCCGGCGTAATCACCCTCACAACGTCGCGCTCAACCAGATCGCGCCCTTTACCAAGCTGGTAGTTGGGCGTGCCTGCTTCCGCCCAGTTGGCGGTCAGCGACGACTCTTTCTTCCCCAGCCGAATGCGCCGCGCCGCCGTCTCCTCGTCCACGGTGGGAGCCGTTAGCTGTTCGGCCACAGCAACCTTATATCCCGCCTGCACCAGCCGCGCTATATACCCCTCGGCCGAGTGATAAGGCACACCCGCCATTGGTATGCGCTGCTCTTTAGACGTTGGCCGCGAAGTAAGCACGACATCGCAGACGCGCGACACAACAGCCGCATCGTCATCGAACGTTTCATAGAAATCGCCCAGCCGGAAAAAGACGATTGTATCGGGATATTGGCTCTTAATCTGGAGATATTGACGCCTGAGAGGGGTTTCGGCCAAGTCGCTATCCTTCCTAGCACGCACGCGATGCGATATGGCGGCCCATAGAGGTAGGCCAGTATGGGGATTATAACATATGGGGGTACTGCGTACTGCGTATCACCGCCGACGGCAGACCGCGGACCGCCTTACTAGTTGTCAGTTCTTCGCCGCTGCATTGTGCCGTATATTCGCTTGCCACAGCATTCTGCCAACCTTAATAACCTCAGCGAACCTCTGCGCTCTCTGCGCCTCTGCGGTGAACCCGTAAAACCCATAACCCCTCGCCGTCGACGGTCGGCGGTCGGCGGTCGGCCGTCATACGCAATACGCAATGAATGGTGCTAGTTTGACGAAAAGATGGGATTCTCCGATCCTGTTGT
>JBDTQH010000082.1:0-14695 GCA_039932335.1 Chloroflexota bacterium
CTTCGCTCAGAATGACAAGGTAAACAGACACGCTTACCTGACACTTCTTTGTTAGTGTGCTACTGAACGAAGTGAAGAATCTCGTCCCCTTCTTTTCTCTTGTGATTGCCCATAAAGGGAACATCATCCTGCTTTGCGAGATTCTTCACTTCGTTCAGAATGACAATGGCCAGTGGGGGGCGATTGTCTCACACATGTTTGCTGGCATAGCATTGGGAATCACAATGCGGAGTGGGCACTCGCCCCCCTCCGTTACTGCTATAAGGATTTGCGTGGTGTACGACTGAGAAGAATCGAGCACTCTAGCGAGAGTAGTAGTTGAGCAACCGCCATAGCACGCCGACCGGGTAACCTGCCATCTTGGCGATGTCACCTGTGAGGCGGATTACGGGCACCATTGAGAGGGCGAAGATAGATTGGCGCGCAGGGAGATCGCGGAGCATGGGCAGCAGGCGCATGTAAGGACGAGCGGTGTAGGCCGCGCCTGCTGATGCCGCCAGCAACAGACCCACCTTGCCGAACGGCGACTTACGAGCGCGCCATGAGAAGAGCACGATGGCCGGCCCTCCTATGTACGTGAGGTAGCGTATGGCGTGACGCTTGCGCCAGAGGTCAGCTTTGCCATCGCCGCGTGCATAGCGATAGTACTGCAGATAAAAGGCGAGCAGGTTCGAGCGTGGGCGGAAGTGGACGACCGCCTGAGGAGCGAAGAGGAAGCGCTTGTCTAGCTCTTTCAGGCGAATATCGAATACAAGGTCTTCGCAGTAATCGAGCCACTCAGGGTAGCCTCCTATCGCGTCCCAGGCGTCCTTGCGGAATGCGATGGAACGGCTGGACGGAAGGAAGGTGGCGGGGTCGATGTCGCGGAGGGTGGGTAGAACGGTCGCGCCCATTGCCCGCTCGAAGGGCGTTTGGGGGTCGGCCACAAAGAAGCCCGATACAACGTCAATATCAGCGACTGCGTCCAGCAGCGGAGTAACAAGCGCATCCAGCCAGCGGGGGTCGAGGCGCACGCCTGCATCGGTGACAGCGATTATGCTGTTCTGGGCGGCTTCAATGGCGGCGTTGCGGCCCTCGGATATGTTCGCGCCCGGCATCTCGATCACACGCACAGGCAGCCTATCGCTGTAGCCGCGCGCTACGTCGGGCGTGCCGTCGGTCGAGCCGCCATCTACTATGACAATCTCGGCGGGTCGGACGGTCTGGCGCAGCACGCTATCGAGCAAGCCGGGTAGGGTGGCGGCTTCGTTGCGAACTGTCATGATAAGTGATACAGGTAGTACTTGCATAGTTATGTAAAGTGTGTTGGCAGACTGTCGCCGATTGAAGGATCATTCAGGTGGAGGACAGCGCGCCGATCTGCTGCAGCGTGCCTAGGAGGTCGGCCACCCCACGCCATGCGGCGGTCTTGCCATTCTCGAAGCGCACGACGTGAATGCCCGTGAAGTGCACAGGCTTGCTGCAGGCCGCAACACCGGCGAGTGGGCTATCGTGGGTTCCCGCCCTGTCACCCGCCCTGCTACTCGATCACCCTGACTCAGAGTATCCGCCATCCAATATCGTGTATAGTAAAGTGCTATGACAATCATTCATGAAGCATACCTTTTCAGACCAGATAATTTCGCTCGGGAAATACTGCCCTATGCGAAGGCTTTGGCGAATAGTTCAGATGGTGAAAAGTTGTTGCTTGACCACGTAATTGAACGCTTTGATAATATTCCAACCATTTCTGAGCTTGCGATGGAGTATGGTAGTTGGAACGTTAGCGACTTATATGATGCCAAATACTTATATGAGAGTCCGCCAGAAGCACACGGAGGTGGTCGGGCAAACGTCGGACGGTTGCTTGTCTTCATGATTTATGGCTATTTACACCCAGTACCAAGCCAATTTGGCCTGGGAGGACGCTGGGGGCTTATGGAAGAAGTTCTGAACTATCCGCTGGGCTGGCATTCAAGTGATACGGCGTCCGTAATCCACGGCCATAGTTTCGGATTTTTTGCACAGTCATGGATCGCTAATGAACTAGATACCACAGATATACAGGTAACCATACCTCCAAGTTTAGGCTATTGGGAGAAGGTCACAACAGGTTCTACTGCTGCACAAATAGGGTGGCTCGATTATCCAGATGTAAAAAGGTTTTTTGATAAGCTGGCAAGAGAGGAATCGAAGCTACCTGGTATTAAAACACCGCACGATCCGAGCCGCATAGAACAAGTATACCATGACACGTTGCAGATGCTGAGATCGGCGAGTGAAGAAGAATGTGGGCTCTGCATTATCACTTCTGGCTAGTCACCAAAGGCGGGCAACCACCCGACCAGAAGGAATCCTCCTACACAATAATAGTTAAGACTCAAGCTTAGAATGCCCAGCAAAACTGTGCTAATTCGTTCTGCGTAATTACGGCGCTTGGCGGGCGACAGTCGATTTTGTTATGCACTGTTACCACATTTTACTCCGTATTCAGGTTCACACGCACCGTGCGAGTATTGGTAGGCAGGGCTAGGCTGGACTTCGAGGGTGTGATTGCCCTGCCGTCCGCCTGTGCGTGGGTCACAACGCCGGGCAGCCGCCATGTTAGCTGTGCCGGGGCTGTGCGCCAGCGGGATGTTAGCTCAAGGTCTACGGTGGCCCCTCCTGCTTCCCACATGATCTTATATGAGAGCGGGCCGAAGCGAGTGGGGGCGTTCTCCACGGCAAGACTGCCGGGTGTGTTCAACCACTCGCGAGGCAACGCGGGGGTAAGCGTCAGGCGGTCGTCGTCTTCGCGGAGCAGCAGGGCGCGCACCAGGAGCAGCCATTCCGCCGACGCCCAGCCGTGATGACCGTCGCCCGCGCTGCCGCCCAGCGAGCGGGTGTGGATCGCTTCGGGCCAATTGTAGGTGGGCGAGGCGTGGCGCAGCAGCCACTGCATGGCCTCCCAGCCCTTCGGTGAGCCTTGCAAGATGCGGCATCCAGCTATGCGCATGTTCAGATAGGTTCCCCAGCCGGAATGGCCCGTATTGACGAATAGCGCGCCATCATAAAAGAGTGTTTCTTCGAGCGCGGAGAGCGTTCCTTCCAGCAATGGGCTATCGGGCGGGATAAGGCGCAGCGGGAACCACGCAACGAGCGTGCCTATCATGCCGAGGTCGAGACCCCTGCCGGGTGCGGCCACCAGCGATTCGCGCCCCAACGCAGCCATATCAACAGCCCATGCGCGCCCCAACGTGCGCCTGAGGCGTGCAGCAGTGCGCGCATACGATTTGCGGCCTCCCGGCAGACTGTATGCTGCCTGCAGCCCTGCCAGTGACCATATGCTGTCCCAGTAGTAGTGGTCGGGCGGGCCAAAATGCTCCGAGGCAACACCGGGGGGCATCAAACCGTCCGGCGATCTCTCCAGGGTGGCGAGTATCCACTTCGCTCCGCGCTCGATGGCCGGACGGAACTCTGCAAGCAGCGAGGGGTCCGGGTAGAGAGCGATGTGCTGCGCGATCGCCCAGAGCGCCTGCCCTGTGCTGTCCCACTCGCCCAGGTGAGACACGAACGCGCCATCGCGCCGCTGCCTGCGCAGGAAGCCGCGCAATAGCTGCGCTGCGGCCTCCCTGTGCCCGCTCGTGGAGAGAGCATTGGTCATGTAGGCGGCATCTCGGAACCAGAAGCTATGGTACAGATCGGGGCCGGGCGTGATGGTGTCGCCATCGTGGAGGGCCAGCACATGAGCGCGATTAGCGTCCCAGGACGCCTGGAGGTCGCGGTGCGGCAGATCCACTTTCATTCCACCACCGAGCAGAGAGCGCCATTCAAGCGTGGTAGCGGCTTTGGCCCTGCTGTAAAAAGTGGGATCAGGAGTGTGTGCGGTGCCGTCCTGGGAGGGCGGCGGAATTGAAACGGAGAAGAGAGGCCGTAAAGTAGCGGGACGTGTGGAGTGATGGGTGTGAACGGGCACGATAGCCAGGAACTCAGCTTCTTCCCAGGGTTCGATGTCGAAGCTGTACAGGAGAGCACCATGAGCAAAACCATGTGGATCGTACAGGCGCGAAGACTGCGATTGTGTTGCTGCCTGGGCGTTGAAGAGATCGCCGGAGCGTAGGCCCGAGAGGGTGTGACGCTCGGGTTGGGGCCATGTAAAGGGGCCGGGGCTGCCGTCCGCCAGCAGGGTCGCGCCGTCGAAGGCGATATTGTAGACGGGCGAGATCCCTTCGGAGTTGTAGGGGCGCAATACAAAGGCGAATGTGCCTTTGAGCGGGAGATCAGCGATATTGAAGAGGACTACCTGCATGGCAGCGTAGTCAGCGTCGGGTAGGGCCAGCATCCATGCTTCGCTCGACACGCGCAGGCCATTGGCCTCGTAGGAGGTGGCGACCACAGGGAGGCTGCCCTGAAAAGTTTGCAGCACCTTTTGCTGCCGGCTTGCCGCCATCCAGTTGCCTTCCTCGCCGTCCACATCAACCCACCAATCGAGTGATGGGCCGCCGGGCACGGGAGTAAGCAAGCCCCAGCGGTCCACAAGGCTCTCGATTGGGTGGCCGGCACCGGGGATGCCGAGGGCGGTCCAGTTGCGGCGCGTCTGGTTGACCATGATGTTGGTGACGCTGCGAGGCACAAACCAGGGGCAGGCCGGGTCCGACTGCTCGCGCATCCAGCGTGGAAGGAGCCAATCGTTGAGGAGCGGCATGGAGAATCTGTTAAGGTAGCCCTGAGCGAGCACACGCGCCCCGGCAGGCAGCAGTTCGGGCGGGCCGGGAAGGGATCCGGGCACACCAAGCCGGGAAGCCGCTCGAAGCAGGCGGTATGCGTAGGCCATCTGCAGGCCAACGCTCTGGATGCGAGAAGTGCTGCCCGGCAAGGAACGGCGGGCAGCAAGGGGACCCCGACGAACAAAAGGCCTGCCCCGCGGCGCTATCAGTGGGGAGCGGCGCTCGGCCCACCAACCTGAGCGGGGACTCCGCGGGCGGTCCGTCATGCTGTGCCTCCCGCCATGCGCGGATAGTTGGGTACAAGCTCGCGCAAGACTTCTTCGGTATGCTCGCCTAACATGGGAGGGTGACGCCTGATAGTGGGCGGCGTGCTTTCCAATTTGAGGGGGGATGCAACGAGGCGCACAGGGCCAATGCCGGGGTGGTCTACTATCTGGACCATGCCGCGTGCCTCTACCTGCGGCGTGCTCAGGGCGCGATCTACTTTGTTGACCGGGCCTGAGGGTACATCGCACGCTTCGAGCAGTATCAACCACTCTGCCTGCGTCCTGGTGAGGAAAAGCGATTCGAGGGTGGGAACGAGAAGCGATCGGTTCTCCACGCGCGCATGGTTGGTCGCAAAGCGAGGGTCTGCAGCGAGATCAGTGCGCTCAATGGCCGAGCAGAAGTGCGTCCACTGGCGGTCGTTGCCCACAGCGAGAATAACCCAGCCGTCGGCGGCTTTGAACGCCTGATAGGGCACGATGTTGGGATGGGCGTTGCCGTAGCGGGCAGGCACTTCTCCTGAAATAAGGTAATTACTGCCCACGTTGGCGAGCCATGCGAGATGTGAATCGAGCAGAGACATGTCGATGCGCTGCCCCTGTCCTGTGAGATCGCGCACCCGAAGTGCGGCAAGGATGGAAGAGAGTGCGAACATGCCCGCGGTCACGTCTACGATTGCCACGCCCACCTTGCCTGGAGGGCCGTCAGGCTCGCCCGTGATGCTCATAATGCCGCCAACGCCCTGCATTACATAATCGTAGCCGGGGAGAGCGGCATCAGGCCCCGTGCGGCCGTAGCCGGAAATCGAGCAGTAGACGAGGCCGGGGCTGCTGGCAGCAAGTTGCTCGTAGGCAAGCCCCCACCGCTCCATTGTGCCCAATTTGAAGTTCTCGACAATAATATCGCTCTGCATTGCCATTGTGAGGGCGGCAGCGCGGTTCTCTTCGCGCTTGAGGTCGAGCACGATGCTGCGCTTGTTGCGGTTGCAGCAGAGATAGTAAGCGGATTCGCTGCCCTGGTAGGGAGGTCCCCAGCGCCGGGTGTCATCGCCCTCCGGAGATTCCACTTTGATGACATCGGCCCCAAGATCGCCCAGCATCATAGTGCAGTACGGCCCGGCAAGCACACGCGAAAAGTCGAGCACGCGCACGCCTTCCAGGGGCAATGGCAGGGAGGCTGAAGATTCGGTCATATCAAGCAAGTATGTCACAGGGGTGGAGGGCAGTCAAGCGCGTGGAGTGGCGTGGGCAGGGCGCTTGCATCTAAATTCGTTTTGGGCAAATGAGCTAGATTTGATGGGTTGAATTACCTCTTTGCGGCAGATTGCAGCCGTTTTCTGGTTCTGAAGTGCCGCTCTCCTGCCGTTGAGATTGGACTGTAGGCCAAACTTCGAGTCTTTGGCAGGCGTACTAGCTGGTGTAGTGAGCATGTTTTACCCGTTTTCGGCAGAATCCAATTTAGATGCAATCGCCCTGGTGGCGTGGGCTGCACAATGCCTCTGGTATGCCACTTCCGGACTCTCTTATCAATTGCACTTCAACCCCTTGAACCTCACGTTACGTCATATCATATGATGGGGTCAGCGCCTTACTAAGGTGCTGCAACAATAAGCAACTTGTGAATTGGGAGGAACACTCAAATGGACACAAACGAAGAAATTTATCCAATGCCATCGTTTCCTATACTGAACGTGACTGACCTGGCGGCGTCCTCGCGCTGGTATCAGGAGGCGCTTGGATTTCGACACATCTTTACGATGTCCGGGCCCCGGGGCGTTCCGTTGCTGGCGCACTTGCGCTGGATCAAGTATGCCGATCTGCTGCTCGGAGCGCGTCCGGTAGAGACGGGGAAGCGCGGGCTGGGTATGGTCCTCAGCTTCAGCGCCTATCTTGCCGAGCGTAAGGTGGACGACATCGCCGCGCAAGCCGAAGCCTATGGAGCCAACATCGTGGCACCTCCGGCTGATATGCCGTGGAACACACGCGAGTGCACAATCGAGGACCCGGACGGCTACAGGCTCATCTTTACTGAGCCTATCAATATGGGTCGAAGTTTCGATGAGGTAATTGAGCAAGCCGGCAAAGCGGAGGTTGAACGCGCATAAGCGAGCCATGCAAGCCACACGCAACCATCTTTCGTGATAGACCGAAGGATGGTTGCGTGTGAGCAATCTGGTACAATAGAGGCAGATAGCCTGCAAGCGGCAGGCTGTGGTAGAAGTAGATGCATATGCACTTTCTACTGGCAGTGGGAATGGCTCACCAACAGAGATGTGCCCTTCTAATATGGGTAGCAACAATGATTTGTCAGGTAAGCGCACCCCACACGGCGGTGTCATTCTGAGCAGAGCGAAGAATCTCGCAAAGCAGAATGATGTTCCCTTATATCCAATCCCAATAGAAAAGAAGGGGACGAGATTCTTCGCTTCGCTCATAATGACAAGTGGGGAGAGGGCACGCAAAGTGCTGGCCGGGTAGGTAGTGAAGTCTGAATAGCGACAGGGAGAGGATAGAGCCGCACACTATATCATGCATGTTATTGTGCGATGGGTACTCTTTCACACGCATAGAAAAGCGATCATATAAAGTAGAGAAGAGATAGACGGAGGACGATTTTGGCGAAGTTTTATTATGGCGGCCAGGCGGTAATGGAAGGCGTGATGATGCGCGGGCAGAAGCACATGGCTGTGGCTGTGCGTGCGCCAGGCGGCAACATCGTTATCCATGAAGAGCCGCTCAACAGTATGATTTACCGCAACCCGGTTATGAAGATGCCTTTTTTGCGTGGGCTTGTGGGGCTGTGGGATGCGCTTGGCCTGGGGATGAAGGCGCTAATGTTCTCGGCGAACGTGGCTATGGAAGAAGAGACCAAGCCTACTGAAGCTGCTTCGCCCAAAAGCATGAGCATACCAGGCACAAACGGTCAACCTGCCTCGGCGTCGAAGCAGGAAGGTAGTAAAGGTCAGGATGCGTTGGGGGCTGCCGCCTGGAGCAGCATCGCTATCGCCCTCGCCATGATGGTTGGCATATTCTTTGTGCTGCCTGTGCTGGCGGCGAGCTTTATTACCTCGGTTGCGAACAGCGACTCGACGGTACTCCACAACGTTATAGAGGGCGCGATACGGCTGGGACTTTTCCTCGCGTATATCTGGGTCATCGGCTTTATGCCCGACATCAAGAGGGTGTTCGGCTATCATGGGGCCGAGCATAAGACGATCAACGCTTATGAGGCGGGAGTTGAGTTGACACCCGAAAAGGTGCAAGAGTTTACCTTGCTGAATCCTCGCTGCGGCACCACATTCCTGCTGATCGTGATGCTGCTCGCCACATTACTTTTTATCGTGATCGGCAAACTGCCTTTCCCCGTTATGGTGCTTTCGCGCATCGTGCTTGTGCCGGTGGTGGCCACGGTTGCATACGAGTTTATCCGCCTGATGGCGAACCTGTACGGCAATCCGGTAGTACGCGCCATCATGGCTCCCGGTCTTGCCTTGCAAAAGATGACCACCCGCCCGCCCGATCTTACGATGATAGAGGTGGGAATCGCCGCGCTCAATGCCGTGCTGGTAGCCGACGGTGTTGTTGCGAAAGCTGAGGCCGGAACAGGAAACGCGGAATGGCAGCCGGTAACGACCGAAGAGCGCGTACCAGCCATAGTCGCCACTCAGTAGGCGGTATGCGCCGTCGCTCTACAACAGTCCGATCATTTCCACGCCATACATATGAACAACCAGAGAGCGCTACTGGACAACATCCTGCCACGAAGCAAGCGGTCAATCGTACTGCTCGTGGACTGCTTGCGCCCGGACGACGGTAAGCACTTCTCGCAGGGGTCAGAAGGGCTGTTCCTGCTGAGGCTGGCTGCCCTGCTGGCGAGCGGGTCGGGTGGGCGCGTGCTGGTGTTCAGGCTGCTGGAGGTGCCGGAAGGCGAATCGCTCAGCGCCTACTCGACTAGGGCACAGGAGTTGCGGCGAGAGCTTGAGCGCGAGACATTGAGTGCGCTGCTTTCGGCTTCCACGCCCGCCGAGATAGCCAGCGTAGCCGACTCTACACTGAGGGCGTCAACGCTGATCACGCCTGTTGTGCGCGTCGCGCCGAGTAATGACATGGCACGCGAGGTGCGTGCTTTTCTTGAGTCGGAGACAGATGCGCTGGTCCTGCTGCCGCTAAGGCGCATAGCCGGCGACGAGTGTCCATGGCTGCGCCGCGCCGTACGCAAGCCGCCGCCCTGCGATATTGCGTGGGCGCGTCCTCCGCTCAAAAGCCACGGGAGGACGGCCGGCGGACGCACAGCATCTCCGTTCAGCGCGGGCATGAGGATATTGCTCCCGGCTCGTGGTGGTCCTCAGGCCGAGCTTGCACTTGATTTGTCGCAGGACCTGGTTGATGTACTGAGCGCGCAGGTGACGGTGCTACACGTGCTTCAGGGCGATATGCCTGAGATGGAGCGTGCCAGCGAGGAAGCACCGTTCAACGAGCTACTGGAGCGCATACGACGCAGCAGGCCGCGAGTGGAGATGCCGCGCCGCGTGTATGCGACAGGCGACGACCCTGTGATGAGCATCGGCAACGCAGCCCAGGATTACGACCTGCTGATCATGGGCGCCGGCGGTGTGGCGGCAGCCGATATGGGGCGCTTCACCAACATGGTGGCAAAAAGCAGCGCACCCGCTCTGATGGCGCTCAAGACTCGCATTCCGGTTGAGCCCGCAATCCAGGCAGCACGCAAGCGCGCACGACCACATGCCATGCACCCTGAAGCTCTGTCGCTGATCGTGGATAAGTGGTTCGCGGAGAACAACTTCCACGCCAATGAGTTCGCGGACCTGGCTCGGCTGGTGGAGATAAAGCGGCGGCGAGGCGTGACTATATCAGTGGGATTGCCCGCACTGAACGAGGAAGAGACCATCGGCGGGGTGATTAGCGTGCTGAAAGAGAGCCTGATGGAGCGCGTGCCGCTGGTGGATGAGATCGTGGTGATCGATTCGCGCTCGACCGACCGCACGCGCGAGATTGCCGCCGAAATGGGCGTGCCCGTCTATATCCACCAGGACATATTACCGGAGGCGGGCGCACCGCTGGAGGGCAAAGGCGAGGCGCTCTGGAAGTCGCTGCATGTGCTGAAGGGCGATATTATCGTCTGGGTGGATACGGATGTGGCGAACATGCACCCACAGTTTGTATACGGGCTGATCGGGCCACTGCTGAGGGAGCCGAGGATTGGCTATGTGAAGGGGTATTATCACAGGCCCATCAAAGTCGCGGAGAAGATGCAGCATGAGGGTGGCGGACGCGTTACAGAGCTAACGGTGAGGCCCCTGCTCAACCTCTTCTTTCCGCTGTTGTCGGGCGTGGTGCAGCCTCTGGCGGGGGAATATGCCGGGCGGCGCGAGGTGCTGGAACAGTTGCCCTTCTTCTCCGGCTACGGAGTGGAGACAGGGCTGCTGATAGATTTGCTGGAGAAGTTCGGCCTCCATTCCATCGGGCAGGTCAACCTTGAGAAGCGCATCCACCGCAACCGCACGCTCGCTGACCTGTCGCTGACGGCGTTCGCTATCGTGCAGGTGATCCTGACGCGCCTGGAAGACCGGGCCGCGATCAACCTGCTGGAAGAAGTGAACCGCAGCATGAAGCTAATACGCTTCGAGAAAGAGCACCTCTCCCTGGAAGTGCGCCGCGTGCGCGACACCCAGCGGCCGCCCATTGTCACGGTTGAGGGGTATGTGGGCGGGCGCGTGAGGCGGGACGCGTGAGGCGTGAAACGTGAGCTACTGCGTATTGCGTATTGCGTACTGCGTATTGCGTACTGCGTATGACCGCCGACGGCAGACCGCAGACCGCGTTGTCAGTTGTCAGTCACGATTAGTGGCATGCCGTTACGTTTCACGCTTTACGTTTTACTTCTCATTTCTCATTTCTGGTCTCACGTTTCACGCTTCACGCCTCACGTCCGTCCCGCCTCACTTCACCACATAGCTCACCGTATGCCAGCCTGTGGCTCCGTTCGGGTAGGGGTCGGTGACTTTCTCTCTTTGCAGGTTGCCCGCGCCGTCTGTGGCGCGGACTTTTACTGTGTATTTGCCTGCCTGGAGCGGAGTCCAATCGTAGGCCCACACTATCCATGACGTTCCGCTCAGTTTGGGTTTGACATAGGCGTCGTTCCAGGTCTTGCCGCCGTCGGTGCTGATTTCTACTTTGCTGATGCTGCGGTCGCCCGCGAAGGCGATACCCGACAGGGTCTGCTGTTCCAGCTTGAGTGATCCGCCGACCGGGTAGTCTATCTTACTCATGGTGTTGACGGGCGCGGGGTCGCTCCAGCCCTGTGACGGCTGCTGCCAGTATCCCCTGTAGTCACTGTTGACAAGCTCGATCGAGTTGAGCCACTTAACATGCTTCATGCCGTAGATGCCCGGCACCAGCAAACGCGCCGGGAAGCCGTGCTGAGGGGTGAGGGGTGCGCCCGCCATCTCCCACACCAGCACAACGTCAGGGTCGAGCGCCTTTTGCAGCGTAATAGAGTCGGTGTAGCCATCCTCGGCGGTCATCACAATATCGAGCACGCCCTTCTTCGGATTTGCCTTGTTCAGCAGGTCGGCCAGCCGAACGCCCTTCCAGTTCGTATTGCCGATAAGGCCACCGCCGAGCGGATTGCTGATACACATCATCCCCACTACCACCTCAACGGCGGGCAGCGCCAACAATTCCTTGTATGTGATGCTGTAGGGGTTCTGCACCAGGCCCTTTATCTCCAACTTCCAGCCGTCAGACGAAGGCGAGGGGTCGAAGAAGTTCTTGGAGACGTGATAAAAGCTGTCGGTGGGCGTGAGTTCCTTTACCCTGACAACAGGCACAGGCGTGCTTGTGGGTGGCGGTATGGGAGTATCGCTAGGCGTGGGTATGGGTGTGTCTGTGGGGGCAGGCAGGGGAGTGTCGGTTGGCAGAGCAGTCGCTTCGGGCGGGGTGGCCGAGGCTTCAACTACAGGCGTGTCGGTTGGCAGGGGAGTGTGAGTTGCGGTAGGTGGTAGCGGCTCTGCTGTGGCTGTGGACGGTGCAAGGTTGGACTGTGACACGGTTTCGGGGGTAGGTACATCGCCGGAGGCAGCAGCCTCATCTTCCAGGTCGAGATTGCTGTTGCTGACAGGGCTTGTGAAGCCGCCCTGGTTTATGATGGTCCCGCCATAGGTGAAGATTGCGCCGCCTACGACGGCGAGCAGCGTACCACCCGCTATCCGCATAAACGTGCGCCTGCCTTCGTCGGACGCCGGCAGGAGAAAGTTGCTCTCTTCGCTCACAACCGGCGGGGCAGGGAGACGCGGGAGGGCAGCCTGCAGCACAAGGCCATAGACCAGTGCCAGTATCATCAGGCCGAGCCAGAGCGGTATGATCGAAGACGCGTAGATGCCATAGGGCTTATCGGCAAAGACGGGCTGATCGATAAGCGGGAGGAAGATCAGATTGAGCAGAACGCCGATCACCAACCCGTACAGTATGCCGCCCCATGGGACGTTGAAGATGGCAAGACGCTTACCGGTGTCGGGGTTGGGACGCGACAGCCATACATAGATAAGACCAAGGATTGCGCCCAGCAGAAGTGTGCCTTCCAGGATTACGGCGAAAAGAAGCGGACGCCCGGCGTAGTAAAGGGTGTCGAGAGCCGTCGAGAATGCCTCACCCCCCAGCAGCATCAGGACGCTGTTGAGCATTAGCTCAGGGATTGTGAGGAAGCCGAACGCGAGGCGCAGGATAGCCATAACCGCTATCATGGCCAACGCGGCCCCTGCGCCTGCGCCCAGGCCTGCAATTACTCTATAGGGCGTTGCTGCTGTTACGGACATTGCGGCCTTTCCGGGTAGTAGGGCTTGCTGCTCCAGTGTGGTATATCCGGCCGGTGGTCTGTTGTACGCGGTTACCGGTTACCGATGGCCTACGGTATAGGTGTGGCCGTTGGGGTAGCAGTGCGTGTGGTTGTACCCGTCGTTTGCGGCGTAGGTGTGATTGTAGTTGTGCCTGTGGTTCGAGGCGTGGCTGTGCTACTGGTCGCCGGAGTCGGCGTTGGGGTCAGCGCACCCGGGGATGTCGGGTTGGGACCGGGGACGGGGACGGTCGGCGTGGCTGTCGCACCTGGGCGCGGCGTGAACTGGGGCGTTACTGTAGGCTTGACGCCTCCCGGTGTTGGGGAGGCCGCAGCAGTACCTACCGGCGGGGGCGATGGTGGCGGGCCGGTATCAGCGGCAGGGAAGAAGCTGCTGACCTCGCGGCCAAGATTGTCGTACAGCACCGCATAGTCGTAGAGTTCGCCGTCCCACATGACCGTTGTGCGGCCCATGTAGATATCGGTTTCGCTGGTGTTACCGGGCCCGGAATGGACGTTTATGCTAGCGCCAGGCTGTATTGTAACGCCTGCCGGCAAGTAGAAGCGGTCCACATAGCCCCATTTAGGGCTATCGAGCCACCAACCATCCAGCGTTTGTGGGGTCTCATCGCGGTTGGTGATTGTACAGAACGTGCCATTCAGATCAACCAGTGATGCCCGGTAGCTTATCGAGTCGATAGTCAGCTTGGGCAGGGTGGGTGCCGCTTGCGATGTGGGCGTGGCGACACGAGGCGGCGGTGTGCCGGCAGGGGCGTTGCTGTAGCGCCAATCATGGTAGTGCTGGCCGATATTGCCCATTTGCACTTTGAAAGGAGAGGGCAGATGCGGCACAAATGTGAGCACACGCCGCTCGTATGCCTGGATAAGCACGTCGGTATACTGACCAGATACTTTCACGTAGGCCCAGTAAGGCTCGGAGATAGGATAGCCCGTGATGCCGAACCAGGGGTAGAAGAGTGGACCTTGAACAGCCTGGCCGTCCTGTATGATGTCGGCCTGCTGGTTGAGGTACTCCCAGAAGACGTCAGGGATGTTGTGGCCCGTGGCAGGCTCGAAGCGGGCGATGCGCACGCCGTAGTCGCCGTGGTTTGCGGGCCAGGGCTGCGTGAGGCCCTGCCTGTCGATAGCGGTTCGCACAGTCTGGCCTGTCTGGTCAGTTGCTTGCCGCTGGTTAGGAGCGTTGGGTATGCTGGCGACACCGTTGAACGATTGGTAGGTGGGGGCGCTGGGATCGTCTACATCGGAGGCCAGGTTGATCGTGGAGGGGGCGCGGCTCTCAAAGGTGTCGGGGCCGGTCTGTATCTGGCCGGAGATCAATTCAACACTGAGCAAGCCGTTGGTTACGTAGAAGGGGTCGCTCTTGTCGGCTCCCGGATCGTTGATCTCCATGCGCCCTTTGTCGAAGTACTGTACCAGATGGGAGTTGCCTTCCAGCCCGGCGAATGGCTCGCGAAGACTCACGCCCGGCACAGGTCCCCATATCCAGGGACGCTTCGCGGTGGTCGCGGCGACCAGGCCATCGGTCCTATCCCACACAGCCTTGAACGCAGGATCGGCAAACCCAGCCTGGGACAAGGCACTCGGAGCGACCAACCCTGACGCAGTAAGCGCCAACCCGCAGAGGGCCAGCGCCAGGAGAAGCAGAGGCCACGGTCGCCGGAGCCGAGCCTGGGGCGCGAGCAGAGTGGATCGGAAGATGGTACGCGCCGGTTTACGGTTAGGGTAGTGTGGGGACATAGGCCAGGAACCTCACGGTATGATTGTACCTGTCTGTAGGGTTCTTTATAGCATAGTAGTAGGGTTTGGCTCAAGTGGGGGAGCGAGTACCGAGTACCGAGTACCGAGTACCGAGTACCGAGTACCGAGTACCGAGT
>JBDTQH010000083.1:0-13886 GCA_039932335.1 Chloroflexota bacterium
CCCAATAACGCATGACCTCATACATGTGGCGACCGTAGACACTGCCCGCCAGCCCCTGGGCCTCCTCGATGAAGTGGCGGAAGAGCGTGGGGCTTGGCGCAAACGCCATATGGTCGACGTAGCCGTCCAGGGACTGGTTCATTCCGAACACGAGCTTAGCCATACAGACTTCCTTTCTTTACGCGGCACATCCGCGCGGTTCTGATTGCGTTAGACAATCGGTTGTAAGCTAGATCGACTGATTTTATTTCGCGATTGGTTTTGGAGTGCGCATGAACTCCCTACGCTCGGGCTGCCCGATCAATCGGACTCTCGAGGCGCTGGGTATCGCTGGAACCTGATCGTCATCCGCCGTTGAATTTGTGCTTGCACTGCGAGCATCGGCAGATCTTGTAACTAAGAGACGTTTTCTCGGTCAACTGGCTAGTCTTGCAGGACATGCAATAGGGGCAGTTCATAGGCACTCCGTAACCAGGAACTAGTCGCTCCGTGTAAGGATACCCAATCAATGCTCTGCCGCCAAGTGCTGCCGCCAATTCTGACACTTCCCTTTCGTTGTTGTCGTCTCCCCTTCAAACAGGTTAGGATGCTCTTCTAGGCTGCACTCATATACCAGTTGCCCTCTGGTGGCGGCTGTCTCTCCTTACCCTGTACCCTCCTGCCAGTTCTGCCGTAATCAGCACACCCGCCCATACCATGACCGCGGTGCTTATGATGGCGGGTATAGCTCCTTGTCCTCCACCCGCTGTGGTTATGAAGTCGAATAATGCGTGCCACAGAGCCACAACCAGCACGCTGCCGCCCGAACCGTTGTAGAGCCAGGCTAGCAGCACCGAGCCGCAGATTACGCCGATTCCAAACCCTATAAATCCACCGGGGCCCAAAGCGATCAGCTGTGGCTTGTAAAAGAATGCGGGCAGGTGCCACAGCGCCCAGAGGACGCCTATCGATAACGCCGCCCACAGCCAGCTTCGACCGCGTTCCTGCATAGTCCGTAGGGCAAAGCCCCTCCAGCCTAACTCTTCACCAAACCCGAACGTGACGAGCCATAGGAGCAGGGCGGCCCCCGCGCCAATGTCGCCAAGGTATTCTATCCTGCTCAGGGCCGAGAGATCGGGTATAAGCGTAGCGCCGCCGGTGTTCGCAACCAGAAAATTCACGAGCACCGCTGCTACTGCCAGCGCCAGAGGAGACAAAGCACCAAGGAGCAGCCACTTCCATCCGACCCGCCATTTGCCTACAGTTGAAAGCAGCCTTGCAAGTCCCTTCCAGCCGCCCGAGAGATAGGCGACGGTAATAGCAGCTAATGCGGGGCCGAATGCACCCAGGTAGTGCAGCGCTGGGGGTATGTTCACCAGGCCGTGGTAGTTTGCGATCAGCAAGAAGCCAAGACTCCAGGTGAGGGTGAAGGCCAGCACAAAGTATGAGCTCACCGGCGAGCGTGCCACTGCAACGCGTATTCGAGCAAACATCTGCGTGCATCCTTCCTTCAAAACAACACGCAACAGGATATTATCGAGTCGCCATGACAGTACCCTGCTGCTCGTTGTATGCGGTTCTGCGGTGGGCTATTTGTGCGTCGCTCTAACTGTGCTATCTGCGTGTACCTGGCCTATGGAGCCATCCTGTACAGATCTAGCGCGATGACCACCGTGGGTTATCAGGTCGAATGGTGGTGAGTTTCGATCTTCCCCACCATTACTAATCCTAATAAAGTAAGGTACAAATCCGGGTAGCAGATGGTAAAGGAATAGTAAAAATACGCATGGCTGATGCGTCGTGGGGATGGCGTTGACAAGTAGATTAGCTGTTTTGTCAGCTTGTCTCATCAACACCCCAGACTCTGGTCTCCAGCCCCGCCTTGCTTGCTGCTTGTACATCAACCCGTGTTTTAAGCAGCAGAAGCATTATGACCAGGTGGGCTGTAGCATGTACGCTTCCAGCTTATGCATCATTTGCTGCATCGAGAGGCAGCGGCTCTTGCTGTGTTTGAGCGCTTTGATCATTCAACCGGGGCTGCTTTGCTTCCTGAGTATGCTCGCGCTGTAGCTGCTTGACACTCTTCTTCGGCACAGGCAGGTCTTCAGGTAGCCCCGTGCCCAGTTCCCTTATCGTCTGCCTCACCTTGCGTCCTACCTCGAAATGCGTCTGGTTGGCAGCTTGCTTGCCCTGCACGTTCTCCAGGCGTAGTTTGGCCTCGGTCTGGGTAATGCGAAATATGTTCGCACCCATTTCCTCCGCTCCCATGTGATCGAGGATATGCTGGCTAGACTTTAGCCCTTTGCGCCTATGTATATCGCGCGTGCCCAATCCACCATACAGCCCGCGATAGCCGTGATCATTGAAGATAGCGAAGTCGCGAGACTCGAGCACGCCGGCCTGCTGTGCAGCATCAGCCAGGCGCCTGTTATACACTGTTATCTCCCCGCGCAGGTAGAGCCTCCGCTGGTCCTCGCTCATACCTGCGAGAGCCTCGGCAATGTCGGTTTGTTCCTGTCTCCTTGTCTGTACTGCGAAGTACGTTTGACCCATCGCTACAGCAGCTTTGGTCGGGTCGGCGTTTTGCACAAGCAGATAGCAACCGTAGCGAGACATATGTATGTCTTCAATCTCCCGCTTCGCGCCTTTACCCAGGCTGACAATTTTGGTGGCTTCCTGAAAGTGATCGGCTACGTCCTGCCCGCTGTTTTCGCAGGCCGTCTCGGCGCGCTGGATGGCGTTGAGGAACTTTTCCCACTTGGTATACCCGAGCACTTTGGAGAGATCTCGAGCCGACCAGTATTCCACGCCGTCTTCGCTCTCCAGCCGAATCGCCTCGAAGGGTGAAACGTGACTTCCCATCTGTGGGTCCGCCATAGCCGTTCCAGTGTCCTTTGTCTCATCTTCGGTGTCTGTGTTATCGCTGCGGTCGTGATCATGCCTGGTCTGTTGGGCTTGGCTGCCTGGGGCAACGATTTCATCCCATGTGTTCTTGCTCATGCTCGTTCCCTTGTTCCCTCTCTGTTGCTGCCAGGTCATCTGAATGGCAGTCGCAATAGGCTCTAGCATCCCTATAATAAGCGCAGGATGTTGACTATGCTCCGATGTTGTTCTCAGTTGTAGCTCCCGATCTACGACCTGTGATCATCTTCCCCACCTGGGGAAAATGATCCGACCCTGCTGTTTCATTCACATAGACGTCTTATCCCCAGGATGCCGGTCTTGCAATTCTACCAAACACCTCATGCCCGGTTCTCCTAATCCACAGGCCATGTAGTAGATGGACAAAGGCTCTGTCGTTACATTGTAGCCTTGCGTATCTCCGCGAAGCCACAGAGGCTGCACAAGCAGACGTTTGGCTGGCGTTACCGTTTGGCTAGATGGAGCACCTGGGTATGGTTCCAACCCCGCAGCCAGCACCCGGCCCCGTTGGCACGATCACACCCCGTATGGTGCCAGTCGCTCCCGACGAGCGACCATAGGGCATACTATGTTTTGCGTATTGCGTAAAGGGTCAGGGGTCAGGGGTCAGGGGTCAGTGCACAGCCAATGCCAAGTGCCGCATACTCACTTCCCACAGTACCATGCGAACCTTAAAGAAACCTCTGCGTAACTCTGCGCTCTCTGCGCCTCTGCGGTGAATCCGTAAATACCTAACCCTTCGTGCCATGTACGGTTCATCCCGTTGGTGGTCCGCTATCGTCGGCAAAGCTAGCCGCTTTATACACCGGCACCCCAGCCCGGCGAGCCTTCCCTCGGCTTCATCGCCTCTATCGTGCCTTCCCTGTCTGCCGCCGACACTCTCCCCGCCCTCACAACGGCCCATCTCAGCAGCGCGCCACTTATCAGCGCGGCCACACTCGCCAGCAGGCTTGCCGTTTTCTTGTGCTTCTTGCTCCTAATGCTAACCAGTTCGAGCAAGGCGGCAGCCGCCAACCCTGCGACAGCCCCCCCCATAAGCAGCCCCGGCTCACCCGCCATCAAGGGGGCGGCAGCCTCCCCCGTCGTCGCGACATATCCCGCAAGCATCACAGCCTCTGTCACTCCGGATGCCAGCGCGAGCGCCGCAAGTTCCCCTTCCTCTTCCTCGTTCTCGCTTTGAGTCAGCAGGCCCACGAGATTCGTGGCTGCGATACCCGTACTGAACGCACTTGACATAAACAGCGCGCCCAGCAACGGGCTTGTCTGCCACACAGGTATGCTCGTCGTGCCAAGCAGCACCCCCGTGTAACCCGCCAGCACGAACGAGCTAGGTATCCCCAGCCCCGCCAGCAACCTCTCCGGCACAGCCTGCACAACTCCGCCTATTACGGGAATAGGCAGCTTACGCTCATCCGCCAGCATCCGCACTACCATCACAGTTGCGCCCGCCCCGTGCAAAGTGAGCGCCCACGACCCCAAATTCATTGGCGAGGATGGCTTGAATATACGCAGCATATGATGGAAGCGCCTGGGCATACCAAGGTCGTCTATCAGCAGGGGAGGGCAGGGCAACAGCGTAGCCAGCGACACATAGTGCGCCACGCGAGCCAGCCTCTTATGCCGCTCGCCCCCCGCGACTTCGGCCAGCGAGCCAACCATCGCAGACCCCGCCGATATGCCCCCGAAGAAGAAGTATGCCGCCACCTCATGATTCCACGTCGGCTGCTTCAGGATTGGCACGTCCCTGTATGCATCCCGTGGGTTCACATGGGCCGCGCCCAGTGGGTTTCTATGCCTCTTCTTCCCCTCTCGCGACCTCTCCATACTATCCATGAATGCTCCTGCGTGCTCGCCCTATATTCGTATTGCGTTGTTCACATTGAAGCTGTATGTATCCCCGCGCCTGAGATACTTTACCTTGTTCTCCAACCCTGCCGCCTTGACCTCCCGCGCGAAGTCCCTCAACGGCGACTTGAATACAGTATAGTCGTTGTAGTGGATGGGTATCGCCATCTTCGGCGCGACCAACCTGAGCGCCTCCAACCCCTGCTTGCCGTCCATCGTCAGCAAAACACCCAGCACCCGTGTTCCGCCCAGGTGCAGCAGCGCAAGATCAATATTCGGGTATCTCTGCGGTATCTCGCGCAGGTCGTCATGGATAAGCGTGTCGCCCGTAATATAGAGACGCAAGCTCGGTTCCTCGCCCATCTTGCCGAACTCCAGCATGCTCCCCATTACAGGCGGTAGCGCCTTCGCCAGTATGCCCGGTCCATGCTTGCCCGGCATCGACGTGATATTCAGCAGGGCGTCACCTTTTATCACCCGCAAAGTCTCCCACGTTTGAAGCGGCATTGCCGATCCGAACCCCGCATCCACCAGCGACGCCACGGCATGTCCTGTGCTCACTATTGGCAGCGTCTTATCAAGCTTCTCCAGCGCTACCCTGTCAAAGTGGTCCTCGTGCATATGCGACAGCACCACCAGGTCAATCGGCGGCAGATCCTCAATCTCCATCGCCGGGTTGGTCCTTCGCCTCGACCTCAGCCCATAGCCGAGCCTTACCATCTCTCCCTTGTGCAAGAAATTCGGGTCGGTCAGTATAGTGAAGCCGCCATACCTGATAATTGTAGTCGCTGTCCCGATAAAAAAGACCGAGCCGCTATCAAAGTTTGTTGCTTCGCCTTCAGACTTCAGTACAAGTTCTCTCGATGCTCTCATGCCGCAAATCCCCCATCTATCTGATCCTCAGCAGCCATGAGGTTTTAGCTCATATGCGTTACTCAAAAGATGGGTGATCCGGAATGCAAATTACATGCCCGCTACCTTCTCTTCTTGCCTCTCCATCTCATAATCCGGCAAGTCAAGCTCAAAGCATAGCAGCATCTCGTCCCAGTTCTCAGAGCCTGGCAGACACTCCCCATCCGGGCCGAACACGAAAGAACCGCCCGGAAAATCCTCGTCCACAGTCGCCCCGGTTTGTGTCGCCACCGCGATATACAAGCCATGCTCTCTGGCATACAGCGGTAGCCGCTCGCCCAGGTGCGACTTATACCAATCGAACCCCGACCGCCACCCTGCTTCGTCCTCACGCCGCTCGTAAAGCCCCGGCGCCGACGAATGCAGCACCACCTGTGCGCCGCCTCTCGCCGCATCCGCGAATATCTGCGGATTGTCGCTGTCGGCACAAATCGCAAGCGCCAACCTGATTCGGCCGCCGTTCAAACCCACATCGAACACCGGAGTGCTCTCACCCGCTGAGAACCACTCGGCCTCTTCGTCCACGATATGCCGCTTCCTGTACACCCCGATGATACGGCCGTCGCGCGCCAGCACTTGCGTGATAAATGGCTTCTGCCTGCCGTTCGCCTCAATGAAGCCCGCCGAAGCCACCATTCGGTACTTCCCGGTCAACTCTACAAAGTGCCGAACCCATGGCGACTCCAGTGTGCCCACAGCGTCCGGAAACTTCGCCGGGTCGCAGTACCCGGATAGCGACATCTCAGGGAAGACTACGATCTCGCACCCTTCGTCTCGCGCTTGAGCCATGTACTCTTCTACCCGCTCCAGGTTGCCTGCCCAATCTCCTTTTTCGCTTCGCATCTGTGCGAGACCGATCTTCACCTCTGTCATAGCTGCCTTATCTCTTCCGTCCAAACACCACCGCGCTCATCAAGCTAAGCCCGATGCCAACTGCCGCGCTCCACATATACTTCTTGCCCATCCCGGCCGTAGGCATGATGGGCGCTTCCGGCAGATTATAAGCGGCAGGTTCTTCGGTCAGCAGGAAGAAGGCATTCAGCCGCTTATATTCGCCCGCGTCGCTCTCGCCGTACAGGTACGCCTTCGGCTCCCGCATCCGCACTTCGCCCAGGCGCTCCTTTGCCCTCAGCCTCAACTCCTCAACAGGCCCGAACAGGATAGAGTCGGTGGGGCAGGCTTTCGCGCAGGCAGGCTCAATGCCATCCTTCTGGCGGTCGTAGCAAAGTGTGCACTTATGCGCCTTCCCATCCTCCTCGCTTCGACCAAGCACGCCGAACGGGCACGTAGGCACGCAGTACCCACACCCGTTGCATATATCTTGCTGCAAATAGACGTCGTCAAACTCATTCCGAATGAGCGCCCCTGTTGGGCAAACCTCCTGGCAGGGGGCCTCCGTGCAATGCTTACAAACATCGCTATTGAACAGCCACTTCACCCCCTGCGCTGCGGCCGTCCCACCTCCCACCGCACCACCCGCCGTCAGCATCGGGACAGCTATCTCGGTAAACGTCACATGTCTCCAGGTAGTAGACGACAGCATCCGCGTGTTGTCGTAGCTCTGCCCGCTCCACTCTACGCCGTCAGCGGGCAAGCCGTTCCACTGCTTGCAGGCCACCTCGCAAGCCTTACACCCGATGCAGAGCGTCGAGTCGGTGAAGAAGCCCATCGCCTCCTTCTTCGGCGGCGCGTCCATTAGCTTCAGCCCTTCCCACAATCCCGGTTTGACTTCGTCTCCGCTCATGCTCTTCTCCCTATGCCTCTTTGACCGGGGCCTCCATGAACACTTCGACAAATTCGCGGCAGCGCCCGTTCTCATCGAAGCGCAGCAGCCAGACATTGTAATATTTCCTGTCGAGCGTCAGCGTCTCCGCGCTAAAGTAATTGGTCCAGCCCGTTACCACCACCTTATCGCCGTCAACCGCGAAAGGCGCATAGTCCGCCTGCCATGTCTCCGGCGCATCAGGCGACTTCAGCCAGTCCGCGACAATAGCCTCCCGCCCCTTCACCGGGTCGTCCCACGGATGGTACCCGTAAGTAGCATCCTCACTGAAGAGATCACCAATAGCCTGCGGATCATAGCTCTTCCAGGCCGCCACATATCTATCCAGCCATGCCGCAACCGCTGCCCTATCCATCTCTGTGTGCTCCTTGTTCTACTGCGTACTGCGTACTGAGTATTTCGTAGTTGTCAGTTGTCAGTTGTCAGTTGACGACCACAGATGGCCGACCGCCTAGTGCCGCATACACTCTTGCCTCTGCACTCTGTTAAACCTTAAAAACCTCTGCGTAACTCAGCGCCCTCTGCGCCTCTGCGGTGAACCCGTAATATAACTGACAACTGACAACTGACAACTGACAACTACGCAGTACGCCCCTCCGGCTGTGCCTGGTGCGGTGTGCCTGCCATTGGTTCCGACTGGGCACGTTTTTCCATGGGTATGCTTGGTTTGTCCGATGGTTCGGTGAGCCTGCCCTTCCTGACCTGACACATGAACGCCTTGCCCTCGTGCATGCTCACATTCTGCTCTGTTATTATCGGCACAAGCTCGTTCGCCTGCCCGCCCGTCACCTCGCCCGTATAGCTGAAGTGAATTGGAATGCCTATCTGGTGGACCGTTTTCCCGTCCAGCTTCAGTGGTTGCACCCTCGGCGTAACCATGGCCCGCGCCTCGATATCCCCGCGCAAGCTGCTTACCACCACCCAATCCTCGTGGTCGATGCCCCGCTCCCGCGCAAGCTCCGGGCTCATCTCTATGAACATAGCGGGTTGCAACTCGTTCAGCCAGCTATCGAACCTGCTCATGCCACCGCTCAGGTAGTGCTCTGTCAGCCGGTATGTCGTGGCGATAACCGGGTATTGCGGGTCAGCAGGAGGCGCGACCCTGTTCAGCGGCGAATCCACCACACTTGCAGTCGGGTTGGTGCGCTGCCTGTACAGTGGATTGCCTCCCGGCGATTCTATCGGCTCATAGTGAGTAGGCAGCGGCCCATCCGTCAACCCGCTCGGCGCGAACAGCCAGCCTTTGCCGTCCGAATGCATGATGAAGGGCGAATCGCCGTCAATAGCCTCCATTGCCTGTGCCCCGTCATCGCTCCTGTAGCCGGGCGCTTTATCCGGCGGGAAGTCGGGTATATCAAGCCCTGTCCACTTGCCCTGCTCCGCGTCCCACCACACATATTTCTTCCGTTCGCTCCATGGCTTGCCCTCAGCGTCGGCGCTTGCCCTGTTGTACATCATTCTCCGGTTGGCAGGCCACGCCCATGCCCAGTCCGGGTTCACATGCCGCCCGATTTCCGCTATCCTGTCAGCAGACCTGTTGCGCCCTTCCTCCGGCCACACTCCACAATAGATCCAGCACCCACTGGACGTGCTGCCGTCGTCCTTTAACTCCTCAAACCCCTTCAACAGCACCCGTTCTGCTGGATGCTCGTTTCCCGATCCTCTATGCCCTGTACTCGGCCCGTAGCCGTTTATCTCCTTCAGCACCTTCTCTGCTGAAGGCTCATCCTGTATATGGCTAATCCTGCCATCCGGCAGCACTTCCGCCTGCTCCTGCGCGTAGTCCCAGGTCATGTTGAGCAGGCCCATATCCCGTTCCCGCGTGCTGCCCTTATAAAGCTCCTTCAGTCGGCGGCCCAGGTTCCACATGAACCACAGGTCCGACCTGCAGTCGCCCGGAGGGTCAACCGCCTTGTCATGCCATTGAAGCATCCTTTGCGTGTTGGTAAGCGTGCCCGGCTTCTCCGATCCTGCCGCCGCGGGCAAGAAGAACACTTCTGTGCCGATTTTGCTGGGGTCAGGGTTGTCCGGCCCCTCTTTCCAGAAGTTGGCGCTCTCCAGCAAGAAGAAATCGCGCACCACCAGCCAATCGAGTTTTGTCAGCCCCTTCCTATTCAGCCGCGCGTTGGGTGCTCCGGCAGCCGGATTCTGCCCCATAAGAAACAGGCCCTTCACCTCTCCCTTAGCCATGTTCGCGAAGGTGATAAGCTGCGAATGGTCCCCATTGATACGAGGCAGCCACCCAAACCCGTAATCATTCTCAGCCGTCGCCCCGTCACCGTACCACGCCTTGAGTAGGCTAACCGTGAACTTCGGCAAGTTTGCCCAGTAGCCAGTCTTCACTATCTCTTTCGCAAGGAACTCGGTGAGGGTGTTGTGCCGCCGCCTTGCATCCGGCTGCGGTATATATCCCGGCAGCAGATTATACAGAGTGGGTATATCCGTGGACCCCTGGATGCTGGCATGACCCCGCATCGCCATCACCCCGCCTCCCGGCCTTCCCGCGTTCCCGAGTAGTAGCTGCAATACAGCGGCTGTGCGTATAATCTGCACGCCCGTGGTATGCTGAGTCCACCCCAGCGCATAAACCACGCACGATGTCCGTTCGCGGCCCGAGTTGGCCATCAACGCCTCGGCCACCATCTGGAACTGCTCTTCCGTGCAGCCGCATGTCTGTGCTACCATCTCAGGCGTGTAGCGAGCATAGTGCCTTCGCAGGATGTTGATAGCGCAATTGGGATGCTGCAATGAGGGGTCGCGCTCAGGCTTCCCCCCTTCGTGCCCCGCCGAGCTTTTGCTCCACGACTCCGTAGATTGGCCCGCTGGTGTGTCGGCGGCGGGCGGCGGCTCTTGCCCGGCGTAGTGCCAGTTCGCCTTGTCTATTTCGTACTCGCCCTTCTCCGCGTTGAACCCCGAGAAGAAACCGTCGCCGTCCTCCGCGTCCACATACTTGTCGTTGATAATCGTGGAAGCGTTGGTAAAGCTAAGCACATACTCCTTGAACCAGCGTTCCTGCTGCAATACCTGGTTAATAATGCCCCCCAGGAAAACAATGTCCGTGCCCGTCCGTATCGGCACATAATCTGTAGCACAGGCAGATGTGCGGCTCATATGCGGGTCAACATGTATAACCCGCGCGCCCTTCTCACGCGCACGCATGACGAAGCGGAACCCAACAGGGTGCGCCTCAGCCATATTGCTGCCCATGATAAGCACGCAATCGCTGAATTGCATGTCTTCCTGGAAGTTGGTGGCGGCTCCGCGCCCGAACGTGGTGCTCAAACTGGGCACCGATGCGCTGTGTCAGATACGGGCCTGGTTCTCGATCGAAATCATCCCCAGGTTGGAAAACAACTTCTTTATCAGGTAGTTCTCTTCGTTGTCCAGTGTGGCCCCGCCCAGGTGCGCCATCGCTGTCGTATGGTTGAGCACATTGCCCTCATCGTCGTGCTCCCTGTAATCCACCTCTCTCGTCTCGACAACCCTCTGCGCAATCCTCTCCATCGCCCAGTCCAGCGATACAGTTTCCCACCTGTCGCTGTATGGTGCCCTGTAGAGCGCTTTCCGCTGCCTGTTCGGGGTCATAGTCAACTGGAAGGTGTTCGCCCCCTTAGGGCACAGCGTACCCTCGTTGATGGGGCTTCTTTCGTCCCCCTCAATATTGATTATCTTGCCCTCTTTCACAAAGATCTTCTGCGCGCAACCCACAGCGCAATAAGGGCAAACCCCGTTCACTTCTACAGCGTCCCTGGTGCGCGAGTGCTTCGCCACCGACACAGCACTGAAAGGCTGCGGATTGTTCCCCATCGCCCAGAACGGATTGCGCCACTTTGCGCGTTGCTTGCTGCTCATCTGCTGGCCTTTCTTATACGTCGTTGTCAGTTGACCGTTGTCCGTTACGACCGCCGACGGCAGACCGCCGGCCGTGAGGTGTCAGGGATCGGGAGTCGGGGATCAGTATATTACTCTTGCCGCTTACTCGCTTCCCCTGCTAGCCCACAAAACCTTAAGAACCTCTGCGCCCTCTGCGCCTCTGCGGTAAACCCGTAAACTCCGTAATAATGCACCCGCTACACCCACGCTCCATTCTCTATCTCGATGTCCGCGATGTCGCCTCGCTCCAGGTATTGGGGGATTCTGTCCAGTTCCTTCAACACCCTCCCCGTCAGCGATTGGTGCAGGTGCCACTCAAGGCGCGGCACTCCTTCCGGCTCGAATGTGCGCGTGAAGTACCTTATCCCTTCCGGCCAGTTCTGCTTTAGCGTCATCACAGCCCGGCGGCACTGGTACCAATTCGCTATCGCCACCACACTCCGAATGCTCTCCGGGTCGATATGCTCTTTGACCTTGCGCAGAGACAGACGTGTATTAGCTTGCGTATTGGTTGCCTTGTCCTCAACGATAATCTTCTCGGCAGGCACACCTTCCGCAAGCAGGATATTGCGGTGCTCCTCGGCCTCGTTCGCTCCAGTGACTTTGTTCTTGCCGCCACTAACGAGCACATAACGTACCACGCCCCGCCTGTAAAGATCAGCCGCTATATATGCCGAGTCGGTGAACTGCCCTCCAAGGTCGAAAGCGATATCCGCATCCTCCGGCTCGTCGCTCTCGATGCCCAGGAACTGCGTGGTGCGTGCTATCTCTTTGCGGTCGAATAAGACTTCGTCGTCCATGCTTCGCGTACCTCCTATTGGCCCTCGCCCGGATTATACCTGAGCCGGATCCTCACGCCTGTTTTGCCGTCCGCCTGTTCGTGCGCGGCAACCTCGATCATGTATGTCGCGGGCGGCCGGTCATACGTTGACCACTTAAAGACAAACTCGTTGGGGTCGGGCTGGAATGTATCCAGCTCCCATTCTTCCTTCAGCAAGCTATCCTGGTAGAACTGCAGCACTGCCGGTGCCCCGTCCGTGGTAGTGAACGACACAGCCTTATATATGTTCAACGTACTGTCCGCCGCCTCTAGCTTCTGCTCCGTTACATTCGCCGCGCCCGGATAAATCACCGGATCCTGAGTGCCCGCCGGAACCTGCCGCCCACACGCCGACAACAGTAACGCCAGTACCGGCAGCAAAATGACAAAACGCGACACCCTTCTTACGCTTGCGGTTGCCTGATTCACCCCTCGATTCTTTCGCTTCCGGCGTAGACATTCATTCGACCCTCTCGCAGAAACGCTACCAGGGTCATACCCGCTTCAGCCGCAAGCTCCACAGCCAGGCTGGACGGTGCGGATATTGCTGCCAGGATAGCTACCCCCGCTGCAAGAGCCTTCTGCACAATCTCGAACGAAGCGCGGCTGCTCACCAGCAAGATATGCTTATCCAGCGGGAGTAAATCGTTCAGCAGCGCGTGTCCCACGATCTTGTCCACAGCGTTATGCCTGCCAATGTCCTCCCTGAGCAGCAGGAGATTGCCGTCCAGGTCAAAAAGCCCCGCCGCGTGCAGCCCGCCTGAGCGTGCGAAGCCCTCCTGTGCCATTCGCAGCTTATCCGCGAGCGAGTACATGGTGCTATGGTTTGTGCTTATCGCTGAGGTGATTGGTGCTAGGCAGCGGGTGACGCTGCTGATGCTGGTTTTGCCGCACAGCCCACAACTCGACGCCGCGAAGAAATCCCGCCGCCAGCGCCGTGGATCCACCAGCTCGCGGTCGGTCGGGAAGACGTTGATGATGTTTGGTGCAAGCAGCCCATCGTCGCCCATGCACGGCTGAATGCTCTCGATGTGCGACTTTGCGCCAATAATGCCCTCGCTGAAGAGGAAGCCCGCTGCGAGCTCGCTATCATGGCCCGGCGTGCGCATGGTCACCGCTACATCCTCACCCGCAATCCGTATCTGCAGCGGTTCCTCGACAGGCAGATCATCTATATCTGCTTCACACTGCGGCCCAACACAGCGGAGCATTTGCCCGCGCCTGATTGCCTGTTGGTCTGTCTTGTCTGCCCGGGGGAGATACTGCTCATTCGGCTGGAGTGCTGCGTCCATGCCGTATTCTACGTCGCACCACCAAACCCGTCAACCAAACCTGTGGCCGTAAATGCTCAGATGCAGGCTGGATGCATCTAATAGCTCAGTAAGGGAAGACCCGCCCCCAGCCCCTCCTGCATGTGGCTTTCGTGCAGGTTTATGAGAACGGGGTGCAGGGGCGAAGCCCATGACGGGATCATGCCTTCCATGTCGGCCTTGTACAAGGGGTGCAGGGGCGAAGCCCATGACGGCGGTGTGGGGGTGTCCCCCATGCTTTCACCTAATAAAACTCCCCTCTCCCCGTTTCGCGGGGAGAGGGGCTGGGGGTGAGGGGTATATCATTGACTATTTCTTTGGATTTACTAATACCTACCCTTGAAAGCTCGCATGTGAGAGAGGTCTGAAAAGAAGGGAGTGTTAGGCGTGGACTGCACCCCATGTGCAGGACAATGAAGCAAGTCACATTCTCCCGAAACGG
>JBDTQH010000084.1:0-13880 GCA_039932335.1 Chloroflexota bacterium
TTCCCCCTCTTCTTTCTTTGATTTCTTCCCATCGCTTACCCCCTCCCTCTATTCCTTCCTGGAATGAGACAAGGTGGTTGGCTGTGAGAGAACGAGAATGAAAAGGTTATCAAGCAGACATTCAATTTTGCAGCATAATTCAGGTTACTCAACTTGATTTCCAACACGTTTTCGTAGCTTTGCTAACTTCTCTGTCCTGTCTCAGATTGCCATAAGGCGATGGGGGGAGGAGAAAGAGAGGTAATGAGATTTTGTTCCGTGATATGAGCGTACTGGACCCACCCAGCCCCTTCCCGAACCTGGAAGTGAAACAGTACAGCGCCGATGGTACTACAGCCGCAAGGTTGTGGGAGAGTAGGCCATTGCGGGGCGATCTCTTTACTCTCTTTCTCCTCCCCCTTTTGCTTTTAACACGGCCAATAGAGTAAAACTTCACTCCCATAAATGAAAAAGCAGGAGAGTCGCATATGCGACTCTCCTGCTTTCTGTGCTATCTAAACTATTATTACGGCGTGGAGGACGGCGGACGTGTGCCGAGCGTTGCCTGTAAGGTCTGCTGCTTGGCGTTGCGTATTATTGAAAGCGAAACCTTGTCGCCGGGCTTGAACGACAGCAGCACGTTGGCCAGTGGGTGCGTATCGTCGATTGCGGTCTTATTCACCGCCGTAATGACGTCGCCCGGTTGTAGCCCTGCCGTTTCCGCTGCGCTTCCGGGGTTTACATCGGTAACAAGTGCTCCACTCTCGATCAGGTTGCCGTTTGGATCGCGCAGATCGTAGTAAGAGGATAGCGATCGGCTTACCGGTCTGCTGCCAACACCCAGGAAGGGACGTGGTACGCTGCCTTCGGTTAGAAGCTGAGAGGTGATCGTCTTTACCGTGTTCACAGGTATGCTGAAACCGAGACCTTCCGCCACATCGCCGGTGGGATCTCCTGAGTTGCCGGTGGCACGGATTACGGCTGTATTGATGCCGATAACGTTGCCGTTGAGATCAAGTAGCGGTCCGCCCGAATTACCATGGTTGATGGCCGCATCAGTCTGTATCATCGGCTCGATATCCGTGCCTATGGCTCCCGGCAACGTGCGGTTAAGGCCGCTGACCACGCCGACCGTTACAGTATTGCGGAAGTCTCCAAGTGCGGAGCCGATGGCTATGACTGTCTCGCCGACTTTCAATTCATCGGAATTGCCCAGTGGGAGAGTGACAGAAATGGGGACATTCGCCTTCAAGACGGCAAGGTCGCTTATCGCGTCGGCTCCCACCAACTCAGCGGGGACATTATCGCCGGCGGGGAAGATTACGCTCAAGCCGCCGGGTGCTGCGCCTTCGATTACGTGGTTGTTCGTAAAGATATGGCCTTCTTTGTCCACAACGAAGCCCGATCCCAGCGCTTCGCCGCTATAGCCCTGGCTGGCATCAAGCTTGTTGACCACGGTAACCACAGCAGGCCCGACCCGCTCCACGACCTGTACGACAGGCTGTTGGTCGGGAGATAGGCTGGAGGCTCCCGCCTGCCCGGTAGTTGTATTGCCGCCGGATGCCCCGGAGGAACCCTGGCCGGTGGTACCACCCCCACTACTGGATCCTGATTGTGTTTGCCCGGTCTGGGATGATTGACCTGTTTGCGACGTTGAGCCGGACGCGCCGGGCGTTTGAGTTGGGCTGGCCGCACTTCCCGAGTCGAATGGGTTCGTGCATGCAGTCGCCAACATTGATAATGACAGTAATATTACTAGAGGCAAATATATGCCTTTGCGACGAAGTTTACTTTGTACTTGTTTCATTGCTCTTACCTTTGCAAAGTGAAGGGAACGGACCGCCGGGGCATCGAGGGGATCAATCAGCCATGGTCTCTGATAGGCTTGAAGCATATTTTAGACCATGCAATCGGGCTAATTGCGCCAGCAGGGCATAAGAAATGCAAAGACAACATTGAAGGCTAAGTCGTGTGGTAGCCATAGAAGAGAATGCAGCCAATCTTCACCGGCCTTTCACCTGCTTTTACCGTCCTGGCAGTGGATGGTTGCTATGATATAGGGGACGTACCAGCCATGGCGCGGTCCTTACAGGCGCGCGCTTTACCAAGAGAAGGAGCAGCACAGTGGAACTGCCTTACAAGCACATCGAAGATCTGGCCTCGACCGTGGACATCCCGCAGGACGGGGTGTTGAGCCGTAACATCTTTAAGGACGACACTCTAAACGCGATTGTGTTCGCTTTCGATACCGGGCAGGAGTTGTCGGAGCACACAGCGTCAATGCCGGCAATCATCCAGATAATAAAGGGTGAGGCGCGCCTGACGCTGGGCGACGATGAATTTGATGCCCAGGCGGGTACATGGGCCCATATGCAGGCTAATCTAAAGCATAGCATCTATGCCAAATCGCCCGTGATTATGCTGCTGTTGATGCTAAAGAACCGGAAGTAATCAGGGAAGTAGAGAGAAGGGCGGCTCATTCTCGCCGCCCTTCTCTCTCCTAGCCTCCAGCGCGCTTATCTTCAGCAAGGGTGCGTGTTATGGCCTTCACAACATCGTCGCGCACTTTGGCTGTAATGAACTCGGTGGGGAGTTTGCGCAGCGACTTCTCGAAGCCGGGGTAGCGTGTTTCGTCGCGCTCCTTGCTGCTCAGGAACGAGAGGATGGCCTCTGCGTGTTCGCGATTGCAGGCCCAAAGGGTGTTGCCTCGAATGTCCCACCTGTAATAGGCGTCGTTGGGCCACGAGATTTCGTGCAGACCGATATGGTGGCATACAGCGCACCGCACTACACCCTTGTTGTGCTTATAGCCCTCACCTTTTTCGGGGGTGGTCCACTTTGCTACTGAAGGATATTTTTCGACGACTAGCCTGCCTCCCCAGACATGGCTCGGCCCCTCTATGCCATCGGGAAGGGCCTTCTTTGCGGAATAGAAGCTGAATGGATCGTCCACTTGCGCATAGCCCGCGCAGATGGGGCAGCGCACAACAGGATCACCCATACAACCGGTAAGATTGTTTGGCATAGCGGGGAACCGCAAGTTGTTCACTACAGTTGGGGCACTACGTTTCACGATTCTGCCCCCATGGCCTGCCCGGTAATGCTGTTGACGTCCAGGTACATCCGCTCGCCCATTATTTCGCCGTTGCGGAAGGGGAAGTAAATCACGAGGTCGAACTCGATGAAGCGGTTACTGGGCGGGATGCCGAAGAGAGGGCCGGTGTGGGTTCCGTAGACGTGGGACTCTTCCACAACGTAGTTCTCGTCGGCCACTTTGGAGCGAAGGTCCAGCTTAACATCGGGCATGGCCGTCCAGAGCATGGTATAGAATTCACGGATTTCCTCTTTGCCGCTCCATTTCTGCTTCAGAGGCATAATCTCGTACACCGCATCATCGGCCAGCGTATCTATCAGCCGGTCAAGATCGCGCCTGTTCTCGGCCAGCACGTGCTCCATCCAGCGGCGCACATTGCGATCGGTCTGTGTCATGTCTTTGCAGCCTCCTTAGGGTGTTACCTGCGAGGTATACCTTAATATACAGCAAAATGGGCAATCGAAAGCGCCTCCTTCATCACATACGAAAGAGGCGCTTTGCCGTGTTGGCCAGGGGCGTACGATGTCGTTCAGGTTGCCTGTCTCATCTCAGCGTCAAGCTCGCGCCCGTGTCTCACGACGATGGAGGGAAGAGCGCGCACGTCTTGCAGGCCGGTTCGGAAGTTGACGATGCAGGCACGCACAAGGAACTTGTCATTGATCACAGTATTCGACACGAAGGCCTCACCGCAGTTTTGCAGGCGGGTCACAAGCTCGGTGTTTAGCTTGTTCAAGTATTGCTCGGCTTCGGCTGTGCCTGTCTTGAGGTCGGACGGCACATAACGGAAGGTGCAGATGCTCAGGTCGTGTGTGAACGCCTCAAGCTCCTCTTGCTCTTTGACAAAGTCGTACATGCGCTGGTTTAGGGCTATATCGTCCGATATCATTCGCACGTAGCCTTCGCGCCCTGCCTGCCGCAAGGCCAGCCAAACTTTGAGCGCACGGAAGCCGCGCGAGTTTTGCGGCCCGTATTCATGATAATTGATGCCTGGCTCCTCGTAGTCGCCCAGATGGTAATAGACCGGATGATAGTTGAAGGCATCGTGGAGCGCGGTTGCATCGCGGACGAGAGTACAGCCTGCCTCCAGAGGCGCATAGAGCCACTTGTGGGGGTCGATCGCCACGGAGTCGGCCAGGCTGAGGGCTTTGATATCGGGCGGTGCATCGGGCAGAGCAGCGGCGAAACCGCCATAGGCTCCATCAACGTGAAACCAGAGGTCATGCTCCTTGCAGATCGCTGCTATCTCACGCAGAGGATCTATCGCGCCGGTGCTCACGGACCCCGCTGTGCCAACAACGAGGAGGGGTATGTCGCCTGCCGCCATATCTTCGGCAAGCTGTGTGCGAAGCGCATCTGTCCGCATCCTGAGGTTGTCGTCGACAGGTATCCAGCGGATAGCGTCGGTGCCGAGGCCGAACAGATCGGCAGCCTTCTGCACCCAGGTGTGTGTCTCAGCCGAGGTGTAGACACGCATCCTGCGCCCATCGGGTGATGACGCGCCGCCGGTGCGGACATCCCAGGGGGTCTTTGCCTTGCGTGCGGCGAGGAAGCCGACGAAGTTGGCCATGTTGCCCCCGCTGACCAGCAGCCCGCCGCAATTGGTGGGGTAGCCTATCAGTTCGGCGATCCAGCGCACGGTTTGGGCCTCGATTTCGCTTGCCATTGGCGAGAGTACCCAGGCGCCCGCGTTCGGGTTGACCGAGGCAGCCAACAGATCGGCCAGGACACCCACCGGCGCGGGAGCCGACGTAATGAACCCGAAGAAGCGCGGGTGGCCGTTGAAAAGCGAATGATCGAACAGCAGACGCGCCGCATCATCAAGCAGCGCCGCCGGATCATCGCCTTTTTGTGGCAGAGACTTACCAGCACCGAGCACCGATCGCACCTGAGGCGGGGTTTCGCCCGGTGTAACGGCCCCTTCCGGTATCCTTGCCATAAAAGCAGCAATCTGATCAACCAGCCTGTGCCCGGCCGCCCGGAACTGCTCCGGGTCCATTTCCAGCGGTGCCTCGCGGGTTTCTAATCGGCGTTCTTCATCCAGCATGGTCATAGTGATGTGTCCTTTCTGGTGGGGAGACGGGAAATGAGAAATGAGCGTGAAACGTGAGGCGTGAGGCGCGAGGCGCGAGCTATCGTGTAGTGCGTAGTTGTCAGTTGTCAGTTGTCAGTTGTCAGTATTACGGCGGTCTGCCGTCAGCCGTCGGCGGTCATACGCAGTACGCAGTACCTCACGCCTCACGTATGCCCTCAAACAAATCCGTTTCCAGTCTTCTTCCTCCGTTCACTGTACTGAACGCCCTGTAGTAGTTCTCGTGGCTCCAGAGGGTGCTGAGGGTCTGGTCGGGGAGGTTCAGCAGGCTTTCGTAACCGGGGAGCTGGCTGCGGTGGCAAGCCACGGCGCTTCGCACTACGGTCCAGTAAGCGGACGTGTCTATTTTGGTTGTAATGTACCAATCGGGTACCGGCGATGAACGACGGGCTACGCCGTCAATATGCATGACAAGGTCGCCAAATATTGATTCGTAGAGGCGAAACTCCTCTGTTGTATTGCACATATGATACAACTTCGAGACAGCATGAGGTTCAAGCCCCTCAGCATCGGTAAAGCTGCCGTCACAGGCTCGTAATAGCGCGGCGGACGTAAACTGGCTGATAGCAATATGATCGGGGTGGCCGTAAGCGCCGTCCGATCCGAAGGTAAGAACAACGTCCGGCCTGACACGGCGCACATGGCTCACGATCCGTCCGATGGCTTCCTGCGGAGGAGCCTGGTCGAGGTCGCCGTCTATGTAGTCGAGGAACGAAACGCTGCTGATTCCCAGCACCTTAGCGGCTGCGAGGAGTTCCTTCTCGCGTATGCGGCCAAGCGCCTCGAGACCGGGGTTGCTTGCCTCGTCGCCGAACCAGCCGCGCTCGCCGCGTGTGGCGGTCACCAGGTGTACTTCCACCCCCTCGGCGACATAGCGGGCTATTGTGCCGCCCACGCCCAGCGACTCGTCGTCAGGGTGCGCGAATATTGCCATGAGCTTGAGTGATGCGTTCATTGGTTTGTACTTCCAGGCACCGAGCGCTGATTACGACGCAGGATGTAGCAACCGCGGCAGACGAAACTATACTGGATGCTTTGCCAGGTCAAGAACGATAGGATGAACGGCAAGGCTATTGTAGCACCGGAAAGGAAAGGGAACAAGAGTCCTGGAACAGCCCCAATCACAGAAGGAGGAAGCGGCTGTACGTGTAACGTGGTGCGTAATGGAAGTTACTGCTGCTTATGCAGGTCGGACAGGTGACATTCAGTATCGCTACGATGTAGAACTCACACACTTTTACTTACCGGGAGGTAGAGCGGATGAATGGCAGCATCACCCAGAAGATTCTTCTCGTGATAGTGCTGGTTGTTCTGATGGGCGCGGGAGCACTGACACAGCCAAATGGTACAAATATTAAATCGCCCGCTGATTCGGCATGGGTTAGCACTTCAATGGCAGCCGCGAGTTGGCCGCAATCAGGGCACGGGGGAATGTGCTCGCATTATATAGCAGCGCCCTCGAACGACAGCGAATCGCCGTTGAGAGCTAACCGCGTTGTTACCCTGCTAATCAAAGAGTAGAGGCAGCCCGCCAACACCCGCGACTACCTGTTTGCAAGTGCAGACAGGTAGTCGTCGTATCCGCCCTCGAAGGCCCGCACATGCCCGTCGCGCACCTCAAGCACACGATAGGGATAGTTGTGCAGGAAAGCGCGGTCATGGGCTACCGCGATCACTGTGCCTTCGAAAGCCTCCAGCGCAGCCTCAAAGTGGCTTCTGCCATCTATATCGAGATGGTTTAGCGGCTCATCAAGAAGCAGGAGATTGCAGCCGCGCAGCACCAACAGGGCAAGCTGCAGGCGGCTCCTCTCGCCGAGGGAACAATCGCCTGCGTGCCGGAAAACGTCATCGCCGCTGAAAAGAAAGAAATGAAGGAAGTTGCGGGCATCTGTCTCGCTCATAGCGCGCTCGGCCAATACGGTATCCAGTAATGTTTTGTCGGGATCGAGGGTCTCTTGCTCCTGTGCCAACACGCCAAGCCGAACGCTTGCGCCAGGTTTGACGCGGCCTGCTGTGGGCTGAAGCCGCCCCTCGATGAGCCTCAAGAGGGTTGTCTTGCCCGCGCCGTTCGGCCCGACCAACGCCACACGGTCGCCGTATTGCACATCAAAGCTCACATCCTCAAGGAGCGTGGGGGAGCCGGGATAGGCAAAGCTGAGGTCTTCTACGCGCAGGACGGAGCGGCCGCTCGCAGGGACAGGGCCGAAGTCGAGCTTGAGCCACCAGGCTGGTTTGGGCTTGTCTACTCGCTCGCCGGACTCCATGAAGCGTTCCAGCTTGCGCTCTCGTGACTTGGCGAGGGCGGCCTTCTTGCGCGCAAACTTGCGCAATCCAGGTTGGCGCGCGGTGGTCGAAAGCTCAATAGAGCGCGCACTGCTCTTGACGCTGGTGATGTCACGCTGCACCTTTTCGACGTAGTCTTGCTGGCGGCGCCATGCGTCGACATGCTGCTCGTACTCGCGTTCGCGGGCTTCTTCGAATGCGCTGTAGTTGCCTTCGTAGCTCTTGACGGTGCGCGTCTCCGGGTCGAGGAAGAGGATGCGGGTGACGGTGCGGTCGAGGAACTCGCGGTCGTGCGAGACGACCAGCACGGAGTTGGGATAGCCCTGCACAAAGCCTTCCAGCCATTCGAGAGCGTCCACATCGAGGTGGTTGGTTGGCTCATCGAGGAGCAGCAGATCCGGCTCCTGGAGGAGAAGCAGCGCCAGGCCTAGACGGGTCTTCTGGCCACCGCTGAGGGTGGAAACAAGGGTATCGGGTGAGATGTCGCCCAACTGCAAGCCTTGCAACACAGCCGCGGACCTGTGCTCGCGCTCGTAGCCGCCTAGCGCCTCGAAGCGGGTGGAGGCGTCTTCGTATGCCTGCATGGCCGCGTCCATATCCTCAGCGTTTGTGAGGGCATCAGCGGCATCTTGCAGGTCGCGCTCTGCTGAGGCAAGATCGGCGCGTACCGACGCGACCGCCTCGCTAACGGTCAGATCACCCTGCTGCTCGAAGGCCTGGGCCAGATAGCCGATTGTTGCGCCGCGCGGTGACAGCACGATAGCGCCCGAGTCGGGCTGCTCGCGGCCTGTTATGGTGCGGAGTATGGTGGATTTGCCGGAGCCGTTCGGGCCGATGAGGCCAACGTGTTCGCTGTTGTTGAGAATGAAACCGGCACCGCTGAGGATTCTGTCGGTGCCGTAGCTCTTATGAAGGTTCTGTACCTGAAGCATGGTGATGGTGCCCCCTCTCATGGGACACACTGTGGAGTGTCCAGCTAACTAGCTGACTATCGCGTTGAGAGAGATCCTGGTCACCAAACAGCTCCTTGATAAGGCCAATAACGACCGGCCGCGAGTGTGCCTCGGGGCGCGATACTAATATTATACCGGATGTGGTGTGAGGATGTCTCCTACTCTTGGCGGATTTGGGGGAGTACCGAGTACCGAGTACCGAGTACCGAGTACCGAGTACCGAGTATCAGTTGTCAGTTGTCAGTTGTCAGTTGTCAGTTGTCAGTATTACTGGTGAGCGATAGGTGAGTGGTTGCAACCGGGGTGGGGGTGGGTCGTTGTAGGGATGTACCACTTACTCAGGAGGCGGTAATGAGCATCGTTGAGCAAAAAGGGCGGTTGTCGGGGAGCACTATTCGGTTGTACAGGAAGGGGCAGGCGGGTGATGGTGCGGGTGTAAGTGCACAGGCGGGGACGGTTGGGGGAGTAAAGGCTGCCAACCAGGTTGTGCTGGCTGCGCTGGCGCTCGGGGGATGTGTCGATTTGCTCTTCTACGGGAAGGCGCCGGGCATATCTGTGCTGCTCTTTGTGGGGCTGGTGCTGGGTGCGCTTTTCTGGTATGCACGGCGCGAGCAGGCGCGGATTGCCTGGAGGAATCTCTGGCTGCTCGTGCCGCTCTTTTTCTTCGCTGCTATGGTGGCGGTGCGTGATAGTGACATGCTGACGACGCTCAATATTTGCGCGGTCGCGGGGCTGCTCTTGCTTGTGGTGGGGTTCTTCGCGGAGGGCAGGGTCGAGCAGTTGGGTCTGCTGGGCTACCCATTGGCACTGGCGCGTGCCGCGAAGGGCTTGCTGGTGCAGCCGAGGCCGCTGGCGGCTGATATTCGCAAGAGCGCGGTCACGAACAGGTCGGGCATCAGGAGGGCAGGGGAGATAGTACGCGGTATCCTGCTTGCTGTGCCGCTGCTGCTTCTGTTCACCTTTCTGCTCTCGTCGGCCGATTCGGTGTTTCAGGGCTATGTTAATAAGGTCTTTCAAGCCCGCTTCTTGGACGACGCGCCTGAGGTCGGTTTCCGGCTGGGCATAATTCTGCTGGCGGCGTGGATGGCCGCGGGTGCGCTGTTGTACGGGGCGGGACGAAGGAACCGGGCTAGCAGCATAAGCAGCGGGGCGGCCACGGCGAAGTTGACGGCACGAAGCCGGGGTCTTGGGTTTGTGGAGGCGGGGCTTGTGCTGGGGCTGGTGAACACACTGTTCGCGGCGTTCTCGTGGATACAGTTTACGGTGCTGTTTAGCGGGCAGGCAGCGCGCACGATGGGCTTCGAGGAGTACCGCGAGTATGTACGGCGCGGGTTCGGTGAGTTGCTGGTGGTGGCTGTGCTGACGATGATCCTCATCCTGGGCCTGCGCCGGGCTGTGCGCCGCGTGACGGAAGACCAGGAGCGTAACCTGAAGGTGCTTAACAGTATCATGATCGTGCTGGCGCTCGTTATGCTTGTTTCGGCGTTTGAGCGCATGGTTGTGTGGGAAGGCATCCAGTTCTATATCAATACGACGACGCGCATAGTTGTCAGGACGTTTATTGTGTGGCTGGGTTTGCTTTTCGGCTGGCTATTTTTGACGGGCTTGCTCAGGCGCGACCGCTTTGCTATCGGTGCGTTCATTGCTTTGCTGGGCTTCCTGGCGACCATCAATATTGTGAACCCTGATGCTGATGTAGCTGCATATAATATCGGGCGCAACGATGAGCTCTCCACGCGCTATCTCTACCTGCTGTCAGATGATGCTATTCCAGCGTTGGCGGCAGGATTGCAGACCGTGGATTATCCTCAGCGCAACGAGCTAAGAGAGTATCTGCGTTACCGCCTGCACGATATGGAACGAGACGAGAGCGTGCAAGATTGGCCTTCTTTCAACCTGGCGCGCCTGCAAGCACGAGAAACGCTGGCCCGGCTAAGGGACGCGGGGGAGATCTTGCCGTAGGGAGTACTGCGTACTGCGTATTCAGCAGGCAGGGAGAATGAGGGGTGTGGGGTAGGCCGTGTGAGTTATTGGGTTCGGCGGGGATGTGTTGCTCCTGTGTGGTTGACGCCTGTTGGGGCGGAATGCTAGACTAATCGCGTAAGCCCTACAGACACAACACTACGCTCTAGGAGGAGCATAAATATGCTGCACCCCAAATATGCGGCCAATGGTATCGCCCTGCTGGCCATCCTCTTGACTTTGCTTCCTGCGGGCAGCGCACGCGCGGCGGAATCGATCGCGGCTCGCTTCGCGACTTACTACCAGCAGCACGACGGATTGAGGCTGCTGGGCAACCCGGTGTCGGATATTGCTTTCGCGTACGGGTATGCTGTTCAGTACTTTGAGAAGGCGCGAATTGAGGACCACAGAGGGGAGAGCGCTAACCCCGACTGGGCGTTCGCATACGGCAGGCTCGCCGTTGAAATGATGGAGATGAACGGAGCGGACCGGATTGCGGTTAGCCAGACAAACCTCAAGTACAGCGACCTGCGCACAGCCGCCGACCCTAAGCTGCGGCGTCCGGCCCCTGCGGGCTTCAAGGGCGGTACGGCACCGGCGGGAGAGGGCGGGGCTACTTTCGTGCCATTCGACTCGGGGCTGGGGGTCGCGCCGGGCTATGTTGTGCCCGCGACGTTCTGGAATTATATCAACCGCAAAGATTTGTTTCCGGGTGGGTGGCTGCACGATATTGGTCTGCCGGTGACTGGCGCGCTGCCCGCCACGGTGGTCAAGAATGGCGCGACCCGCCAGATTACGCTGCAGGCGTTTGAGCGCACTGTGCTGAGCTACGACCCGGCTAACCCTGTTGATTTCCAGGTGGAGAGAGCGAACATAGGCTTCGATGCGCTGGCCGGGTGGGATCAGATAGGCGTGAGTACCACGGCGCAAGTGCAAATCCCGGCACGCGGGGCAAGAGTAACGCTGCCGCTGCATATCGTCGCAAGGATACATGACCCAGCGACGGAGGTTGAGGCACGTCTCACATGGGCAGATGGTACTGTGCTGACGGGCACGCTGCCGGTAATCTGGGAGGTAGATAGCGGGCTTGTCTTTGGGAGCATAGATTGGTTGATGGAGGGTGCGCCGCCTCAGCCTGCGGGTAAGACCGCTACGCTCACGCTTCACTCTATAGCGAGCGAGACGGTGCTTGCGCGGCAGGACGAGCTACAGGTGTTGCCCTTTGACGATCCCGATACGCAGGCGGTAAAGGTATTCTGGGTTAGTAACGAGCATGTCGAGGCAGTGACCCAGATGGTGCCGCGCACAGAGGCGGTTGGTCGGGTTGCTCTGGAAGAATTGCTGTGGGGGCCGGGGCCGAGAGTGAGAGCCTTCCCTGACTTTGATACGGCGATTCCCGGCCCGGAAGAGATTACGAAATATAAGGGCAGGCAACCCGATTGGGGGCCGCGAGTGACCCTTCGCAAGCTAACGATAGAGAATGGAGTGGCTACAGCCGACTTCTCCAGGGAGATAAACGCGTATGGAGGCGGATCGGCGCGGGTGGGGCTGATTGTCCAACAAATTACGAGCACTCTGAAGCAGTTCCCGACCGTGCGCGAAGTCCGAATCGCGGTGGAGGGACAGACGCAAGGGGTGTTGCAACCGTAGTTGTCAGTTGTCAGTTGTCGGTTGATGACCGCAGACGGCAGACCGCCGACCGCGGTTATCAGTACCGAGTGCCGAGTGCCGAGTGCCGAGTACCGAGCTGTCAGTTGTAGGGCGGTCGGCGGTCAACTGGCAATTAGCGACCGAGCGAGAGGATAGTATGCTGGTGATAGATCTTGATAGCTGCGAGGAGTTTGTGGCGGGGGATAACACTATATTGCGGGAAGTGCTTAGTCCTACGAAGCAGGACGTGGCGGTGCGGTATAGTTTGGCGCACGCTATTGTCAGGCGGGGGGATGTATCGCTGCCGCACAGGCTGCGCACGACCGAGGTGTACTACATTCTCGAAGGACAGGGGATCATGTATATAGGCGATGAGCAAGCCGAAGTCGGGCCGGACCAGGCGATCTATATACCACCCCTCAGCGTTCAGTCCATTCGCAATACAGGCACCACCGACCTCAAGTTCATCTGTATAGTTGACCCGGCCTGGAGGGTGGAGGATGAGGAGGTGTGTTGAGGGTGGAGCGGGGAATGGGAAGCGTGAAACGTAAAACGTAAAACGTGAGTTATTGCGTATTGTGTGCGAGTAAAGGCATGACGGCGCGGGCCACCATTGATGATGGTAATAGTGCGTACAGATATTTGGATGTCCAATCCTATTGGGAAGCACACTTTAGCACCGTAGGGGCGACACAAACTATAGTGTAATACTGCCTGTACGTCTGTCGCCCCTACGGTGCTTGGGGTTGGGTGGGTAATTCCCCAGGCTTACGCCGTGGGGCTATTCTCTACCGCCCCTACGGGGCTATGACGGATGCATCCTGTCCGGCACGCGTGCGCATAGGACCATAATTGGATACATGGGGGCGATCCCACGGTGGAAGGCAGCGGTTACTTTCTTCCACCACTACGGGGCTTGTAGAGACACCAAACCAGAGTACTCTATAGTTGCGTGTATTTCGGTGCGCTCGCTTTCCTTAGAAGAGCGGGGGCTTCGGTAGAGCTTTGAGCGGGCACAGGGGTTGGCTGTGCCTAGTTCGTTGGTAGGAGGCTATTGTTTGCGCTACTACTTTCGGCCTGCTTGAAATCGGTTCTGCTGATGGAGAGATAGTTGGTCTTGTGTGCTGATGTGAAATCTGCTTGTCCGGGGTATTATCTGGATAAGAAATCAATCTGAAGATAAGGTTGGCAAGGCAGTGAACGAAAGCAGCATGGACATCGACTCAATCTATATAACAGACGTTGTGCAGCAGGAGTACGCGAAAGCGCGGCGCAGGGCGTGGATACATAGCCTTAACGCGGCGATCACGCACAGACGGAACAGTTTACATTCACTGCATGAGGTAGACGGGAAGTTCGTTATGGAGTCGGAGCACTATCTTGGTGTGCGCCAGGTGCCTGTGCGTGAGATAGTGGGCAGCATGGCACGGTATCGCGATTTCGACCTTGAGTTCAATCCTTTGCACACCAACACAAGGGATCGCTGGCTGAGAGTGGCCGGGGCGCAGATGCAGGGTGTGACCTTGCCGCCCGTGGAACTGCTAAAGGTCGGTGAAAGCTACATTGTGAGGGACGGCAATCATAGAGTGTCGGTAGCCCACCATTACGGGGTTGAGTTCATAGACGCTGAGGTGACAGAGCTCGTGACGCCATGCTCGTTCAGCGAACTCAACGAAAGCACGGTTCCTCAGCGGCTCGGCGTAATGATTGCTCGCACGCGAGAGCAGTTGAGCGGAGCTATCCTGCACATCTTCCCAGGGCGGGAAGCAGAACCTTGCCTTAGCTGCGAATAAGCGCGAAGCGGGTGTAGCGTCGCTGGAGTGAACCCTTTGCACAGGACAGTGGCTCAAGTCACATTCTCAACTGTTTG
>JBDTQH010000085.1:0-13676 GCA_039932335.1 Chloroflexota bacterium
ATTCTTCCCCAAATAAAACTCCCCTTTCACCGCGAAGCGGGGAGAGGGGTCGGGGGAGAGGGGTATCTCATTGGCTATTTCTTGGGATTACAAAATCTACGCTTGAAAGGGAGGGGTCGCGATGTCCCTCCCAGGCAAGTGTGCTCTTCCCAGCCGCCCGGCAGTGCACTCGCAATCATGTCCCACAAATGATCATGGCCCACGCTCTGCATCAGGGGCAATACCAAGCGTGGGCCATGACCGGATAGAAGGTAAGCGAGCTACACTGGCAGTTTTTCCCCTACAGTAGGCTCGCTGTGGTTGCGCCGGGCATTGGCCCGCGCACGAACAAGCAAAACAGGGCGTGAAGAGGCTTGCACAACCTTCATAGCCACGCTGCCCAGCCAAAAGCGAGACAGCCCGCTCCGGCCGTGCGTTGCCATCACAACCAGGTCGGCATGTGAGCGGTCAGCCACGCCAAGGATCGCCTCAGCGGGTGGACCATACTCAAGCTGGGTCTTCACAGCGAAGCCTTCGGCTCTGATGCGAGTGGAGGTCTGCTCAAGGTAGTCGGTTATCTTGTCGGTCTCGTCTTCCCATTCTGTGGGAATGGCGGGAGGGCTAATCACTTCAGTGTATGTCGGCGTTTCAGGCACAGCGGACACCAGAGTCAGGGTCGCCTCAAACGTATTTGCCAGTACCATCGCCTGATCGAGCGCCTGCCCGCCCAGCACAGAACCGTCAAGCGGCACAACTATCTGCTTGTAGACAGGTACGTCCATGGCCGCGGGCAACTCGACGTCCTCGCTCGAACGAATGAGCAGCAACGGCACAGGCGATGTGTGGAGCACCCGCTCAGCCACGCTCCCGAAGAGCCATCTGCTCAGGCCGCTTCTTCCATGTGTGGACATTACAATGAGAGCCACGTCGGGGTGACGCTCCGCATAGCCCACAAGCGCGCTGGCAGGATCGTCTTCCAGCATCTTGATATTGACGTCGACACCCTTGGCACGAAGTCCAACCGCCACCTTCTCCAGGTAGTTCGCTTCGGCCTTCACCTCATCTGCCCAGCCCTCCCAGACGTCGGTTGCGGGCGCAAATACCCAGGCAGTCGAGTTGCTAATAGCAGGTTGCGGAACCACGCGTACAAGCGTGATGCCGTACAGGTTTGCTTGAGCCATAGCCACGGCATGCGGCAGCGCCATCTCAGCCAGTTTCGAGCCGTCGAGCGGCACCATAATCTTCTTTGTCATCGTCTTTACCTCACTCTCAACGGGGAGTTCTTCTCTACTGCATCTGGCCGCGCTTCCGCGTTATGCAGTGAGTACCTTCTCCGCGTCGCCCAGGGTTTCTTTCATCTCACTTGTAGTCCTGGATATGTTCTCTCTTATTATTTCCCAATCATCGTCGCACGATGTTCGCAGCTCCCGAAGACTCTCCCGAAGCTCGCGCTCTTTCTTGCGCAGTGACTTCAGCAAGCAGTAATAACGGTCCTCTACCTGCGCCAGAATGATATCGGCCCTGGCGTCAAGGTGCTCAATCTCGTCGTCCCACACTTTAAGCTGGGAAGCCAGAGTTTCGGCGTACAATTCTTTCCTGTCTTGTACCATCTGCTTGCTCCCTTCACACAAAAGCAGTGCGAAATCCACGTTACCGCATACAATCGTGCCCACTTTAACTATAGCTCGCACATGTTACGACACAGGTTGAAGCAGGTGAACGCCAGGTTACAGTTGCCTAGCGAGTTGCTTGTTCAGCGATCAGGGAGGCCACCAGGCCTGGATCCACATGCTGCATCGTAAAGAAGTCCCACTGGTCAATCAGCATCCTGAAGATGTCGGATTCGGTGATGATGCCCACCGGGTGCTTATTATCGTCAACAACGGGCAGTCCGCTCACCTTGCGCTCCAGCATAATGCGGGCAGCGTCCGGTATAGGCGTATCAGCATGCACTGTGTAAGGGTTGTGGGTCATAACCTGCCCCACCGTCAGTTTGCCAAGGAGATAATTCAGCTCGTAAATGCTCAAGCTGGTGGCAGGAGAGGGCCGGGCTTCGCGAAGGTCGCCAAGTGTGACTATACCAACCAGGCGGTCGTTCTCAACCACCGGCAGGCGGCGAATGCCCTTTTGCATCATCATATTGTAAGCGTCACCGACCGGGGTGTTCGAGTGGACCACTTCAACTGCTGGCGTCATCCAATCCCTAACAAGAATAATAGTCTTCATGATTGTTTTGCCCTCCAATTCTCTATAAGCCTTCTAATAAGATCTTCTCTGGAATAAGGCGGACGCGGGAATTTACGTCAATAACAGCATTGGCCGCATCCCCTTTGCGTGCCTGTCTATATCCAGATTACAGGAGCGCGGTTGCAACAGCGGTAAACGAGGGTTAATAGACGGTAAACAACAAGCGTGAATTGTGCTAGAATAGGCCCATCGAGGGCGTTTTACCAGATCTCATGCCGTTTTTACCCTCCGTTTACCTCCTGACACCGATAGTTTCACCTTATAACAGAAGAAGCGCCCCAAAAAGTGTACGATTTAGATGCATGGCTCCCTCGATTTCTGCCTGCTCTCCGCATTATCCGGTCTTTCTTGCAACAACTGCACCCCACTGATATAATGCAGCCCAGAACTGAACTGTATTCCCTATTGAGTGCCTGCAGCAGGACCGGTTCGACCGGTCCACTTCCGCTATATTTGTAAAAGGAGATGCGCAAGATGCGGAAGTGAGGCCGAGAGTGCAAGCTACTTCCTAGTTTCTATCTATTCCTTACGGCTTGGTTGGTGACGAAGTCGCGAAAATCGAAGTTTATTGAAATGGAAAGGAGACGTACAGATGAACGGAAACAGGATGAGCAGTGGGACAATTGCGCTAATTGTTTTGGCGGCCCTGGTAGGGTTTTTCTTCGGGTACGTTGTAGACGCTGATATACTCGGTTTAGTCATCGGGGGTGGCCTGCTGTGGGGGCTGATCTTTGCAGTGATTTCGGCAGTGCTGGCCTATGTGGTCAGTATGCGCACCGACCGCACCGAAGTGGTGGTTGAGGAGAATGGACTGAGCCATTTCTTGTTCAAAGACCCGCGTTCAGGCGTGATATGGCTGCCCGTGCGTATATTTGTCGGCCTTGACTGGCTGTCAGCCGGCCTGCATAAGATGGGCGATCCCAAATGGATGGATACGGGCGTAGCCCTCCAAGGTTACTGGGCAAGCGCGGTCAAAGTCCCCGAAGCGCCGGCGCGCGCTGCTATCACTTATGACTGGTACCGGAATTTCCTGCAGGGCATGCTCGACAGCAATTCCTATGTATGGTTCGCCAAAGTGATTGCAATAGGCGAGACGCTGGTAGGATTGGGGTTGATATTTGGCGCGCTGGTCGGCATCGCCGCTTTCTTCGGCATACTGATGAATACCAGTTTCTTGCTGGCTGGTTCCACCAGCAGCAACCCTATACTGTTGCTGCTTGGTATCTTACTGATACTGGCATGGAAGGTTGCCGGCTGGATCGGCCTCGACCGCTGGCTGTTGCCCGTCCTGGGCACACCCTGGCAGAGGGGAGCGCTCTTAAAGGGAGAGACGCCGCCGACCAGGCCGCAACCAACTCGGGCCTGACGACGCTCGACAATATCTAACAATCTACAAAGGGCGGGTGACAGGTTCACCTGCCCTTTCTTCATGTTTTGTGTCTCAGCGACCCCGTGATATACTATTGCCCACTTGTATCTTCAGGGAGCGGCATCTTATGAGAATGGTCAATTTGGTCAAGCGAAACAGATATCAGGACTCGGTTACGCTTATGCAGGCTGCCGTAAAGCTGCGCGAGGTAGAAGGCATAGACGACGCATCGTTGATGATGGGCACAGAGCCGAACAAAGAAATCCTCGCAGATGCCGGCCTTCTGGAAGCGGAGGGCAGGAGCGCCGGCCCCAACGACCTTATCATCTCATTACGGGGTACCGAAGAGGGGATAAGCACAGCGATCGATAGCCTCGAAGCTATCATGGCGGCAGGCACGGCCTCGGCTGACACCGGACGTGAGCGTGTCGCAGCCCGCAGCCTGCGAGGTGGGTTAGCCGAATTGCCGGAAGCCAGCCTCGTTCTGATTTCCACGCCGGGTATCTACGCTGCCGCCGAGGCGCGCAAGGCCCTCGCCTCCCGCCGGCACGTAATGATATTTAGCGACAATGTATCGCTCGAAGACGAGATCATGCTGAAGCAGACGGCGAGTGAGCGCGGCCTCTTGCTAATGGGGCCGGATTGCGGCACCGCTATCATCGGCGGTGTGCCGCTTGGCTTCGCGAATGCCGTGCGCCGGGGACCCATTGGTGTGGTGGGAGCATCGGGCACAGGTATGCAACAGATAACCTCCCTCATCGACCGCTACGGCGGCGGCATCTCACACGCCATCGGCACAGGCAGCCATGACTTATCTGCACAGGTAGGCGCGTCCTCTACGCTGGCTGGATTGGCGGCATTACAGAACGACCCCAACACAAGAGTGATCGTCATTGTGTCCAAACCGCCCGACCCTGAAGTAGCAGCGCGGGTAATCGCAGCTGCGAGCGAGAGCAAGAAGCCAGTGATTATAGCCTTCCTCGGCATGGAGGCTCGCGAAACTGATACACCACTCCTTTCGATGGCACAAACCCTCGAGGATGCCGCACGTCAGGCAGTAGCACGAGCAGAGGCATTGCAATCGGACAGCAAACAACAACATCCTGCTGCGTCTGCCGCCGATGCAAGCTCTACCCCGCCTCCGCAGGCTGAGAGCGCCACAGGGGGCATTCGCGGTCTTTTTTCCGGTGGCACATTCTGTTATGAGGCCATGCTTGTCCTGGAGCAGAGCATAGGCCCCATTTTCTCCAACACGCCTCTCACGCCCGACCGCAAGATAGAGCTTGAAAACCCAAAGGCAGATATTCATAACCGGTATGTTTGCCTCGACCTTGGCGCGGACGAGTTCACGGTGGGTCGCCCCCATCCCATGATCGACATGACCACCCGGATTGAGCGCATCCTGCTCGAAGCCGCCAATCCTGAGGTTGGCATCATCCTGCTTGATGTCGTGCTGGGATACGGAGCGCACCCTGACCCGGCGGGAGCATTAGCACCTGCCATTAGGCAAGCCATAGCTCTCGCGAAGGCAGAAGGCCGCACCCTTCAGGTTGTAGCTTCGGTGTGCGGCACCGAAGCCGACCCACAGCAGCTATCACGCCAGCGCAAGGCATTAAAAGAAGCGGGGGTAACGGTCGCGGAAAGCAACGCGGGTGCCGCGCGACTGGTTGCTGCCATGCTCGACCACACTCCTTACTCGCAAAAGGGGCAATCGCTCTTAAAGTCCCTCGGCAGAACGCAGGAGACGGTTCCATACCGGCCTGCTGAAGAACCCATATCTGTCCAGTCCAGCGACAAGATAGCAGAGCTTCTCGCTGGAGTTCCGGTCGTGCTCAATGTTGGCGTGCCAACCTTTGCCGACACCCTTACCCAGCTAGCCGCTCCCCACCTTCATGTCGATTGGCAGCCACCTGCCGGCGGCGACCCTATCCTGGGGCGCGTACTCGCAGCGTTGACCGACGAGGAGACGGCCGGCGGTCCCGGCGCACTTATAAAGGCGGCCAACGATCTTGCTATCGAGCGCATTCTTGCTGCCGATCCGGTCTGGGAAGATGTGCGCCCCGCACGTGAAATATGGCCCGAAATGGATGATCGCCTGCTCTTCCATTCCGGCCCGCCCATCCAATGGAGCAGGATGTGCGGCCCCATGCAGGGCGCTGTGATCGGCGCGATTCTGCTCGAAGGCTGGGCGGCAGACGAAGTAGGCGCGCGCGTACTGGCCGAAAGCGGCAGTGTAAAGTTCGCTCCATGCCACCACTACGGGGCAGTCGGGCCGATGGCCGGGCTTGTCTCGCCCTCAATGCCTATGTTCGTCGTGCGTAATGCCGAAGGCGGCAATATGGCCTACTCTTCGCTCAACGAAGGCATGGGCAAAGTTCTGCGCTATGGCGCATTCGCCCCGGAGGTGCTGGCTCGCCTTCGCTGGATGTGCGACACGCTCGGCCCCACGCTCAAGATCGGCATACAGGCGCTTGGCGGCGTTCACCTCAAGCCGCTAATGTCACAGGCGCTCCAGATGGGCGATGAGCTGCACAACCGCCACGTCGCGGCCACATCACTCCTCTTCAAGACGATAGCGCCCGCCCTCATCCGCGCCATACCCGACCGCGAGCTATCGGCCTCCGCTCTTGACCCGATTGCCGCCAACAATTACTTCTTCCTGAACCTCGCGATGGCCGCCGCCAAGGCCACTCTCGATGCCGCGCACGGCATCCCGCACAGCACAGTAGTGACAGCCATGGCCCGCAACGGTGTAGAGTTCGGCATACGAGTGAGCGGTACCGGCAACCAGTGGTTCACCGGACCCGCCGGCTTCCCTGTCGGCCTCTATCTACCCGGTTTCAGCCAGGATGACGCGGCAGGCGATATAGGCGACAGCGCCATTACGGAGACAGTTGGGCTGGGCGGCTTCGCTATGGGCGGCGCTCCTGCTGTTGTAAAGGTGGTAGGGGGCACACCCGCCGACGCTGTGGCATATACCGGGGCCATGTATACGATAACCCTTGCCCGCAATCCCCAATGGACGCTACCACCTATGGGCTTCACCGGCACACCTACGGGCATAGATGTCAGGCTGGTGGTCGACAGCGGCACTCTCCCAATCATAAACACAGGCATAGCACACAAAGAAGCGGGCATAGGCCAGGTAGGCGCTGGTCTGGTAAACCCGCCAATGTCCTGCTTCATCCAGGCGCTAACAGCCATCAGCGAGAGGGCATAGGCAGGGGCTAAGGTGTCAGTGGTCGGAGGTCAGGTGCTACGTCACCTGCGGTCGGCGGTCTACCATCTGTGGTCGTCAACTGACACCTGACCTGCGCCCAAGACCACCAGGAGGCCTAGATGAAAGCGATACTGGTAACCGGCGCTTCAACGGGCATAGGTGAGGCGTGTGTACTGCGGCTCGCGGATATGGGTTTTCGTGTCTTCGCGGGCGTGCGCCGGCTTGACGACGGTATGAAGTTCGAGACCCTCCCGTCGCGACATATAACTCCTGTCCGTATAGACGTGACAGACACCGAGTCCATCAAAGCGGCGGCAGCCATCGTGCAGAACGAGGTTGGTGAAAATGGGCTGGTAGGACTGGTCAATAACGCCGGTATTGCTGTAGCCGGTCCGCTGGAATACCTGCCGGTCGAAGAATTGCGGGCGCAGTTCGAGGTCAATGTGATGGGGCAGGTTGCGGTCACACAAGCCTTCTTGCCGCTGATAAGGAAAGGGCACGGCCGCATTGTTAACATCGGCTCGATCAGCGGCAGGATAGCCATACCGCTCATGGGGCCTTACTGCGCGTCCAAGTTCGCCCTGGAAGCTATCACCTCGGCCCTCAGAATGGAGCTACAGCCCTGGGGCATACACGTCGCGATTATCGAGCCGTCCGCAATCGCCACGCCTATCTGGAAGAAAGCCCTCGGCGCGGCAGAGGCGATAGCAACATCATACCCTTCAGAAGCCCTTGAGCGGTATGGGCCGGTGGTCGCGGCACAACGCAAGCGCACAGCCGAAGCCGACCGCAAGGGCCTCCCGCGCGGCCGCGTGGTGCGCGACGTTGTGCACGCCCTCACATCGCCCAGACCGAAGACACGCTACGTTATAGGCCTTACATCGCAGGTAGGCGAAATCGCCCGCATCCTGCCCGACCGCCTTCGCGAGCGCCTGATCCTGCGCCAGGTGGCAAGATAACGGCATGGATATCGCCGCACTCAGCTACGGCGCGGAGATAGGGAGGTTGCTGACCTCTACAGGCGGGCGGGTTATCGCCGTCCTGAGCAACGCCATCTATCTTCAAAGCTGTGAGGGATATGTCGTAGCAGTCGTGGGCGAAGATGCCGTAGATGGACCGTTGAGCCTCCGCATAGGCAGCTTGCCATCGCTATTGGATGCCGTGCATAATCGCCCTAACCCAACGTTTGCCATCGAACGTGAGTCGGTCCACATCGCCGGTATCGCCCGCATCCACCTCGACCAAGCGCACAAATGGTCACCTGATCTCCCCGGCAGCCTGGGCGATACAACCGGCCGCCATGCCGCCGTCCGCAAGCTAATCGAGGTAGTCGCCGGCCACGTCCACGACTACAGTCTTGCGCGGGTCATAGCGACCTGCCAACCTAGCAAGACAACGGCGAACGAGAATTACAATGTGCATTTCTTTCAGTTGCTCAGAGATGCACGGTATAGCACCACGCATACATCAGAGAAGAAATCACCTGCAAACCTTGCGATAGAGCATCTTCTAACCGGCATGCTAGCCTTCGAGACCGCTGCACGCTCCAGAGAAAAAGTGGAAGCAGGCGATGCGCTTATGCGTATGATTGGCCTCGGGCCGGGCCTCACTCCCTCGGGCGATGATGTTGTGTCGGGCATTCTTGCAGCACTGGTCTGGCAAGCCCGCCTGGGAGCCATAGAACGCGCATGGGCAGAGCAATTAGTCGCACAGGTACGGAGCGCTTCCGCCTCCACAAACTATATCAGCGCGCGACTCCTATGGTATGCGGGCGAAGGTGTCCTGTACGAACCGGCAGTACAGTTAGGCCACGCCTTGCTGGCGGGCGACTCCGGCAGGATCGTAGAGCCTGCTGTCCAACTGCTGGCAATTGGCAACACATCCGGCAGCGACCTCGCTATAGGGATGCTGGTTGGTTGCCTTGCCCTATCAGTGATAGCATAAAACAGAAGACCCGCTTTCGCGGGCCTCTGTACTGGGGGAAAGGAAATTATGCTTTTCTTCATCTCTTCACTGCTGCCCCCATCATAGAACATATGTCCGGTTAGGTCAATCAGTCCAGAGAAGTATTTTGGCGATATTTTTGCACATCCCCATGTAGCGGGAAAGGGCTTTTTGTGGTATCCTATGCGGCAATCGACCTTCATGCGCGGCCATTCAACTGCACCGGAGAGTGTGCGCAGAACCGATCTTCACTACTATTCCCCTAACGAAAGAGGCTCCTTTTGGACAGCGCGAGTTCGGCCACGCCCGCCATAAGCGTCCAGGAAGTACAAATGCGCTACGGCAAGACCGGCGTGTTGGCCCTGGCGGATGTGTCACTTGATGTAGCACCCGGCGAGTTTATCTCCCTGATCGGGCCAAGTGGCTGCGGAAAGACCACCCTGCTCCGCCTGATCGGTGACCTCATGCAGCCCACCGCGGGCAATATCCGTGTGCAGGGTAAGAGCGCCGGTGATGCCCGCCGCAACCGCGACTATGGCCTAGTGCCCCAGGCGCCCACCCTGTACGACTGGCGAACCGTCGTCAAGAACGTCGAGCTACCACTCGAAATCATGAACGTTCCGGCACACGAGCGGCAAAGCCGGGCTACCGATCTGCTCGGCATGGTCGGCCTGCGTGAATTCGCCACTCACTTCCCCTGGCAGCTTTCCGGCGGTATGCAGCAGCGCGTCAGCATTGCACGCGCCTTATCGTTCAAGCCTTCTATTCTCCTTATGGACGAGCCTTTCGGTGCGCTCGACGAAATGACTCGCGAGCGCCTCAACGGTGAGCTACTCAACATCTGGCGCGAGATCAAAACCACAATTGTATTTGTAACGCACAGCATCCCCGAAGCCGTTTTCCTCTCGACACACGTCGTCGTGATGTCCCCCCGCCCCGGCAAAATCGAGCACATCATCTCCGTAGACCTCCCCTACCCACGCGACGTTGAAACCCGCGAAGAGCCGCGCTACTTTGAGCTGATATCGCAGGTACGCGAGCATCTGAGGGAGATGCACCAGTGAAATTGCGGGCCGCGAATGGCAAATTGCAGGTTACAGACGGTGACACTGGCACCACTCTTGCCGCGCCTCCATCCCGGGATGCAGGCAGCCGCAATTTCGCCAACCTGCGCTCCGCCATGCGCAGTTGGATAGCCCATCTGCTCACCATCGCCGTAATAGTCGTCATATGGCAGTTGGTCGCGTGGCTCCGGCTGAAGGATCTCGAGGAGGGCACACTCGCGTACCGGCAACAGCAGAGCTACTTGCCTTACCCTCACAGGGTGTTCCTCGCCTTCTTTGAAAACTTTGACAGCTTCTTTGGCGCCGGCGTTGTGACCTTCTGGAACGCATTCCTCGGCTTCCTCATAGGAGGCGTGGTCGGTTACGCGCTGGCCCTGCTCATGTCACGCGCTCAATGGGTGGCGCGCAGCTTCTACATCTATATCATCGGCTCGCAGATGATACCCGTAATAGCTCTCGCACCCATACTGTACGGCATCATCCGCGAGGAAACGCTGCTCAAAGTCACAGTTGCCGCCTATCTGACCTTCTTCCCCGTCACAGTAAACGTCCTCAAAGGGCTTCAGAGCGTCGAGCCTCGCGCTCTCGACCTTATGCAATCGTATGCAGCCTCGAACTGGGAAACCTATCGCAAAGTACGCATCCCGGTCTCCTTACCGTTCCTCTTCAACGCTCTCAAAATAGCCGCCACGGGCAGCCTAATTGGCGCGATAGTATCAGAGTTGATGGGCGGCAACAAAGGCATCGGCGTCCTCATAATATCGCTGCAATACAACAGCTACGGCGGCAGCGACAAACTGTGGGCGCTTGTAATCGAGGCGGCATTGGTAGGCGTAATCTTCTTCGGGCTGGTCTCTCTCGCCGAAAGATTGCTAGTCCCGTGGCAACCCGAGTTTCGCAGAACGCAGCGAACGGGCTAGACCCAAGCACTCATAGCAGGCAACAGGATACAAGGAACATGGCAGCAAGCGACAGCGATCTACCACGAATAGACCAGAAGAGCCGCCTCAGCGACACGGTAAGGACCGCGCTGCCGCCTATCGCCGTTTTCGTCGTTATACTTCTGCTCTGGCAGTTCCAGATCATCCACGCCATCCTCAACATAAAGACTTTCCAACTTCCCTTGCCGGGCCAGATTATTGAGTCCTTCGGCACTCGCAGCCGCGACCTCTGGATCGGCACATGGTATACGCTTGGCGAGGCTGTGGTCGGCCTGTTGATCGGTGCCGGGCTTGGCTTCCTTTCCGCCCTTATCTTCGTGCAATCGAGCACACTTCGGCGCGGACTGATGCCGCTCGCGGTCGCCGCCAATGCCATACCCATCATCGCTATCACCCCGATCGTATCGCGCTGGCTCGGCTTCGACCAACCCACTCGCATAGTGGTGGTTGCCCTCATGACATTCGCGCCCATGGTGGTTTCAGCGTACAAAGGTCTCACCTCCCTCAACAATGAATCCCTCGACCTGATGTACAGCTACGCCGCGACACCGATACAAACTTTCCTGAAATTGCGCCTGCCCAGCAGCCTTCCATACGTCTTCAGCGCACTCAAAGTGGGTGCAACCGCCGCCGTTATCGGTTCTGTGATTGCAGAGTTCTTCAATTCGGCGGGCGGCATTGGCAAGTTAATTGCCAACAATATTCAAAGCGGCGATTTTGCGCTCGCATGGTGCGGCGTGTTGATCGTAACGGTGGTGGGTCTGCTTCTCTATGGCGTTGTCAGCCTTATAGAAAGGTTCGCTGTGCCCTGGGATGCCAGGCTCCGGTAGCTGTGGAGTTGCGAATTACAAACCAAGAGCTAATTCGTAACTCGTGACTTGTAGTTGGCGACGAGGAGGAGGTTAGAGGAATGAAAATTAAAGGTCGAGTGGCATCATTACTCATGGTCGGTCTTATGGCGGGCATCACTATGGCAGGCTGCGACAGCGGTGGAGGAGCAACACCTACATCAGTGAGCGGTGGAAGCGGGCCTGCAACTAGCTGCTCAACGCCCGATAAGGTGAAGCTGCAGCTTAAGTGGCTGCACCAGGCACAGTTCGCGGGCTACTACGTGGCGGCTGACAAGGGCTACTACAAGGAGCGCTGCCTGGATGTCGAGCTTCTGCCCGGCGGTCCCGATGTCGTTCCCTCGCAGAAGGTGAACACCGGCGCAGCCGATATCGGCATCGACTGGGTGGGCAGTCTGCTGGCCAACCGCGACAAAGGGCAGCCGTTGGTTGACGTGGGCCAGTTCTACCAGTCCAGCGGTCTTTACCTCATCAGCAAGAAAAGCTCAAACATCAACAGCCCTAAAGACCTGAAGGGCAAGAAGGTCGGCGTCTGGACAGGCGGCAACGAGTTCGAGTTCCGCGCCCTCATGGACAAGTACGGCTTCGATAACTCCATAGATAACAACAAAGACATGACCATCATCAAGCAGGGCTTTGAAATGGCCTCTTTTATCGACGGCCAGCTTGATGCTGCCTCTGCGACTGTCTACAATGAGTACCCGGTCGTGCTCGAAGCGGGCCTCAAGCCCGAAGAAATCAACATCATCAGCTACAACGCTGAAGGCGTCGGTATGCTGGAAGATCATGTCTTTGTGACCGAGCAAACCATGAAGGACAAGAAAGACATTCTGGTTCGCTTCCTCGCAGCCGCGCAGAAGGGCTGGCAGACTGCTGTGACCGACCAGGCGGCTGCCGTCGATTCTGTGATGAGTCGCGCCGACGCCTCTACCACCGACAAGAACCACCAGGTGACAATGATGAAGGAAGTTGCCAAGCTGGTTATGCCCGAAGGATTGGCCGCGGACAAGGTCGGCTTCATCGACCCGGCCAAGTTCGATACCACGGCCGGCATAGCACTCAAGTTCAACGTTATCAGCAAGCCCGCCTCAAACGCCTACACCAACGACCTGATGGACGCGGCAGCCAAGCTGAACGCGGCCAAGTAACGAGTCTGGCGTAAAACGTAAAACCATGATTGCTAGTTGAGCGTCCAAGGGGATCTACTCTAGAATGGAGGTTCGTACACCACACCATCTGGAGGAGAGAACCCCATGGACGACACAAAGATTATAACGGCTTACTGTATCATTGCCGATACCATGCACAAACTCGATCATAAGAGCCACCCACTGGCGGGAGTGAGCGATGCTGAAGTGCTGACAGTAGCGGTAGTGTCCGCTATGTACTTCCAGAACCACCATGAAAGAGCCTTGTTCGTGATGAAAGCTATGCGCTACATCTCAAAACCACTCTCCATCTCTCGCTTTTCGAGAAGGCTGCATGCTCTTGCTCAGTGGTTGGAGTACATCGTAGAATTGCTGGGCCAACTCTTCTCTCAAGGAGAAGCCTTCATCATCGACAGCTTGCCCATACCGGTGTGCAAGAGTGTCAGAGCTTACCGCTGCCGCAAGCTGAATGGACCTTACTCGCGTGCATACCTGGGTAGGTGTGCTGCCAAGAAGTGGCGCTTCTTTGGGTGGCGCTTGCACCTGATATGCACTCCCCACAGAGTGCCTGTCTGCTTCCAGATGTTGCCTGCCTCCTTCCACGACCTCTCTCCCATATACGAGTTGACCTTCGGCTTGCCTGCTGGAGCAGCGGTGTACGCGGACAAAGCATACATCAGTGCCCCCACAAAGAGAGCTTTGCGTCCCACAGCTCGCCGACCTCATGGAGTGAAGCTGGTAGCCCTTCATCGTAAAGGCATGAAGCCCAACACGTTTGAGGAGTGGTGTGGCATGAGATTATACCTACGCCAATCGATAGAGACTGCCAACTCTCAACTGGTGAGCATGGGCATACAGAGTTTGGACTGCACCCCATGTGCAGGACAATGAAGCAAGTCACATTCTCCCGAAACGG
>JBDTQH010000086.1:0-10210 GCA_039932335.1 Chloroflexota bacterium
GGAGGGGAGTCTACAAAGAAAAGAGAAGTGTTAGGGGACACCCCTAAAACCCCGGCAGGGGAGCGCCCCTGCACCCCCGCCACCCTGGCTCTGAACACTTACCGGGGAACGTAAAGCGTAAAACGTAAGACCATAATTACCAAGCCATCTTGGCGTTTCAAGCCCGTCCTTACGTTTTACGCTTTACGTTTTACGATTTTCCCATTAGTCCCGGCTGCGGCCGCCCATGCCTGAGACCAGCATTACATAGTACAGCAGGTTGAGCACCGATACCGCCAGCCCTGCGACATATGTGAACGCTGCGGCGCGCAACACTGATTTGGCCTGGCCGTACTCGGTGCGGTCAACAAGGCCGGTGTTGGTGAGCATCTGCATTGCGCGAGAGCTTGCGTCAAGCTCGACGGGCAGTGTAAGCAGAGCGAAGAGAGTACCGAGCGCGAAAGCGCCGATACCAAGCCATGCAAGGCCGACGACATTGAGGATCAGGCCGAGAATAACGAGCCAGATGCCGATGTTCGAGCCGAGGCTCGCGGCTGGCACAAGCGCCGACCGCCACCGCATCGGCGCGTAGCCCTGAGCGTCCTGTACCGCGTGCCCTGCCTCGTGGGCCGCCACACCTATCGCGGCGACAGATGCGCTGCCAAAGACAGCGGGCGACAGCCGGAGCACCTTCGCGGTCGGGTCATAGTGGTCATCAAGATTCGGGCTTGCACCGGGCGAGAGCCGCATACCGAGGGGCTGTGTAGGCTCGATCGGAATGTGGGTTAGCCCCGCGCTGTCGAGAATCTGGCGCGCGGCCTGTGCACCTGTCATGCGGTGCATGTTGGGGATTTCGGATGCTTTCTTAAAGGCGTTCTTGACCCACCACTGCGCAAAGAGCGACAGGGCAAGCGCCGGAATCATCACGAAAAAGATATATCTGGGGTCAAAAAACATCAAAGACTCCTGTTGAACACGTTCGTTTCCAATTGAGACAACGCCGAAATACCGGGATGTCTCACTAATATCTACGCAAGAAGCAGGCCCCGAGTTACATCGTACAGGAGCGAAGGACAAGCGATTTACGCCACTATTAACACTCTACAGGCTAAAACGTGATATGGCGAATCGCTGCATGTCGAACTCCGGCTCTTCACCCAGGGCGAGAGCCGCCAGAAGCCCACCGATGACAGGGCCAAACTTGAAGCCGTGACCTGAAAACCCGGCTGCAACAACCACATCGCGACTACCCGGTAAGTAATCGAGGATGAAATCTTCATCTGGCGTCATCGCATACATGCACATGCGCGAGAAGCTAATATCGCCGCCCATAGTGTCAGGTATATACTTTTCCAGATACGACACCAGTTCGTCGATAAACGTCTCGCTTGGCGTTTGCACCACATCAGGATCAATTACCGGACCGGGATAGTGGATTGACGCCTTCAGCAAGCCAGCGCCATCCAGCGGGAAACCGTAGAAGTCGTGATTGAGGTTGAGGAATACCGGAAACGGGCCGGGAGCAAACTCGTTACCGAGGCCGCTGATATACACGACTTGCTGCTTATTTGCCGTCAGGGGCAAGGTCAATCCAAGCTGCGGCAACAGTTTCGCGCCCCATGCGCCCGTGGCAAGAACTACCTTGTTGGCATCAACTCTGTCGCCGTTGTGCAGGCTAACCGTAACGCCGTCACCATGCGCGTCAAGACCAACCACATGTGCGGCGTCGCGAATCTCGCCGCCGAGCCGCAGTACCATTTCTTCCGTGGCGCGCACGCAGGTAGATGCACGCAAGAAGCCGCCTTCGGGATTTACAGTTGCATACGTTATGTCGGCCCTGGCGAACTGCGGGTAAAGCCTGACCAACTCGTCAGGCCCGACCTCGCGTATCGGCAGGCCCATCTTGCTCAGCGTTTGGTAAGATTGCCGGACATGCTGCTCGTCGGGCCTGCCCCAGCAAACCACCCCGCAATTGTTATAAAGCTCAGCACCTGTAGCGGCTTCGAGGTCGCGCCACATCTCGATAGAACGGCCAACCATGCGCGAGTAGATTTCCGCATCAGCATATTCGTACCGTATTGCTTTAGTCGTGTCGGTCGATGCAGCGCGGTCGTGGGCGACCCTGTATCGCTCCAGCACAACCACCCGGCGCACCCCATGCCGCAACAAGGCATAAGCGGCACTAAGCCCCATTATGCCCCCACCAACAACAGCAACATCGTAGGTCATAGGTTGTTTGCTCCTGGGACGCGGGAGACGCAGCGAGTAAAACGTAAGACGTGAAACGTAAGACCATGGTATCTTAGCGTCTTAGCGTCTTGACGTTTCAACACCGTACTCACGTTTTACGTTTTACGCTTTACGTTTCACGTTCCCCCCTATCTATTTGCATGCACAGGCGTGCCGAGGAACTGGGCGAAGGCTGTTTCCTGCACGGCTTCGGGCATCGTTGGGTGCGCGTGAATAGTGTGGCCTAGCTCTTCGGCTGTTATGCCTTGCTGGACGGCCAGCGTGCACTCCGCGATCACGTCGGAGGCGTGCGCGCCCATCACCTGCATACCTAAGATAACGCCCGAACCGGGATCGCAGACCATCTTGACCAGTCCGTCCGGCTCGCCGATTGCCTGTGCACGACCGAGAGCCGCGAAGGGGAACTTGGTAACCTTCACCGGAATGCCTTTTTCTTTCGCCTCTGCCTCGCTCATGCCAACCGAAGCTATCTCCGGTATGGTGAAGATAACGTCAGGCACAGCGCCGTAATCGGCTGCCCTGTAGTGGCCCGCTATGTTGTCGATGGCGACCTCAGCCTCATAGGAAGCAACGTGAGCCAGCATCCAGCCGGGCACAATATCACCAATAGCGTAGACGCCTTCAACTTCGGTCATCATCCGCTCATCCACATGGATATAGCCCCTCTGCGTCTTCAGGCCGATACTCTCAAGGCCGAGGTTCTGGGTATACGGATAGCGTCCCTTTGCCCACAGCACGTGGCTAACCTGTCGCTGCTCTTCCGCACCCGACTCGGCGTTCTTGATCGTCACTTGCAGGCCCTTGCCGCCCTCGCCTGTCTCCATTCTTGTCACGTCCGAGCGCGTAAGAATTTCGATGCCCTGGCCCTTCGCGATTTGCGAGTAGCGGCGGGCTAGCTCTTCGTCCACGAGCCGCAGCACGCGGGGTGACGACACTACTACCGTCACTTTGGTTCCGTAAGCGTTGAATATAGATGCGAACTCCATGCCGACAATGCCGCCGCCCACGATAATGACGCTTTGCGGCATTTCGGGAAGGGTCTTCAGTGTCAGGTTTGCGTCGAGCACTTGATCTGACGTGATGACGCCGGGAAGATCCCCGCCCGGCACATCGGTCGGGAGCATTGTGCCGGAGCCTGTCGCGATGATAATGTTGCGGGTGCGCAACTCTCGTCCGTCCACCATGATTGTGTTGCGGCTTGTGATGGTGCCGTGCCCTGTTATGACATCAACCTTGCGCGCTTTCATCAAGCCGGTGAGGCCATTTGTCAACCCGTCGACCACCTTGTCTTTGCGGCGCACAGTGCCTTCCCAGTTAACACGTACATCACCCGCCAGGTCGAGGCCGTACTTATCAGGGTGGCGCATTTCCAGCATTAGCTCAGCGGTTCTCACCATGGCTTTAGACGGTATGCAGCCGCGCAACAGGCAGGTGCCGCCGAGGCGCGCGTCCTTTTCGATCAGGGCGATCTTCAGGCCCTTCAGCGCGCCGTACAGCGCCCCCACATAGCCGCCGGGGCCAGCCCCGATAATTGCTACATCATACTCTTTGTTGTTTGTTGCATCTGCCATTGTTGCTATTTACCTCTCAAGTGGTTATTTCTTCTTGGCGAAGCGTCTGCCGGTCCGGCAAGCCTCGCTAACCTGTACATCTTATGCCTGCCGGTGCAGTTAAAGGGGATCGTATCGCCCGGCAACTGCTGGTTTTCACGTCTTATTCGTCCATGCCTCCGTGCTGTACTTCTCGCGCAGTAATTGCTGAGCATGGGCCTCTTCCGCCTCACTTGGTAGCGACGGTATCAACTCTACTTTGAGGTTCCTTTCGAAGCCCCGCACAAGTGCCTGCTGCACCTCTTCGGGTGCGACTACGCGCCCAAATTCGTGTTTAAGCGACGTCATGCGAGAAGGCAGCTTGGTATAAGCCCGCTGCTTACCTTCCTCGGTTGCGTAAGAGAAGACGGATACCCAAGCGTCCCAGTCAATATCCAGCAGGATCGAGCCATGCTGCAAAATAGCGCCGCCCCGCCTCGCTTGCGCGCTTCCAACCAGCTTGCGGCCGGAGGCCGTTATCTCGTAGGCAGAAGCGGTATCGAAGCATACAGCCCCATGGCTCCCCTCTCCGCCGGTGTCGCTCCCGGCATCAGCTTGCCGCCGAGATGCCGACATAGCTCGGTAAAGTGCGCGGCTGGGCTCGGCCAGCGAGACATCCACCCCAAGTGAGCACAAACCGTCCACCAGTGCGGCGCTAATCTTTCGATAGGACTCGATTACGCCGCCCGACACGCGCGGATCATTCTCGCGGGCGATTACCGAATAAGTAAGCTCGTGCTGGTGCAGCACAGCGCGTCCACCCGTGAGCCTGCGCACAAGCGTAAAGCCTCGTCGCGCGCATTCGTCCGGCTGTATCTCGCCCACGGGCTGGTTCACGCCCAGCGACAGCGTGGCAGGCCGCCATGTATAGAATCGTACAACAGGCATGCCGCCGGCGATGACCGACTCAAGCAGCGCCTCGTCAAGCGCCATCAGATAATCGCCGGGAAGGTCATAGCCTCCCACCATGCGCCAGGGCGCAACAGCAAGGGCAGCTTCCATATCAATTCTAGCACCTGTAAGTGTCATAGCAAAAAGGTGGGTCCCAACGCCACCCGCGCTGAAACACCCACTGTATTATACAGCAGGTGCTCGCAATAGGGTAACCGGGGTCAGGGGTCAGGTGCCAGGGGTCAGGGGTCACTACGTTGACCGCCGACAGCCGACGGCAGACCGCCGACCGCGTTGTCAGTTGTCAGTTGACCGCCTGTGCCGCATAACCTCTTGCAACAGCACTCGGCAAACCTCAAAGAACCTCAGCGTAACTCAGCGCTCTCTGCGCCTCTGCGGTGAATCCGTAATATACTGACCCCTAACCTCCGACACATGACCCCTGACACCCGACCCCTACGCAGCATGCAGCACGCCCTACTTCGCCTTATCATCCCCTGCGATCACCGAAATGTCAACCGGTTTGTTGTCGGTGTTTGCGATGGGCGCTTCGGCAGGTTTGCCTTTCTTTACGGCGGAGGGGCTGACGCCTAGCTCGCGTGTCAGGGCCTCTATCGTGACGGGCATTTTGCCGCCTGTGTAATCAATAATCGTGGTCACCGGGTATTCGCCCTGGTTGGCCGCTGAACGGAGATCGGGCACGTAGAAGCCCTTCTCCACAAGCGCGTCACGTACCTTCTTCCCGATGCCGCCGGTCCAGGTGCCGTTTTGCACCGAGATGCGTGCGCCTTCCTTTGCCAGCTTGGGGTCAGCAAAAGCATTGGCGATAGCCGGCCTGATCAGGTTCCACTGCGGCAAAAGCACGTCCGCACCGCTCAGCAGGATGGTCTCCGCGGCCATGTCCGCCGTTATCTGCACCGTCTGTATTGACTCCCTGTCGATCTCCTGCGACAATTTGGCGAGCGAGCCGACCTGCGTCAGCGAGAGATTCGTCTTGACCGCGTCTGATAGCTGGCCCGACAGGGCATCCAGGCGGGTCAGCAAGTTGAGGTTCAGTCCCTGCTGCCTGAGGGCGAGCAGAACCTGCTGCTGGCGCGAGTTGCGGCCAAGGTCGCTGTCAGCATGCCGCGAACGGGCATACGCCAGGGCAGTGCGCCCATCCATATGCTGCAAGCCGGCAGGAATATAGATTCTTGTAACGCCGTAATTGTTGAAAGGAAACTCGTTATCGACAAGCGGCCTGGGCACGTCGAGCGTAATCCCACCCAGCGTGTCGATGATCTGTTCGAAGCCGGTAAAGTTCACCTGGGCATAATATTGGATGGGTATGCCGAAATTATCCTCAATGGTTGCCATGGCAAGGCCAGGCCCGCCGCCCGGCACTGTCTTGTCAGACTCACCCTTCTGGAACGCTGCATTAATACGTGCCTCGCCGAAGCCGGGGATAGGAACCCACAGGTCGCGTGGTATCGCCACCATAGCTGCCGTCTTGGCGGCGGGGTCTATATGCACGATTATCTGCGTATCGGCGCGGGAGTCTTCTTCGCCGGGCCGGTAATCAAGGCCCAGCAGCAGGATATTTACCGGCTCATTCTTGCTCCAGTCCGGATATTCGATGGGGATTGGAGTGCCCGGCAGACCGTCGGGGCCGGTAACGCCCGGCCTGAAGCCCTCCGGCGTCTTGAACACTTCAGTGATAGTCTTGGTGCCCTGGTCGATCAAGTGCGAAACATACGCAAAAGCAACACCACCCGTGATCAGCAAAAGGCTTAGAAGGCCAATAATGACGAAGCGCAGCCTACGCCGCTTCGCCTCGGTCTGGTGGCGCGAGCGAGCGCGCTGAGTCATTACATCGGTGGGACGGCTAACCGGCTGAGGGCCGGTGCTGGGGCGTGCCCGGTAGGTGGGAGTAGATGGCCGCGCCTGGTATGTAGGTGCAGGCCGGTTTATTGGCTTGGTACTATTGTTATCTGCCTGTCCCTGTCCCTGTCGCGGGCGGTTGCCTGGTGGTTGGGTCAATCTCTGGCCTTTCTTTCGGGCCTTACTGTTCGGGCACGAAAAGAATTGTCGGCGGCAGACCAGGGCACGGCTGCTGCCTTTTTCATTGCTTCACTTTCTCTGGATCAGCCGCGACCTGACCTTTCGGAGGGCCTGCATCCATTGTATTGAGTAGTTCGTCGGTGCTTTGCACTCCCGGCATACGCTGTTCGTATTCGAGTTCCTGCTCCAGGCGACCTTTTCCGCCGCTCGACTCCTCGTCCTCACGTGAAGGCACGCTTGCTTCGGCTTGACGAGGAGTATAGTTCTCCGTGAAGCGCCTGTACAGGTAAAGGTATATGTCGCGCAGCATGGCAGCCACCGGGACGGCGATGATAAGTCCGACTAATCCTGCCACCTCGCTACCTACTACGATTGATACCATGATAATCGATGGGTGCAGCTTGACGCTATCTCCCTGTATCTTTGGAACGAGCAGGTTATTCTCAAGTTGCTGCACGACCACATAGACGATCAGCACTTTGAGCACCATTATCCACCCGTCCGGGTGGAAAGCTGCGAGAGCAAGACCCGGTATAGCGCCAAGCACAGGGCCTATGATTGGCACTATCTCCGTCAGGCCGGAGATCAGTCCAAGCAAAATTGCATAGGGCGCTCCCACAATTATCATGCCGATAGTAACCGCGATGCCCACTGCAAGAGCCAGAATAAGCTGTCCGCGTATGTAGCTGCTGAGAATGCCGTTGATAATACGAAAGATGCGCCAGATGTCATTACGCCATGACTTCGGCATCATATTGTTCAAGGCTACGATACCGCGATCCTTGTCCTTCAGGACGTAGAAGAGCCAGAACGGAATAATCAAGAGGCCGATTATGAAGCCCATCGCCGTTGACACAAACCGGATGGTGCCAAGCAAACCCTGCTGGATCGCAGCACCTATCGAGCCCAGCGAATTGCGAACGGCGTTCTCGATGGATTGGCGCACGTCCTGAGAGATAGGCAAGGATTGGTACCAGCTTGTCAGGTCGTTGGTGATATTCTGCACCTGGCTCTGGTAGCCCGGAATAGCGTTGGCTAGCTCGTGAAGCTGATTGCTCGTCGCCGGGATAAGCCAGATAAAGAAGGCTGTTACTAATATTATGAAAGCCGCGTAGACCAGTAGGATCGCGATCACACGAGGCAATACCCTGGCGATCCGATCCACGAGGGGCAGCATCAGATAGGCGAGTACAAGCGCAATAATGAACGGGCCGAGCGCGCCCCAAGAGTTGACCAGCAGCCAGATCAGCACGAAGGCGGCTATCCCGACAAGGATCAGCCGGTTGCGCTCGCTCTGTGTAACTCGGACGCGTGGAATTAGCGGTTCGCGTTGATCTTCGATTGGGTGAGCGGCCTCTGCCAATAACTACTCCTGACGGACGGAGGCCTCCACGGACCTGCGCCACAACTTAATTGTATCATAAGCATTTTGCTTACCAACAAACTTTGCACCAAACAGCCCTGTCCTCCGTATATGAAACAGGGCGCGGCAGCACAACAGCAGCAAGCGGTAGTAACTGGTATAATCGTTGCAAGAGCAGACCCGGTGGCTGTTTTGGGAGGACTAGAGCTGATGGCAGAGGACGAAACAGGGCGCGAAAAGAGACATTTCCGCACCGCTGAACCTGCGGATGGCCCTGATACAGTACGTATCTTGCCCGACGATTCCCAGGCAACCCACGCCCAGGAATGGCATGTGGAAAAGCACCCTGTGCAGCGGGGCACGCTCTATTCGCCCGCGCCCACTGCTGCACCGGCTCAACCTGATCAGCAGCCAGTAAGCGCCGCCCCTAAAAGCGATGGGTGGCTTCAAGATCCGCGAGCAGTCGTGCCAGGTGTAGACGCTTCGCCTGAACCGTACGCAGGCCAAACAAGACTCCCTGCCCGGCGCGACGAGCGCACCGCATTGGACGAACCAGGCGTGCAGCCCGCATCATCAGTGACGCATATCCACAAGGGACCATCGGCCTGCGCCATTATCGCGGCTACCGTGGGTTTGCTCATGGTGGCGTGCGCGTTGCTGGCGTTCGCCACGGTCAGGAGCGGCATGGACGGGTTTGGCAGGCTGGCGGGCATTATCCCATCGTTTGGGCTTGTCACCACGCCCACCGTCACCATTGACACCACCCGGCCCACCGTGATCGACCAGGTGCGCGCCCTCAGCAAGCTGGAGACAATCCACTACCAGCTTGAAAAGGTTGTCACAGGCAAGAGCACCGGCCCCCTGCCCGACTTCCTCACCAGCGACAAGATATTGCTCGTGGCGCATGGCGAAGTGGTGGCGGGCGTTGACCTTAGCAAGCTAACCGCAGCAGATATTACCGTCATGAGCGATACGGTCACCATCAGGATGCCCCGGGCCGAAGTGCTCTATAGCAAGCTGGACAATAGCAAGACCTATGTCTACGACCGCCAAACGGGTGTATTCAGCAGCCCTGACCCCAACCTCGAAACGCAGATACGCCAGGCTGCCGAGCAGGAGATCCTCAACACAGCTCTCGAAGATGGCATTCTCGATAAGGCAAGCAAGAACGCGGAAGAAGTGTTACGCACCCTCCTGAGTGGGCTTGGGTACGAAGAAGTGCGTTTCACACAGAGTCCGTGACAGATGGCACATATCTGGCGTTGTCTTCAGGGATAGTTATGTTCCCTGAAAGGAGAAGTGAGGCATGGCAGACAAGAAGGAACTAAGGAAGCAGAAGGGCAAAGCACGCCGGGTGGCCCTGGAAGGGTTACGCAGCACAGGCGGCTTTCCTGTGCCACCCCGGAAGGCAATGTCGCAGGCAAAGAAGAGATCGAAAGCGCTCGACTATCCCATAGCGCCCTACGCAGGGTATAGTCTCCTTAGCCTGTTCAGGTGGGGCCAGACCGAGTGGCAGTCGCTGGGCAAATGGCAAAAGCTCACCCTCCCTGTGGTTGCCATTGTCACGCTGACCACATGGGAAAAGGAGCTGGAATTGCGCGAAAAGCGCTGGGAGCAAATCGACCGCGAGGAATCAAGGCAAATCGCAGCCACCTCCTACGGCGCATACGGCCCCGCAAAGCGCAAGAAGAGCCTCCTGAGCAAGCTACCCCTTCCCTGGCGCAAGAAATAGTCGTAACGACCGCCGACCGCCAGCGATTCGGGTAAACGCAATCCCCTCTTAGCGGTGTCATTCTGAACGGAGTGAAGAATCAACCTCCATAGCAATCTGCCAGGGACAGTGATTCTTCACTGCGTTCAGAATGACAAGGTCTAGGTGCTGGTCGGTTCACCAGCATTTCCGACTTTGCACCAGCCCCGTCACCCCGTAAATGTAAGTGTTCAGACTTATGGGGCAGAGGGGGTGCAGGGGCGAAGCCCATGACGGGGGTTTGGGGGTGTCCCCCACTCTCCCCTTCTTCTTAGACTCCCCTCCCACGCGTGGGAGGGGCCGGGGGAGGGTCTTCCCTGACCGAGATGCCGGGTTGTTCCACCCTAA
>JBDTQH010000087.1:0-9927 GCA_039932335.1 Chloroflexota bacterium
AAACAGTTGAGAATGTGACTTGAGCCACTGTCCTGTGCAAAGGGTTCACTCCAACCTGAACGCCCAGTTGAGAACTCCATAACTCAAGATATGTGAAGTCAGGGGATGGTTAGCAAGGTAACTACATCAACCACAAGAGAAGATCTGTAGTACAGATAAAGGAGATAATCAGATGGACGAGACGAATGAAGCTACTAAGGAAGCTACACGGGAGTATTTTCGCGTCACAGACCAAATACCGGAAGAGGTATGGTATTGGGCTGCTCTGGGCTCTATCCTCGTATCTGCATTCCTGCGCATCAGGCAGAACCCTAACTGGGCAATATTCGTAGGCCAGTGGCCTCCGACATTCTTGCTGTTTGGTCTTTATCACCGACTGCTCAAGCCAGGGAAGTAACGTCGACACCTGTGAATCACTAAACAAGATCGGAGCTTGCAGTGACCCTTGATCGTTTCATGAACTTTGTCACAGTAGCTGTGCTGATCTTGTTTGGCTCGGCAAGCGCACTCACTACTCTCAAAGAGCACAAGTTCCATGAGATGCGTAAGATAAAAAGCAGGTAAAGTGCCTGAGCAAGCTGGCGGGGCTGGTGCTGTACGGCTTCTGTCAGGTGTGCGGCATCTATTCTTTTGCTCCTGGCAACGTCGGCTATTGTGCGCGGCAGCTTCGGGCTGCTGTGGTAGGCACGGGCAGCGAGGTGTAGCTGGCGCATGGCTGCTTTGATGCGCGATTGGCCGGTGGCATCAAGCTGGCAGTAGTCGCGTATCTCGGCTGGGCGCATCTCGGCGTTGCAGGTCACCCCTTCTATATCTTGAAGCGCTCTCCCTGCCTGGGGCTCGTTGTAGAACCCCTGAAGCGTGATGTGCCACCGCCAGACGTTGTCCAGCATGTGGACCATCGTGGCGCGTAGACCTGCATGCCCCGTGCCCAGCTGGCGGTTGGATAGTGAGAGGACAGTGAGAGAGGAGTGTTTGGACAGGGTACTTATAATCAGCCAAGCTCATCTACGGCGAGTGCACCTGGAGTACACCGCCTACTGTCAACCAGCGAAGGCCACACAGGGGGATAGGCCAGCGTATTCCAGTGCCACTTTCAGTGACGAGGGCCGCAGGGCCGGCAAGCGGAAATCCTGTTTGCCGAAGAAATTGCTGGGTGGCGTCATCCATGATTATTATCGCGCCGAAGGTCATGCTGCGTGGCGACCAGGCACAAACGAGTTTTTGCACACTACAGGCACCTTTCATGAACACAGCTTCTAACACTGCTTACCTTCATTGTAAATCTTCACGCACATTCTATACGTTAAAATAGAAGAAATAACACTCCTGAAGCTAACAGCGTTTTTCCATATCGCACTTGAGGTATTTCCAACAGACATGGGCACAGCCTAATTACTTTGGCCATCCTAATTGTATATGTGACCGGTTGTGAAAGACGACGTTAGGCAGTAGGCATCGTGCATCATGCATACTGCCTCCATATTGTGGGCAGGAGTCTTGCTCTTGTACACTTGGCTGAACTAATGCCACCCTACATCTATCGAGGTTCTAAGACGCTTCATCGCCTGCGGCTCGATTATTGCTTTTACACTGGTTGCCATTTGAGTAGGACCTGAGGTATACTTACCTGTACATCAACCGGTACTTTTTTAGACCAATTACATCCGGCCTTTAACTTTGGGCGTGCCAGGTGTTATCGAGAGGGGCAGACAGTGCTGTCTTCCTTGCACCAGCCAATAAGAATATTATTAGTTGAAGAACATGCGTCTATCCGCACTGCTCTTTGCTCGCTAGTTGACGTTGAACCCGACCTCAGGGTGATTGCGGAGGCCAACGATGAAATCGAAGCCCTCGTGGAAGCAACCCGGGAACTTCCCGATGTGATACTGCTCCATCTGAGACATGGCGGAGAGCATACGATTGAAACGGTCCGCAGATTGGGCGACGTATCGGCTTCATCGCGCATCGTCCTACTAACTTGTGAGCAAGACCCTGAATTCATACTGAACGTGGTGCGAGCGGGCGCGAGAGGCGTTGTATCGCGCGAGCAGCCGGCCGAGTTGCTTGTGAGGGCGATCCGTAAGGTTTACTCAGGCGAAGTGTGGCTTGAGCGTACCCTCATGGCCAACTTGTTGGGCGACTTTATTCGCCCAAAGAAGGCGAACCACGTGGATCCCGCACGCTCTATTATGGATAGCCTAAGCCCGCGAGAACGAGAGGTAATCACGCTTGTGTGCGAAGGTCTGCGCAGTCGGGAGATAGGCGAGCGCCTATTTATCGGGGAAACTACGGTAAGGCACCGCCTCACACAAATCTACAAGAAGCTTGGACTTAACAGCAGACATGAGTTGATCAAGTTTGCTTATGATTATGGACTGGTGGGATCGCGCAACACGGCCATGTTGCCCAAGAACGGCTCACACTTATCACCCCCCATGTAGCATGTGCCCGCTGGCAGGTGCATAGCCTCCTCTCCGTCCGGCAAGGTGGAACTACTCGAGCTGCAATGCATGTAGCCCGTATCACGCTGTCCACAAGTTTCTCAACTTCTCTGTGATACATTACCTGTCCGGCACAATTGTGCATGCGATAGTGTCCCTTCTTACCAACAAATGTGCCTCAACCAGAGCAGATACCTGGCACGGTTGTGTAGTCCCTCTACTTGAAAGAGGGTCGATACGTGTTGTTCTAAACTGTACAATCTTCCCCTGCGTATGACCATGCGTATTGGCTACTATTACCGTGTAGCTATGTGCGCTATCTGGACTCTGCGATCACTCGCGCCTTATTGTCCGGCAGCACATGGGAAAGGATCGGAGAAGGTGAAGGAAGAGAGTTGGGGGAACGGTCTCACCAGGAGACCTCGAATGTCATTATTTGTCGTCTTGTTCGCAGGTGCTCTTATACTGAGCGCGGTGACACTGCAGTTCAATAAAGCGCTTGCCACTACCTCGTGTGACAACCCGGCAAATGGCATAGTTGCGGAGAACTGCCTCGCCGGCAATCCGCCCTCTGAGTGGGATATCAGCGGCGATGGTGACCAGACTATACAGGGCTTTGCGACCGACATCAGCGTCGACAAAGGTCAGGCTGTTAGCTTCAAAGTGGCCACGAACGCCTCTGCTTACCGCTTTGACATATACCGGATGGGATATTACGGCGGCATGGGTGCTCGCAAAGTGGCCACTATTCTTCCCTCGGCCGCTCTGCCGCAGTCGCAACCAGGGTGCCTCAATGAGGTCGCCACCGGGCTGATCGATTGCGGCAACTGGGATGTGTCGGGCTCGTGGAGCGTGCCTGTGACCGCTACGTCGGGTATCTATTTCGCGAAAGTGGTGCGCAACGACACCGGCGGGGCTAGCCATATCGTCTTTGTGGTGCGCGACGACAGCAGCCACTCGGACATGCTTTTCCAGACCTCGGATACCACCTGGCAGGCATATAACCAGTATGGTGGCAACAGCCTGTACACCGGCTCACCGGCAGGCAGGGCTTACAAGGTCAGCTACAACCGTCCCTTCACCACGCGCAGAACCAGTGATGAGGACTGGCTCTTCAACTCTGAATACCCCATGGTGAGATTCCTCGAGGCCAACGGATACGACGTGAGCTATTTCACGGGCGTCGATACCGACCGCCTGGGCTCACTGCTGCTTAACCACAAGACATACCTTTCGGTAGGTCACGATGAGTACTGGTCGGGTGGCCAGCGAGCTAACGTCGAGACCGCCCGCAACGCCGGGGTTAACCTCGCCTTCTTCAGCGGCAACGAAATGTTCTGGAAGACACGCTGGGAAGATAGCACTGATGGCTCTAACACGCCTTATCGCACTCTTGTCTCATACAAAGAGACACATGCCAACAGCGTAATTGATCCGGCCGACCCGCCTACCTGGACTGGCACCTGGCGCGACCCCCGCTTCAGCCCTCCGGCAGATGGCGGGCGGCCGGAAAACGCCCTCACCGGCCAGCTCTTCATGGTGAATTGCTGTTCATACGCTATGACTGTGCCCGCCGCTGACGGCAAGATGCGCTTCTGGCGTAACACTGCTATTGCTAACCTCCCTGCTAACGGGAGCTTTACTTTGCCTGACGGCACACTCGGCTACGAATGGGACGAGGATTTTGACAATGGCGCGAGGCCGGCCGGCATGGTTCGCCTCTCGTCATCGACCATAAATGGAGTACAGTATCTCCAGGACTATGGATCGACCTATTCATCAGGCACTGCCAACCACCACATGACCCTCTATAAGCATAGCAGTGGGGCACTGGTGTTTGGCGCAGGCACTGTCCAGTGGCCATGGGGTCTAGACAGCAATCACGACCGAGGTAACAATGCTCCTGATGCTAGCATGCAGCAGGCGACGGTGAACCTCTTTGCCGATATGGGAGTGCAGCCGGCCTCTCTGATGTCCGGGCTCGCTGCTACCGGCGCGTCAACCGACACCTCGGCTCCCACCTCCACTATTACATCGCCCACAGCGGGCGCACACCTACAGAGCGGCGTTACCGTCACTGTTTCCGGAACGGCCCTCGATACAGGGGGTGTAGTTGGGGACGTTGAAGTGTCGGTAGACGGGGGCGACACCTGGCATCCGGCGAACGGGCGTGCCAACTGGACCTACAGCTGGGTGCCGGGCGCTGCCGGTTCCGCCACGATAAAAAGCCGCGCTGTGGACGACAGCGGCAACATCGAGACACCATCGGCAGGCGTGACCGTGTCAATCGACACAAGGGCCTGCCCATGCAGCATTTGGAGTAACTCTAACACTCCCTCCAACCCGAGCGGGAACGATAACCAGCCTATCGAGGTTGGCGTGAAGTTTAAGTCAGGGGTCGACGGCTACATCACCGGCCTGCGTTTCTACAAGGGTACAGCCAACACGGGTACCCACACCGGGCACCTGTGGACTGCCACCGGCACGCAGCTGGCCTCTGCAACCTTTACGAGTGAGTCGGCGTCGGGCTGGCAAGAAATAGCACTCGGATCGCCGGTGCAGATATCTGCCGACACAACCTACGTCGCGTCGTATCTCTCAGCGGGTGGAGGCTACGCAGTCTCCAACCCGTACTTTACACAGGCATACGACAGTGCTCCGCTTCATGCTCTCGCAAATGGTACTGACGGACCCAACGGCGTATACAAGTACGGGGGCGGGTTCCCCACAGATAACTTCCAGACCAGCAATTACTGGGTGGATGTGGTCTTCGCCACAAGCGTAGGGCCCGACACGACCCCTCCGAGCGTGCTCGCAGTATCGCCCACGAACGGCTCTGCCGATGTTGGCACCGGTGCCAACGTGACGGTGAGTTTCAGTGAGGCAATAGACCAGCCCACAATCAACGTCAATACAATTGAACTTCGCGACTCAGCAAACAACCTGGTGCCGTCCGCCATAACATACAACGCCGGTTCTCACGTCGCGATGCTCGACCCAGACAACGCCCTGGCCAACTCCTCGACGTATACGGCGCTGGTGAAGGGCGGGAGCACAGATCCTCGGGTGAAGGACCTTGCGGGCAACGCTTTGCAGAATAACTATACGTGGTCATTCACTACTGCCGCCCCTCCGCCCCCTCCTCCCGATGACGGTCCCGGGGGGCCGGTGCTGGTCATCTCTGACTCGTCCAACCCGTTCAGCCGCTACTACGCAGAAATCCTCCGCGCTGAGGGCCTGAACGCCTTCACGGTGAGCGACCTATCGAATATCTCTGCAGCCGTGCTTGCGAACTACGACGTTGCTATCCTGGGCGAAATGTCCCTGACAGCCGACCAGGCAAACATGTTCAGCAGCTGGGTTAACGGTGGCGGCAACCTTATCGCTATGCGCCCTGCTCCCCAGCTTGCAAGCCTCCTCGGCTTGACTTCGGCTTCGGGCAGCCTCTCCAACAGGTATCTCCTTGTGAACAGCTCGGCGGCTCCCGGTGCCGGCATCGTAAACCAGACGATTCAGTTCCACGGATCGTCCGACCTCTATAACCTGACTTCAGGGAGCGGCGCTACCGCGGTAGCTACCCTCTACTCGGACGCCAACACAGCCACCTCGAACCCCGCAGTCACCATGCGAAGTGTCGGCACTAATGGTGGTCAGGCGGCTGCCTTTGCATACGACCTCGCCCGCTCTGTGATCTACACTCGCCAGGGCAACCCGGCATGGTCGGGAGACGAGCGAGACGGCCAGTCAGGTCCGATCCGCTCTGACGACCTCTACTACGGCGCCAAGGCGGGCGACGTGCAGGCCGACTGGGTCGATTTGAACAAGGTCGCAATACCTCAGGCCGATGAGCAGCAGCGTTTGCTCGCAAATATGATCGGTTACATGAATATCGATAAGAAGCCGCTGCCTCGCTTCTGGTATTTCCCGAAGGGGCTCAAGTCAGTAGTGATTCTGACAGCTGACGGCCACCCCGGCGGCGCTGCTGTGGCCCGCTTCAATTCGAACATCGCAGCTAGTACCGCGGGCTGCTCTGTGGATGACTGGGAGTGCATCCGCTCCACCGAGTACCTCTACGTGGGCGCACCTATGTCTGACGCACAGGCCGCAAACTTCAACGCCCAGGGCTTCGAGATTGGTCTACACGTCAACACTGACTGCGACAACTGGACGCCCTCCTCCCTGGAAGGCTTCTACGCCAACCAGTTGCTGGGCTTTGCCTCCGCATATCCGAGCCTTCCTGCCATAAAGACCAATCGAACGCACTGCATAGCCTGGAGTGATTACGACACACAGCCGCAGGTAGAACTGAATCACGGCATCCGGCTGGATACCAACTACTACTACTGGCCCGGCTCCTGGATTCAGGATCGCCCCGGCATGTTTACCGGCTCGGGTATGATAATGCGCTTCGCGCAGCAAGACGGTACCATGATCGACAGCTATCAGGCGGCCACACAGATGACCGACGAATCGGGTCAGTCGTATCCGCTCCACATCAACTCGCTGCTCGATAAGGCACTAGGTGCTGAAAGCTACTATGGGGCCTTCACCGCTAATATCCACGTCGATGGCAGCAGCGAAGGCATTGCGTCTACTATAATCAGCTCTGCTCAGGCCCGTGGCGTACCCGTCATAACGGCTCGCCAGATGCTCACGTGGGTTGATGGACGCAACAGCTCGTCCTTTGACTCCATGACGTGGAATGCAAACACACTCAACTTCTCGATAGCGGTGGGCAGTGGTGCGCGCAACCTGCAGGCGATGGTACCTACCTCGTCGGCAGTGGGCGCACTGACGGGTATTACCCGGAATGGCAGCCCACTGAGTTACACTACGCAAACTATCAAAGGCGTTAGCTACGCCTTCTTCCCCGCAAACGCAGGAAGCTATCAGGCCGTATACGCCGTGGACACTACCCCGCCTGCCATCTCAGCAGTGTCGGTGGTCCCAGGCAGCGGCGGAACAGCTACAGTAGGCTGGACTACGGACGAAGCATCCAACTCCCGTGTTGATTACGGTACATCCGCGGGCTCACTCAACCTTAACGCCGCTGACAGTGCCCTGGTGACGAACCACAGCATCGTGCTCAGCGGGCTAAACGTGAACACCACTTACTACTACCGAGTCACCTCAGCAGATGCGGCCAGCAATACATCCACTTACCCTGCACCCAACGACCCCGCGGCCAGCTTCACCACGCCCGCAGCCAGCCTTGGCGATACCACGGCTGCCGACTTCGGCGCGGGGACCACAGGAGCGGGAACGTACGTTTCCGAAATCGAGGACGGTGAAGTGCTTCTTGCGCCCACGGTTGGAACCGAGTTCTCAGGAACCTCTCTGCCTTCGGGCTGGGATCTGAATGCCTGGGATATCGGCGGCGCAGCCTCAGTTAGCGGGGGTGCAGTCCTGGTGGATGGAGCGCGCCTCGGCACAAGCGCTACCTTTGGGAGCGGGCGTTCGATGGAGTTCGTTGCCACGTTTGGTAATGCCGGCTTCCAGCACGCAGGCTTCGGAGTAGACTACAACAGTGCGCCCTGGGCCATGTTCAGCAGCAAGGATGGTAGCGGGCTGTTCGCCCGTACCAACGATGGTTCTGCTATCGATACCCCGATACCAGGCAGCCTGCTGGGGTCTCCTCACCGCTACCGCATTGATTGGACTGCCACCGGCGTCACCTACTACGTGGATGGTGCCCAGGTTGCCTCTCACCCGGTGGCAATCTCAACCGCAATGCGCCCTCTAATAAGCGACCTGACTGTGGGTGGTGCGCACGTGTCTGTCGATTGGCTGCATATGAGCCCGTATTCCGCCTCCGGCACCTTTATGTCGAGGGTGCTGAGCACGGGAACACCCACAAACTGGGGAAGTTTATCGTGGTCAGCTAACCTGCCCTCCGACGCTTCGCTGACCATGAGCGTACGCACGGGCAATACACCCAACCCCGACGGCAGCTGGAGCCAGTTCACAACCATACCAGCCTCCGGTGGGACTATAGGTGGAAACTCAAGCTACATTCAGTACAGGGCCGACCTATCGTCCACCGACCCGGCAAATAGCACTGCCCTTGAGCAGGTGATGATTGGCTACAACAACGCGGGCGTGACCACTACTCCCACTATCACTGGCACTCCAGTGCCGACGGCGAGCCCCACATCTGCACCTACATCGACAGTTGCTCCTCTGAGTTTCAGAGACACAACGTCTGTTGACTTCGGTGCTGGTGTCGCTGATGCCGGTGCATACGTCGGTGAGACCGGCGATGGAGAGGTGATGCTTGCGCCAACAGAAGGCACAGAGTTCTCCGGTACATCTTTGCCTTCAAGCTGGACAGTAGTAAACACCTGGAGCTCTGGAGGATCGGCCGCGGTAAGCGGAGGTAACCTCAGCGTTGATGGGGCCCTTGCCGCCACCGGCACCTACTATGCACCAGGACGCTCGTTAGAATTCGTAGCTACATTCGGGAGCCAGACCTTCCAACACGTTGGATTTGGCGTGGACGTCAACAACTCGCCAAACTGGGCTATGTTCAGCACCAACAATCAGAGTAACCCTGTTGCGCTTTGGGCGCGCAGCAACAACGGCAGTGCACAGAATACGCTGATACCGGGCGACTGGTTGGGCGCGCCTCACCTCTTCCGCATCGATTGGAGCCCATCGAGCGTCACTTACTACATTGACGGAACCGTCGTTGCGACGCACACGATCACTATCAGTGCGCAAATGCGGCCTCTAGTGAGTGATTTCACAACCGGCACACCGGTTATCGCTGACTGGGTGCGAATGAGCCCTTATGCGACCACGGGCAGCTTCATCTCCCGGGTCTTTGATGCCGGAAGCCCCGCAACCTGGGAGGACATCACCTGGCTTGCACAGCTGCCTGCCGGCACGTCGCTCACCATGAGTGTGCGCACGGGCGATACCGCAGTGCCCGACAACTCATGGACCGACTTCACGGTGGTGCCCACATCGGGCGGCACCATTGGCGCCATCTCCAGGTATATCCAGTACAGGGCCGAACTCTCTACTTCCGACCTGAGCAACACCCCTGCACTCCAGCAGGTAACTATCACCTACAGCAACGGACCTGTGCCCACTGTGACCAATACGTCAACGGCTGTATCAGCAACCTCTACCTATACTCCCACCTCTACTGCTCTTCCCCCCACGGCCACGGATACACCGGTACCGCCGACTGCCACCTCAACCGATACCCCCGTGCCGCCAACAGCAACAAGCACGGATACACCTGTTCCGCCGACTGCTACTCACACCAATACACCTGTTCCGCCAACGACCACGGATACCCCGGTACCGCCGACCGCAACGCCAACCGATACTCCGGTACCACCGACAGCAACAAGCACGGATACCCCCGTGCCGCCAACGGCCACGGCAACCGATACACCGGTACCGCCGACTGCCACCCCAACAGATACCCCGGTACCGCCGACCGCAACGCCAACCGATACTCCGGTACCACCGACAG
>JBDTQH010000088.1:0-9710 GCA_039932335.1 Chloroflexota bacterium
GCGGAATAAGGAGTGGGGATCCAGGAATGCGGAATAACAATGAACCGGGGAGCAGTCCGCATTCGCTTGATCTGTCAGATAGCGTGGAGTCGCTGCTCGACAAAAACCTGCTCAAGCGGCAAGAGGGAGTTGACGGAGCGTCCCGTTTCACGATGCTGGAAATGCTGCGCGAGTATGCTGTGGGCTGCCTTGAAAGATCCGGCGAGAGTGACGTAATAGGCCGCTCGCATACTGAGTATTATCTTGCCCTGGGGGAAGCCTCAGCGCCTGAATCGCGAGGTCCGCGCCAATCCGCATGGGTGAAACGATTGGAGCAGGAACATGACAATATGAGGGCAGCGTTGCGTTGGACTGAGGCTAACCATGAGCAGGTGCTTCACCTGCGGCTTGCCCTGGCCCTCTGGTGGTTCTGGATAGTGCGAGGCCATATTAACGAAGCGAACAGATGGCTGGTGGGGCCGTTGGCCGAAGAGGCCATTGAGACACCGCTCCGAGCCAGAGGCCTGTACGCTGCTGGGGTGGTGGCCTGGGCACAGGGTGATATGGGGCGGGCAGAATCATACCTTCACAAGAGCCTGGCACTTTACAGGGAAACAGCAAATGCTCTAGGGGTAGGTCAAGCGCTAAGGATTATCGCAAACCTTGCACGAGATCGGGGCGATTTCGCTGCGAGCCGCCTCTATTATGAGCAAAGCTTCGACGCCATCGAGGAGGCTCAGGACGCCGAAGCTATGGCCCTGGTGCTCATCAGCATGGGTGAGAATGCGCGCGGGGAGGGGAACTATGAGACGGCACGATCATATTATGAGCGAAGCGTGGAGATTTCGTGCGACTTTGAGTCAGGGCATACAGTAGCCATAGCCCTGTTCAACCTCGGGCTTATTGAGCACCACGAGGGTCACGAACAATTAGCGAAGGAACTCTTCAAGCGAAGCCTTAGATTGCACCACGGATTGAGGGAGATGTTTTGCATAGCTGAGTGCCTGTACGGGCTGGGCGGCGTGGCGAGTGCGGAGATACAGACGGCTCGAGCGGTAAGGCTGCTTGCTGCTGCTGATGTGCTCTTCCATTCAACGGGATACCAGCAAAACAGTATTGACCGCCAGGGTAACGACTATGAGGTCAGCAAAGTGCGCGGTATGCTCGATCAGCTTACTTTCGAGCGACTGTGGACGGAGGGTCAGACCATGTCTATGGAGCAGGCAGTTGCCTACGCACTTGATGAGGCCTACGAGATGATAGAGCGTGGGCGTGATTGAGGGCAAAATGTGCGGCAAAAGCGTGCATTTGCCCATCTGTGCCAGCTGTCAGTTGTGGGCATCCAAAGACCCCAGCAGAAGCGCAAGATCTTCGAGGCTGCGCAGATTGTGCAGTGGGAGGAAATCATCGCAGTAGGGCAGGACTGCCTTGATGCCTTTCGCTAGAGGCTCGTAAGTGGGAGACCCGGCCAGGGGGTTCAGCCAGACCAGTCGCGACACGCTGCGACGCAGGCGCCCAATTTCGCTTTCCAGCAGGGCGATATCGCCGCGATCCCAGCCGTCGCTAATTATCATGACGATTGCTCCTCGCCCAAGCACCCGCCGCGACCACTCGTAATTGAACGTCCGCAGCGATTCGCCGATGCGCGTCCCGCCTGCCCAATCGATCACGCTGCCCGCGACATCGTCCAGCGCATCGTCAACCCGATGATATTTGAGCGCCCTGGTAATGCGTGTGAGTCTTGTGCCGAATACGAACACCTCGACGCGTTGAAAGAGATGCGCGAGCGTATGCACGAAATGAAGGAAGATGCGCGAGTAACGGTCCATCGAGCCGCTGATGTCGCAGACCACAATAAGAGGGCGGGGTTTTACCTTCCTTCGCCGCCAATCCAGGCTGATGATCTCGCCGCCATATGCCATGCTGTGACGGACAGTATCCGACAGGTTCATATACCGGGCACGCTTGGGGGCGTTTTGCAGACGTCGTGTCGGGCGGTTCTTGATGCTCCACCTCAACCGGTGGACGAAGGCTTTGGCAAGCTGCATCTCTTCGTCGGTGAACTCTTCGAACAACTTTGCCCGAAAGATCTCCACGGCGCTGTAAGTCGGATTGATGGAGATTTCGCTGCTTTCTTCGGGCGATTGCTCGTCGGAAGGCGGTTGCCCGCCCGGCGGTTCCGGCAGCTTGATTTTGCTCTCCGGCAGCTTTGGATTCGCGCCTTCGCGTAGTTGGCGGGTCATGCCGAATTCGAGCATCCACTGTTGGCGGCCTGCCCAGAACAGCTCGAATGCCTGGTCGAATAGCTCGATCTGGTCGTGCTCTTTGACCAGGTATGAGCGGGCAGCATAGTAAAAGAGATCACGCTGCGTGAAATCTATTTGACGCAAGCCGCGGGCAAGCTCGCCGATCTGGTCCGTGCCCGCTTTGATGCCAAGCTGCCTCAGCAGTCGCCCGAAGTGAAGCAGGTTGGCGGTTAGCTCGCCGCCTACCGCGCTGCCGTCGTCAGCCAATTCGCTTTGCCAGGTCCCGCGCGGTGGCCCCCTGTATCAACTGCACATCGTCCCGGTATTTCAACAGCACTCCGAGGGTCTTAGTGATAGATGCTTCGTCCAGGCGCTCGACATCCATGACCTGGAGAGCACGCGCCCAATCGAGCGTTTCGGCCGCGCCCGGCGGCTTGAATAGCTCCATCGTGCGTAGCTTCTGCACTGCAGTTACAATGTCGCGAGTAAGTTGGGGCGAAATGCCGGGCACTTTCAGCATGACTACCTGGTACTCAGTGTCGAAGTTGGGGTAATCAATCCAGTGATAGAGGCAGCGGCGCTTGAGCGCGTCGTGTACCTCGCGCGTCCGGTTGGAGGTGAGCACGACCACGGGCGGCTGTTTCGCACGGATGGTGCCGATTTCGGGGATTGTTATCTGGAAGTCGGAGAGGATTTCGAGCAAGAAGCTCTCGAACTCCTCATCGGCGCGGTCGATTTCGTCAATCAGAAGTACAGGCACGCCGCTTTCCGTCTTCTCGATTGCTTGCAGGAGCGGGCGGGCCATGAGGAAATCGCGGTCATAGAGGTCGCGCTGCATCTCTTCGCGGGATGCGTTAGAGGCTTCGAGCATCCGCAAGTGAAGTATCTGCCGGGCGTAGTTCCACTCGTATACCCCGTTGTGAATGTCCAGCCCCTCGTAGCATTGCAGGCGGATCAGGTCGGTACCAAGGATTTGCGCCAGCACTTTGGCTACCTCGGTCTTGCCGACCCCAGCCTCCCCTTCAAGAAAGAGCGGCTTGCCCATCTTCAACGCGAGAAAACACACGGTTGATAAGCCTAAATCCGCGACATAGTCCCTTTCAAGCAGTTGTTTTTGTACCTCTTCAACAGAGTCAAACATCAGACGGTTCCGCCTCCGCTCGCAAATCTCACATTACGATGCCCTAACAGAGCGATTATAACAAGAGTGGCAGGGGCTTGCTCGTCCCCACCACCCTCACCGAGGTCTATTCATTCTTGCTACATAAGGCCGAAAGGCCCCTCTCCCCTTCGTGGGGCTTTCAAGCGTAGGTATTTGTAAATCCCAAGGAAAATCCAATGACGTACCCCTCACCCCCAACCCCTCTCCCCGTTTCGCGGGGAGAGGGGAGTTATATTATTAGGAGAACGGGGGACACCCCCATACCCCCGTCATGGGCCTCGCCCCTGCACCCCGTTCTCATAAACCTACCCTTGAAAGCCACATGTGGGGGAAGGGGAGAAGAAAAGAAGGGTTAGGAACACCCTAGCCCCGGCAGGGGAATGCCCCAGCAACCCCCTCTGCGCGAATGATGCAACCTTGCCATCCTCACTTGCTACCTGCCGGGGCGCTACTCTATGACTATGGTCTCTTCGGTAAACATGCGGAAGCGGTTGTCGGCACAATGCGCCTTGATATCCGCTCCAGCCTCTGCACCCACCGGCGACTCGAGGGCGGCCTTGAAAGCGGCTTCGTCGTCAAAATATAGCTCCGAGACAAGGTCGTAAGGAGCATCGGCATGGTCGTCGGTTACCACGCTGATTCTGTAGTGGCGGATGTCGGGCATGCGCTTGCCGATAACACCGTGCGTTCCGAGCGCCCATTCGCGGAACTCGTCGATAGACATGCCTTCTTTGCGTTTCATCATCGATACGACTTTCAACATGTTCTTTCTCTCCTATTTGGTAAATTGATCAGTCTGCGCCGTGTGAGGGCGCATAGTCCACAATGTCGAAGGGATCTAGACCGCAGTTGCTGCTGCTTTGGCTTCAAGCGCCCGCAGAACCCGCTCAGGCGTCACCGGCAGTTCGGTAATCCGCACGCCGACTGCGTTATAGATGGCATTGACGATTGCGGGCGTGGGCGAGTTCGCGGTCATCTCGCCGACACCCTTCACGCCGAACGGCCCGTTACTGGAGGGGTATTCCAGCACGACCGATTCGATCTCCGGCAGTTCATGAGGACCGGGCAGAGAATAATCGCCGAAGTTGCTGGGCTTGTGGTCGATGGCAGGGTAATATGGGTCAACGGTCTCATAGAGCGCATGTGCCATTCCCATGAACGACCCGCCTATAATCTGCCCCTCTACGAGCTTGGGGTTCACCTGACGTCCCACCTCGTAGGCGCTCGACAGGCGAATGACGCGGACTTTGCCCGTCTCGGTATCAACTTCTACCTCGGCAACCGTGCAGGCGTGTGCCTCAGTGGAGTCGGGGTCCATCGCACCCGTTTCAGGATCGACATCACTCTTGGGCTTGATATACATTCCGCGCCCCGAGATGCTCTTGCCGTACTTGAAATGAGCGTCAAGGGCGAGGTTGACGATATGGATTTTGCGCTCTGGTGAGCCTTTCACAAAGATGTTGCCTTTACCGTCGGTGTCGAGGTCGTCTATATTGGCCTCGAGCGCATCCGCCGCTACTTCCATCATAGCCTTGCGCGCTTCCTCGGCTGCACGGATTACGGCGTTGCCCACACGATGTGTAGCACGGCTGGCAAACGTACCCATGCAGTGGGGGCCTGTGTCTGTATCGGCCGTATCGATCATCACGTTCTCGAACGGCACGCCGAGCGTTTCTGCCGCTATCTGGGCTATCACCGTTTTCAGGCCCTGCCCGAGGTCCGTGCTCGATAGGGAAATCACGAAGTTGCCGGTAGTAGTAGCGTGGATAAGCGCCTGCGAGGGGTCGCCACCCAGGTTCATCCCGGTTGGATAATTCACGGCAGCGAAGCCGGTGCCACGTATCTTAGCCATATCAGTGCTCCTGTAAATCTGTCGGTCAGCGTCCGTTATTTGTGCTCAAGTTCACGCCTCACGTTTCACGCTTCACGTTTCACCTTACCGTCCTTACGTTTTACGTTTTACGTTTTACGTTTTACGTTTTACGTTTCACGCTGTCCGTTTCCCGACCATCCTCCTGCGACTTCATAGCCTTCAACTCGGCGGGTAGTTCGTGCCCGACCAGGTTGGCTGCTGCCTGCATTACTTCGATCAGGGTGGCATCCTCGACCACTTTGCGGTGCGGCTTGATGTCGCCGTCTTTGTAAGCGTTGAGGAACCGGATCTCCCACGGATCTATGCCTAACATTTCAGCAATCTTGTCCATCTGCACTTCGATAGCAAAAGAAACGGCCATCACGCCAAAGCCGCGCATCGCACTGCTGGGCTGGCGATTTGTGTAGACACAATGGGCATCTATCGACACGTGGGGGATATTGTAGGGGCCGGCCGCGTTCGCCGCGCACTTGGTCACGGCATAGGGAGTGTGGCGGTTGTATGCGCCGGAGTCGGCGTAGACCGTCACCTGGCGGGCGACGATTCGCCCGTCGTTCATGACGCCGTCTTTGTAGTGAAGACGCCATGCGCCGCGCGGCGAGGATATCTTCATTTCTTCTTCGCGGCTGTACTTGAACTTCACCGGCCGTCCGGTCAGCATGGCCGCCAGGGCCGCGATAGGCTCGGTGATCACATCCACCTTGCCGCCAAAGCCGCCGCCAACCGTGCCGCCAATGAAATGCAGCTTCTCGAACGGCACACCGAGCGTCAGCGCGGTATTATCGAGCGAGAAGAAAAGCGCCTGAGTATTCGTGTAGACGGTGATGCGGCCATCCGCTTCGGGCTTGGCGATGCACATGGTGGTTTCGGTGGGCGCGTGCTCGATAGGCGACGTCTGGAAATCGGTTTCTACTATGTGGTCGGCCTCCGCGAACCCCTTTTCTACATCGCCGTAACGCACCCGCCTGCAGTGGTGCCCCTCGTACTCAAAGTAGTTCAGGCCCGTCAACGCAATCTTTGGAGCGTCCGGCTTGAGGGCCTCTTCCACATCGAACAGTGCAGGCAGCTCTTCAAGGTCGAGCCGCACCTTCGAGACGGCTTCCATGGCGGCTTCTTCCGATTCGGCCACGATGGCAATAATCGCCTCTCCCTGCCAGCGCACTTTATCTTCAGCAAGCACAAGCTCATCGTCCGGCCCGACGCCGATCAAGCGCAATATTGTGTAGACGTTATTCGGCACGTCCTTGTAAGTGAGCGCGCGAACATAGCCGGGTACCTTCTCCGCCTCAGAAAGGTCGATGCCTTTGATGATGCCGTGGGGGATAGGGCTTCGTACCATCTTGAGATGCAACATATCGGGGAAAGAGATGTCGTCCACATAGGTGGTTTTGCCGGTCACATGCCCTGGCCCATCCCGGCGAGGGACCGACTGCCCGACAACATTCAATTCTTTTTCAGGTGCAGTGGTTGCCATATCTCCCTCCTTACTTGCCGTGGCCGGCATACTTGCCGTGGCCGGCAGCGGCCTCGATGGCTTCGATAATCGGCTGATAGCCTGTGCAGCGGCAGAAGTTACCCGCGATTGCGTCCATGATTTCCTGGCGCGTGGGGTCCGGGTTATGGTCGAGCAGCGCCTTCGTCACCATAATCATGCCCGGCGTGCAGAACCCGCATTGTGTGGCGTAGTGGTCGGCGAACGACTGCTGTATCGGGTCGAGGCCGTGCATGGGTGTGACGCCTTCCAGTGTCGTCACTTCCTGGTCGGCAATATCTTCGGCGGGCAGCAGACACGACAGCACAGGCTCCCCGTTCAGCAGCACGGTACAGCTCCCACAGCCGCCCTGCTTGCAGCCGGATTTGGTAGCGGTATAATGCAGTCTTTCTCGTATTAGCGTTTGGACGGTTTCAGCGGGTTTCACCATCGCTTCAACTTCCCGCCCGTTCAGCACAAAGCTGATCACTTTTGATGGCATTGCTTTCTCCTCTGTGCCGGTATGGGGTTAGACGATTGCCTCCAGGGCGCGCTTCACAAATACGTCGACCATCTTGCGGCGGTACCATGCCGAAGCAACAGCATCATCGAACGGGCTGCACTCCTCAGCAGCGGCCTTCGCTGCCTGCGCGATAGTCTGCGGTTCAAGAGCCTGGCCTGTCACGACGCGTTCTGCTGCGGTTGCCCGCACAGGCGTTGCCCCTGCACCGTTCAGGGCGATGCGTGCTGCGGTCACGGTGCCGCCGTCCATCTCCAGGTTCACGGCCACCGTCACCATTGAGGGCGCGTTGGCTTCGCGGCGGGCGTGCTTCAGGTAGGCCGTTTTGCCAGTCGAATGCGGCACGATGATTTCCGTGATGAGCTCGCCCGTCTTCAGGTGCGGAAGGCTCGCGTAAAAGTCGACCAGCGGGACCAATCGTTCTCCGTCGGGGCCGGCCAGCTTTACATCGGCTCCGAGGGCGAGCAGAGCAACCGCGAAATCGCCTGCGGGTTGGGGCATCATGAGATTGCCGCCGACCGTAGCCATATTGCGAACCGCCCAGCCGCCGACATTCTGCGCCGCTGTGTGAAGTAGATCACCGGTATCGGCCTGCATTATCTGGGTCATGGTCGACATGGCACCGATGCGAAGTGAGCCGTTTGCATGGATATTCGCCAGCCCTGCGCGGCGCAACCCCATTAGGGCACGCGGGAAGATATGCCCGTTGTTAATGAGCATCATCATGTGCGTGCCGCCGCCGCTCACGGCAACGTCTTCCCCGTGCTCTTTCAGAAGCGCCAATGCTTCGTCAAGCGACTGCGGAAGGAAATAGTGCTTTATCACATCGAGTCCTCCTCATCTAGTAGGGCGAAGAAGCGCACCGGCGATCCCTCTGCGCCTGCGATTTTGATAAACGGGGCGAAGAACTGAAAGCGGCGATCTGTGGGAAGCGCCGACAGGTTGGTCATCTGCTGCATGAGGATCCGCCCGTTCTCCAGTAATACTTTGTGCACGATGAAATCTTCCGAGGTGAAGTCGGGCAGGCGGGCGCAATATTCGCTGAAGCAGTCGAATCCAATGGCCCGCGCCCCACGGTCGACAAGCCACTGTGCTGCTGCCGCCGCGCAGTAAGGCGATTCAAGGTAATAGGTGGGGAAGTTGCCCCAGTGCTTCTCCGTCCAGTCTGTGCGGACCAGGACAATGTCGCCTTCGCGCACATGCCCGGCATGCTGCTCCATGTCGGCTACCGAGATCTCGTGGTTTGCCGCTACATGGCTCAAATCAACCACAACTGCTTCGCCGCACACGCGCTCTAACCCTACGTCAATAGCTGTCTCGCCGTCCTCAACGGTGTGCTTGCTGAAGTCAACGTGCGATCCTGTGTGCAAGAGCATCTCGATTTTGCTGGCCTGCCAGAAGCCGGGGCCGCGATGGTAGCTTGTGAGCTTCAATTGGAGGTTCACGGAGGGCGGGCTGAGGGTTGCCTCTCCAATCGGCACGGACAAATCGATAATACGCATACGAGCTCCTTTCCGGTCTTCTCGTCTGTCAGGTCTCGGTTCCCAGGCTCTTTTCGACGTTATCTAGGTGCTGCATCATGGCAGCGCTGGCGGCAATCGGGTCGTGCGCTTTCAGGGCCGCCACGATTGCCTTATGATCCTGTATGCTGCGGCGGCGAACCGCCAGGGATGTGCCCGTAATTTTGCGGGATTGCTTGCCGAGATAGCTGATGCTTTCCATGAAGCGAATGAGCACGGGGTTGCAACTCGACTCGCTCACCACTCTATGCAGGTCAAGATCTGCGTGCAAGAAAGCTTCCGCGTCGCCAAAGCTCTGCTGCGAGCGCTCAACTATTCCTTCAAGCTGTTGTATGCCTTCGTCGTCAATACGCCCGGCAGCCAGCGCCACACAGCCGACCTCTACGATCTTACGCGCTTCGAAAAGCTGCGCGATAAGCGAGCTGTCCAGGTGGAATATGAATTCCAGCTGCTCAAGGAGGCGGTGCGGCTCAAGCGAGGTCACATAAGTGCCGTCGCCCTGCCGGATTTCGATGACGTTCATCAGCGCCAGCGCGCTAAGAGCCTCGCGTAATGAAGGGCGGCTGACTTGCAGCATGGCAGCAAGCTCTCGCTCCGGTGGAAGCTTATCGCCGGGGCGAAGCTCCCTCTCACGAAGGAGGGTTAGTATGCGTGTGGAGATTTCCTCCGCGACGCTGCGGCGTTTATGGAGCGGTTTGAAGTGTGATCTATTCATAGGTCGATTGGTCTGACCATTTGATCATCTACATTATAGCTTCACGCTGTGCGTTGTCAAGACGGTATTTTGCGGTATATGTTCAGATTTAGGGTGGAGCAACCTGACATCCGGGTAAGCCAAGGCCCACCCCCAGCCCCTCCCACGTGTGGGAGGGGAGTCTAAGAACGGGAGAGTGGGGGACACCCCGCCCCCCGCTTCGCTCATCCCCCGTCATGGGCTTC
>JBDTQH010000089.1:0-9624 GCA_039932335.1 Chloroflexota bacterium
CGGGCATCTTTCTGCTCGTTTCGGTTGGCGTGCTGGAGATTCTTGCCGAACCCCTCGTTCACTTCATGGGCGTAGGCGCGACGCCTGAAACCCAGTCGCTTGCCCTTGTGATGACGCAATGGGTGTTGCCCGGCGTGCTCTTTATGGGCCTTTCGGGTGTGGTCATGGCGGCCCACTACGCGCTCAACCGTTTTGTATACCCCGCTTTTACCTCTGTACTGTTTAATGTGGCGATCATCGCGAGCGCCTTTGCGCTAACGGGCGTGCTCGGCGTGAAAAGCCTTGCGCTCGGTCTGGTGGTCGGCGCGTTCGCCATGCTGGCGTTCCAGCTTCCCGGCCTGCGTGATGTGCCTCTCCGCCCTTCGCTGGCTGTAGGCCACCCCGCTGTCCGCAAAATAGTCAAGCTTTATATCCCGGTGGGTGTGAGCGTAATAGTAAGCTCGATCGCCCTGGTGATAGATCGCAATCTGGCGTCTCAGGTTGGCGAGGGCGCTATCAGCGCGATGCGATTCGCCACCACGCTCGTGCAGTTCGGGCTTGGAATCGTGGCGGCTGCAATCTCGCTCGCCTCTCTTCCTTCACTCTCTCAGCACTTCAGCAACGGCGACACAGCCGCCTTCAAGCGTACCCTGTCCACCGGGCTGCGCCTTGTCACAGTGCTTGTGCTGCCCACCGCTGCGGGTCTGCTGGCTCTGTCGGTGCCGCTTGTGGGCTTGATCTTCAAGCATGGCGCCTTCGACCAGCATGCCCAGAACCTGACCGTGCTGGCGCTTTGCATCTATGTCTTTGGGCTGCCATTCAGCGCCATTGATCAGGTGCTGCTCTTTGCCTTCTACGCCCGCAAGAACACCCTTACTCCCGCGCTGATAGGTATGGCCCAGTTCGTTGTATACCTGGCAATTGCATTTGCAACATACAAGACGTGGGGAATGCCGGGCCTCGTGCTGGCGAACACCGCGCAACTCGCCTTCCACGCGATTGTTACAGGCTTCTTCCTGTTGCGCTCTATGCGCACAGAAGGCGGTCTGCGCGGTTACAGCATCGTAGGCACCGCCCTCAAAGCACTGTGTGCGTCGGCAGCGCTGGGCGTGGTCAGCTTCGTCTCCTGGTGGCTGCTATCCTCGGTGCTGAAAGGCGACAGCCTGATAACAAAAGTGCTCCTTCTGGGCATCCCGGCTCTACTGGGTGGCAGCCTCTATCTCGGCCTGGTCTGGCTAATGCGCCTCCCCGAAGTAGAGCTGATCCTCACCAAGGTGAGGGCGCGCCTGAAGCGATAACAACGAGGGGTCAGTAACGACCGCCGACGGCAGACCACCGTCCCTAAAGGGAACCCTAACCGCCGTAATACTGACAACTGACAACTGACAACGCGGTCCGCGGTCGGCCGTCGGCGGTCATACGTAGTACGTAATACGCAATACCAACTCTCACCAAAGGCAACATCTAATGCTAATCTCGGGTACATTGCTGAATGTCTTTACAGTGCTGCTGGGCGGCACGCTTGGGCTGCTGGTTGGCGGCAAACTGCCGGAGCGCTTTCAGAACATCATTATGGGCGGGGTTGGTCTCGCTACGCTGGTGATCGGTATGCAAAATGCGCTCACCACGACCAACATCCTTATAATGCTGGGAGCGATCCTCATCGGCGGGTTTCTCGGTGAGGCCCTGCAATTGAGCGACCGCCTCGACAACCTGGGCGGCTACCTGCAGCGGCGGCTCGCGCACAGAGGTAAAGGCTCGGCGACCTTCAGCGAGGCATTCGTGACAAGCAGCCTCATCTTTTGCGTCGGCCCCCTCACAATTCTCGGCGCGATACAGAACGGCATCAGCGGCGACATCACCTTCCTGTCGATAAAATCGCTGCTCGACGGCTTTACCGCCTTTGCTTTTGCCTCGGCGCTCGGCTGGGGCGTGCTGGTGTCCAGCGTCACTGTACTCGTATATCAGAGCGCGTTGAGTATTATAGCAGCCGTCGTTGCGAGCGGTGTGCCCAGTCGCGACAACCCATATATCGTGGAGATGACCGCCGTGGGAGGGCTAATTATTCTCGGCGTTGGCCTGCGTCTGCTGAACATCAAAGAGCTAAAGCTAGCCAACTACCTGCCCGCCCTGGCAATCGCTCCCCTGATTGTGTGGGTACTGGCTGTCTGGCCATGGAAATAGCTGTACCGGCTTATTCCACAAGCCCTCTCTTCACCTTCCCGCCAGCCGCTAGACCATGCACCCGCGCGCTGCCACTTTCCACCTGTCCACAACCTTATCTCCCCGCGTTACGGCCACCTCGTTGAAGAGGTTTGTGACCACACACGCATGGTTGGGGATAATGTCCAGCCGCTCGCCTATCGCCACTGTCTCGCCGGGCGCAAGCTGAAGCCAGCCGTGTTCTTCCGACAGGCGCTCAACATTGATGCCCGGCCTGCCTCTCACCACGCCGTGCCCGCTGGCTGAGTCGGTGCCGTGCGCTCCCTTGTCCGCCGAGAACGCCTTTGACCCGGCATCGATCACCGCACGGTCGGCTGCCTGGTGACTGATCACCTGCGCAACTATCGACAGCGCGCAGCGGTCAAGGTCTACTACGCCGAAGCCCGCCTGCATAACATCGTAAAAGACATAGTTGCCGGGCCGTATCTCCGTGATGCCTGGCACTTCAAGGCTGGCCTTCGCGCCCGGTGTCGACCCGCTGCTAACTATCTCAATATCGTGGCCCTGGCTCCTGAGGTCGTTTGCAATCGCGACCATGCGGCCAATCTGCTCGTGCGCAATGGCTGCCCGCTCTTCGTCACTCCCGGCTGCATACACGCTTCCTTCGTGCGTGGACACTCCGCGCAACCGCAGACCGGGCAGCGATACCACCAGCGCGGCCAGCTTTAGAGCGTGCTCCGCATCTACGCCTACCCTGTGAAAGCCCACATCAACGTCCAGCACCACATCAAGCGGGCGCGCCCCGTTCTGCATAGCCGCTGAGAGGCCCCTTGCGCCTTCTTCGCTCTCCACGAGTGTCATCAGGTTAGTCTCACGCGCAAGATCGCGCAGGCGGCGCAGCTTCAGTTCGCCGATAATAGGGTAGCAGACAAACAGGTCCCGCAGCCCGTTCGCGGCCAATACCTCGGCCTCCGACAGCTTGGCGGTGGTTAGCCCGATCGCTCCCAGCTCCATCTGCCGCCGGCCAATCTGCACGCTCTTGTGCGACTTAATATGCGGCCTTAGCCTGACGCCCCGCGCGGCAGCCGCCTCCGCCATCTCTTGTAGATTGCGCTCCATCTTGTCGAGGTCGATGCGCAAGGCAGGTGTATCCAGTTCAGGGAAGAGCATCATGCAGTAAATCTCCTGTACGGGCCAACAATACGCCCATTATAATCCACTCGTCAGCACGGACATAGTTATTGTAGTATAATCTTCCGGCGGAAAGAAACGTAGTGGGTACTGCGTACTGCGTATGACCGCCGACGGCAGACCGCCGATCGCCGTAATACTGACAACTGACAACGCGGTCTGCCGTCGGCGGTCAATGTACTGACCCCTAACACCTGACACCTGACACCTCGCTACTCACCACACCATGCCAGACCAAACACCTTACTACGTTGGACTAACTAAAGTGCCGGGCATTGGCCCTGTGCGAATGCGCAAGCTGCTGGAGCGGTTCGGCAATGCCGAGGCTGCGTGGCACGCTACCCTGGGCGACCTGATGGCAGTCGGGCTTGAGGCGAAGGTGTCCGAAGCCGTCGTTCAGGCGCGGCGTACCGTCAACCTCGACCGCGAGATGGAGCGGTTAGATTCTGCCGGGGTGCGCGCCCTCACCTGGGCAGACCTGGACTATCCCGAGCGCCTCCGCGAGGTAGACGACTCGCCTCCCGTCCTCTACGTACTGGGCGATTTCGCGCCCTCCGATAGCTGGGCTGTGGGCGTGGTTGGCACGCGCCGCACCACCAGTTATGGGCGCGAAGTTACGGCCCGCCTTGCCGCCGAGCTTGCCGAGGGCGGGGTCACTGTCGTTAGCGGGTTGGCTCGCGGCATCGATACAGAAGCCCACCGCTCCTCACTCGACGCAGGCGGGCGCACAATAGCCGTCCTTGGCTCGGGCCTTGATGTCCTTTATCCGCAAGAGAACCGGGGGCTTGTGCAGCGAATCGTGACGGAAGGACGTGGGGCCGTTGTGTCGGAATATGCCCTTGGCACACAGCCCGACGCGATCAATTTCCCACCGCGCAACAGGATTATCAGCGGCCTTTCTCTCGGGGTGCTGGTAGTAGAGGCGGGCGAGCGCAGCGGCGCGCTCATCACGGTAAAGTTTGCCCTCGAACAGGGACGCGACGTGTTCGCTGTGCCCGGTCCCATCACGTCACGCATGAGCGATGGTCCTAACAATCTGCTCAAACAGGGCGCGAAGTGTGTCACGTCCGCGCGAGACATCCTTGAAGAACTCAACATGCAGATGGTCACCGAACACGTCGAGGCGGTGCGCTCCCTACCCGCCGACCCAACAGAGCGCATGCTGCTGGAATACCTCCAGGAGAACACCCAGCACATAGACGACCTCACCAATCGAAGTGGCCTCCCAGCCTCCACGGTAAGCGCGGTGCTCACCATGATGGAGCTAAAAGGCATGGTGCGGCACATTGGCGGCATGCAGTATGCAGCGCGCTAGCAGGAGCGTGGACAACCCGCACGGTATTCTGGAGCCGAGTTATTTGTAAGTGAAGAGTTTGAGGAGATGCCGTCATGTCACAGGAGCACATATCTCGCCATCTAGCCTGGGACGCCTGCTACAACGCTCGCGAGGTGGGTGGCTATCCAACCGAGAACGGGTCGCAAACGCGCAGACAGGCCCTCATCCGCACCGATAATCTCCACCGTCTCACTGCTGAGGGGCAGTCAGCATTGCGTGACTACGGAGTGCGTACCATCATCGACCTGCGCTCACCACACGAGATCGAAAGAGAAGCAAACCCCTTTGCCGCCGAGCAGGAACAGGGCGGCATACCACGCTACTTGAACATGCCGATAGTGGACACGGAGATGGATGCCGCCATAGACGCTGCCGATTCAACGCTGGCTGAGTACCTTATTATCCTGGAGAAAGGCAAAGGCCCTGTGGGAGCGGTTGTCAGGGCTGTGGCCGAGAACATGGCAGAGGGAGCGGTGCTTGTCCATTGTCATGGGGGCAAAGACCGCACGGGCATCATAATCGCCCTCCTACTAGCGTTGGTAGGCGTGCCGCGCGACACAATAGCTGATGATTACTCCCTGAGTGAAACCATATTAGAAGCCTCTTTCAGCGAATGGCTGGAAGAGCAAACCCGGCTAAAGGGCCGGCCCGTTGAGCGGCCGCGTTGGATGCGCTCGCGCCCTGAAACAATGCTAGGCGTGCTCGACTACCTCGACCAGGAGTACGGCGGCGTAGAAGCCTACCTGAAATCCGCTGGTGTAACCCAGGCCGACATCACACAGATACGCGAGCACCTGATAGCGCCAGCCGAGGTGTGAGCGACGCGGGGCAGGGTTGGGGGCGACGGTCATTGCAAACCTCCTTTCCCTACCCTCAAGTAAGAAGAACTCACGAGAGCGCCCCTGACTTATCCAACTAAGGTCTGAAGCAGCAAGCAATCCTCCTATGTTATAATTGCACCTGTACCTAAAACAGGAGTGCTGTACAAAAGCCTGCTGTGCGGAGTAGCGCGGCATGTTAGTGGAGGAAAGAATGGGCAACAGAGAGCGGCGCAGGGTAGTTATTACGGGCATGGGTGCCGTATCTCCGCTTGGCAACGACGTTGAAAGCTCCTGGCGAGCGGCCATCGAAGGTCGGTCGGGCATAGGGCCGATCACCCGGTTTGACACAGCAAGATTCGAGACAAAGATCGGGGGCGAGATCCGCGGCTTCAACGCGGAACTTTACGCACCCGCCAAAGAGTTGCGGCGTATGGACCGCTTCATTCACTACGCCATAGGCGTTTGCAAGCAGGCAGCCGAGCAGTCAGGGCTGGAGATAACAGCAGAGAACGCACCCGAAATTGGCGTACTCATAGGCTCAGGCATTGGCGGTATCGAAACCCTCACCGACGCCGTACTCACCATACGCGACAAGGGTCCGGGCAAAATCAGTCCGTTCACGATACCGATGCTGCTGACCGACCTTGCTGCCGGCCAGGTTTCTATCCTAATGGGCTTGCAAGGCCCCAACTACGCAGTAGTGTCGGCCTGTTCTTCATCGGCGCACGCCATAGGCGAGGCCACGGAAATCATCAGGCGCGGGCAAGCCAAAGCCATGTTCGCGGGTGGTGCCGAGGCAACCGTGTGCGAGGTAGGCATAGCCACCTTCGGCGCGATGCGTGCCCTCTCAACCCGCAACGACCAGCCTGAGCGCGCCTCCCGTCCTTTCGACAAGCTGCGCGATGGGTTTGTGCTGGCTGAAGGCGCGGGCGCGTTCCTGCTGGAAGACCTGGAGTTTGCCCAGGCTCGCGGCGCCAAAATACTGGCCGAGGTGGTCGGCTACGGGGCAACCGCAGATGCCTCACACGTCACCGCGCCCGCCGAGGGTGGCGCGGGTGCTGCGCGAGCCATGCGCATGGCTATGGCGGGGGCCGGACTCAAGCCCGAGGATATCGACTACATCAACGCGCACGGCACCGGCACTCCCCTTAACGAGAAGTATGAGACAATGGCTATCAAAGGCGCTCTGGGCGAGCACGCCTATAAAGTGCCTGTCTCCTCGACCAAGAGCATGACCGGGCATATGCTTGGCGCAGCCGGGGCCATGGAAGCCGTCTTCTGCGTGAAAGCGATACAGGAAGGGATCATTCCTCCCACCATCAACCAGGAAGTGCCCGACCCCGACTGCGATCTCGATAACGTGCCGAACGAAGCGCGCCGCGTTGACGTTCGCCGCGCCATGTCGAACAGTATGGGCTTCGGCGGCCACAACGCTGTACTGATAATGGAGCGTTTCGAGGAGTAGCTCACACAAAAGCACAAGGCACCCAAACAAAAAGAGACCCTCACTTATTGGGTCTCTTTTTGTTTGGATGCCGCTAACTTTACTCTATGGCTCTTCACCGGGCCAGAAAACGTCGAAGCTAACTTCATACCGCCCACCGTTGTACTGTCCAAGCGCCTCAAACGCTTCCTGCCCCAGGTCGATCACGATGCCCTTGGAGCGCACATACGGTATATCAGGCCAGTTGATAACGTCGATGAACTGCACAAACACCGAGCGGTTACCCCTGGTAACGCGCGCCGTGCGTCCGTAAAGGTGCAGGTCGGCGGGTGCTGCCGCATAGAGGCCGCGCCCCACGTAGTCCTGTGGGAGATTGCCCCAGCCCTTGTTCAGGCTGATAACCCGCTCCCAGTCGGCGTTGAACACAGTGGCATTGCCCTTGAAGCTCATATTGTAGCCCGGCCGTGTGCGCGGCGCTGCGATGGCCGCATCAATCGTCCCCTCGGCAATCTGCTTGTTCATCAATTCTGTGCCAACATGACCTAGCTGCACGCGGCCCTGCCCGGCCAGCTCAAAGCGAGCGCGCTCAAAATACTGCACAGTGAGGCCGTTCTCGCGGATCTCTTCCGAGATCGGATAACCGAAGATAGCCAGCCCGCCATTGTTTGCCCAGAACTGGGAAAATGTTCCGCCGACCGTATGCCCCGTTTCGGGATAGAAGGTGCGGTCGCCGGTGGCGGCAGCGGCGCTCACCTGTTCGAAGCTGCGCCCGGCAGTAACGATTGCTCCGCTGTGGGTCAGTTCGACCTTCCAGGGGCGGGTGCTGTTGGCGCGATACTCGAAGCGGGCGCGCTGGAAATACTGCACAGCAACCCCGTCAATCGTAGTCTCTTCTGAGACCGGATATCCGTAGAGAGTAACACTACCGTTCATCAACCAGTAGTTGAGAAAGGCATCCTTGATATAGTGACCCGTTTGCCGGTAGTACACGGAGTTGGATGAATTGGTGTTAGTGGTTGCAGCCTGCGCAACGTGCACATTCTGTGAGGTTGGTAAGGCCGTGGGGAAGATTGAGAGTATAACGGCGGCGGCTGCAGCGAGCACCAGATATACGGGCCGGCGAGCAGCACGAGGTCGTTTCAAATCGGCGTTCTCCTTACTAAGCGACACTTTACAGCGAAATACACACGTCCGATTAAACAATAGCGCTCGGATGTGTAAGTGATTCTGTTCGATATTGGGTATATGCTCCTGTACGTTTATATGCGCGGATTGTAGCCGATCACGCACGGTTTTGTCAATAGCCCGATAGAGCCAATGTGCCTAAATAGGCACGGAAGCGGCTGTTGCGCACATGTAATTCCGGGGACCCGCACTCACATTGACATTTGCTCGTATAGGTCCGCAGTCCTAGCATGATTGGCCGTAGGCTGTATATTGCATAAAAATGGTGCATTTCACTCTTGACATCGCTATTGGCGCTCTGGTATATTTGACTCAGCGAGACCCACGGCACTACAAAAATCCACTACAGGGTCTGGCATAAGTATAAGGAGGTGATGCTTATGAGTACGCATGAACTTAAGAGCATCACCGGCGAGGTAACCGCCTAGGCGTACCGGATGCCGGTGATGCTCGAACGCAATCTAAGCCCTCGGTCGTGAGACCGAGGGCTTCTTCTTTTCCGGTCTCCGTACATGCATCTTCCTCACGCCGTCGGTCGCAGAACCCTATAAGCTCGCTGGTGAGTACGCCTTCTATCTGCACACCCCCTGCTGAGACGACTGCCTGCAGTTCAAGCAGCTTGTATACGGCTCGCCTGTCGTCGTCATCGAAGAGCCCTATCCCCTGCTGTATAGCTGAGCATAGCTCCTGCAAAAGTGCGATGCTGTATTCCGAGATGCTGCGCTTGGCTATCTGTTCATGCGCTGCAGCCTGCTCAGAGCGATTGTCGGCGAGTTGCTTTCGCAGCGGGGCCAATTTCTCACGATACTCGGACATAGACAAGATGCCCTCCTCGAAGGCGGCATCCCACCTGCCGATTTTGGTCTGAACCCTGGCCTCTATCTCCTTGAGGGATGCGAGGTCTGCCTCGTACCGTTGCAACTCGGCCCCGTAGTGCGTCTCCCGGGCAGCCACCGTGTCTTCTATCAGGTGAGGGTTGGTGAGGTATTGCTCGAGCTTGGACCAAACTTCTGCCTCAAGGTCGTCGGCGCGATAAGCTGTACTCGTGCATTTTGGCACGTCAGGCGTACGCCTGTTGTCTTTTCCAGTGCAGATGTAATAGCGGTGCCCGCGCTGCAAGTGACCGCGTAACGGCTTGCCACAATAGCTGCATTGTAGCAGTCCCTTCAACAGGTATTCGGCCTTACAGTTGCTGATAGCCCGATCCACATTGACGTTTAGCTTCGCCTGGGCGGCTTCAAAGATCTCTTCAGGTACAGCGGCAGGTACGGCTACCTCGATCCACTCTGCCTTGTCCCTATTCTTGCGACTACTCTTAATGTGCTTTCGGTTAGCGTCACGAGGGTTTTCAGGCTCGCAGGACTCGGTCTTGCGCCAGTTGTGCTGGCTACATGCTTGATCCGTGTCTGTAATGGAGGCTTTCTAGCCGCACTAATACAATAATCTCCCTAGGTTATGTGTCTCTCTTTGATGTAGAAGGGGCGGAACAGTTAGAATCTCTGGAC
>JBDTQH010000090.1:0-9605 GCA_039932335.1 Chloroflexota bacterium
TAAAACAACGGCAACCCCGTCACAGCCTTGCCGATGAAGTCGTATAGCACGTCGGTGGTGGGGGCCATAACTGTGGCTGCACGGGCGTCGCGGAAGTTGCGTTCTATGCCTAGCTCTTTGCGGAAGGCCGCGCCGCCGCACACCCTCATCGCTATATCTGTCACTTCGGTTGCTGCTTCCCCGGCAGCAGCCTTAATTTCGAGGACGCGCAGCATCGTGTCGTCCCGGCCCGTCTCCAGCGCGTTGAGCGTATCAAGCAGCAGTGCACGCACCATATCAGTCTTTATCCGTATGCGCGCGATATAGGCGCGAATGGTCGGCAAATCGTTCAGCGCCGTGCCAATATACTCGTATTTCGTGCCGCCCGCGTGTGCCGCCGTGTTGCTCACAGCTGCTGTCATGATGCCAATCGAGCAGGCTGCATTCATAAGCTGGAAATAAGGCAACACAACACCCATCATCACATCGAAGCCGCCGCCGTCCGCTCCAAGCATATTAGCAGCCGGAACTATCACTCCCTCGGCCGTCACGGGCGAAGAATTATTCCCCCTCATTCCCAGACCGTTGAAGGGGGCGATAATGCGCAGCCCTTCTGCCTTGCTCGGCACGAGCCATATCGTACTTGCTCCCTCGGCCGCTATGGGCTTACTCGACCAGACGTAGCTGTCCGCATGCCCCGACGATGTAGCCCAGCTCTTTCGTGCATCCAGCTTTACCGTTTCGCCGCTGTCCACACCGGTCGCCGTGCCTACTGGTGCCCAGAAATGGCTCCTCGACCCTGCCTCCGAGAAAGCGAGCGTGGTAAGATGCTTGCCCGCAGCTATCGCCTCGCGTACATCACGCGGCCCAAGCGCCTCGATTACTGCCGTACCAGCATAGTGCATACAGAGCACCATCGCGGTAGATGCACAAGCCTGAGCCACCCGCTCAACAGCCATTGCAGCCTCGCGATGTCCACCTCCCAGGCCGCCGACTTCCTCCGCGCTGATGAGTCCCAGCAATCCTGCCGTACCAAGCGCGTCCATTCCGGCCCGTGGGAACGCACCCGTCGTGTCTATCTCAACCGCTCCAGGCGCGATACCCTCTGTAACTACATCATTCAACCTGTCCATGTAATCCGCAATAGATATTGTTGTCGTGCTCGACACTGTAAACTCCTTCGGAAATAGAACACCCTGCCCGCCCGGACATAATGCCATGTATCTTCTCTAGAGAAAGGATGGGCGTGTCCGCTCGCATACCACCCTGATAAGAGGGTATGAAAAGAGAGATAAGGGACACCGCTTGACCCGATCAGGGAAGTTACTTAGCCAGTGTAACCCGGTGGGTCACCTGGTAGGGGGCCTGTGCGAGAAGGGTAGCGTAAATCATCCTTATGCTTTCGGAGCGCCGCGAACCTGCGGCGTCACTCCTGTTGGCTCATCTTCTACGCATACAGCACCTCCTCACTCCGCCATCTCCGCTCAATGTTAGTACGCAACGCGCAACTCGATAGAAATGGTGGCGGCATGTTTCAGGGTATTGGCTATTGGCGAGCGTTGGAGGATGGTTTCCCAGGCTTCCCGCAGATTAGATTCCTCTGCATCGGCGCTCACATAGAGCGTGCCGTTGATTTCACGGAAAGTGGGTTCGCCGCTCTCGCCTATTACTCCCAGGTGTACCAGCACGTTCTCTACTCTGCCCGACAGCGCAAGCTCCATCGCATCAACCTCTATGCCCCTGCGTATCATTTCCCGCCCGAAGCCGTTGGTGAGGTCGGCCCCCAGAGCGCCAAGCAGATATTCGACCGCGCTTAGATGTGGATCGCGCTGCTTGAAGCTAACAGGTTGGCCTACCGTGAAAGAGTGGTTGCGAGCGTATACAGTGGATTCCACGTCGCCAACCCACCGTATGCGTGCTGTCCAGGAGTAATCCATAGCCGTGATTCTGTTATACCAGAATATGTATATGCCTGCACCTGGCCCTGTGCTATACTAGGCCTGTTAGCTGTGACGTCTGTACATGGCTGCAACCCCGCACAATAAATACCCCCATACCGGAGGCTATCTAATGGCTGAAACAGAGCGAATAACCGCCCCACATCGCGCTCTGCTCCCGCACGAGGTTGAGGCCGAACAACGCCGCTTTCATGACAGGCGCGTACAGACATGGCCTGTACGCATAGCGGCTATAGTTGTCGGCATCATCTGGATCAGCCAGCTTGGATGGAAGCTGCCCTGGAACGATTTCGTTCAGCCCGCCGAGCAGCCCAACGGTATCACAGCTAACACCCAGCTAACAGCTAAACAGCCCGGCCCCTTCGTCGACAACGGCGCGGGCCTCTACCACTGGATGACCCTCGAAGCCATAAACGGCAACTGGTTCATCCCCTTCTACGGCGACATGATCAAGAACGTGGTTCTGCCTAACTGGAAGTTCTTTGGTTGGATTCACTTCATTCTGGAAGTAGCAACCGCCGCCCTGCTCATTATCGGTGTATTCAGCCGCCTGGGTGGACTGCTTTGTTCCCTTCTCGCCCTGAACCTCTATCTCGGCCTCTCTCGCGCCCCCGGCCAATGGGACTGGCCTTTCCTCCTGCTTTTCCTCTTCGGCTTCGTCTTCCTCTTCACAGGTCCCGGCCGCTTCCTCGGCGCAGACCAATTCCTCCGCCCCTACCTCCGCTCCCAGATTCTCAACGGCAACAGGACGGCTCGCGTCTTCTACACGCTCACGTAGCTGTGCGTATTGCGTACTCCGTACTACGTAGGGGTCGGGGTCAGGGGTCAGTTGTCAGTAGACGACCGCCGACCGCAGACGGCAGACCGCAGGGACTGAAGGGAACCTAACCGCCTCTGCATAGTGCCTCTTACTTACTTCGCACAGCACTCATTAATCCTCAAGAACCTCTGCGTAACTCAGCGCCCTCTGCGCCTCTGCGGTGAATCCGTAAATCCCTGATACCTGACCCCGGGCGGTCGGCGGTCTGCCGTCGGCGGTCGTATACTGACAACTAATCTATCCCCGCCAGCCTCTCCAGCACTTTGGCTCGCCAGAGGAAGCGCAGGCCGAACGTCCATACCGCCACAACCCCGACTATGACAGCTATATCCACAAGACCAAGCGGCTCTAACTCGAAGAATTGCCGGAACGCCGGCACTGCCATCACCAGAATAAACAGCCCCAGCATTACCGCCGCCAGTATGGTTGGTCGTTTGTCGCCGCTGAACTCGTCTCCACCTACCCAGCCTTTAGTCGGCGGCTCCACGAACGGTATCAGCACCAACCCGCACAGCATCAGCGTGGTAGTCAGCACCGTATGTGCTAGCAGCGGATTATTGGTTACCGACACATAACCCAGGTATATCTCGATACCGATAAAGGCTACCGTAAGCGAAGCAGGCAGCACAAAATGCGATATGGCCCGTATCAACCGGGCTGGCGGTGTGCCGGGTCGCGCCCATGCCACCAGCGCGACTGTAGGTATGCCCACAGTGAGTATGGCGAGCAGCGAATTGTGCTTGGGCGTGATAGGGAACTGCAATTCCATCATCGCGGCGGCCACAATTATGAATATAAGGTACAGTGTGCGCGTCAGCAGCAGCCTCACCACATCGTACATGCCGTTGATAATCCGCTGCCCCTCCATGAAAGCGCTCGGCAGCACCCCGAACGAATCGTTCAGCAGCACAATATCCGCCACGCTGCGCGTTGCCTGGCTTCCGCTCTGCATCGCGATGCCAACGTGCGCCTTCTTCAGCGACAGTACATCGTTTACACCATCGCCTATCATCGCCACGTAATTACCGCTGTCCTTCAGGCACTGCACCAGCTTCTCTTTTTGCTGCGGCGTGATCCTTCCGAACACCGTCGTGTCGTTAGCCTTCTCCGCGAACTCCACATCGGTCATCTTCGCCAGGTCAATACCCGATACTACCTGAATATCTCCCTGGAAGCCTGCCTGCTTTGCCAGCGCGGCCACAGTATTGGGGTTATCGCCCGAAATAATCTTCAGCTTTATCCCAGCTTTATCGAACCCGTTGAGCGTTGCCTGCGCCTCCGGCCTTAACACATCACTGAAGCTGAGCAACCCCATCGGGATCAAGCTCGAAGGCAGTTTTGCCTCGCCCTTCTCGTCGTGCATCGGCACAACATCGGGCAAGTATGCGAATAGCAGCACGCGCAATCCCTCGCTAGCCCATTGCTCCATCTGGTCAGCCCCGATGTCCGCGCCATCTTTTAGCCCCGGCTGCACCATCTCCGGTGCGCCCAGCACATAGACGCCCTTCAAGCCGGGATCATCGAAAGCCATCGCACTCCACTTGCGCGCCGACGAGAACGGTATCTCCTCAACCACCTTGCGCGGCACTCCCTTGAACGCCGTGCCAATCGCCCCCGATGTCTTATTGGGCGCAGTGGTGTTGGCAGCATAATCCCCGAGCACCTGCTCCATTTGCGCCTGCCCAACGGTCAGCGGGTGCACGGAATTGAACTTGATCGAATTGGTGGTGAGCGTGCCCGTCTTGTCCAGGCAGAGCACCTTTATATTGCTGAGCGACTCCACCGCGTTCGACTGCTGTATCAATGCCCCCTTGCCCGACATCCTGACCGCACCCACCGCATAAGCCACCGTTATCATGAAGAACAGCCCTTGCGGTACTAGCCCCACTATTACCGCCGATGCTTTCACGCTCTCCAGCAGCGGCAGCGCCTGCCTGAGGAACGCCGTGGCAAGCATGAAGCCGAGCAGCGTCACCAGCACAATCAATATCCTGATAACAAAGTCCACGTCGCTTTGCAGGGGTGTCTTCACCTGGCGAAACGATCTTGCACCTGCTGTTAGCTGGTTCGCGAAGCTCTGCGAGCCTATCTTTGTGGCCTTGAACATTGCGGTGCCGTTCACGGCGAAACTGCCTGAAAATACCTCGTCCCCGGCCTTCTTCGCGACCAGGTCCGACTCACCCGTCAGCAGCGACTCGTCAGCGTCTATCCTGCCGTCGCCAACCACTTCCCCATCGACCACGATTTGATCGCCCGGTTGCACCACCAGCACATCATCCAGCACAATCTCGCCCGGATCAATTGTCTTCTCCTGCCCATCGCGCAAAACAGTCGCCGTGGGCCTCGTGAGCAACGCGATCCTGTCCAGCTTTTGCTTGGCTCGCGCTTCCTGCACCACTCCCACAACCACGTTGACCAGCACCACGCCTACAGTCACAATCGCGTCGTCGGTGCGTCCCATAATAACCAGCACCACCCCTATCGCGAAGAGAATGATGTTGATAAAGGTAAAGACGTTCTGCCGGATAATCTCGGCGTATGAGCGGTCTGTCCCGCCCGGTGCCTTATTGACAAGGCCCTTCGCCTGGCGTTCGGCCACCTGCTGAGATGACAGCCCAATTGTTTGCTCGACAGGTGCTCCCGCCGTTGTTGCCGTCGAAATTGTTTGTGCTGCTACAGACATAGCTTCCCCGCTCTCTCCGCGCTCTCTTTTACGCCGAAATATTACGCCAAAGGTCGTACGCCCAAAGGCTTAAGCATTAACAACTTTCGCCTCTATTGCATACAGGGCGCATTACAGTAAAACTATTGTATCACTTTGCATCCGAAATATTCATTTCGAGAGGGTATTACAGTCAAGCAAACCATAGAGACAAGGTAGAGTATAGCTAGAACAAAATCGCGCAAACGTCCCGGCAAAGCGTTTATGAGGAACAGAAATGAATCTGGAACACATAATCCCGAACAGCATAGTATCAGACGAAACCCTTCGCGAGAAGAGAGAAGCACTCATCTTGCGTGCCCTGTTCGTCGCCCGGGTCGGCTGGCCTATCTATGTCGCGCTCCTGGTGAGCATGCTCATCGCGGCCTTTCAGGTTCGTTATCTTAGCATGACCAACCCCGGTGAAGCTGTGCTGCAAAGCCTTCACACCCTCAATATGTCCACAAGCTTCTACGCTTTCTATTTCCTCGCCTTTGAGCTATTCTTCACGCTCGGCTTCATAATAGTAGCCGCGATCATCTACGCTCGCAATTCCGACGACTGGATTGGTGTATTCAGCGCCTATGCTCTTGTCACCTTTGGCGTATCTTCTTCGCCCCTTGCGGTGACGCTCAACTCCCTGGAGGACGCTAACCCGCTCTGGGCAATACCGGTGCGGTTCCTGACCTTCGCCGGTTGGTCGATGCTTATCCTTTTCTTCTACCTCTTCCCCGACGGACGCTTCCTGCCGTCGAAGGCGCGCTGGACCGCCTTGCTTACAATCTTGCTCCTGCAAATACCGTGGAACATCTTTCGCGAGTCGCCTCTCAGCCCCTGGCAGTGGCCCGCCGAGTGGCATATCGTGGCTCTGCTCGTAACCTGGGTTCCAGCGTGGGCCGCCCAGTTCTACCGCTATCGCAGGAACACCGACATCGTGAAGGCGCAGCAAACCAAGTGGTTCGTGTACGGCTCGATCGTAGCAGTTATTTCCGCGTTCGGTTTCCATATCCCTCGAGTGATAAACCCTGCGCTGAACGACGCCGGCGTACCCGGTTCGCTCCAGTTCCAGATCATGAGCGCCGCACTTGTCTACTCGGGTGCGCTGCTTGTGCCGATTGGTATTGGTATCTCGATACTTCGCTACCGCCTCTGGGACATCGACATCATTATCAATAAGACACTGGTCTATATCCCCTTGACAGGCATACTGGCCGGTCTCTATGCGGCATCGATCAGGATCTTTCAGGGCTTCTTCGAGACACTGCTTGGCACTCAGACTGACATCGCCGTGATAATGACCACGCTGGTGCTGGCCGCTACCTTCACTCCTATCAAGAACGCCCTCCAGACCGCAGTCGATAAGCGTTTCAAAGGCCCGCCCGACCCGTCAGAGCAGCTAGAGGAGCTTGTTGGCGAGATGCGCCTCTTCGTAGAGATGAACAGCGCCGACAAGATTACCCGCCGCGTGATGGAAGATGTGGTAGACGCCTTCGACGCAGAAGGTGGCGCGGTCTACATGAAGCGTGGCAGCGAGGAAAAGCTGATTCACACCTACGGCGATTGGCAGGAGCCCTCCACCGCGATCACCGCGCCCGTGGAGTGCGAGGGCGTCAACTTCGGCACAATAAAGCTAAGCAACCGCAAGAACGGCGACCCCTACGGTGCCCAGGACCAGGATACCCTAAGGGATGTAGTAGGCCTCCTGGCCTGCACCCTCCAACTAGGCAAGCAGTAAAAGACAACAACAAAGCCGACATAGATGGCGCTGACAGCCCCGTAAAAGGGCACTAGCGCCATCTCCATAATAGGGTTGACATGGCACTCCCTGTCCGGGGTATGGGGGTGTCCCCCATCTCCCAACCAGTTAAAAAGCCCCCTTTCCACGCGAAGCGGGGAGAGGGGGTTGGGGGTGAGGGGCGATTGTGCTCTAATTAGCCAAAGAGATCTTCCAATAGGAGCTGGCAAAGGCTTTTCCCTACACCCACATCGAACGCTTACTCCTAAGCCGAGAAGAGCGACCTGTCGATCTTTTGCCCGTGGTCCTCCAGTCTCTGCACGAACTTGGGCACCAACCCTGTCGGCACCAATTCCCCTTTAACCTTTCCGTTCGCATCGTTGCCATACTCCCGCCAGCGGAAGATATCCTGCAACACGATTGTCTCGCCCTCCATCCCTTGCACTTCGGTGATGTAAACCACCTTGCGCGAGCCGTCGCGCAACCGAGCCTGCTGCACAATCAGGTCGACAGCCGACGCTGTTTGCTCGCGGATCACACGTATCGGCAAATCCATGCCCGACATCAGCACCATTGTTTCCAACCTGGACAACGCATCTCGCGGCGTGTTGGCGTGCAGAGTGGTCAGCGAGCCGTCATGGCCTGTATTCATCGCCTGGAGCATATCGAGCGCCTCCCCCGACCGCACCTCTCCAACCACAATCCGCTCCGGTCTCATACGCAGCGCGTTCGTCACAAGATGCCGAATAGTCACAGCGCCCCCGCCGTCCACGTCGGCGGGCCTCGCCTCCAACGATACAACATGACGCTGGTTCAGTCTCAGCTCTGCCGAGTCCTCTATCGTCACAATGCGCTCGCCCTCCGGGATAAACGATGACAGCACATTGAGCAGCGTAGTCTTACCTGAGCCTGTACCACCTGCTACCACCATGTTGAGACGCCCTAATACACATGCCCGCAGGAAATTCGCCATCTTATGCGTGACCGTACCGAACTCGATAAGATTGTTCACCGTGAGCGGTGTCTTGAAGAACTTTCGTATGGTGATAGTCGTGCCTTGCAGCGCACACGGCGGCCCTATGATATTGACGCGCGACCCGTCCGGCAACCGAGCGTCCACCATAGGCCACTTGCGGTCGATGCGGCGGCCCAGCGGCGCGACAATACGCTGCGCCACCCGCATTACATGTTCCTCATTCTGGAAGGTCACACCGCTCTCAACAAGCTGACCCTTCCGCTCTACCCACACCTGATCCGGCCCATTAACCATAATTTCAGAAATCGAATCGTCCTTGATAAGCGGCTCGAGCGGTCCAAAGCCAAGGATCTCGTCTATCACCGCCCGGAAAAGCGCTTCTTGCCCGCCCGGCGGTATCGACCCCGGCACCTGTGACAGCGCGGCCATAAAGCGGCCCGCGATCATTTGCTCTATTTCAGGTGTCTTTTCCAGGTTAACGTTTGTCGGAAACCCCGCCAGTATGCGCTGCACAAGAGCATGCACCAGAGGCGGCGGCACCTGCACATTGTTTGCTGATCTGGCCGCCCCGCTCAAAGGCTGTGTGCCCGGAGCAGGCAGCGGCGCTGTGCTTGGCCCCTGGTTCGCCGTGGGCGTCGACGCGCCCGGCATGGCAACCCCCTGCGCGAAGCTGCCGTCAATCAACGGCCTCAGTGCCGAAGCGATTCCTTCGTCCGGCCCTGCCGGGCTAAACGGGCTTGGCGGTGGCGCGTATCTATTGCCGTTGCCGTTAGAATTGCCTGATGTATTAGGGCGCAAGTCTCGTGTTGGCGGCCCCCCGTCCATATTCTTGAATGACATATACTTCCTTCCGGCTTTCTCTATAATGGTATGGAACGCGAACCCTAAACGCTGTTATAGCCGCGCCCCTCCCGCTCAATCTTGCACTTAACTGGTATCTTCTGCCCTGTTCTTATAACTTTCAGGCCGCACAACCCCTACTGCGGCATCCCACCTGTCCCGGCTCTTATTCCCACGAAATATAGTAGCCTTCGTCTTGCTGATCTCTCGGTTTGTCTTCGTCAATCAAGATAACCGACACTATCTGCTGCTTATTCAACGCTATGAAATCAACCTGCTGCACCCCATCATCACCGTAGCCATAAAGCGTAGCGTCCGTCACTGCCAGGAATAGCTCGTCCCCGTTGTTCAGCAGATCCTTCACACGCTGCCCTGGAACCACATGCATAAATCCATGTACCTGCCCCTGCAACGTCTGCATCCTGACCTCTACCCCAGTCTTCCGCACCCGCTCCGTAAACACCTTCCCCTTGCCATCCACTCTGTTCATAATCTCCCCTAACTCATCTACAACAACTGACCGCCGACCGCCGACCGCCATAACTGACAACTGACAACTCGGTACTCGGTACTCGGTACTCGGTACTCGGTACTCG
>JBDTQH010000091.1:0-9352 GCA_039932335.1 Chloroflexota bacterium
TCTCCCTTGAAAAAGTGTCGTGCTGCCAACGAAACGGGGAGAGGGGTTGGGGGTGAGGGGTACCTCATTGTCTTATTGTTGGGATTACAAATGGAAGCCCAGTCATGGGAGGGGCATCAGTGAAGCGGGGGCGGTGGGTCTTCCCTTACGGACATGTAAGATTGCTCTACCCAAAATGCGAACATTTACTCAGGCGTAACTGTTCGCATTTTGACAGGTAATTTGCTATAACGGATAGAATTCGGTAGCCTATTGAGGGCCGATAACATGGTTTGCTTAACTAACCGCGAAAGGACAAAGGATTGTCGAACACCGCACGGACGCGCTCAATTACCTTTCTTGCACTCGGTACAATCGTAGTACCCTCATTGATCGGTTGGGGAGCCGTAACATCGAACGCTCAGACAACCACACAGAGCATTTCGGACCGCGTATTCAAGAGCCGGAAGCTCGAAGTGCTGGGCAACAGCAAGCTCAAGGTCGTGCAGGTCACGGCTGGACAGGTTACTGCGCTCGGCCTGCCCGCATCAGGCGTTATGTCCACAGTTCAGCAGGCCAACGCCTTCGCCAACGCAGCATTCCAAAGTACGTGGGAGCGCACAGATAAGCCGGTGGCTGCCGGTGCTGTGCAGCGGTCGTGGTACTGGGGGCCGACCCCGAACGGCGGCGCTGTGCAGGAAGATTATGCCGAGGGAGCGGGCGGCAAGCGGCTTGTGCAATACTTCGATAAGAGCCGCATGGAAATCAACGACCCCAACGCCGATCCTAACAGCAAGTTCTACGTAACGAATGGCTTGCTCTCGGTCGAATTGATTTCCGGCAAGGTACAGACCGGCAACTCTACTTATGCCGACCGTTATCCCGCCGATATCGCCATGGCATCGGATGCCGATGACGCGAACGCACCCACATATTACAGCTTCCAGGGCGTGAGCAATACGCCGCTCGGCGACCACCCGTCCACAACCAGAGTGGGGATGCCCGCCATCAGCACGATCTCGCGCAGCGGTGCGGTCGCTGACGATCAGACCAAAAGCTCCTATCCCAAGGTCAACTACGTCTATTTTGACGAGACCACGAAACACAATGTACCTGAGGCCATATGGGAGTTCTTGAATAGCGCGGGGCCTGTCTACGACAGCGCGAGCGCAACAACAGTGGACGGGCGCCTCTCTGAGCCGTGGTTCTACGCCACGGGGTTGCCGATTTCCGAGCCATACTGGGCGCGGGTGAAGATTGCCAGCCAGCAGCAAGACGTGTTGATCCAGGCGTTCGAGCGGCGCGTGGTTACTTATGTGCCGAACGGTGTGCCGGGCTTCAAGGTGCAGATGGGCAATATCGGCCAGCACTACTTCGACTGGAGATATAAGGACGCAGGCAGGCCGCAAAGTCCGCTCGTTACACCGACCGTGGCGACAGGCCCCACGACAGGACCCGCAAGCCCAACGGCCACCCCCATACTGCCCAGCCCGACCACAGTCCCTCTCGATTGCAGCGGCGTGCCTGCCCAGGTAAACGCAACTGTAGACCCCAATTGTGGGCCAATTGGCACGCTGTTCGACATCACGATCACAGGCTTTACGCCAAACGAATCGCTCAGCTACTGGTTTACTACACCAGACGGGCTGATACTTGGCACCGAGGAACCGGTCGAGATCGGCACACACAACGGCACGATAAATCTGCCTCTGCCCAGCGAAATCCTGGAGGGATTAGGTGAGGGCGTATGGTCGATCACTTTCCAGGGGGAAGGGTCGGGCCACCAGGCGATTGCCTACTTCAAGATCACGCCGGACGTTGCCGCGCCAGGCACGACACCAACCGCTGGGCCAACCACCGACCCTAACGTAGCCTCATGCACCGATGTGCCTGCTTCCGTAAATATGACGATTACACCCAGCAATTGCGCGAAAGCCGGCACAACCTTCTTCTTCGTGGGCAGCGGCTTCCAGCCGGGCGAATCGGTTGGGGCATACCTGACGGCTCCCGACCAGGCTGTGATCGGCGCGCCGTTCCAGTTGGAGGCGGCTAGTGATGGCACCGCGGGTACGGTGAATTACTCCACGTTGAGGGGCGACGACCCCGGCGTATATGCGCTGACGATGGAGGGCACGACCTCCCATGCCAGGGCGATTGGCTACTTCAAGGTTACGCCGTAAGGCTGTAATTCTAAGAGAATAGCGGGTGAGCAGTAGTGCTCAAGAGCACCCCTCACCCCCAGCCCCTCCTCCATGCGTCGTGTGGAGAGGGGCTTTTATTTGGGGAGGAAGAGATAGGGAACATCCTTAATACCCCGGCAGGCGGTTCCAGTCCATGATTTATAGCTACTTTTTATGTACGCAGTGCCAATTGAGATGGGCGGGCGTGTTACAATTGAGGGACGCACTGCGCGATGCATGTGCGTATATAAATATGCATGTAAGGGAATTACCGGATGCGTTCTCGTTTTAGTTTGCTCTTTGCGCTGGGTATGGCGGCTTTGTTGCTGGTTGGGTGCAACGGGCCGTTGGATGTGCCGCCCACACCGACGCCTGACCCAAAGGCCGGGCCTGTACTTCAGAACCACCAGCATGGAGAGGGTGGGCCGAACGGTAGGCTCATTACCAGGTACGGAGGGCCGGTGGCGGTAGATGTGGCTACGCAACCCGCCAATCCTGCGCCCACCCGGCCGTTCACCATCACATACACGCTCAACGACAAGAACGGCAAGCCTGTTACCGGCAGCGGTCTGACCATCGTGCATGAGAGGCTGATGCATTTGATCGTGGTCAGCCAGGATCTGACGAACTTCGCCCATATACACCCGGTTGACGAGGGCAACGGCAGCTATGTTATCAGCGATACTGTGCCTTCCGGTGGCAAGTATCTTATGTACAACGAGTTTACGACGGCTGACGGGATCACGCAGATCGAACGGGATGTGCTGGCGACGGATGGTGCAGGCGCGGCAGATACCCCCGCGAGCCTTACCCCCGACATCGGGACCAAGCAGGAGGTGGATGGGGTAACGGCTCAGTTGACTACTAATTCGCCCAAGATAAGGCGGCGCATACCCACGCATTTCTTCCTCGATGTAAGCAAGAATGGTCAGCCTGTAACCGATCTGGAGCCTTTCCTGGGCGCACCTTGCCATATTGTGATTATCAGCGCAGATACAAAGCAGTTCGACCATACACATGGTGATGTGCCGGGCGGCGCGATGGCGGGGGATATGACGACTATGAACATGGCCACGATGGCGTTGCCTACGCCCCCCGCACATTTCGGGCCTCAAATCCAGTTTACCCACACCTTCATGCAGCCAGGCGCGTACCGCATCTGGGTGCAGTTCGGGCACGACGGCAAGGTTGTCACTGTGCCCTACAATGTGATCGTAGTGAACTAGCGTAGGCGCGAATGGGAGAAGAAGCCACTCCCAGCCAGAGGTAACTGTTCATTAGGGTATGAGCGAAGCGGAGGGCGGGTGCTCCCTGTCCGTGGGTTTGGGGTGCTTTCGGGGCAAGTTTCTAAGAACGGGGTGCAGGGGCGCAGCCCATGACGGGGGTATGGGGGTGTCCCCATCTCCCCAAGTAAAAAGCCCCCTTGCCCCGCGAAGCGGGGAGAGGGGGTTGGGGGTGAGGGGTCTCTGCCTTCTACTCAGGCAAGCGGGGGCGGCCGTGCGAAGTCCGGTTGCTCTACCCTATGTCTGAACATTCGTAACCCAGCCGGACAGGGCTTTTACTTGAGGATTCTCCCGATGTAACCCTCCATCTCTGCGCTGCCCAGTTGGCCGGGGTAGATGGCATCTATTATGCCGTCCGTGCCTATAAATACGTGATATGGTAGGCCATTGACGTAGTAGCGGTCGGTCACGCGACCGTCGGTGTCGAGCAGGAAGGTCCAGCGGAAATTGTTGGCAGCAGTGAAATCGCGCACCGAGTTGGCGCTTTCCTGCACATTTATCCCGATTACCTGTAAGCCCTGTGGGCTATATTGCGCATAGAGTTTCTGTATGTCCGGCATCTCTTGCTTGCATCCTGAGCACCACGATGCCCAGAAATTGAGCCATACAGGCTTGCCGCGCAATGAGGCGAGGTCCACACTTTTCCCAGTAAGCGCATCCTGCAACCGGAAGTCAGGGGCAATCGAGCCTACAGAGGGGCCATATGCGAGGGCCGCCGCACCTGACGGCTTACCGGCCAGCATCGTGGGCACGACCAACACCACAGCAAGCACGAGCGCCAGCAACCCGGTTCCAAGGAAGAGGTGAGACGGGGCGATAGTCCTGGAGGAGGTGGCTGGTGCGTCTGTCATGGTTCGGGTGAGAACGGCCTAGTTTGTCACAATCAGGTAGCCTGGATTCATCATTTGCATGTTGCAATTGATCTGAAAGACACCTGATTGGGTAGGCGTGAAGTCCAGTGTGGTGTTCTCGCCGGGGTTGGCTATGCCGTGTGCGCCAAGCCCACGTATGCCCACGAAGCGCCCGCAGCCAGGATCGCGACCCTGCACGCTGAGGCGAAACTGGACAGGCGTGCCTTGCTTCACCTTGATCACGCTCGGCTTGTAGCTCATGCTGTCGCCATTTACAACGACATCTATGGCCTGCGTACCGCCCGTGGAAAGCGGGGCCACTACGGCCTGCGTTTGCAACTTCTGCACGAACTCGGCTGGGAGTGCCGCGCCGTTGTCGGTGAATACGCCATTGTTAGCGGCATTACTGAGGGCCTGTCCCTGGTTGAAGAGCCACCACCCCAGCAGCATGAAGGCGATCACAAAGGCAGCCACGCCTCCAACCCATGAAATTGGCGCTTCTTTCTGTGCGGGCTTCTGCCTGCGCACAGTATCAGGGCGGGTGCGGCGTCGGGCAGCAAGAGCAGATTCGTTCGCGGGCTTGTTCCGTGCCGATTGACCCGCGGCGGGGTTCGATACATAAGCCGCTGCGGTGATGCCGACGGCCTGCGCCAATGCCGGGCTAACCGTAGAAACCGCCGCCTCTGTGCGTTTGCGCCGGGGTGGTGGGCAGCAATCGCCTGCGGCCTGGCTCTGGGCAAGGCGCGCATCGTAGGCCTTGCGGCGGACCGGATCGGTCAGGATAGAGATGGCACGCTCAGCCTTGTCTACCGACGTACCATCCGCAACTGAAAGCTGGTGGAGATACGCGGCGGTGATCTCTGCGCCTGTGGAACTGGATGTCACCCCCAGGAAGGAGTAGTAATCTTCTATCGGCGCTCGCCTCTCCGGCGTGGACGCGAGAGCGGCTGCTTCAGTCGCTTCGGCGGCGACTGCGCGGGTGAACATTGGAAGGACGCGGTGTAGAGCGGCGTGCTCGGGCGAGCTTTGCTCGATTAGCGCGACCAGTCCGAGCATACCCACCAGGTAGACGAGCCCCAGAAGTACAGCAGTCCAGAAAATAAAGTTCGGCCAGACAAGCATCACCATGAGCATCGCGCCCATGGAGCCGCCCATAACCCCGCCCATGCCGCCATCCATGATGCCCATCAAACCACCGGCGCGACCGAAATAGCAGCCGAGCGCTGTGCCGAGGATAATGCCAAAAAGATTGCCCCAGAACATGCTTGCAAAGAGGCCCGCCGCAGCATAGCCGAGCACAAATCCGTTCAGCATACCCATTGTCATACCGGCCATCATGCCGGTCATTTCGGTGTAGGCTTCACGGAAGCGGCCGAGGTGCAGGCCGATAACGCCGCTGATAATCAGGACAGCCGCGCTATATATTATCCAGGCCATAAGATTCTCCGTTTCGAGTTATTCCTGTGGATCAGAGTGCTGCTCTGCGATCCGGAGATATACTCCCTAATTATGCTCTTTGGGCGCGGGGAGGACGCGCTCAATATCATGTCGCGTGAACACCGCCTGTGACGCTTGGTCGACGCTGAGGTGTTCGCGGCTTGACCGGAATAGTCGGCTCCGGCTTGGTGTCGGTTTTGGTCGAGGTAGGTTGGAGGGCGATTTTAAGCACCATGTCGAGATCGTCCACCGGTATCATTTCGAGCCCACGGCGCACCTTCTGAGGTATCTCGTCGAGGTCTTTTTCGTTCTTCCGCGGCAGTATAAATGTAGAGATGCCTGCTCGGTGGGCGGCCAGAACCTTCTCTTTCAGCCCGCCGATAGGAAGCACTTTACCGCGCAGTGTAATCTCGCCTGTCATGGCTACGTCACGGCGAACCGGCCTTCCTGTGAGGGCCGACACAAGGGCGCTCGCCAGGGTAACACCGGCTGATGGGCCGTCCTTGGGGGTAGCGCCGGCGGGCACATGGATATGGATGTCCGTCTTCTCGAAGCGAGCGGGGTCTATACCCAGCTGGCGTGCCCGCGAACGAGCATATGTGAGAGCGGCCTGCGCCGACTCTTTCATTACATCACCCAGTTGGCCCGTGAGGAGCAGATTGCCTTTGCCTTCCATCAGGCTCACCTCGACGCCGATTGTGTCGCCGCCGACCGGCGTCCAGGATACACCTGTGGCCACACCAACTTCGTCCTGCTCTTCAGCAAGGCCGTAGGAGAACCGACCCGCACCAAGATAGGTGTCAATATCGGCCTCGCGGATTATGCGCGCACGAATTCTCTTTTGCGGCTGGGTCGCCTCGACGGACTCAGAGGCGGGAGCCATATCGGAAACGGCATCTTGCGCTTCAGCACCATCAGTGGCGTCTATTGCCGCCGCGATAACCTCGGTCGAAGCGGGAGCTACGCCATCAAGGTCCTTTAGCCGGCTGTCCAGAGGCTCGGTATTCAACTCGACCGCGACGTTGCGCACATCGCCATTTGCATGGACACCTGCTGTCGCAGCCACCTCCTCAGCAGGCATCGGATCGACGGGCATTGCCTCGGCGACCAGCTTGGCGACCTTGCGGCAGATGGTTCCTATCTCACGCTCAAGGTTACGGACGCCCGCCTCACGTGTGTACTCGCGGATCAGGCGGCGGATCGCGCCGTCGGTGAACTTGATGTTGGCGGGCGTGAGGCCGTGCTCCTCGATCTGGCGAGGTACAAGGAATTGCTTGGCGATGTGATACTTCTCGTCTTCGATGTAGCCCGGCAGTTCTATCACTTCCATGCGGTCAAGGAGGGCAGGGGGAATCGGGTCAAGCTGGTTGGCGGTCATGATGAACATGACCTTCGACAGATTGTATGGCACATCGAGATAGTGGTCGGAGAAGGCGTTGTTCTGCTCCGGGTCAAGCACTTCGAGGAGAGCAGCCGATGGGTCGCCGCGAAAATCAGCGCCGACCTTGTCGATCTCATCCATCATAAAGACAGGGTTTATCGTGCCTGCCGTCTTCATGGTCTGGATAACGCGGCCCGGAAGCGCGCCAATATAGGTCCGGCGGTGACCGCGGATTTCAGCCTCGTCATGGATGCCGCCGAGCGAGACGCGCACGAAACGGCGTCCGAGGGCCGTGGCAATGGAGCGGCCAAGGGAGGTCTTGCCCACACCTGGAGGGCCGACAAAGCAGAGGATAGGCGACCGCATCTTGCCCTGGGCGAGCTTACGAACGGCCATATATTCGAGGATACGCTCTTTCACTTTACCAAGACCATAGTGATTGGCGTCAAGCATCTGCGCCGCTGCGCGGATGTCGAGGTGATCGGGTGTCTGCTGGCTCCAGGGGAGGGTAATAAGCCAATCAAGATAGGTGCGTATAACGCCGACTTCGGGCATACCCATAGGCATGGCCTGAAGGCGCTCCAATTCATCGAAGGCTTTCTTCTGCACTTCTTCCGGCATTCCCGCCGATTCAATACGCCCGCGCAGATCATTGGCCTCGCGGGTGGCGGGGTCGTAGTCTTGCAGCTCGTGGGCGATGGCCTTCATCTGCTCGCGCAGGTAGAACTCGCGCTGGCTCTTGTCAACTTCGCTCTGGACACGGTCCTGAATGCGGTTTTCGAGATCGAGCACATCAAGCTCTTTAGCGAGCATGAAGCTGAGGTTTTGCAGCCGCTCCACAGGATCGACCGTGTCGAGTATAGCCTGGCGGCTCTCCTGCGGCAGAGTTATGGTGGAAGCTATAAGGTCGGCAAGCCAGCCTGGCTCATCGACGTTCATGGCGGCCACATACGACTCTTCCGACAAGTTACGCGAGAATTTGACTATCTTCTCAAAGAGGGCAAGCACCGCGCGCATAAGAGCTTCGGTGCCGGGGGTCTTCTCGTCGCTGTCTTCAACAGGCTCTCCCTCGACGACAATAAATGGCTCGTCGCGGAGATAGCGCAGCACGCGCACACGGCGTTGGCCCTGCACAAGCAGAGAACTGGTGCCGTCGGGCATCTTGAGTGAGCGGCCAATAACAAGCTCCACGCCCATCTCGTAGAGATCACCGGAACCTACTTCTTCTTCCTCAGGGTTGCGCTGGGCAACAGCCACAATAATGCGGTCGTCTGACATGGCTGCTTCGATTGCCTTCAGCGATTTCTCGCGGCCAACAAAGAGAGAGGTGACCATGTGGGGGAAGATCACCATGTCGCGCAGAGGAAGAAGTGGAAGCTTGACTATCTCGCGCCGGCGATTGCCGGAGGAACCCCGCTTGCGAGAGGCACGCGGCTTCTTGATGGGAGGTCCTGACTCGGCTGCGCTTTCGTCCGCAAGGGGGGCGGCCTCTGCCTTCGCTCTGGGCTTGCGCACAGGGCGAGGATCAACAATAGGTTCGTCAAGTTCTCCCGATTCCGCGGCATCCAGGAGGCCTTCGGGGTCATGACCGTTGCCATGGGGGACGTGCTCTAGCAGCTCGTCCAATTCATCATGTTCTGGAATAGTGTTTTTCTTGCGGGGCATAAGCTCACTCTCAGTAGGATACGGTTTAATTGTACCCGCTGGGCAGTGGAAAGGCAAGAGATTAGGAGGCAGGATACGGTGTACTGCGTACTAAGTACTCCGTATGACCGCCGACGGCAGACCGCCGACCGCGATGTCAGTTGTCAGTTGTCAGTTGCCGGTATTATGGCGGTTAGGGTTCCCTTTAGGGACGGCGGTCTGCCGTCGGCGGTCGTCAACTGACAACTAGACAAACAAAAAACCCAGACAATCCGTGAGGACCATCCGGGCTTCTGTTTCTCCGATCATTCAAGCGAACCTGTAATCTCGAAGTAGATTGAGTATAGGTGAGGATGCGGGACGGGTCAAGGGGCAGTTGGCCGGGTTATGCACATTTAGCTAGGTGTTGGAAGGGGATTGGCGGCGGCTTTATGCAGTTATGCTGTTGGCCAGTTGCGAGGCCGAGGTGCAGGGGCGAAGCCCATGACAGGGGTATGGGGGTGTCCCCCATTCTCCCATTCTTAGGCTCCCCTCCCACGCGTGTTGGCAGCACGACACTTTTTCAAGGGAGAGGGAATTGGGGCACAAGGTATAGGT
>JBDTQH010000092.1:0-8679 GCA_039932335.1 Chloroflexota bacterium
CTGAAGGCCGGCACATTACTTTGTCTATAATCGGCTACACGTTGAAGAGAACGTTTATTATGTCGCCGTCCTTCACGATGTAGGTCTTGCCTTCCATGCGAACGGTGCCGCGCTTCTTTGCTTCCGCCATGCTCTTCGCGGCAATGAGGTCGTCGTAGTGGATCACTTCGGCGCGAATGAATCCGCGCTCCAGGTCGGAGTGGATGGCACCGGCGGCCTTTTGCGCGTTGGTACCGCGCCTAATTGTCCATGCACGCACTTCGTCTTCCCCGGCGGTCAGGAAGCTAATCAGGCCCAGCAGCGAATACGACTTGCCAACCACCTCGCTGAGTCGGGACGGCCCAACTTCCATACTCTCACGGAACTCGATGGCGTCGGCCTCGCCAAGCTGCCCGATTTCCATCTCCAGTTGGGCGGGTATGGCGATCACTTCGGCACTTGGGCCGCCGAACTTTGTGCGAATGCTCTCTTCAAGCGCAGACCCGGCGTCGAGGTTAGTGTCGCCCAGGTTTACCACGATGAGGACAGGCTTGGCGCTCAGGAAGCCGAAGTTGCGGATTGCCTTCTCTTCGTCCTCGTTCAGCCCCATGTTGCGGATGCTGCCGCCTTCTTCGAGGGCAGGGGCAATACGCGTGAGAACTTGCTGCTCAAACTCTCGGCTCTCGCGCTCAGGGCCTTTTGACTTGGGTATCTCGCCCTTGAGGCGCTCCAGCCTGCGCTCGATTATGCCAAGGTCGGAGAAAGCCATCTCCAGCATGATTGTTTCGACATCACGCAAGGGATCGACGGAGTCGCTGCCCTCGGCCAGGGGAACGGCTGCGTTCTCGAAGGCGCGCACGACCAGCACAAGGGCCTCAACCGTGCTGAGGAAACCCAGGGTTTGCCTGCTGACAGGCTCTTTGCTGTTGGTTTCGCGGGCAGCAGCCGACATGCCGGGCACGTCGGTGAATTGCACATCGGCGGGGGTCACTTTGCGCGGATGGAACATATCCGCCAGCACGTCGAGGCGCGGGTCGGGCACCTTCACTACCGCCACGTTGGGCTGTTCGCCGGACGAATAAGACGAGGTTTGCGCCTGGCTACCCGTAATCGCGTTGAATAGTGTTGTTTTGCCGCTGCTCTGAAGGCCGAAGATGCCCAGGTTCAATGCCATTTGTTACTCCAAATATCGAATTGCGCCGACTAATTGTTGCTCTTGTGAGCCTAAGGACAGAAACTGTGCTAAACCATTGTAACCGAAAGCGGGAATGGTGACGAGGTGTCGGGGGTCACGTGTCGGTGGTCAGTATTTTACGGGTTCATCGCAGAGACGCAGAGAGCGCAGAGGTTTCTGGGGTTTGCTGAGTGCTATGACAAGAGAGTATGCGACACTAGACGGCGAGGGGTCACCTGACATCTTGCGCCTGACCCCTCGCCGCAGCAGGAAAATAGTAGCAATTTTATTGTCCTACTTCTTGTGTGGGGGGTTGGGGTATGGTAAGATATGGCATATACCGGGCCGGGGCGTAGTATGCCCTTTTGACCCGCCTCCCCATAACCTTCACCCCAACAAACACGTTATATATCAGTATAGACGGCACTCCCAGCACGTTTATTTAATACCGCCACACTATATCTTTATATGGAGAAACAGGAAGTATGCAAAGCTCCAGCACTGCCAAGCCGCCATCCGTGCATGCAACTCACGTCAACACCCCACGCGAAGCTTCCCAATCATGGCTACGCGGTGCGGGACCACTCAAATTCACAGTTATTGGACTATGCGCGCTGCTGGTAGCAGTTGTGGCGCTTGGGGCCTGGTATCAATTCGGACATAATGAGCGCGTTTACAACGGCGTTACCGTACTGGGCAAATCATTGAGCGGCATGAGCAAGCAGGAAGCGACACTTGCTTTGCAGGAATTGGCGGCGGGCTATCCGTCCGACAAAGTCACAGTCGCAGGTGCGGGCCGCAACTGGACCTTCTCAGCCGCTGAAGTCGGCGTCGCGCTGGACGTTGATAAAACCCTTGATGCAGCGATGAGCGTGGGCCGCAGCGGCAACCTGTTCCAGAACCTCGGCACGCAGTTGAGTGCACTCACGGGGGGCGCGGCAACAGAGCCTTTGCTCAAGCAGAACGCTGCTACCATAGAGAACGTCGTGGCTCAGATTGCCGCAGATGTCGACACCAGGGCCGTGGATAGCAAGCTGGAGAAGGGCAGTGATGGCGTTGTCACCCTGTCCGCGTCGTCCAGCGGCACGGCAGTTGACAGGCCCGCACTGGCCCTGGCTCTCACCAACGCCGTAGCCTCTGTGCCGTTCAGCAGCGTAAATGTTACCACACAGGTGGTTGCGCCTAAGGTTACGGAAGCAGCGCTCAACGGAACCAAGACGCAGGCTCTGCTCCTGACCGAGCAGCCCATTGTGCTGCAGGCAGGCGACGAGACATGGACAATGGAGCCTGCTGATTTGCGCGAGCTTCTCACACTGAATCATGGAGCCGACGGCTCGCTAACAGCAGCCCTGGACAACAACAGCCTTGCTGCGTATTTGCAGCCTCTAGCCCAGAAGGTGCTCGTTGAGCCAACCGATGCCAGTGTCGTAATCGGCAAGGGCACAGTGACCCTGAATAAAGACGTTTCAGGCCAGGCGCTGGAAGTTACCGGGGCCATAGCCGCCATTGAGAAGGCCGCGGTTGGTCAGGATGCGGAGTCGCGTGTGGCGGTTCTGCCTTTGAAAGAAGTTCCCGCAAGCGTACACACCGAAGCAGTGCAGGGTATCTACGATAGCGCCGACTCGCTCATCAACCAGGGAATGCGGCTGCGCTATGCCGACGATGGCTATATCTTGCGCGGTACATCTGTGACGGGCTTCCTTGATGTGCAGTCCGCGCAGGGCGGCCCTGGCCCGATGCAGTTGGTTATAGATGAAGACGTGCTTGCGAACCGCGTGGCCGGTGTTGCCTACTATATAAACAGGCCGATGGCCGATGCACGCTTCATGATGGTGAACGGCGTGCCAACGAAAGTGGCGGACGCCAAGCAGGGGCTGAAAGTGAACATCGATGCATCAATGCAGCGCGCCAAGCAGGCAATCGAGAGCTACACAGGCGGCGATAGGCTGCAGGTAGAGCTTGATGTAGCGGTTACAGAGCCGAACATCAAGGACACCGATCTGGGAGCTGTCAATACACCTGACCTGTTGGCTTCGGGCACTACCTCGTATGTTGGCTCGTCCGCTAACCGTGCGTGGAACGTTGAGCTTGGAACCAGCCACATAAACGGCACGCTTATCCCGCCCGGCGGCATTTTCTCGACCGTCGATACGATTGGCGACCTCACACTGGACGCCGGGTTCAAGATGGGGTACGCCATCATGCAGGACGGCAGGGGCGGTCTGACGACAGTACCGGCCGAAGCGGGCGGCATCTGCCAGGTTTCCACAACGCTATTCCATGCGGTGTTCCGCAGCGGACTGGAGGTTGTGGAGCGCAACTGGCACTCGTACTGGATCAGCACATATGGCAAGCCGCCGTCAGGGCTGCAAGGTCTGGATGCGACAATCGCGCCGCCTGACAAGGACTTCCGCTTCAAGAACAACACAGGCAACTGGATACTGATCAAGGCGTCTGCCGGCAAAGGCACAGTGCTGTTCGAGTTGTATGGTGTCAACCCGGGCTGGACAGTCGCTATCGGCAAGCCGGTTATCACCAATGTGGTAAAGACAAGCCAGGCCGACATCGTCGAATATTCCGACGCACTGCCGAAGAGCACAGGCAAGGTGATGGTCGAGCACGCACAGGATGGTTTCAACTCAAGCATCAGCCGCGTGGTCACAGATTCGTCCGGCAACGTTATCGACAACTGGACTGCTAAGAGCACATACGCACCGGCTCACAACCGCTACCTGATCGGAACCGGCCCGGAGAAATAGCATTCCACCCCCCGTGATATAGAGCAAAGGACGAGGCGTAACCGCTTCGTCCTTTGCTTTTGTGTGAGACATAGCTTCGATAAAGATCAACAGCCGGTTGATTCAGCGGTTGGCAAGGCGAATGTTGCGTTTGCATCTTGACGAGCTAGCAGGGTTATGCGCTATAATAGGATGTTGACAACGACGTCACACGCAGGCACAATGAGCATTGGGATTCCTCAGGCTGGTGCCGTTTGCAGAGTCGTTGTCATTTGCTTTTCTCCCTGACCTCCCTCTGCTCTTTACCGGCCTGCATTTTGTTTGGCTGATGGAGGATATCATTGATAGAGTATAAGACGGACACACGTGAAGCCGGTGCGCAAGAAGATAGCGCAGGCCTTTCTCCTGAAGAGTTACTTGTACAGAGAAGGGCATACTACTACGGCCTCGTGGACAAGATATTCGGCGATGCGCCGAAAGGACGCGGCAAGGCGCGAGAAGATCTTCTCGGCCTGTCGGTATATGATGTAATGGCTATGTATGCCGCTATGCGTACGTCCCGCGAAATCGACCACATGCAGGGACTGCTGCAGCGCACAGGCAACCTCTGGTTCTCTATCGCGGGCGCGGGCAAGGAAGTAATCAACGCTGCCATCGCCCACACCATGCGGCCGGATGATGCAAAGCTCCCGTACTACCGCGATCAGACGCTGGCCCTGTGGTCGGGAATCAGCTTGATGGCGATCACACGCCAGAGCGTCGCGAGCCGCTTTGACCCCATGTCGGGTGGGCGGCAGATGTCGAGCCACTTCGGGTCGGTTGAGTTCAACTTCCCCACAGGCTCGACCATGACAGGCTCGCAGTGTTTGCCGGCAGCGGGCTACGGTGAAGGTCTGAAGCTCGAGCGCAAGCTAAAGAAGCAGATCAGCCGCAGCGCGAAAGAGGGCAAGGAGGGCGCATTCGTCTACACGTCGGTTGGCGACGGCACCACGGCTGAGGGCGAAGTCGAAGAGGCTATTCGCGATGCGGTACGCTTCATGGCTCCGGTGCTCTTCGTGGTTGAGGACGACGGCTGGGCAATCTCCACTCCAGTGGACATCAACATCCCCGGCGGAAATGCGTCAAAGCTCTACAGTCGCTATTCGCATATTGGGCCTAATAACCATCTCGAAGTGCTTGAGGTTGACGGTACCGATTTCATTGAGTCGTACAAAGTGGCGAAAAAGGCCGCCGAGTACCTGCGCACGGGTGCCGGGCCGGTCCTGATCCATGCACATGTAACACGCCCGCTCAGCCACTCTTCGGCTGACACACAGGCTTATTACAGGAGTGCGGAAGACCTCGCCGATGAGGGGCTTCGCGACCCACTGGTGCGCATGAAGTCGCTTTTGACCAAGCACGGTGCGGACGAAGAGAAGCTGAAGGCGCTCGATGCGCTGGTGGTGGCCGAAGTCCGCGAGGCAGCGGAAAAAGCGATCGCTGAGCCGAAGCTGGACCCTGCTACTATTGAGCACCACGTTACTTCTACCCCGCTCAACCTGCGGGTTACCTCGTTCCGTGAGCGCGAAATCAACAAGCTGGTAGAGGACACCACGACCGAGCCGATCCCGATGCGCGACCTTATCACAAGGACAATCATCGAGGAGATGCAGAAGGACGAGCGCATCATCATCTTCGGGCAGGACGTTGCTGACTACCCGCAGCCTGACCCCACCGGCAAGCTGAAGGGCAAGGGCGGTGTGTTCCACGTTACGAGAGGCGTGGGCGCTGCCTTCCCAGACCGCGTGTGGAACTCGGCACTTGCTGAGGCGACCATTCTTGGTACGGCTGTTGGCTATTCGCTGGCGGGCTACCTACCACTGGTGGAAGTGCAGTTCCGCGACTATATTCACCCCGGCTGGCAACAGCTTGTGGACGAAATCGCGACCCTGCGCTGGCGATCAAACGGCACATTCTCGTGCCCGATGGTTATTCGCGTGGCCTATGGCGACTATCTTGGCGGCGCGGGCGCGATCTGGCATAGCGAGGCCGCAGTTGGACCTATCGCTCATTACCCCGGCCTGCGAATAGTTGTGCCGTCGCTCGGTTCAGACGCGGTCGGCCTGCTGCGCGAGGCGCTCGTATCGGGAGATCCGGTGGTATTCCTGGAGCCCAAGTCGCTCTACGAAGCAAAGCCGTCGCGCTCGCTCTATCCCGGACCTGATTACAGGGTTCCGCTGGGCACAGCGCGTGTTGCTCGCGAGGGCACCGACCTGACAATCGTCACGTATGGCAACTTGCAGCCCCGCTCGATGATGGCCGCCGAGAAGCTTGAGAACGATTACGGCATTAGCGCCGAGATCATCGACCTGCGCACAGTGGACGGTGGGTACGACCGCCAGACAATTCGCCAGTCGCTCCTCAAGACCGGGCATGTTCTGGTTGCGGACGAGGACCGGGCAATCGGCGGCTTCGGGTCGTCGGTCGCGTCGGAGATAGCATCCAACTGGTGGCACGACCTGCGCGGCCCGATCGGGCGGGTTCACCCCAAGTTCAGCCGCGTCTCATACGGTCCCGCAGGCGAGAAGGCAGTAATGCCGTCGCCGGACAGTGTGGTCGCTGAGGCGTTGCGCATTCTGGAGTACTAGAAGCGTAACCGCGCAAAGTTAGTAAAGTAAACGAAGGGTTGGGTTCTTGGGAACTCAGCCCTTCTTTGTTTCCTCTGCAAGCGAATACCTCTATACAACGCTTATCGCGATAATCAGGGCGCGTGCTCAGATTCATCGAAATAGTAGCGCATGGTTGGCCGAGAGGGTACATGCCTGGCAACCTCTTTGAATCCGGCGCGCTTGAAGGTGGAAGCATAACCCGTGTGGGTTGAGCTTGGTGACAGTTCTGCGTCGAGCGGATAGGCTTCGACGGCGGGCGCTCCTGCGCGCTTTGCGGTATCCAGTGCTGAGGCGATCAGCGCGGACATAACGCCCTGTTTCCGGTAGCCGTTGCGCACATAAAAACAAGAAAGCGACCAAACCGGTACCTCGTCAATGCGCTTGAGCCGCCATGCATGATCAAGCCACGGCAAAGCATCCCGCGAAGTAAGCTGGCACCAACCCACTGCCAAATCACCGTCGAAGGCGAGTAAGCCCGGTGGTGGACCGCTCTCGACCACATCACAAAACGCCGCCTTATTCACGTTGCTCGGCCTCTTGAGATAGTCATTGCCGATTCGCCAGTACATACACCAGCAACGGCTTACAGGCCCCTGGCTGCCGAAAAGGTCTTCGAGGGCAGGCCACAGGTCGGGCGTGAGGGGGAGGACAGCGAGATTCATGTCATCTTCTCAGTGTGTTTAGAGGGCTGAGTGATTACTATTATTGCCACCGAACAATTGCGTCTACTGCAATTCTATATACTGCAATCTATCAAGTGGTTGCAAAACTCGGTGTTAGACCTGCCCTATCTACCTGGCTGTTTGTGAATCCTGTATAAGGTTATGGACAACCAAAGTAGGTTACCCACTAACCATCCAAGGGGTAACCAGCTTCCGAGTGAAGAAACAAACAAACCTAAGGGAATCAACACTAACAGGCCGCCAAGAAAGCCTGCCATCTGCCTCATTACAGCCGCTTTGATATGCTCGTCCATAGCGTGCATTATAGCAGATTCGACGTTTTGAAATAGGCTGTTGGCCGCTTGGTAGAGAAGATTCGGCGTGTGATACGCACACTTTATGGCAATAGGTGTGCCCGATCTTACCCTGTTCGAGGAAATGGCTCAGGGCGAACTTCGTGAGTTTGTCATGTGATTGACTGTTCTACTGTTTCGAAAAAGCGTGCTATTTGCTCCTCTAATTGTGGAGTAGCAGCGTCTCGCAAGGCAGGCGTTTGCGCTGCCAACAGGGAGATGCGCGACGTAAGACGGCGAAGGGCGGCTAGTTGCTCTCCCGGGGTGGTGGGCGGCTCAAAAGCGGGATGGTCGCCGTGCCTGGGAGATGTGTCTCGGCTGCCTGTCAGCCATTCTAACCGAGCAACCACCGACCAGAGGAATGCCAGCAGGCTTAAGACTTCCCAATTCTTGCGGCGAGCAATATTCTTGGCAACGATGGCTGCCATCATCCAGAAGAAGCGAAGTTGAGCGGCGGCCTCCTCGCGTTGTTTCTCGACTGGGGATGGTGTTGGTGGCTCCTGCAGTAGAATGCCGGCACGGTCAAAGAGAAGTTGCGTGTCCGCACTTCTGCGGGCGCTTTCCTGCGGCTGCCAGGTGAAATCTATTATGTGAGGGCCGAATGAACCGCTGTACAGTACGTCCATAAATGCGCCGCCAGGAGGGGCGTTTTGTGGCGCTTCAACGGTTAAGATAACAGTGCCGATGCGTGCAGCAAAATCATTGCGTCCGGCAGATACCACCTCAATGCCGGCAGGGTCTACTACAATCCAGAGATCGATGTCGCTCCAGTCGTCGTGGGTGTCGCGGCCCATCGAGCCGTAGAGCCAGGCTGCGACCACGCTTGGGTCGTCCTTGAGTAATTCGACAGCAGTACGCAGCAGGGCGGCGCGTTCCTCGCGTCTTGCCTGCAATTGTTCAGCAAGGGACATTTGTCACTCCTTGGAGGGATGAAGCAAAGCAAAGTTGATATTATTAGCGTACTACTCTGGCCCCACTGGAGTAACCTCCTTGCGGTGTTTTTCCTGCCGGTTGGCATGGCTGCTATTTTACCACAAGGCATACGACCGGAAACAAGAAATGAGAAGCAAGTAAGTGTTCAGAGTAATGGTGTGGCTGGGGCAGAGAGGAGGGAAAGGCACTCGG
>JBDTQH010000093.1:0-8647 GCA_039932335.1 Chloroflexota bacterium
CGAGTGCCTTTCCCTCCTCTCTGCCCCAGCCACACCATTACTCTGAACACTTACCCGGCTGTCGTATATGGTTGACACCCAAATATCCCTGTGATAGACTCATTTGGTAGAGTGTCGGCTTGCGCGTTGTAAAATAGACCACATTCAAGAGGCCATATACTTAATGGTTTGCGCTGTATAGCAGCGATATTTCTTGACCGTCATTCATTAGCTTCAGCAAGAAATAATCGGGCATTTTAGATCAGGTCGAGCAACTTAGGAGGTTGTTTGTAATGGATTTTCTACTCAACGAGGAGCAGAGAGCAATTCAAAAGCTTGCCTTTGACTTCGCGCAGACTGAGATAGCGCCGTTTGCGCGTGAGCACGATGAGCAGGGCACGATAAACTGGGACGCCTTCAAGAAGATGGGGCCGCTCGGCCTCCTGGGCGGGCCTATTCCCGAGGAATATGGCGGCTCCGGCTTCGATTATATTTCCTTCGGCCTTATCTGCGAAGAAATCGAGCGGGCCGAAACCGCGTTTCGCGTTATTCAGAGCGTACATGTCGGACTGAACTCGATGACGCTCCTGCAGTGGGGCAATGAGGAACAGAAGCAGAAGTACCTGGTTCCCCAGGCTCGCGGCGAGAAGCTTGCCACGTTCGGTCTAACGGAGCCGGGCGCAGGTTCGGATGCCGGAAATGTGGCGACAACCGCACGCAAAGACGGCGATTACTACATTCTGAACGGCTCGAAGCTCTGGATCAGCCTCGCTGATGTTGCCGATCACTTCCTTGTGTTCGCATCACTGGACAAGTCGAAGAAGCACCACGGCATGGCCGCCTTTATTCTTGAGCGCGGCATGGAGGGTCTCACCACCGGCACAATTCATGGAAAATTGGGTGTGCGCGCCGGCAATACGGGCGAGATTATTATGCAGGATGTACGAGTGCCCAAAGCTAACCTTGTGGGTGAAGAAGGCGAGGGCTTCGCAATCGCCATGTCCGCGCTCGACTGGGGCCGCTTTACGGTGGCAACAGGGGCAGTTGGCCTGGCGCAGGCTTGCCTCGATTCCTCGGTCAAATACGCCAATGAGCGCAACGCCTTCGGCCGGCCTATTGGCAAGTTCCAGCTTGTGCAGCAGATGATTGCAAAGATGGTGGCTGGTATCGAGACTTCACGCCTCCTCTGCTATCGTGTCGGCTGGATGAAGAACTACGGCATGAAGACCACACGCGAGACATCGCTGGCCAAGTGGCACGCCTGTAATGTGGCCTTCGAGAGCGCGAATGACGCAATCGAAGTACATGGCGCTTATGGCTACTCGTCCGAATACCCGCCCGAGCGATATTTGCGGAACAGTCGAGGCGCGGTCATCTACGAGGGCACTCGCGAGATACATACCGTAATGCAGGGCGAATATGCCCTGGGCTACAGGCAGGACCGACCTTACCGCTGCCCGCCCCCGCCCGCGGTTGGCTATGAGCGCAAGGATATGTACGACGCCACAAGCGCGCTGCACTATCCGTTCGCTATGCCCACTGTCGAATAACAGAAAAGATGCTGCACGGCAGATTTAAGGTAGCAGGATCTGCGCGGCAACACATTGGAGGACGAAGATGTCAAAGAACGATAATCCGGTAATATTGAGCGGGGTGCGTACCCCCTTCGGCAAGTTTGGCGGATCGCTTGTAAGCATGTCAGCCATAGAGCTTGGCGCTATCGCTATGCGCGAATCGATGCAGCGAGCCGATATTGACAAAGGTGATGTGACTCATAACATCATGGGCTGCGTTGTGCAGGCAGGTCTCGGCCAGGTTCCTTCGAGGCAGGCAGCCTTCAAAGCGGGGTTGGGACGCGAAGTTACCTCCGACACAATCAACCGCGTATGCGGCAGCGGCATGAGAGCCGCGACACTGGCAAGCGACCTCATCAGGTTGGGGCACCATGAGCTTATCGTTGCGGGCGGCATGGAGTCTATGTCCAACGCGCCGTACTACTCGATGGGCACGCGATGGGGTCTCAAAGCCGGGAATAGCGAGCTAATTGATGGTGTCATGTACGACGGCCTGACCGATCCTCTGCTCAATGTACAGATGATCGCGCACGGCTCCAAAGTGGCCGCCGAAGAGAAGGTCAGCCGCGAGGAGCAGGATGCATGGTCCTACAGGTCGCACCAGCGAGCCATCGCAGCCATTGACAACGGCATCTTCGCAGAAGAGATTGTGCCTGTGGTGATTCCCGACCGAAAGAAAGGCGACATCACCGTTGACACAGATGAAGCGCCCCGCAGAGACACCTCGATGGAGGCACTCGCCAAGCTCAAGCCCGTGTTCGACCCGAACGGTACGGTTACGGCAGGCAACGCACCCGGCTTGAATGATGGCGCGGCAGCTATGGTGCTTGCCTCTTCCGAGTACGCGAGAACCCACGGACTGAAGCCCATGGCGCGCATCCTCGGCTATGGTGAAGCGGCATGGGACTCTCCGTATCTTGCTTATGTCCCGGCCATGGCCGCGGAGAACGCCCTGAAGAAGCTCGGCATGACCATCAACGACATTGACCTTGTTGAAATCAACGAGGCATTCGCCAACGTAGCCTTGATCAGCCTCCGAAAGCTCGGACTGTCGGAAGACAAGGTGAACGTCAATGGGGGCGCGGTCGCGCTCGGACACCCGATTGGCGCATCGGGCGCACGCATCATGATCACGCTGATACACGAGTTGAGGCGGCGTGGCGGCGGTATCGGTCTTGCGGCGATTTGCTCCGGCACAGCCCAGGGCGACGCCGTAATCATACAGGTAGGCGAATAGATTGGACTTCCTTGCGAAAGCCCGGCGGCAGATGCTCGCGGGTCAGGTAAATGACGCGCGCGAAAAACTCACCACCTCATACGAAGGATTGTCCGAAGAGGAGATGCTTGAGCCCGGTGTTGACGGCGAAAAGTCGGTGCGCGACATACTTGCCAATATCGCGGCGTGGGACCGCGCCTATGCTGAGACCTTTCGCGCCATGATGGCAGGCGAGCGACATCCTCTGCTCGATGTGGATGAGGAAGGTGTTGAGAGCTTCAACGCAGAACAGGACGAAGCGAGCAGGGGCAAGCCCTTTGAAGAGGTGCTGGCTGATCTGTCGAGCGCCTGGGACGAGTTGATTGAAGTGCTCCAGCAAGCGGACAACGCACAGTTGTTTGCGCCCGCGCCCGGCGACGAAAGCGCAGATATGTCTATCGCCGCTTGCCTGAGCGTGATAGTCTCCGAAGATGAGCAGCACGCTGACCTCATTGAGGAGTGGCGCGCCAATAGAGAAGCATAATCTGGGCTAGCAAAATTGTAGAACAGAATAAGAGGGCAAAAAGAAGAGGGATGTGACTTACGAGCCGCATCCCTCTTCTTTTTGCGTGCGGGAACTATTTTGATTGTCGCAACGTCTCATTGCTAATACCGATTTACAAGGAGACTCAATCTGATGAATAGCCGCGTACCCTCGTCCCTGCTGGGGCGGATGGCACAGAAAGGTGGGAAAACAGGCAAGCGTATTGGTTTGCTCGTATTGACTCTTGTGGTAATCGCAGGGCTGGTTGGCGTGGCGATGCAGTTGGGTCAGGCAGCAATCTCGACCGCATCAGGCGTACCTCAGACCGAATCGCGTAGTTATCTCGAAAAACCCGCAGACTCCGTGGGAGGCGGCTCAACGGCAGAGACCCCATCCGGAGAACCGGGCACAGGTGCGACCAAAGACGGCACCACCAAAGCCTGGGATCGCATGGTAATCCGCACGGCCTCCTTGCAGTTGACGGTCAAGGATGTAGGTGCGTCAGTGGACAGGATACGCTCACTCGCCGGACAGCATGGGGGATATGTATTCTCTTCGGAGAGCAGGCAGGAAGGCGATTATACGTATTCGACCGTGACCATACAGGTTCCAAGCGCCGAGTTCGACCAGATTATGCCGACTCTCCGCAACATGGAAGGGCTGGTAGTAAAGGTCTCCAATGAGAACGTGACCAGCACAGATGTAACCGAAGAGTTCACCGATCTACAGTCGCAGCTACGCAACTTGCAGGCAACCGAAGCACGCATGCTCGCACTGCAGGCAAAAGCCGAGAATATGGACGACATCCTCGCCATTGACCGCGAGCTGCGAGCGGTGCAAGGCGAGATCGAGCAGATACAGGGCCGCACAAACTACATCAGCAAGCGGGCCGAGATGTCTACGATCACCATTCAGTTGTCCCCTCAGTTCGCGCCGGCTATTGAACCGCCCGTAAGTGAACCTGCATGGCAGCCATTCGAGGCAGCAGTGAAAGCATGGAACGCCTCGCTGGATATGCTGGCAGGGCTTGGCACGGCGGTTATCACCTATGCAGTCTTCCTCTGGTGGCTTGCACCACTTATGCTGGTAAGCCTGTTCTTCCTGCGCCGCGGCCGGGAGCGAGCCTCACCCGTGCTCGCGGGCGCAGCCGGCGATACGCAATTAGGACAAGTAAGTTAGCCACTTATTGATTGTCAGCAAGAGTTGCTCTATACTTGCCCTACCGAATAACTCTTCGGGGCGCGGGTATGGAGGCAACTCTTGCATTGGCCTAATAACTTACCTAATCAGCTGACCACGTTTATTGGCCGCGAAGATGAGATTGCGCGCCTTCGCTCTATGCTCGCGGGCACGCGACTACTCACCTTGATGGGGTCGGGCGGGTCCGGCAAAACGCGGTTGGCGCTACAGTTGGCGGCACTGTCTGGCGAGGAATATCCCGATGGCACATGGCTGGTCGAGCTTGGTGCGCTGTCCGACCGTAAGCTTGTGGCCCAAATCGTCGCATCGGTGCTGCAACTGAGGGAGAATCCCGACAAGTCAATCGTCGCTACTCTAATTGAATATCTACAACCTCTAAAGCTCATGTTGATCCTGGACAATTGCGAGCACTTGATCGAAGCCTGCTCCGAACTCGCTTATGATTTGCTGCAAGCATGCCCCGGCCTGACCATACTGGCAACCAGCAGACAGGGGCTGGGGATCGAAGGGGAGACATGCTGGCGAGTGCCTTCGCTGACCCTGCCTGACCCGCACAACCCCAACGACCTGGCAAGGCTGGAGGAGTTCGAGGCTGTTCGGCTCTTTCTGGTGCGTGCGAAACAGCGCCGCCCCGACTTCGCTCTCACTTCGGAGAACAGTACAGCAGTGGCCAGATTGTGCTACCAATTGGACGGCATACCGCTGGCAATTGAGCTGGCAGCAGCGCGGGTAAACGTTTTGTCGGTAGAGCAGATTGTCAGCCGTCTGAGCAAGCGGTTCCGCTTGCTCTCTTCATCCAGCCAGAGTGCTCTCCCCAGGCACAAAACGCTGGAAGCGATGATGGATTGGAGCTACGATCTTCTTTCCCAACGCGAAGCAACCCTGTTTCGCGCGCTCTCGGTCTTCTCCGGCACTTTCCTGCTTGAGGCTGTGCAGGGCGTCGACGGGGCGGGTGGTGACGAATTTGAGACGATAAACCAGCTAATGCAGCTTGCCGACAAGTCGCTATTGTCGGTCGATGAGGCGGGAGGCGAGGCCCGCTACGGTATGCTGGAGACTATCCAGCAGTATGCACTTGAGAAGGCGATAAGTGCAGGCGAGTACCCCGCGCTTCGCGACAGGCACCTGAGATGGTATGTCACGCTCGGCGAGCGGACCGAGGACGAGCTGGTAGGGAATAAGCAGGGCGTCTGGCTGGAAAGACTGGAGAAGGAGCACGAAAATCTGCGCGCTGCCCTTTCCTATGCGACCACAGGACTTCACCTGCCTGGACAGCCACGGTTAGATATCCAGCACGATAGCGACAATGAGCGGACGACGTTGGGGCTGCGGCTGGCAGGCTCGCTGGTCTGGTTCTGGTATTTTCGGGGGTATATTAGCGAGGGCCGTCGCTGGCTCGAAGGTGCGCTTGCAGCCGGTGCAGAATATACGCGAACCGTGGATAAGGCCAAGGCCCTGAGCGCATGCGGCGTGCTTGCCTACCTGCAAAGCGACTATGCAGTGGCAAGGGAGCGCCTTGAGGAGAGCCTTGGTATCTGGCAGGAGCTTGATGACAGCAGAGGACGCGCGTTCGCGCTGACCTTCCTGGGTCGGGTGCTCGAGCGCCAGGGGGACTCGGCAGGACGGGAACTCGGGGAGAAGAGTGTCGCGCTTTTCCGCGAGATCGGGGACAAATGGGGGCTTGCCCTGTCACTCGATTTCCTGGGCGAGGAAGCGCGCAACACAGGCAAGGCCGATCTCGCTGCCGCCCTGCACGATGAAAGCCTGACCTTGTATCGTGAGCTTGGGCACAACTGGGGAATTGCGCTTGAGCTAAGTCACTTCGCCCAGGTTGCCCTACGGCATGGCGACTTGAGCGACGCCAAGCGACGGTTGGAGGAAGCGGTCGAGATTCAGCGGCAGGTTGGCGACAAATGGATGCTTGCGTGGACGCTGAACAACCTCGGCGATGCAGTGCGGCTCGATGGCGACAACGCAACGGCCAACAACATATACAGCGAAAGCCTGGCGCTCTTTCGGGAGGTGGGCGACATTGGCGGCACAGCCGCGTCCCTGCGCGTCTTATCCCGGCAGGCACTGGCGGAGGGTAAGCAGGACACCGCCTGGGAACTGTCGAACGAGAGTCTTACACTCTTTCGCGGGCTTGGCGACCGCCCGGGCACGGCAAGCGAGCTTATCCAGCTTGGACAGATTGCGCTTGCGCGACACGAGCACACCAGGGCAGGCGCACTCTTCAGGGAAAGTCTGACAGTGGCACGTGCGCTGGGTGAGAAGAGGCTGGTCGCCCAGGCGATAAGGGGCCTGGCGAGCATCGCAGCAGCAAGCGAGCACTGGGAGCGAGCAGCACTCCTATCAGGCGTAGCAGATTCTACTGAACAGGAAGGTAATTCACATGGAAGGGCGCATTCCGGAGTCGCCGATCATGACAAACCTGCGCGAGCTTTCCGGGGCGAACAGGCCGCATCATACCAGAAGGGGCGCACCTTGCCCATGGCCGAAGCCATCTCTGTTGCTCTGCACGACGATCCCAACGTGAGCAGTTGGCGGGGTGGCCCCGATGGGCACTTGCTGCATGCACACGGCAACCAGCTTGCCACGACGGCTAGTGCGGATGAGCTAACGAAGCGCGAGGTGGAGGTTCTCAGCATGATAGCTGAGGGGCTTACCGACGCACAGGTCGCTGACCGGCTTATCCTGAGCACAAGGACTGTACAAGCACACGTGCGCTCTATCTACAGCAAATTGGGTATTACCACACGCAGCGCCGCTACCAGATACGCTATTCAGCGTGGGCTGTCGGCGGGCGAACGCTGACAGCCTGCCGTCGTTAGACTACAGTCCGACCTGGTAGATATGCACTCCTGACGACAAGATGCTCCCTGACAAAGCATCGCCCGCAAGCACCATGAAATCCAGCATAATATCGACAGGCACAGCGCCTTGTACGGTGGCGACCAGGTCTTGCATAGCAGCCACAATCACATTATCGTCCTGCACATCATTGAACGCAACACCGACCAGCAAATGAGGCTCACCATTCGGCAGCACTACCTTTACAAGGTGGGCTGAGGCGATTTCCGGGTGAGATGCCAGGCTGCGGTGAAGCTGCGACAGAAGCGAATCGGGCGGCATGGGGTCGGGATAGCTGACAAGCAGTGGAGTGTCAGCCGGGAAGGCGTAGGCGTTGTCGCCCTGCGGTAAAGCTCCCTGCGCCAGTATGGCAATTTCGCTCTGCGATATTTCTCCTCCCGTTGGGCCGGCGACGTTCAAGACGACCGCGCTGATCTGCTCCTCATAGGCTGTTGTCAGCAGAAGCGGAGCCGAAAGCCCGACATAACTGAAGCCGCTCGAGTCCCATGCCATGAGGGCAGTGGTGTCGGTAAAGGCAGGAAGCACCACCCGCCCGCCGGCGTCTTGCAGCATGATGAGGTTAAGTGGTGTATTCTCATCTGGTGTGACAAAGCCGGGGGCGTGACCCTCGGGCGGTGGAGGAAGCGGCAAGAGTAGGGTGCTATCAAGCAGAGCAGAGTAAAGCTCCAGGCGTGTCTCTGGGTTGTCGTTCCGGGCCACACCGTGCATGGCAGCCAGCAGACGCGGATTTGTTGGCGCATTCGGGTCGCCCGAGTTGGGGTTATAGTTGATATGGGGCTCGTGCATATAAGGGAGTCTCGCTTTCGTTTAGTCAGGTAATTATAGCCTGCACGCGCAAGGTTGGCACAGTGAGAGGACAAAAGTAAATGTTCAGCGTTGAGATGCAGCGGGGGTGCAGGGGCGAAGCCCATGACGGGGATGAGCGAAGCGGGGGGCAGGGTGTCCCCCACTCTTCTCTTCTTCTTAGATTCCCTTCCCACGCATGGGAGGGGTTGGGGGAGGGTCTGCCCATACTGAGATCTTAGCTTCCTCGTCCCCTAATCTGAATGCTTACGCGGCCAAAGGTAAGCGTTCAGACTTGGGGTAGCGGGGTGCAGGGGTGCAGGGGCGCAGCCCATGACGGGGGTATGGGGGTGTCCCCCATTCTTCCCTTCTTCTTTTTGGCTCCCCTCCCATGACTGGGAGGGTGTACAGCACATGGAGATAGGTAACGGGTGTACGGGGAGATGGGTAACACATTATACCCTTTGATCGGTTTGATCGTTTAGCCCGCTCGAATGATTC
>JBDTQH010000094.1:0-7064 GCA_039932335.1 Chloroflexota bacterium
CATTCAGGGCCAGTGTTCCGGAGGGGTATCGGTAGGTGAGATCTTCGATCTGCAAAGCCGGTATACCGTCTGCGCCGCTTTCTCCCCCTGTGTGGTCAGGCTGTGTTGCTTGAGAGACACGGTTGTTCCAGAGCCACGGCCCATTCTTGATAGCGGCTACGGCATCCTCAATTGTGAGAGGGTAGGGGTTAAGGGTAACGTCACACGTTGTCAGCGCGTTGGCAAGTTCTGTGACCTGCGGCACCCACACACCCAATTCGTGCAAAAGCTCGCGCTGTTCCTGTAACACCTGCGTAGGGGGACCATCCGCAGCGATCTTACCGTCCAGGCCGAGGACTGCTACGCTATCCACCCTGGCAATCAGGTCATCCAGCTTGTGCTCGATGATGAGGATGGTCGCGCCTTCTGCTTTGAGGCGAGAGAGCAGGTCGAAGAAGGAGGTAGTGCCTGCGGGGTCGAGGTTAGCGGTCGGCTCGTCAAACACGAGGATAGCAGCGCCCATAGCCAGGGTGGAGGCGAGAGAAAGCCGCTGCTTCTGCCCTCCGCTCAATGCGTCCGTACCCCTGCCGTTCATGCCCGCCATATCTACTCGCGCCAGGGCAGTATCTATGCGCGCTGGCATTTCGGCAGGCGGAACGCGCAAGTTCTCCATGCCGAACGCGACCTCATCGGCAACTGTCAGCGTGGCAATCTGCGCATCGGGGTCTTGAAACAGCAGGCCCACCTGCGTGGTCAGTGCAGCAACCTGGGTGGTGGTTGTGTCAACCCCATTGATCAGGACAACGCCCCTTATCTCCCCCTCCATCTGGTGGGGAATCAAGCCGTTCAGAGTAAGGGCCAGCGAGCTTTTCCCCGACCCGCTCGGCCCCAGCAGCAATTTCACTTCGCCCTGCCGCACAACCATGTCGATGCCATGCAAGACAACTCTACCCGTTTCAGGGTAGCGAAGCCGCAGGTTTTGTATCTCAATCGGGTGGGGCATGGGGTTCGTATTGCGTACTGCGTAGGTGTCAGGGATCAGGGATCAGGGAAAATTGACCGCCGACGGCCGACCGCCGACCGCCGCAATACTGACAACTGACAACTGACAACGCGGTCGGCCGTCGGCGGTCATACGGAGTACGCAGTACGCAATACGTAGTAGCCTCAAAAGTCCGCCTGGGGTTGGGCGGCTCGGCGCGCGCGTCCTATGGCGAAGCGGTCGAGTACGCCTGTCGATAAGAGGGCATCGCCCAGCACTTTGCTGCCTATTGACGCGAAGACTACCACACCGATCACGTATGCCGCGTAGGTGATCAGCAGTGCCGTGGTAGTGTAACCGATGTAGTAGATGGGCCAGAGGTAGACAAAGCCGGTCGTTGCGGCTGCCGCGCCGGCCAAGATGAGGACCACAATGTTGTAGTTGCGCCAGCCTGTGAGCATGAATACAACTTCCGCGCCCATGCCCTGCACGATACCTGCGATGACCGCCCCAATGATGCCGTAGGGACTTCCGGCCAGCAGCGAAATCATGGAAGCCAACGTTTCGCCAACAAGCGCCGCCCCTGGTTTGCGCACTACATAAGGGATCAGGATGGCGGGAATCCACCAGACCCCGCCGACAAGGTCGTTCCAGGGGCCGAGGAACGATCCAAAGGCGGCGTACACACCTGTCCAGAGCGAGAAGATCACGCCAAAGACAGCGCCTACCACTGCCGTAAGTAACAGATCGCGGGTTTCCCATGCGGTAAAGACGCTGTGGCTCCAGCGGGCAGCCGCTAACACCACGCCGAACACCAGCAGCCAGAGACCGATTGAGCTGAGGCCGACTGCCAGCTCGTTATCCTCACCGAAGGCCTGGCCGAGCCAGGTGCGGAGGGGAATCCAGGCGGCGAATAGCACGAGGAAAGCAATCCCGGCGACTATCATGAGCGGCGTCGGGCGAATATTCTGCCCGTCGTTGCCGGTCATGCTTCCAGTTGATTGTGTATTTGCCAGTTTCATTCTTTCACTCCTTGAGTGTGTGCCCGCGTTCCTGTGTGCAAATGCACTACCATCAGCAGGCCTTTATCGAACCAAACCCTTGCTTCGGGTGCCAGAAGAGTATTGCTCACCCCGCGTCCTCTGCCCTGGTGCAGCGTTTCATCCAGAAGTGGATACTCTAGCCCTTCCGTTGTCACGCCTTGGACATCTCCTCCAACCGGCAATAGCGACAGGCTATCACCCTCGCGCCCGCACAGCATGTTCCACTGGCCGGGCTTAGCTAGAAAGACTTCCTGGTAATTGTCAATGATGCGGATGTCCAGCGCGGCCAGGTTGAGAGCAGTGAGGAGCAGGATATTCGCAAACTCATGGTCCAGCCGCCCACCAACCGCGCCTATGATGTAGACACGGGCGGGGTGCCACTCCAGTGCCGCGAGGACGGCCAGCTCAGTGTCGGTTTCCAGCTTAACTGTGTGCTCGAAGCGCCTGATCGCCACCCCCTGGCCTTCCCACTTCTTTATGAGAGCAGGGTCCGAGCTATCGAAATCGCCTATCAGCAGATCGGGCACAAGTCCCAGCTTGTTCGCAAGTGCTGACCCGCCGTCGGCGGCCACCACGTAATCTGGCTTAGGCAGCCAGTACGCGCCTGCATGCAAGCTCCAGACGGGGCTTGACGCAAGGACCCACACCGTAGTTGTAGCTCTGCTCTTGCTTTCTGATGATAAATGTCGTTGCACCGGTTGATGCTCCCTGACCGTTCCTGGCCGGTCTTGCTTCGCGGGGCTGTTAACTGTCGATAAAAAAGGCCACACCCCAGCTTGGTGGGGTGCGGCCTTTTAGTAAATATGTATCTATTAGTATTGCTTTCCCTACGCTGGCATTATCCAGAATCAGGTTGTAGGGTCCGTGACAATCAGGTCACGTTCTCAGCCTGGCCCTCCAAGCTCCCCTAGCACCGTTCTTAGGTTGTTAAAGGATATTTCTAACGTCCAACAGCCATTATAGCACTATGAGCAGCCTGTTTCAAGCAGAAGTGCCTCGGTAAGTGTTCAGAGTTAGGGTGGAGCAACCTGACATCTCGGTTAGCCAAGGCCCTCCCCCAGCCCCTCCCACGCGTGGGAGGGGAGTCTAAAAAGAAGGGGAGAGTGGGGGACACCCCCCCACCCCCGTTATGGGCTGCGCCCCTGCACCTCCGCTGCACCATTGGTGTGAACACTTACGTGCCTCGTAAGTGGTTTGTGGGGCTAGCCCGCGGTTGCCCTGCGCTGGCGTGCGGCCTCGAAGAGAATAATGGCCGCTGCGCTCGCGGCGTTGAGAGATTCGGCGTGCCCCTGCATCGGGATTGAGATGAAGCCGCCTGCGCGTTCGGCATAGGCTCGTGCGGCGGGGCTGGGTCCGTGCGCTTCATTGGAGACTATCAACGTGCTTGGAACTGTCCAATCAACCGTGTCGTATGCGTGTGGTGCGCCGGCATCGGTGGCATAGCCGCGCGAAAGGGGTATTGATAGCTTTGTGAGGAGAGCCTCGATGTTGGCCCACGGTTGGTCGGGAAAGGTTGGCAGCCTGAAGTGTGCGCCCATACCTGCACGAACCACCTTAGGGTTGTAGATATCGGCGCTCTCTGGCGTCAGTATGACGGCGACAACACCCGCGGCCTCGGCTGTACGCAAGATCGTGCCCATATTGCCGGGATCCTGTATGTTGTCGCATACTAGCGCAAGCGCGCGACCCTCTGCGGTTGCGGGTATGTCCCACTTCGGCATGGCGAAAGCGGCAACGACACCCTGTGGATGCTCGGTATTGGCCGCCGCCTGAATGGCTCGCTCCGACGCCTCCTGCACGGAGCCGCGATGGTCTTGAGCAGCACGAGGATCGCGCAAAAGTCGAAGCAAGTTGCGCCCACGCTCTGTTCGACGCAGCGACTCTTCGTTATATAAGCAGACCTGCGGCCAAAGTCCCGCCCCAAGCCCGTCTTCCACGAGCCGCACGCCCTCGACCAGGAATAGGCCCCGCTCTCTGCGCCGCTTAGCAGCGTTCAGCGCCTGAAGGTCTTTGACGATTGGATTGGATGGACTTTCGATCATTCAGGCTCACCCAGTGAAAATTAGCTACCGGACCAGATGTGCGGGCATGTAAGAGCGCCGTACCAAATACAAAAACGGCTCTTGTGATAAGAGCCGCTAGTTACGCAACGTAAGATGTTTGTTAGGCGGTCGGGCCGGCGGGGAGAGCGGGTATCTCGCTCAACTCTTCGGCGTCCTTGACTGCCTGGGCAGCGACATGCTGTATCAGCTCAGGCGCTACGGGCTTGCCGCCCGCGAGGGCTACAAGCTGAGCGAAGGCTGCACCATCGCGCACTGCAAGCTCGGCCAACACTTTGCGGTCGAGGTTAACACCCGCAGCGGACAGGCCGGAAATGAACTTGCTGTATGACAGGCCACCCAGGCGCGCCGCTGCGTTGATGCGGACAATCCAGAGGCGGCGCATATCGCGCTTGCGCACACGCCTGTCGCGATACTGATAGGCTTGCGCCTTCATCACGATCTGGTTGGCGAACCTGAACAAACGGCTCCTCGTGCCCCTATATCCAGAGGCAGCCTTGAGGATCTTTACGTGCCGCCGGTGTCGGGTAACACCTCGTTTAACTCTTGGCATTTCTATTATCTCCCGTGTGGCGCATGGCGCCGGCTCTATTGCGCAGTTTCCGGTTTATCTTTGACGGCCCATTGCCGCCAACGAGTCACTTTAGTCTATACCGTAGGGTAATAGCCTGCTTACATTTTTCTTTTGAGTGCTGTCCAGTGGGAACATTCGGTCGAACATTCTCTTCACACGCGGCGACTTGCGGCGGCGGAAGTGGCTTTTCATACCCTTTGTGCGCATGATCTTGCCGGTACCTGTGATCTTGAATCGCCTGGCGGCACCCTTGTGGGTCTTCATCTTAGGCATGGAGACGCTTACTCCTGTCTCAATAAATAATTGCGAATGCGAGCTAACTTTGTAACCGGCAAACGCAGGTCACAGAGGGTAATTATAACACAACTGTAAAAGAGGCGCAAGCAAATCGCGCCTTATACCGAAAATCGACCTAACGCAGCAGAACCACCCTCCTGTTCACCCATTATGGGGGACAGTGGATCACCCTCGCGCCTAATAGATTGTTGGTATGAACACCACAAAGGAGAGAAAGAGAATGACAATAATTGTAACGAGCGGACTATCGGAAACATTCAAGGCCCGCCGGGGTGCAGTCGAGCCTGTTAAGTGCAAATGAGAGGTAGACAATACCTCCCATTTGCTTCGTGCGGTCGGCCGTCAGTGGTCGGCGGTCGGATCCTATTTCCCTGCGATTAGCCGGATGCTGTTCTTCCAGGGGTCTTCCACAACCACTCCGCCGTTCTCTTGCCGGTACTCTATTCCGGCTGCATCGAGCCGAGCGAGCACGGGCGCAAGGGCGGCTGTATCCGGCAGGATTACGCTGAAGTAGCTAAGTCCTGCGCTGCCCTCCGGTGCGGGGCGTCCTCCCCTGCTGCGCCAGGTGTTCAGGCCAATGTGGTGGTGATAACCGCCCGCGCTAACAAAGAGCGCACCCATTCGCTCCCAGTCAACTACTATGTCAAAGCCGAGCACACCGTGATAGAAGTCACGCGCCTGTGATAGGTTAGCTACCTGCAGGTGCATGTGTCCCAGTTTTGTACCGGAAGCCAATCCATCCCACGGCCTAGCGTCGGCCTGAGCCTCGATGAGGAGCGCACCCAGGTCCAGGGGGTCGGTCGCCATCTGTATAACGCCTGCCCTCCGGGGCCAATCCTCGCGCGGCCTATCGCGGTAGATTTCGATGCCGTTGTTGTCGGGATCGGACAGGTACAGCGCCTCGCTCACAAGATGGTCGGCAGCCCCCTCGAGGGGATAGCCGCTCTGAACCAGATGCAGCAGCGATCGCGCAAGATCAGCCCGCGTGGGCACAAGGATAGCGAAGTGATATAGTCCAGTGGCTGTCGCTGGAGCAGGAGGAGCGCCGGGCTTCTCAGTTAGCGCAAGCAAAGGCTTGCTGCCTGCACCAAGTACCACATTATTCTCGCCCTCCTCTATAAGCGAGAAGCCGAGCACCTTTGTGTAGAAATCTGCCGAGCGTGCAAGGTCGGCCACGGTAAGTGCAACGAGACCGAGGTCTGTGTCCGGATGTATTGAGGTTGTCCGGGTTGAGGTAGTGCGCGTTTGCATTATTATGTATCTCCTTTGAGGCAGTCTGGCTGTCCCACTTATGTTTTGTATGTCTTGAGTAATTGTTGTCTGTCAGTCTTACTTGTAACCGGTAAATTACAGGTAGAAATAAAGTCAGCCCGCTCCGGCAAGTACCTCGTGCAGAACGTCGGCCAGGGTAGTGCGCTCAAGGTCATCCTCCAGCGCGCGGGTCGCGGAGGTGAAGTGCTCCGTGAGTGTGTGCTGGATGTGCCGTCCAACCGGGCAATTCGGGTTCGGCGGGCGGTTGTGGAGCGAGAAGAGGGGCTCGTTGTCAACGGCACGGTACACATCGCGTAGTGTGATCTTCTCTGCTTCTCGACCGAGTCGCCACCCTCCGCCATTGCCACTCTGTGACGTTACAAGACGCTCAGAGCGCAACGCGCCAAGAATGCGCCTGATCACAACGGGGTTAGTGTTCACACTGCTTGCTACATACTCGGACGTAACAGGCTCGTCCGGATACATAGCAAGCAGTGTAAGGGTATGGATTGCAACTGTAAATCGGGAGTTGGTGTTCATGGTTTCTCCATCTGTAACTATTATAGTTACAATTGAGCAATTTGTCAAGCGTGTGCTATTTCGTAAGCGTTCCGATCGCTCCACTACCAATCTGAATGCAGGCATAGACTCGTAAGTGTTCAGACTTATGGTGCAGAGGGGGTGCAGGGGCGAAGCCCATGACGGGGGATGAGCGAAGCGGGGGGCGGGGTGGCCCCCACTCTTCCTTTTTCTTTAGACTCCCCTCCCACGCGTGGGAGGGTGTATAGCACATAGAGATGGGTAACAGATGTACGGGGACACAGTGGACTGCACCCCATGTGCAGGACAATGAAGCAAGTCACATTCTCCCGAAACGG
>JBDTQH010000095.1:0-7010 GCA_039932335.1 Chloroflexota bacterium
GAGTTGCCGCCATTATCTCATTTTTCATCTCACTACTTTAGATGCGTTTGCCCTGTACCGTGTCATGGCTGCTACACAGCGGGTGCTCGGCGTGCCGAATGAGTACCATAGTAACAAAGAAGTGGCAGATAAGCCCAACCCCACTGTTTGGTGTCATTCTGAGCGAAGCGAAGAATCCGTTCGGATAGCAATTAGTTTGGAGGTTGCTTCTTCACTCTGTTCAGAATGACACCTCCATGAGTACATGCTTACCTGATACATCTGTGTTAGCGAGCCACTCGCCATTATCATTCTGAGTGGGGCGCTCGTACATGACACATCTTTGTTAGCACGATACTCGGAATGACAAGGCGTACTCAGATGGCTTGCACTCGTTTACCCCCTCATCTTCGCCATCACTTCTTCCGCGAACATCTGAATCGTATCGAACTTCGTCAAATCGTTCCGGAAATAGATCACAAAGTACTCAATCCCAGCTTCATACAGCGTGGAAAGATACTCAACCGTCTGCTCAGGCGTGCCAACGAAGTTGCGCGACAGGTACTGTTCCAGGCTGGCCCCGCGTCGAAACGGCGCTGTTCCCTCGTCAATATCCTGGCCGGGCGTAAGCAGCGTCATAAACGTATGCGACGACTTGATTATGCTGTCATAATCGCGCCCTACCGTATCGCAGTGCCCCTTCAGAATATCCAGCTTGCGGCGGTACGCTTCCGGTGCCTGCTCCGATATATTGCAAGCATCCCCATACTTCGCCACCAACTTAAGCGTCACCTTCTCGCCGCTCCCACCAACCCAGATCGGTATATGCGGCTTTTGCACCCCCTTCGGCTCGTTGATAGCACCCCTTACCTGGTAATACTTGCCTTCAAACGTGGCATAATCGTCCTTCCACATCGCATGAATAATCTGCAATGCCTCGTCCAACATGCGGAGCCGTTCAGGCCCGTCCGGGAAATCGTACCCATACGCTTTGTACTCTTCTTCGTACCACCCGGCCCCAATCCCGAAATCCAGCCTGCCGTGGCTCAGCACGTCCACGGTCGATGCCATCTTAGCCAATAGCGCCGGTGGCCTGTAATTGTTGCAAGTCACCATCTGCCCGACGCGAATGGTCGAAGTATCGCGAGCAAGCGCAGCCGTCGAGATCCAGCACTCGAAGTTGCTTTCAAGCTCCTGTGTCGGCACGGTGTGGAAGTGATCGTACACCCACACAGAATCGTATTTCAGCCGCTCCATCTCCTGCGCGAACCGCGTCATATGCTCGTACTTCTCAACCGGGTCCTTTATATCCACCAGGTCAAGCCGCCATCCCTGCGGCGTAATCGCACCAAATTTTGGGGGCATATTATCTCCTTCCAAACACATTCATCAAACTGCTCACCGGCAATCTTTCAGCACTAACTGACAACTGACAACGCGGTCCGCCGCCAACCGTCACGCTCACTCAAACGCCGGCATCACTTCTTCCGCGAACATCTTCAGCGTTTCCAGGTGCACCACATCGTTGAGATATGCGATAAAGTAGTTCACCCCTGCCTCTTCCAGGCTCTTATACAATTCCACCGCTTCCGCCGGAGTGCCCACGAAGTTGTTACCTTGGAACTCTTCCAGGCTAACATCGTGGCCCACCTGCTTCGACAGATTGGCGCGGGTGCGTGCGGTGGCCTCCTCGGCGCTCTGCCCCGGCCGCAGCAGCGTCGTAAACACTTCAGCCGATCTGATGATGCTCTCGTAATCGCGGCCCACGTTCTCGCAATGCTCCTTTATGACACTGAACTTGTGCCTGTACACATCAGGATCGATCCCGCCTATATTGCAAGCATCCGCATACTGCGCCACCAGCTTGAGCGTCACCTTCTCGCCGCCCCCACCAACCCAGATCGGTATGTGCGGCTTTTGCACGCCCTTGGGCTCATTAATAGCCCCGCTTACCTGATAATATTTGCCTTCAAACGTGGCATAATCGTCCTTCCACATCGCATGAATAATCTGCAATGCCTCGCGCAGCATCTTCAACCGCTCGGGCCCGTCCGGGAAATCGTACCCGTATGCCCTGTATTCATGCTCATACCACCCGGCTCCAATACCGAAATCGAGCCTGCCGTGGCTCAGCACGTCCACGGTCGATGCCATCTTCGCCAGCAGCGACGGCGGCCTGTAGCTGTTGCATGTCACCATCTGCCCAATCCGAATAGTCGAAGTGTCGCGGGCAAGCGCAGCCGTCGAGATCCAGCACTCGAAGTTGCTTTCAAGCTCAGGTGTAGGCACGGTGTGGAAGTGATCATAAAGCCATGCCGATTCGAAGCCCAACCGTTCAGCCTCCGTGGCAACCCTGGTCATCGCTTCGTACTTCTCAACGGGATCCTGTATATCCACCAGGTCAAGCCGCCATCCCTGCGGCACAAGCACTCCAAATTTCACGGTAGCTTCCCCCTCTTGAATATCGTATGCTATTCTCATGCTGCCATACGCAGACAGTATAGCGCACAGCCCCCTTCGCAACCATCCCGTTCCGCGCCATCGCAGCCGATAATACAACTCTTCCCCTACAGCATACATCGCGCCAGGAAACGTATTATAATAGGGCGAATATCGATACCATGCACGCAGTCCACGCAAGAAGCAACACTCTTACAGGAGGCACCAATTAATGGCTAGACGTGACATTCGAGATCTAATGGCAAGTGAGATCGCACCCGGAACATGCTATGTCGGCATATTAGGCGACAGGCAGGTCGCCATCTATAACATCGACGGGCAATTCTACGCCACCCAGGCCGATTGCACGCACCGGGGAGGTCCACTGTGCGAAGGTGCGCTCTGGGGTGATATAGTCACGTGCCCCTGGCACGGCTCCGAGTTCGATGTCCGCACAGGCGCGGTCGTGACGCCTCCCGCCGAAGAGCCTCTCAAGACATACTCTGTAAGCGTGGTCGATGGCCGAATTGTCCTCAGCGATATGCCCGCCCTGGCCGAGACTGTGTAGTCGCAAACCGGGGCATTTAAGCAATCACAGGAGAAACAATGACTGTTTCATACTGGCAGGATGCTTCCGCCGAGCACATCATCGAATGCGATGTTTGCATTGTCGGGGCGGGCATCGTTGGATCTTACCTGGCGCGCTTGATAGCAGGCCAGGGCAAGCGTGTGTGCGTGCTGGAGGCGCGGCACGTCGCCTGGGGAGCAACAGGCCGCAACGCAGGCATGGTGCTAACCGGCACCGCGCAATATTACCACGATGCCATCCAACTGTATGGGCACGACCTCGCCCGCGAAGTGTGGAACTTCAGCCTCCACAACCGCCAGATCGTTGAGGGTCTATCAGCCGAGCTAGGCACGCCCTGGGATCCTTGCGGCTCCCTCTTGCTCGCACTGGACGACACCGAGGCCGAAGATATCGAGCGCACAGCAGACGCCATGCTCGATGACGGCCTCACGGTCAAGTTCACGGTCAAAGACCCCACGAAGCGAGGCTTCGTCGCTGCCCTCATCCAACCCGGCGATGCAGGCGTACACCCGGCGCGCTTGACACAGGCCCTGATCCAATCATCCGGCGCGGAACTATGGGAGCAATCCGAGGTGTTCGGCTGGGAAACCATGTCCGACGGCAGGCTGGAAGTACGCTCCCGCCGCGCTACCGTGCGTTGCGAGATGATGGCGCTCTGCACCAACGCCTACGCCCCACTCATGCACCCCTACTTCCAGGACAAAGTAGTGCCCACTCGCGGGCAGATCCTCGTAACCGAGCCCCTTGGCAAAACGGTCCTGTCCAATCTTTGCTACGGCGATTACGGCTACGAATACTTCCGGCAGTTGCCCGATGGACGCTTCTTGCTGGGCGGCTGGCGGCATCATTTCCGCGACATGGAAGCGGGCTACGAAGACCGCACCACCACCGATGTGCAGGGCGGCCTCGAAAGCTTCATTGCTCGCTATTTCCCTGATGTAGCAGGCGCGCGTATAACCCACCGCTGGTCAGGCACAATGGGCTTCAGCCCCGATGGTATCCCGGTGGTTGGCTCTCTGCCCGGCGACCCCAATGTCTACTTCGCTGTAGGCTTCACGGGCCACGGCATGGGCTTCGGTCTCGCCACAGCAGAGCGTCTTGCCGCACACATGCTCTTCGGCCAGAACCTGGAATGGCTCGACGCCCGACGCCTCGACCAACAATCGCAAACCCTTATCCACCACTAACCGGCCGTACGCAATACGCAGCATGCAGTACGTGGCAAACAAGGGTCCAACATGAACAGCAACCCAGCCCCATGGCCTCCTGAGGTCCTGGAAGTAGTGCAGCGCTTCATCACCTGCGAATACGCCACCCTGACAGGGCGCGGCACCCCCGTTACCTTCCCCCTGACACCCTATCCGGGAGAAGATGGCCGCACGATCGATGTTTCCACCGGCCTTTCCTACCCCGCCAAGGCCGAGCGCGCACGCCGCGACCCCCGCGTAGGCATCCTTTTCTCCGACCCTGTAGGCTCGCACATGGAGAAGCCTCCGGTCGTCCTTGTTTACGGCCTTGCCACCGTCCGCGACCGCGATTTGCAGGCAGGCATGGACCGCTATGTTCGCCTCAACATGGCAAAGTTCCCCGACATGTACAAGGGCCAGTTCTCATTCTTGCTAAAGCGCCAGCAATGGTACTTCACCCGCATCTGGATGCTCACTACACCCGTCAAGATGCTATTCTGGCCCGACGGCGATGTACAAAAGCAACCCGAAGTCTGGACCGCCCCCGAAGGCACCACTGCTTCACCATCAGACCCCGCTCCCACAGGCCCTTCGGCCATGCCCTGGAACTCGTCTCCTGGCGGTTGGCACGAGGGCGCGTTTGAGGCCCTGAAGAACCTCGGCGTCCCCGTCCTGACCGTCGTTGACCAGGCAAGCGGTGGCTATCCAGTCCCATTCCGGGCCAGAACAACATCACTAACCGAATCCGGCTTCAACCTCGACATGCCCGCCGGGATGCCCATTATCCCCACAGGACCGGCCTGCCTCACCTTCCACAGCCACCCCGAAGTCTTTGTCGGCATGCAGAATACAGCCTTCGTCGGCGAAGTCTCCCCACGCCCCGACTGCGGCGCATTCTTCACAGTAGAGCGCCAGCTAGGCGACTTCAGCATGGGCAGAACCAAGCTGGAAACCACCCTTACCTTCCTCCGCACAGGCTTCCGCCTCAACCCCCAGCTAAAAGCCGAACTAGCCCGCCGCAACCAACCAATGCCCGAAGTCCGCCTGCCCTGATGTACTCCGTACTCCGTATGACCGCCGACCGCCTGGGATACAGGGGTTGATAGGAGCACTCCCTGTCCGGTGTATGGGGGTGCTTTCGGTGCGGGTTTCTGAGAACAGGGTGCAGGAGCGAAGCCCATGACGGGGGTATGGGAGTGTCCCCCATTCTTCCTCCTATAAAACTCCCCTCTCCCCGCGAAAGGGGGAGCGGGGTTGGGGTGAGGGGTGTTTGTGCTCTACCAAACCAAAGTGTCGGCATTCTCCCTAACCAACAGGGGTTGACAGGGCACTCCCTGTCCGGGGGGTATGGGGGTGTCCCCACTCTCTTGGCCCTCCCCACAAGCAGAAGGGGTTGACAGGGCGCTCCCTGTCCGGGGGTATTACGTTTAGTGCCAGCATGGCACAAGGGGGTGCAGGGGGAACCGCCTGCCGGGGCTGGGGGTGTCCCCCAACCATCTCTAAAATAAAAGCCCCCTTTCACCGCGAAGCGGGGAGAGGGGGTTGGGGGTGAGGGGTCGTTGCGTTCCACCTAAACACGAGGGGCTGACAGGGAAACCTGTCCGGGGTACCAGGGGTGTCCCCTAACCTCCCCTCGCAAAACAAACCCTAGCTTCGCACCAGCGGCGTATCCACAAGATGCTCTGCCACAAACCATACCTGCAGCTCATTGGTGCGCAACACCTCGCTCATCAGCAAGTCATTGCTGCCCCAATCCTTATTCTCCTCAGTAGCCTCAATGGCCTCGCGCACCGCCTTGATGATGATCTCATGGGCTTCCAGCAGCCGCGAGATCATAGCAGGTACTTCTTCCCGACCATTCGGCGGGCGTCCGATCTGTGTGATTTCGGCCACGTGGCGAGGGTCCGCGACAGCGATCCCACCCAGCGTCTGCACCCTTTCCGCCAGCAAGTCCACAAGTTCAAGCTGCTCGCCTGCATGCTTGTCAAAGAGCAAGTGCAACTGGTAGAAAGTATGCCCCGACACCAGCCAGTGGTGCTTCTTGTACAGATTGTACAGAATAATAGTATCAGCCAGTGTCTGGTTCAGAAGCTCGCAACTCTGCGCTCGTGCCTTCTCATCGAGAGCAATAGGCAGATTGCGCAAAGTGCCATACTTCTGGATCTCAATCCCCTTCTGGTGCAGTAACGGCTGAGCGTTATTGCTGCCATTCGTCCCATTGCTGTCAGAGCGACTCCGCCCTGTGGTTGCCGTCTTTCCTGTTCTGCTAGCCATATCAATGCCTCTCCTTCAATAGAAAACAAATAGTAAGAGCGAAATACTCTATGAGCTTGCTGCTTTCCGTCCTTCAATATTCCCTCTAGCTTGCATAGTCTGTGCCACCACTCGACCATCCATCGCGTTTTATACCACCCCACACGACCATCCATGCTCACTAGCGGCCCAACTTAGTTTGCTACATCTACATCCCACAATTCACCCACATGGCCTATCTTTCCCCAATCCTCCCCAGATCCTGTCTCAAATCCCCCCACCAACGGCATTACTACTATGACAACCCACAGAACAGACCCCGCTGCGTGCGCATCAGCTAGGTCCCATCCAAAGGAGGCCCTGCCCAGACCAATACCGGTGTTCCCTGCCGGAGGATCTAAACCACCCTCCGTTATATTACTAACCCATAACCCCAGCATATAGCTGGCACAGCGGCAGGTCAGCCCACAAAGCCGACCTGGCCCTACCCCACACCCCCTTCCCTGCCACCTACCGACTACCCACCACTCGGTACTCGGTACTCGGTACTCGGTACTCGGTAC
>JBDTQH010000096.1:0-6658 GCA_039932335.1 Chloroflexota bacterium
CTCAACCCTGGCCTCTACGTCTATCACTGCGCCACGCCCTCGGCGGCAGAGCATATCGCCAGAGGCATGTATGGTCTCATTCTGGTAGAACCGGAAGCGGGTAGCCCCTGGGCGTTGCCTGCGGTGGACCACGAGTTCTACGTGATGCAGGGCGAGATTTACACCCAGCAGCCTTATGGAACGAAGGGTTTGCAGGAGCCTAGCCCACAGAAGATGCTGGATGAAAGGCCCGAATACTTCGTATTCAACGGCTCCGTAGGCGCCCTCAGTGCCGAGCAGCCTTTGCGCGCCAGGGTGGGTGATACGGTGCGGATATACTTCGGCGTGGGTGGACCCAACTTCACCTCGTCGTTCCACGTCATAGGCGAGATTTTCGACAGGGTGTACCGCGAGGGGTCGCTCACCTCTCCGCCACTCACGAACGTGCAGACCACGCTGGTCACTTCAGGTGGGGCAGCAGTAGTGGAACTCACGCTGCAAGTACCCGGCAAGTACACATTGGTGGACCATTCCCTCTCACGGACCGAGCGCGGGTTGGCTGGCTCGCTGATAGTGGACGGGGCGCTCGATCCCGACCTCTACAGTCAGGGCCAGGACGGTAAGTAATGAGCGCTGTGAATGGCTCTCCCCAGGGAAAAGGCATACTTCCCGTGCGTGTGCGCTATATGCTGATGACGCTGGCGGTGATCGCTCTCGTTACAGGGATGTGGGCCGGTCTACTGAGGCTGGGCTGGGGATTTCCCTCACCTGGGCCCACTTTGCCGGGTGCGCATGGCGCTCTAATGGTCGGCGGCTTTCTCGGTACGCTGATAGGGTTGGAGCGGGCGGTGGCGCTCAGGCAGCGCTGGGCGTATGTAGCGCCACTCCTGAGCGGACTTGGCGGGATCGCGCTTCTCCTGGCGCTCGGTCTCCCCTGGCCCTTGTGGGCCGCCGGGCCTTTTCTGCTCACGCTGGGCAGTATCGCTCTGGTTGCTGTTTACATTGCTGTGCTGCGTGTGCAGTTTACCCTGTTCACCGCTACCATGGCGCTGGGCGCTATCATCTGGGCCTGCGGTAACATTCTTTGGATGGTGTGGCTACCCATTTACCAGACCACTCTCTGGTGGGCTGGCTTCCTGGCGCTTACCATTCTGGGCGAACGGCTGGAACTGACCAGGATGCTGCCGCGCAAGGCCGCAAGCCAGCCTCTATTCCTGCTTGCGGCGGCCATATACGTGGCAGGCATCGTTTTGAGTGTACCGCTGCATGACCTGGGTTCTAGAGTAATGGGTGCAGGTATGCTTTGTCTGGCGCTCTGGCTGGCCCGGTACGACATCGCCCGCCGCACCGTACTGCGGCGAGGGGTCACTCGCTTCATCGCGGCGAGCTTACTCGCGGGCTATGTGTGGCTTCTATTCGCTGGGGTGATCGCGATGTTGTATGGAGGAGTGGCAGCCGGTCCGAGCTACGATGCTCTGTTACACTCGATATTCCTGGGCTTCGTCTTCTCGATGATCTTCGCGCACGCGCCCGTCATATTGCCCGCTGTGACCGGGCTGGCGCTGCCGTTCAGGAGCGCTTTCTACGCTCACGTGCTACTGCTCCAGGTATCGCTTGTGCTGCGGATTGGCAGCGACCTTGCAGGCTGGGCAGACGGCCGCCAGTGGGGTGGCCTATTGAACGTGGTCGCACTGCTCCTGTTCATGGGCAATACGGCCCTGGCTGTGGTCATCGGCAAGCGCATGGCGGCCAGGACAACAGGGACGACCGGTACTCAGTCGCCTCACACACAGGCTGCAAGTTGAGACGCATAAGAAATGAGGGAAGTGATGAGAAAGGTAAGGTAGGTTAGCATCAATGGGAAACAAGCAAACATGGGGCGGTGAGTTCCGCCAGAATCACCTGTACAAGCCCTTCCTGCGAGGGGCGCTGATAATCGTGCTTACTGTAGGGTGTACACTCGGAGCCGTCAACCTGGCGGTTATGGCTTTCAATGCCGATCTTTCCGCAGTTTGGAGCTCGCTTATCCAATCGCACGCCTATGCGCAGATATTCGGCTGGGTGGGTCTCTTTATTATGGGCATGTCCTACCATATGGTGCCGCGCTTCTTCCTGCGCCCCCTGAAGCGTCCCGGTCTGGTGTTACCGTCCCTCTTGCTGGTCACCTCAGGCATTTTGCTCCGCATCATCACCCAACCGCTTGCAGGGCATCCGCTCGCCGCGTTGGCGATGGTGGTGTCCGCACTGCTCGGGTTGTGTGGAGTGACCCTTTTTGTATGGGCGATGGGCGATACAATGCTGCGCGGCAGCGACAAGTATGGGCCGCCTCTCTACGTATTATATGTTGGAGCGGGTTTTGTATGGTTCTGGCTGTCTTCGCTGGCAACTGTGCTAGTCACAACGTACCTGGCCATGAACGGGTTGGATAGCATCCCGCAGTCGTGGGATGCTCCCTACTTGCGCGGAACACTGAACGGTGCAATCGTGACTATAGTACTTGGCTTCACCCTGCGCACAGTGCCTCAGATCATGGGCACACGTCCACCAATCGGTTGGCCAATACGTGCTATCTTCGCCGCCTATACTCTGGCCATACTCCTGCAGGTCGCGGGCGACAGCGATTGGCCGGCGGGTGCTGGTACGTCTTTGGATCTTATCGGGGCTATGCTTGAAGTCACTGCACTGATGTCGTTCGTTGCGCTCCTGAAGCTCTACAATCTAGGGAGTATCTTCTCGCACCGGCACAATCGGCACAGGAAGAACGCCTGGCCTGAGCGGTTCGTGCGCACCGCCTACTTCTGGCTGATAGTCGCAGCCGCGCTCAATTTCTCTTATTCGCTCAGCGCTCACCTGGGACAGCCTGTACCGCATGCTTTCGTCGCAAGCTACCACCACGCGCTCACCGTTGGCTTCTTCTCGATGATGATCGTCGGTATGAGTATGAAGCTGGTGCCCGCCTTCATTGGTGTGATGAACAAGCAGCCGCGGTTAGCGGGCGTAGTGTTCATCCTACTGGTAACAGGGAATACGCTACGCATTGCCTGCGAGAGCATGTCTTACCTGTATGGTGGTGCTTTCTACCTGATAATGGGGCTGAGCGGCTTTATAGAGGTGTGTGCACTTGGTCTGTACGGTGTGCTACTCTGGAGAGCGATGAGCCTCCCCAGCTACGGGCAGAACTCTATAAACGGCAAGAAGTTCAAGAAGTTCAAGAAGTTCGAGCGCTTCATCCCTTTGGAGCCGGTTCAGGTTGCGCCTCCTGTTCAACAGACTGCCGTCGGCCAATCTGTGCCATCCCGGTCGCATTAGGTCTTCCGGACACCTTGTCTGGTACCAGGCAGGCCCCACCCTCCACGCTCTCTGTATTGCGCGATTGTTTGGTGCCTCCCTGGTACTCTCGGTACTCGCGGTACTCGCGGTACTCGCGGTGCGCCTGTGAGGTTACGAGCAGCACAGGCGTAAGCGACCGGCGCACAACGGCTGATGCGACAGGGCTGATCCACAGCGACCTCGGTCCGCTTAAGCCGCTTGTAGCCATGACGATAATATCTGCTTCTATGTGGTCCGCGTAATCGACAATGGACTGCGCCGGTTCGCCATGAACGATTCGCACCTGAACAGCAAGCCCCCTTGCTTGCAGATAGCTGGCCTTCTCTTCCAGATAGTAAGTCATACGGTCGATATGGGCGCTGATATGGGCGCTGATATGGGCGCTGTCGTGCTCGCATGCGGCTGTCCATGAAGGGAACCCTGCTTGCACAGTGGCCTCGTCGTACGGTGGGCCGTACGGCGTACTCAGTGAACCAACCAGTTCGTCCGATGTGGGCATTGCGTAAACCAGAGCCAGGATTGCCCCTTCTGCTGTAGCGAGCTTCGATGCGTGCTCCAACGCTTGTTCCGCGTCTTGAGATCCGTCCAAGGGAACCAGGATCGTGCGGTAGGAAGTGGGGTTGGAAGTGGCGTTGGATGTGGGCCCCTCGCTCCCTGTCCGCAATACTATCTTCTCATCTGGCCGGGCCAACAATAGAGGCACTCTTGCCTTCTGCATAACATGCTCTACTACGCTAACACTCCCGAATAGCGGATGGTTGATTCCATGACCATGGCCGTAGTGTGTCGCTATCGCTATAGCAGAGATGCTCGAATCTTTCTCGGCTTGCATCAGAGCCGTTGTTGCCGGATTTCCTTCCATTGCTTTGGTTTGTACGACAAGACCTTCGGCTCGGAGACCACCGGCAAGTGCCTTCAGGTAGTCTCTCGCGGCACGCAGCCTTTTGAGCCTGCGCCTTGCCAGGGCCGGAGCCGATATGCCCCATGCTCTCGAACAGACAACCTCAACAGGGAGGATTATCTGCAGCAAGGTCAGTCCGCATGAAGTAGCGCGGGCAAGAGTTGCGGCCCTGGGCAGTGCTGCTTCCCCCAGAGAAGAGCCATCGAGTACGACTAGAATCTGTTGCTGCATCTTAATAGCTCCTGTATCTTCATTATCTGTTGTTCATAGCCTTCCCATCGATTGTATGCCCCGGTAATGTATTCTACGATCTGAGACTCAAACCCGGAGATGTTCTCCTGCCATCTCGCGCCGTGATAATGCCTATGTGCCGAATCAAAGTTGCCCATCTGGGTGGGACTTTGCGTGGATCAAACACGAGCGCCGGTCACCTAAACCACAAGCTCCTCTTCACGGAGAATTGCTGACAACGATTCATCGGGCTGTTCCGGGGTTTCGCCTCTTCCTGTCCGACTTGCCGCAGTCCGCGCAAAAAGCACCGGCAGCCCGGCTCCCCGTATCACCTTTGTTGCCACGCTATCGCCCCACATGCGGTCAAAACTACTGCGAGCATGCCGGTGACCAAATGAGGGCTTTAAGGGCATCACGATCAGGTCGGCGTTGGCTTGGCTTGCATATCGCACGATTTCGCCTGCTGGATCGCCGAGCAAAACCTGTTTACCTACTGAAAATCCATCGGCTATCAGTAGCTTCGCAGTCTCGGATAGATAATGCCTCATCTGTTCTGCTTCGACTGCGCCGCTGGTATGATCATCTTCGGCCCATGGAGTATTCATGGTATTCATGGGCTCAATGAGCACCCCGGCGGCTTGCTCCACGATTGGACGCGATACTACGGCCAGAAGCAGCAGGTTGGTGCGTGCGACAACACCATCGACACCGCCATCGGTAGTGGCGAGTGATTGTGCCGATGCCAGGGCGCGTTCGGCGTTTGCTGAGCCATCAAGCAATACCAGGATGGTGCGGTAAGACCGCCTGTAAAAGCGGCGTAATGAGCCCATCTTCTCGTCGGGATTGACCACAAGCATATGGACCGGGGAGGCGTACATCACCTTTTCCGTGACACTGCCGACGAACTGCGAGTCCATGGCTCTCCTGCTATGGGTTGACATGACAATCGCTTCGACCAGGTGATCCTTCTCTGCTCGGGAAACTATTGCGGAAGCAGGTTCCCCTTCGATCATCTCCGTATGGACCAGGAGCCCCTCGTCCCGAAGGTCTTCCGCGGTTGCCTCAAGATAATGATGCATCAGAGATAACTTCCGCTGCTGCTGGTGATAAAAAGCTGCTGCTTGAGTAACTTCCCATGAGAGCATATCGGCAGGCAGGGGCGGTATAACGTGGAGCAGAAGTAATCGGTTTGTAGTTGCACGAGCCAGGGTTGCCGCATGTGGCAGCGCCATATGCGCCAGCATCGTGCCGTCGAGCGGAACCAGAATCTGTTTTCCCATGGTTTTCGCCTCCAATGTGTGAACTTATATAAACCGGTCGTTATCATTACGGCAAGACGTACCGTAAGTACCCTTAAATAGCTTGCCGCACACTTGCCCAATGGCCTGCAACATCTTAGCCTGGCGACTGGAGCCTTACCCGGCTTGTATCATGTGATCCCCCGTACGTGCTGGGCCATTGGCTCTCTACACAATCGGCGATTACCCGCCCTCGACCACCCATCAGACCTGGTTTCCGCCCCGATCAACTGCCTGTGCCTCGCTTCCGCAGTTGCTCATACCAGCAGCACCGGCAGATCTGCGATTTGAGTCACCCTGATTGCTACACTACCCACCCACAGGCGGTCAATGCCACTCTGGTCGTGTGTGGATATTACGATCATGGTCTACTAAGGTCCTTTGCCGTTGGACGCCTACGCTCCGGCTCTACAGCAGTCATCGGCTCCACATTAGCTACCGGAGCAAGTTCGCTATGCACGTCCTGCAACTCGTCCAGGGACGCTTCTGCAAATTCGCCAACGCTTACCTGGGCGGAGGACGTTTCCCTTACCGGGATCAGTAGCACCGGCAGCCATGCCTCTTGCACCATCTTGAGAGCCACACTGCCAAGCAGCAATTCTTGGATCTCCCGAAGTGCGCCCGAGTTCGAGCTACCTCCACTATGTGTCGACATGACGATCAGGTCAGGGTCAGAGTCGTCGACAGCCTTCAGTATCACCTCAGCCGGATTGCCCTGCGCTAGCTGCGTTTCGACCTGCAGTCCACAGGCCCGCAAAGCATTCGCTTTCTCGTCCACGTACCGCGTTAGGCGCTGGTAATCTGCCTCCCAGGCGTCCGCATATATCTGGTAGCCGGTCGCTTCCATGTACAGGGACATACTGGGAATGGAAAGCGGCGGCATTGCCAAAACGAGCACCAGAGTTGCCTCCGTTGCAAG
>JBDTQH010000097.1:0-5122 GCA_039932335.1 Chloroflexota bacterium
GTAGTGATTGGCCGACTCTGGACGACATAAAAGGTATCATCAGCCAAACACCACTCGATGTCCTGGGGGCTGCCGAAGTGCGCTTCGATCTTTCTGCCTATGCGCTCAAGCTCCAAGATCTGCTCATCCGTCAGCGCTTGCCTGTTCTGCCTGTCAGGCTCAATCTCCTGTTCTTTCGTACCACCATCCTTTATGGCATAAATAGCCAGTTTCTTGGTGGGTATCTTCTTATCAATAATCTCGCCGTTACGCACTTTGTAGTTATCGGCATTCACCAGGCCGGACACGAGGGCCTCCCCAAGTCCGAAGCCGGCATCGATGGATAGCACTTTCCTGTTCGAATTGACGGGATCGGCAGTAAACAAAATTCCTGCCACCTCCGGGAAGACCATCTTCTGAACAACCACAGCTAGCTGGACCTTACGGTGGTCGAAGCCGTTTTGCAGGCGGTAAATTACTGCCCTCTCGGTAAATAGCGATGCCCAGCACTTGCTGATGTGCTTCAGGATTGCCTCTTTTCCAGTAACGTTCAAATAAGTATCCTGCTGGCCTGCAAAGGAGGCCGTCGGTAAATCCTCTGCAGTTGCGCTCGACCGTACTGCATAGGCGCTTTCTTCTCCGAACCTGGAGAGGAAGCGGGCAATCTCTTCACAAATGTCGTGTGGGATCGCTATCCCTTCGATGACCCTGCAAATCTCGCCACTTAGTTCGCTGATCTTTTCCCGGTCCTCCACCTTTAGAAGCGATAACCGACCAAGTAACTCGTTAATCGACGGCTCTTCCTCGATGACTCTTTTGAAAGCTTCAGTAGAAATACAAAAGCCATCCGGCACGCTTATTCCTTTAATCCTGGTAAGTTCTCCCAGGTTCGCGCCTTTACCCCCAGCAACGTTTAGTCTTGTTTTATCAATATCCCGAATACCAAGCACATATGAACCCATAATTCCCCCTCCTCTGGCGATTCCTTCTTCGACAGTTTCATTGAATTGATCGTAGTTCTTCCATGCAAGCATCTCCTGGACGAGGCAGGTGGCTGGTGATAGTCCGCTTAGTATAACAATAGTGCCTGCCGAAGAAATCATACCGTGGACGGTTTTTTGCAGAGGGCCGATCTGATATACTTATGATGGGAAAGTATCGTGAAATTGTGAGAGGCTGCTATTTCCCTTCAACTGCATGCCGATCCGTGATGTTCCTCGTTATGGGAGAGCATCTTTACTTCCAGACTCATCGCCCCGCCGCACATATACGCCCGCTCATACTCTGCACTAGCAAGCTGTGATTGCACCTCCGAGACCAGTCGCTCACGAACAGAAGCTCTCACCGGGCTTATCTGCGTGCGGAGTATTCGCCGGGCGCTCTCTGCCGCACCTATTAATGTTGCGGTGCAGCGCAAATGGTCGTGGTCGCCTGCTCGCCTGGCATACTCTAACTCCACCTCGGCCATACCTTCCCAAGAGGATCGGTGACGTTCATGGTCTTGTTACTTCTTCTTCTGAGGATCGCGCACATCCTTTTCATTTGAATCCGCCATCGTCTGGTTCCTCCGCATATACCTAATGCATCTACTGTCTCAGCCAATGTACCGAGTTATCGAGCCGTTTGCTGCCGACTTTGTTGCCTTCACTTGGCAATCTTGTTATATTTCTTCACGTAAGGTGCCAGTACTTCTATTATGTATGTACAGGTCCATATCTTGTACTTAGAAATCGCGGTCAGGTGCCATTAATTACTGGGCCGTACCACCTCCACCTCTCTGTCATTTTATTCAGGAGGCTTCTCACATGCCGGACGACGATTTACCCATTGAGCTTCCAGACCCTGCCAAAGAGCCTACCTACGCTCTTTCTCTCACGTCAGCTACAACCCCGCAACCACCATACAAGATATCACCCACTGACATCTCACAGTTCATACGGCTGGAGCAATGCCAGCGTTATTTACGCTTGCGCCTTCACGAGCGTGCACACAGGCGCAAGTTCTTCGAGGAATATGGTGTCTATACTCAAACAATCCCCGCTTTGCTGACCCGATCGGGCCAATCGTTCGAGGAGAAGGTCGAGGCTGAGGTTTCAGCGCACTACCCAACGCGCAACCTGGCTGATGAATTTTCCGGGAGACGAGTCTCGGACAACGACCTGGTTGTAGACCTCGTCAGCCGGCTTTCTCCTGGCGCAATGCAGACGGGGTTCCCTCAACTGCGGGTGCTTGACCCTGAAACGGGCGCGGTGCTGCTGTCGGCAGTGGACACGGTCGAGCGCTTCCAGGGTGGGGAGCGTACAGCCGTCGTCTACAGTGCCACGGAGAGCGATCGCGACTACCTGCTGGCTGCGGGCAAGTTCCTGTACGACCCCAACCGGCTGACCGTAGCTATTAGCAGGGCAAAGGAGAAGATGATCCTGGTGGCTTCTCGCTCGGTCTTCGCTCTTTTCAGCCCGGATGAAGATGCATTCGCCAATGCTCAATTGTGGAAGAACTTTCTACGCCGCACATGTACAGTGAAGCTTTGGGAAGGTAATTTTGCTGGGCACAACGTGCAGGTTTGAGGCAACACCACAACCATGCCAATTCATATACCAGCGCCTGCTCGTCCCAACTAGCTCTATTCCGTGCCACAGGATTGCGTGCTGAACGTCTGAAACAGCATATGGTTAGATTAATAAGTAGGCAGGCAAGTATGGCAGCCTCTGGTCCCGGGAAGAGCTCATCCTGGCGCTCTATTTGTACTGACGGATCCCGTTTGGCCAAGCAAGATCCGCCAGTCCCGAAGTTATTCGGTTGGCTCAGCTTACTTGCCTTATCCCTGGCTCTGTAGCGCGGATCAGTAGTCTTTTCAAAGTTTGGCCGTCAACTTGGCCGTCAAACCCAAACGAAAAGCTCGGGTGCTCTATACACCCGAGCTAAAATCGTGCGTAATATTGGGTGAGCCGCCAAAGCTACTCCTTCTTAGCAGGTTTCAATAGTCTATAGTCATTCTGCGCAAGTGCTCCTGACCCTTCGTACGCTTAACCAACCGTTCGGTCGCGGCAAACGCCCAGCATGATCAGATCATGTCGTTACATCGGATGAGGTCGGAATAGCTCACTCCGCAAGGTACTAGTCGAATTATGAAGCGCCAGAATCGGTCGTTTGTGGTACTGAAAATAGGAGCACCAAAACCCTTCCTTTTTGATATGCCTTTCCGATACCTAATACTAGGCTGAGCGGGCGGATGCAAATCCCGTCGCTTCCGAAAATAGTGTCGAGTAGTTAGTATTCATGTGCCTGCTACTTGCGTTCTAAGCAGGTTATTCATGCTAGTGTGCATTGGCCTGAACCCCGAAAACTAGGCTAAACAAAACGTGAGTCTGGTATAGCCTGGACGAGTGGAGAAGGAGCACCAGGCAACAAGCCACCCGTGGGAGAACGGGTATGGGGAGAGTTTCAACGGCAAGTTTCGAGATGAATGCCTCAACGAGGAAGTCTTTTAGAACGAGCGCCGTCCGTCCTTATAGACGATCGAATACCGCCTCAATAAATACGATGCGCCCCTCGGTCGCGTTATCCAGGACGTTCTTGTTCGGCGTGCCGGACTTGTCCTTCAACAGTATGTGCGTCCCCAATGGAGGAGGGCCACTTGGACCAGCAGCAGCGGCAGCAGCCGCGCGCTGCTGGAGCCATTCCCGGGTGATCTGCGTCACATCAATCCAGGCGGCCTCCTTGAAGCCGGCTGCCGTAATAAGGGCGCGCATCTCAGCCTCGGGGCGCAGGAAACTGATCTCCTGGGTGTCTGCCCAAGGCACCGGAACGTGGATAGGCTGCTCAGGTCCCGCCATGATCTCGAGTATGGCCAGTCGACCACCGGGACGCAGCACCCTGTGTGCCTCCGAGTAGAGGCGTTCCTTATCTGCAATATTCATTGAGCTATGCTGTGTCCAAATCACGTCAAAGCTCCCATCCGGATAGGGCATATCGAGGGCGTTACCTACCTTGAACGTGACTTTATCACTGAGGCCTGTGCGGGCTGTGAGCATCTCACCCACGCGGCAGTACTCTTCCGTCAGGTCGAGCACCGTTACAACGCAGCCGAACTCGGCAGCTAGCAATCGCGCTGGACCGCCTATCCCGCCGCCGACATCCAGGACTAATCGTCCCGGCTTCAGATCAGCCATACGAGCAAGCTCCAGCGTGGCTTCCTTACCTCGGCTGTGGAAGTGGTCCGCAATCGCAATGTCCTGGTAAGCGAGATTATCCGGGTCTTTACCCTCGGCTCGGAGAGCCTCGATGAACGCCGTGCCAAGGTCATTGAGCCCGTAATGCTCGTTTACCGATTTGCTGACCTGAGTTCTATCCATAGCAGCACACCTCCCCTCTATACACGTCCCCAACATAACAGGACCTGCCAGTGCTCGGACGCGTAAAGTATGGGAGCAGGGTAGCGCAAGTATATCAGGAGAAGGATAAGCTGTCAATGGGATGGCCCCAGGGGAGGGGCTAAGCACATCCATCTCTCAAGGTGCACACTTCACGACGTCATACAGCAAGTCGAGCAGCACCTTCAATATCCTTCATCTGCTATCCTCCTGGGACGGCTATCACCTTACCACAGGATCAACCCCACTACTAAACAGTAGTACCGACGAATTCTTCCGTATTTTGCTGTATCATGGCTGTCACGCCCCTATAGTCGCCACGCTCAGGTAATTGTGGAGCGGTACTGCAAGCACTACAATGAGGAGAGCCCTCACAGTTCGCTTAGCTATCGCACCCTAAAGAAATGGCGGAGATGGTGATGGTTAGGGCGAGGCTGATGGCGGCAGCCTTCGTGTAAGCCAGCACCGAAGTTGGGGCTGGGATTGAGCAGTACTTGGTGGAAGCGGCAAGGTTCGCACTGTGAATGCATTTTAGGGTCCAGATCACAAGGAGCAGGATGAGGGTTGAAGTATACTAAGGTGCGAGCGTGTGCATTTGAGGCATGGGAGGGAGGATACTGCTGTGGCAGATAAGTTACAGGAGGCGACAGGCCGGACAGGCCGGACAGGCCGGATGGTCGAGATAGATGGGAGACCCGCTCCGATCTCCATTGATACTAGGTCTTATCTGCAAACTAGAGCCAGAGAAGGATGGCAGCGATGGTCAAGAA
>JBDTQH010000098.1:0-4791 GCA_039932335.1 Chloroflexota bacterium
ACTGCGTTCCCGGTGGTCGCCAGCCTCATGCCGGCAAGCAGTGTCGCCGGGTGGATTGGGGTAGTAGATGTAGCCCTTGCAGGCGTTGTCCTTATCGCGAGCGTAGCAGCCGATGCGGCTGCCAGGTCGCGGCACAAGACTACCCCCGCCTCCGTCGTCCAGAGCAGCTACCGCACATACCGCGCTCTGGGTCTAGTGCCGCTGCTTTTGCTTGTGCTGTTCTTTCTCTTCAGTAATCAGGTGAGATGGGAGGTGCTACTTCCCGGCTTAGCGTGGCGTGCATGGCTGCTCATGTATGTCTTGCCGTCGGTCCTGCTTCTTTGGAGAGATAGCATGTAGCACTAGGCATGCGCCGTTGAGCAGAGTGCCTTACGCGGGTTCACTGTAGTAAGGCCCTGATACAGGGATCTTCGCGTTTCACCTCTCAAGGAATCAAGGCAGCTATTCCACTATCATGATCACGTTCAGAATACGCTCTAGTTGTCGGTTGCTGATACTTCGTTGTTGGTTGGTGACACCTGATCCCCGACAGGTACGTCACCTCGAAAAGCGAAGACACCGGCAAGATAAGCTATCACGATGACAAGCGCCGCGACAGCCGCCGCTGCGACACAGAGCAGGAAAACTGCCTCAGCGCCCCAGGCATCGTAGACGGAGCCGCCCAACGGCCCTGCAATCAACGGCGCGAGACCCCACATACCGGCGCTCAACACACCTTGCGAGGTTGATGACCACTCGGGCGGCGTCCAGTCAGCTACCAGGCGAACGGTGGTCGGCAAGAAGAGGCCAAAGCCAATTCCCTGGATCACGGCGACGAGTAGCAGCAGAGCAGGCTCCTTTATGAGGACAAGGCCGAGGTACGAGCCGCCGAACAGCACATAGGAGAGCACCAGCGTCCAGGGGCCGCCAAAGCGGCGCATGATGGGGTCGCTCCAATGCATTATGGGTAGCTCACTTGCTGCCGTGACCCCCGCGAACAAGCCCACAAGAAGCTGACCCCCGCCCAGTTGGTCCAGGTAGATACCCGCGAACGTGGCACCCACTGACATACATAAGCCCATCGCCAGAGTCGCCACCAGCAGCACACGCATCTTGCCGCCGCTCATGACTACGCGTACCGATGGTTTAGCGTGCGCCTCGGTGGGGCCATCTTCTTCCAGGAGACGGGCAAGTGGGATTGTGAGTAAGATCAGCAGGGCGGCAAAAGGGAACATGAAGAAGAAGCCCATCTCCTGCCAGAGCGCCCCACCAATCGCCGCGACAGCCGCCCAGCTAAGCGAGCCCCAGAGCCTCATTTTGCCGTATGAAAGCCCTCGACGAGAGGACATGCGAGCCACCAGGCCATCGGCAATTGGGCCGATGGGACTGCCTACCAGCGAGAGAACGGCCATCACGGGCAGAAGCCCGGCGAAAGAGTCAGGCAGGGGCACGATAAGCAGGATGAGCGCCATTGCAGCCAGTGACACGCAGAGCATCCGCACACGCCAGCCGTGCCTATCGGCCAGAGCGGTCAGGCTCGGGGCGACCAGGAACGCCATAAGTGGGCCGATCGCCATCAGCAGGCCGATCTCGCTACCTGATAGGCCTTTGCGCGCCAGGAACACGCTGAAGAAGGGTACGTAGGCTGCGCTGGCCCCATAGAAGAAGAAATAGTAGAGCGCGCCGCGCGCAGAAGTCCCTATGGGAGAACGCTGCCGGGAAAGCATTAGCAGTCCCTGCCGGTGGCCAGGATAGGGGGCGTATGATTGCCTGCGCTCATGGTGTAATCGAGCAGGGCTACATGGAGAAGTTGCGATATTATAGTTTCAGTCAAATTGCCCGCTACCAAGCGCTTCCTCAATGGCTCGCTCCGTGCCCAAAGCTGCCCCGGCGGCTGAGGCTCGCGCAAAATCCGCTTCGTCCAGCCTGGCGCGCACAACGGCGACATTGTGGTCATATATGCCTCTGTCGTCCGGCTCTATAGTATACCCCAGCGAGGCATAAAGGGCTTCACCCGCCCCCAACAGGCGAGCGGCACGCTCCGGTTCGTCGGGACTCACAGCCCCGGCAATCCACACCAGGCAATCCGCGATGCCCGCTTTATAGCCCAGGTCGCGCCTTATCAGCAGACTTTCGCAAAGCAGTTGTTCTGCCTTCTCGTATTCGCCCTGCAAAACGGCCACCGCCCCAAGGTTGCCCAGCAGCATAGCGGTTGCACGCCTCTCGCCCTGCTTACGCTGGATTTCCAGACCTTCTGTAAAGTACCGGACGGCAGTTTCGTAGTCGCCCGCTGCTCTTGCTACCACCCCCAGACTGTTCAGCACGCGCGTGACCGCCAACCGGTTCCCCAGCTTTCGCCAAAGTGCCAGGCTCTGCTCATAATAGGAGCGCGCCGTACCATGTTCGCCCTGGGCGCCAAGCAGGATGGCGAGGTTGTGGAATGCCCTGGCGCTGCCTTCTTCGCTGCCCATGTTGCGCCATATCTCAAGGCTCTCCTCGGCCAGCGCCCTTGCTTCCGGCAGGTCTCCCTGCAGCCAGGCGAGGCGGCTGGCCCCATGCGCGGCGTTGGCTCGTGTTTCGGTGCCGGTGCCGGTGCTCCGCGCCAGCGCTTCTTGCAGATAGCGCCGTCCCTCATCAAGGTAGCCGTACACCTCCCAGAAGCGCCATAGCACGGAACCCAGGCGCAGCGCCCGCTCGACATCGTGCGCGAACAGCCATGTAAACACAGCGCGGATGTTATCGTAGTCCCTGTTGAGGCGATCCAACCAGAGTTTCAACTCGCCGCCTGCAAGCTGCATCTCCGCAGCCTCGGCCAGCGCCTGGTAATACTGGGCGTGGAGCGTCCGCAACTTCTCTACCTCGCCGCTCGCTTGCAGTCGCTCAAGCGCGTACTCGCGTATTGATGCGAGCATGACGAAACGCATCTCATGTTCAGCGCCATCTTGTACCTCAACCGAATCCTGATCCAGCAAGCTCTTGTTCAGGAGCGACTCCAGGCCTTCCAGCACATCGAGATGCAGGTCGCCCATAGCATTGCATACGGCCTCTGCGGCTGGATACGAGAAGCCGCCGACAAAGACGCCAAGCCGCACAAAGAAACGCTGCTCGCCCTCGCTCAGGAGGTTGTAGCTCCATTCGATGGCCCCGCGCAGGGTGCGTTGCCTCACGGGCGCGTCGCGCGGCCCTGTGCCTGTCAGGTCAAGCTTTCGGTCGAGCCTCGACACAATCTCGTGCATAGAGAAGAAGCGGGCCCTGGCGGCCACAAGCTCCAGTGCAAGGGGAAGACCGTCCAGTTCAGCGCAGATGGTGGCAACATCAGCGGCGTTCTCATCGGTCAGCTCAAAGTTGGGATTAGCGGCGGCCGCGCACTCAACAAAGAGCCTTACGGCGGCGTATTGCTCAAGCGAGCGAGCGGGCTGTGCTGCGGCAGGATCGGGCACGTCCAGGGGCGGCACGTTGAACACCCGCTCGCCGCGCACGCGCAATGCCTCGCGGCTTGTTACGAGCATCGTCACGCCGGGGCAGGCCACCAGTATCCGCGTGAGAGTGGCTGCGGCTTCGATTACCTGCTCGAAGTTATCGAGCACCAGCAGAGTGCGGCTATCGCGGAGGTGGGCCATCAGCAGTTGCAGTGCGGGCTGCTCGCCGCTTTCCTTCAGGCCAAGCGCGGTGGCGATCTCAGAGGCGACAAGAGCGGGGTCGAATACAGGCGCGAGGCCAACCATGAAAACGCCGTCGCGAAAGCCGTCAGCGTCCTCTTCTGCGCTTGTGAGGAGGATAGTGGCGGCCTCGAGGGCAAGGCTCGTCTTGCCGATACCGGGAGGGCCGGTGAGAGTAAGCAGACGGGTAGTGCCGGTCAAAAGCTGCCGGCATATCTCGGTAATCGTGCTGTCACGCCCTATAAGCGGTGTGAGACGAGACGGAAGCAGGTTGGTAGCTACGACACTTGAAGGAGCGGCCGGGGCTGCCTGGGTTGCCATGGGAACTGTGTATAGAGATTGGCCTGCAAGTGGCGCGCTGTGGGACTGGCCCATACGCGCAGACCTGACGAAAGCTTCGCGCTCGGACATGGGTATGTCGAGATGCTCGGCAAGGAGCAGAGCGATCTGCACCGAAGGGCGGCGGGTACCGTCTTCCAGTTTACGGATGCTCGCCGCAGAATAGCCAATTAGCTCGCCTAATTGCTCCTGGGTGTAGCCGTATTCTTTGCGGCGCTGTTTAAGCCAGAGCGCGAAAGGATTCATAAGAGGGGTCACGGGGTCGAGTTGGGATATGTCCATATAGTGTAGCACTTTCACGGGGTAGGTGTCAGGGGTCGGTTACGACCGCAGACGGCAGACGGCGGACCGCGTTGTCAGTTGTCAGTTGACAACCGCCGGTTGGGGGTTGGAACGCCAAGACGCCAAGACGCCAAGGACGGTCTTGTTTTGGGTATGCGGCTGCGAGGGTATATAGGGGGAATACCGGTGTCCCTGAGCGCTTCGATGCTCCACTATCCCCGCGTCATCGTGACCGCTCCTGCTCTCTACTGCGTACTGCGTATTGCGTATCTCTTACGTGGTAGGCGGACAGGAAAAGGGGTGTGGGGTAGGGCTAGGTCGGCCTGGTGGGTAGTGTAGTGGTGATTGGTGAGGCTGACCTGCTGCTGTGCCAGCTATATGCTGGTGGTTAGGGTGAGTAATATAACGGAGGGTGGTTGGTTATGTGCCCTCCGGCAGGGAACACCGGTACTGGTCTGGGCAGAGCCTCCTTTTGGGTTGGACCTGGCTGATGCGCACGCAGCGGGGTCTGTTCTGTGGGTTTCATGTATAG
>JBDTQH010000099.1:0-3240 GCA_039932335.1 Chloroflexota bacterium
GACAGCTTCGGTGCGCCTCTGGACCTGCAGTTTGCCGAATATAATACGATTGTGTCCCTTCACGGTGCTCAAGGCGAGGAAAAGTCGCTCGCTGATCTCATTATTCGAGAGTCCCCGGGCCATGAGTTGTAATACTTCTATCTCACGCCGGCTCAAAGGCTCGATCAGGGTGTGGGCCACAGCGGCCGGAGCAGTAAGCGGTAGATATGATTTCCCTTCACGCTCCGGCTCCCCAGCGTCAAATACAGCCAGTAACGTTCTTATGTAGTCGGGCATCATCCCACGTGTGAGTGCTTCAGCCAACATCTGAGCCATGGGAGCACCCTCATCGACGAAGACGCGGATGAAGCCTCCTTGCCTGGCAAGCACAAGCGCGTCTCGCACCATCTGCAGGGCCTTGTCCCGTTCGCCATGCTCATGTAGAGCGACCGCCTGCAGCACCATCACCTTGAGCCGCTCATCCTCCCAACCGTTTGCCTCCGCTTGTCGACGCAGTGGCTCCAGCAGCGACAGGGCTGTGGCTGCATCGCCCTGGGCCAGGTGTACACGTGCCTGGCTCATAGGAACTTTGTGGGACTCAGCCAGATGCGCAGCCTCCGCCAGGTTGCCCTGCGCGAGCAAGTTCAGCACCTGCAGGTCCATAACGTCGCGCATCCGAAACGGGAAGTTATGTGTGCGCACGAAGTGCTCGGCCTGAGCCAGTAGTGCAGTTGCGCCGGGGAAATCTCCCTGAGCAAGCCTCAGACGGGCGAGCAGCACCCCGCAAGCCGCCACGGTATCGACACTGTCCATTTGCCCTGTCAATTCGACGCATTGTTGCCCATGCTGTTCAGCGGCAGTCAGATCGTTCCATTGGTAATAAATGCGAGCCAGGCCAAGATGCGCTTCGCACGCAATAGGTCGCGGCGGGTCGCCCGCAAGGAGGATGACGCGCCGGTAGGTTTCGGCCGCATGGTGGAGTTTGTTTTCCATTTCCTGTATCTGACCCAGGCAGAGAGTAGCCGCTGTTGTGTAGATGGAAGGTCCCAACGACTTACTGGTAGAAATGACCTCGGCATAGGCCCGAGTAGCCGCGGCACGATCTCCCCGGAGATGATAGGCATGTCCCAGCGTAAAGTTAGCGGCAGTACGGAGAGGCAGATTGTCGGGGTCGAGATACTCAAGGGCTCGTAGCGACTGAGCAAGTAGAGTTTCAACATCGTGCTGGTTAACAGCCACGGTGGCGCGCATGGAGGCAATGCGCCCTATGAGGTCGCGGGTTGCGGCATCCGGCTCGATGCCTTGCAAGCTTCCTTGCAGGGCGGCTTCAGCAGATTGCAGTTTCTCCTCGACGGCGCTATGCTGCCCGGACATCATAAGCGCCGAGGCATAAGTCACCCACAACGAGGGTCTTGCATTCAACACTCCTGCGGGCAGCGACCCCAGCCACTTTACAACCGGTACACCCGCGCCACGAAAGTGCAGAGGCACTCCTTTCCCCTCAATGAGGCGTACCGCGCGTTCGATGTCACCGGCGGCTGCAGCATGTTGAAATGCTTCTAGCTCAAGGCCGTTGTCTTCGTACCACCGGCTGGCACGTACGTGCAGTTCCGCGATGCTCTCTTCTCGACTGCTATTGGACGTAGACGAGGTAGAGTTGTGGGTGGTGTCGTGTAGCCGGTGCTGTAGCCGCTGCCGCAGCAAATCGGCGAAGAGGTGGTGATAACGGTACCAGCACCGCTCGTTGTCCAGGGGGACGATGAACAGGTTAGACCGCTCCAACTTCTCCAATATTTCCTGAACCTGTCTAGATGCTTGCGGCGAGTCATCTCCGAGTACAGCGGCGCATAACGAGGCACACATACGCTCCAAAATGGAGGTCTGCAGCAGGAAAGAGCGGACCTCTTCAGGCTGGCGCTCAAGCACTTCTTCGGCAAGGTAATCTATTATGAAGCGGCTGCTGCCGGTAAAGGTGCGGACGAATAGGGTGCGGTCGTCGGGTTCGTCGCGGTCACAAAGAGCGAGCGCAGCCAGTTGTAGCCCGGCAATCCAGCCTTCGGTGCGCTCTTCTAGTGCATTTATATCTTCTGCTGAGAGCTCCAGGCCCATGACCTGGTTGAGAAATCCAGCTGCTTCAGAGGCGGTAAACCTGAGATCGGCGGCACGTAACTCGGTTAATTGGCCTCGGGCGCGGAACCGCGCAAGGGGCAGTTGGGGATCCTCACGGGTGGTGATGACCAGGTGCATATGTGGTGGCATGTGGTCGAGCAGGAAGGTGAGGGCCTGGCTAACGGCGGGAGAGTCAATAACGTGGTAGTCGTCAAGGACCAGGACGAAACTGTCCGGGATACTCGGGGTAGCGGCGATTTCATTGAGCAGGGCAGCAAGGATCGTTTCGCTTGGTGGGGGCTGCGGAGATTGGAGCAAGTTCAGGGCTGACCTGGCGACTCCCGGTACTACCCCGTCAATAGCGGTAAGTACGTATCTCCAAAATAAGATAGGATCGTTATCTGCAGGGTCGAGTGATACCCAGGCGAATGGCATAGTGCTGCCTGCGGCCGTCGTACGCCATGCACTCAGCAGGGTTGTCTTGCCAAAGCCGGCAGGTGCCGCAATCAGGGTCAGTTTGCCACGCAGACCAACCTCTAGCCGCTCGAACAAGCGTGGCCGGATTACCAGTTGAGCACGTGCGGGCGGGACATTCAGTTTGGTAGTCAGAAGGTAGGTTGGAGCAACCGGGGCGTCTGAGCTACGTGCCCCTGTGGCTGAAGTGGATGGACCTATGGGGGCAGGTGCGACGGACAGAGTTGACGCGGTATTGATCAGGCGGTCCAGCGTAAGGTCGGACGACTTGCCCAGGTAGGCCCTGTGCAGGGTGCCGCGGTAAGTGTGATAAGCTTTCCAGTAGAAGCCTCCCCGGGTGCGCGCTTCCTTGCGGGCGGTGAACCTTCCGGAGGGGCAGGTAAAGGCGAAGGTAGTAGCGCTCTCCAGCCAGGCAAACCACTCAGGCGTGCCCACGACGATGGGGCTCTCGCCATTAGAGGCGAGAAGCAGGCTATCTCCATCTACTGTGGAGATGGTGCGTGTAATAGCGGTGCCCGTACCCTTTCACTTCCAGAGGTGTTGGTGATTGTTGGGGATGTTGTGGCAGCAGTGTGTACCACTATACGGGACGATGGATACTTACACAACCCTCATGACTTTCTGGGAGTGACGAATAACATGGAGGGGCGGTATACTGGCCAGTATGGAACAAGAAAG
>JBDTQH010000100.1:0-2998 GCA_039932335.1 Chloroflexota bacterium
GTGCCGCTGGAACGTGCCCTCGCGCTGGCCGAGCCGGAGGGCTACGTTCGAATGTTTGTGGATGAAGGCCCGCCAATGGCGCAGCTGCTGCAAGAGGGTGTCACCAGCCGGATGATGCCTGAGTACGCAGGCAGGCTGCTTACAGCACTTAGAACCGAGCAGCAAGAAAGCACAGGCGAATCTCCTATCCCCACCACGCCCACCTCGCCTGTCCCTGCCGCCGTGCAGGCCCCCGCAACCTCGCAGGCCCTGATCGAGCCTCTAAGCGAGCGTGAGGTTGAGGTTCTCCGCTTGTTCAGGTCCGAACTTACCGGACCGGAGATGGCCAGCGAACTTGTAATCGCGCTGAGCACTCTCCGCACTCATACAAAGCGCATCTATAGCAAGCTCGGCGTCAATACTCGCCGCGCTGCCGTCAAGCGGGCGGTGGAGCTGGGTCTGATTTAACCACAGTAGCGGCCCACCTTGCACAGCTAGACGTAACCAGATAGGAGCGCTGCCCCGGCATGCGTCCTCTTAGCCCTGCCAGTTAGCCCCGTTAGATAGACCGGCATTTCCACTTCCCCGCATGCCTGGTTTGTCCGACGGGGCTTTTGTATGCCAGGAATCCCCACATCAATCCCCACACATGGGGACGACACGTCCCCACATCGATCCTTATATTGTGGTCAGAGAGGAAAACGAACGCAACCACATGAGCTCTATTCACATAGAGGCAAATGCACGAGGCACAGAATGACTCAAACATACCCATCAAATGAGGGCTACAAGGATCATTATGAGGCCGGACGTTATGAGGTCCGGGTCAAAGGGCACCTGACCGGCAGGTGGGCCGCCAGGTTTGAGGGAATGACCCTCACTCTTGAAGATAACGGCGATACGCTTTTATCGGGCACGGTGGCCGACCAGGCTGCACTGCATGGCCTACTGAGAAAGGTGCGTGACTTAGGCATGCCACTGATCTCGGTAACTCGCTCCAGATCGGGCGAAACAGATCCGTAAGGTGTCAAGCACCGAATTGAGGCAAGCTGCTTAGAAAGGAGATATGCATTTGAAGAATAATTAGGCCCCGCAACCAAGACCATGACCGTAATCATCCACCACAAAGCCAGAGTTCGACAGAAGCTTAGTTACACAGAGTGCGTCAGTACAATTCAGAACCAGAAAAAAGCACAAAGGAGAATAACGATGGCAACCAGGGCTACCGCACCAATAGACGAAAAAGCAGACTCGGTCGTGAGGACCACAACAATTGAAGGAGACAAACACGTGAATACCGATCGCCAAACTACAGTCATGAAGGAGAGCAAAGTGAAGACAACAATGATAACAGGCTCGAACCTCATCCGGTGGACCGGTCTGTCAACTATTGTGGCAGGGGTTATTTTCGCGGCTATTCAGCCGATCCACCCAGCCGATGTTGTTGGGTCGGTCAACACCGGCGCATGGGCAATCATCACCGGTTTGAAGACGGCCATGTGCCTCCTCCTCCTACTCGGCATTGTGGGGCTCTACGCCAGGCACGTAAACAAGGCGGGTTGGCTCGGGCTGGTAGGCTTCCTCCTCTTTAGCCTCTCGTGGGCGATACAGACAGCTTTCGTCTTCACCGAATCCTTTATCCTCCCGCCGATGGCCAGCCTGGCGCCGAAGTTTGTGGATGGTATTCTGGGGATCTCCTATGGACGTGCGAGCGAAGTTGATCTCGGGGCCGCCCCCGCGATATATCAGCTGGTAGTAGGGGGAGGATATATACTCGGCGGCCTGCTGTTTGGCATCGCGATATTCCGCGCCGGCATCCTGCCGCGTTGGGCGACCGGTCTGCTTGCCGCAACGGCTGCGTTGACCCCCCTGGCTGCGCTCTTCCCGCACAACATCCAGCGCCTGGCAGCCATGCCTATGGGGTTAGCTCTAGCCTGCCTGGGCTATGCACTCCTGACAGAGCGGCGAGCGCAAGCCTCGGAGGAGCAAGCCTCCGAGACTATGCCTGGCAAGGTAAGCGCCCAACTGAGCCAAACCGCAGCACGATAATGTCGCTGGAAAGCGCGTGAAGTGGACGAGCGGCCATATAGCCGCTCGCCGCATTGTAACCTCGATTGTAATCTCGATAGTTGACTAATCAATCGCCACCTGGGCCAGATGTGAAACGCACACGTTACCGCATACATCAATTCAAGGAGCTGAAAATGAAAAGTAATGTCTATGATGAAGGCCGAGCAGCAGGAGCGGCGCAGGTAAACGCGGTAGGAGCGGTAGGAGCGGTAGGGGCAGTCGGGAAGCCTGCGCCTCAGAAACGCAGAACACCCGCGAAAGCAGGTTCGGCAAAGTGGCTCATCGCCGGACTGCTCTTCTTGAGCGCCATTCCGATGATGGCCGGTGCCGTGCGCCTGACAGTGCTGACCGGCGGCACGGCGGTCACGCCGGCCAACGCCCGCTTCTTTGCATCTCCCCTGCCGGTGATGGTGCATATCGTGAGTGCCAGCGTGTTCTCCCTCCTGGGGGCGTTCCAGTTCTCACCCGCTTTCCGACGCCGTAGGCCCGGCTGGCACCGCATGGCCGGGAGGCTCCTGGTACCTGCCGGGCTGCTGGTGGCACTTTCAGCCCTCTGGATGACCCTCTTCTATCCCCGCCCGGCGGGAGATGGTGATCTGCTTTCTGCGTTTCGACTCCTCTTTGGATTGGCCATGATAGTGTCCATCGTTCTTGGCTTCACCTCGATCCTGCGACGAGACGTGCCCCGGCACAGAGCATGGATGATGCGGGCGTACGCTATCGGGCTTGGCGCGGGCACTCAGGCCCTGGTCCTGATGGTCGGGGAAATGATCGCAGGCAAGCCCGGTGAGCTGAGCAGAGCGCTCTTGATGGGCGCGGCCTGGGTGATCAACCTGGCCGTGGCCGAGTGGGCTATCCGCAGGCACCTGCATCCGGCACGTAACCGCGCTGCAGGCAGACCAACCGACAGACAGACTATGCTAGTGCCCCCTGTTTGAGGCCCATAAAC
>JBDTQH010000101.1:0-2515 GCA_039932335.1 Chloroflexota bacterium
CCTGACCCCCGCAATGCAAATGCGATGCTCTCCCAACTGAGCTACAGGCCCATGCGACAGTTATTATACCGGATTCCCAATGCTATGGCAAGCAATAGCAGGCCGCCGGGTACAGGCCTCGGGCTGCTTATTTGTGGGTGGTGTCCTCCGCTTTGTTCGGCGCAGGAACAGGCTCATTTTCCCGCCCGTTGATCGGTGCCATGGCGAGTGGGTATGCAGACACCAGGTGGGAAATGACCGGTGAAGTACCCGGTTTCTGCAGAGCCAGCGCCTCGGCCTGGATGCGTCGGTCGGTCACTGTGTTACGGGTGTGCTGGCGCATGTGCTCGCCCCAGGAGCGGACGAGAAATGTCTCGACAAAGTGATCAGGGTTGGTCGGGTCCTCGAAGAGACCCCAGCGATGCGAGCCTGTGCGGCGGCGAACCCTCTCGACACGTTGCATCTTTTCTACGAAGAGCACATGGTTTATCTGCGCTACATCGTATTGGATTGTCACAAGCACAGGGCCGTCCTCCGGCCGAGGCATGATGACAAGCTCGAGATGACCTTGATCCTCCGCCTGTGTGAGATCCAGCCCCCGCAACCTGTGCAGCGGCCAGCGCGGTATCGTGATAAGGCTCAACCCAAGCAGAATCGCGGCCAGCAGTAGAGCTTCACTATTTCCCAGCCACTCTGCGACCGCGCCCCACGTAAAGCTGCTGGCTGCCATCCCGCCCTGAAAGACTAGCAAGTAGATACCCAGCGCCCGCGCTCGAACCCAGTCGGGTGCTGCGCTCTGCGCCGAGACGTTAAAGCTCGCCATTGTAGCCATCCATGCCATACCACCCAGCGCCAGCAAAGGCACCAGCAGTACGATGTTGTGCACAAAGCCCAGCGCAAGAATGGCAACAGTGAAGGCTACAGTGGTCACCATGATCAACTGGTCAGTTGACATAATCTCGTTCAGGCGGCGCAACATCAGTGCGGCGATAATCGCACCGAAACCCAGGCTGGCGAGGAGAAGACCATAACCACCTGCGTCAAGGCCGAGATCGTGTTTCGCCACTACCGGGAGGAGCGCCCAGAGCGCGCTGGCAGAGATAATAAAGACAGCGGCATGCATCAACACGGCTCTGAGAGAAGGGCTATGCTGCGCGTAGCGAGTGCCCGCAGCAATGGCCCCAAGCACGTTTTCCGGTGGGCCAATGATTTTTGTGGGCTGCCTGCGCCATAGAAAGACCACTATCAGAACGCCCAGGTAGGATACCGCGTTGAGCAAAAAGACCGCGCCAGGTCCGGATGCCGCGACGATAACGCCGCCAAGAGCCGGGCCAACCGCGCGTGCCAGGTTGAAGCCCATACTGTTCAGGGTAACCGCAGAAGCGACCAGACGTCGGCCCACGAGCTCAGGGACGATTGCCTGCCATGCCGGTGCGTTGAGCGCTGATCCGAGACCGAGCAAGAAGGTGAGCAGCAAGAGCAACCCTGCCGACATCAGGTTCAGAGTGGTAACTATGCCGAGCACTATTGCAACGGCGAGCATCCAGCTCTGGCTGACGAGGAGCAACTTTCGGCGGTCGACCACATCGGCAATTGCGCCGGCGGGAAGGCCCACGAGAAAGACAGGCAGGCTGGTGGCCGTTTGCATGAGAGCCACGAGGATAGGGGAGGGGGTGAGAATGGTCATCAACCAGGACGCGCCCACGTTTTGCATCCATGTGCCTATGTTCGATGCAACCGACGCTATCCAGAGCCAGCGGAACACTGTTACCGCCAGCGGACCCCAGGTCGAGCTAGAGATATCAGCGCCTGTATCGAAGTTTTGGGGGCTTCTGACCGGCTGTTTCAGATCGGACGTGGCTCTGCTCCTGGGGTAAGGTTGAGCTAATATTATACAGCGTGTACATAATGAGGGGACAGCAAAAAGCGCCTACATTGCTGTAGACGCTTTACATTGCCTTTTACAACTGAAGAGTGGAGAGAGGCACAATGAAACATGAAAGGCCAGATTTAGTGTTCATCTTAGGTTGGGCTGTTGGGTTAGAACAGTCTCCAGCCTATTTTCGTTAGTCTTTCGACCAACAGGTAGGTCACCGGTCTTACGACTGGTGGTTGACCTGGGATCACACCTGAGGAGAAGGCGAACCCTCTATGCAGGTGATGAACTCCCTAGAAAGGAGGTGATCCAGCCGCAGCTTCCGCTACGGCTACCTTGTTACGACTTCGTCCCAGTCATCAACCCCACCTTCGGCCACTGCTTCCCTTCTTACGAAGGGTTAGCTCATGGACTTCAGGTGTTGCCAACTCCCATGACGTGACGGGCGGTGTGTACAAGACCCGGGAACATATTCACCGCGCTATGCTGACACGCGGTTACTAGCAACTCCGACTTCATGCACTCGGGTTTCAGAGTGCAATCTGAACTGAGGCCGTCTTTAAGAGGTCCGCTCCCCGTCGCCGGGTGGCTTCTCGCTGTAACGACCATTGTAGCGTGTGTGTAGCCCTGGACGTAAGAGCCATGCTGACTTGACGTCAT